>NZ_PIGD01000001.1:0-623222 GCF_003050085.1 Vibrio sp. 10N.286.48.B8 | reverse complement strand
CTCAATCACACTCGTAAATACACAGTCAGAGGGCGATAGTGTCACTCTTGTTTTCGTAAAAAAGAAAACTTTGAATATGGACCGCTTAGTAGAAAAAGTCGCCGTTAGTTTTTGTGACAACATCGAAATAAGACCACTATTAGAGAGTGGGATCTCTTATCGAATCATTACCTTAGGAAAAAATGAGAAAGTAGAAAGCCTTAACGTCATTTCTCTAGCTAAGTGCTCTAATTGAATGCTTAGCAGTCGAATGGATAAAAGCCAATACGAGTTGTTCAATGTACTCAATGACACTATTTTATTGAGGTTTGACCGCCTTACACCTTGGGAAAAAAACTTTATCACAGAGTTACACTATAAGGTCGTAACTAGACAACTCATTTCAATTAAACAAAAACAGCTTGCTTTAAAAATTTCAATGAAAGCCTATAAATCAAAGAAGAAAAACGCGCGTTCCAACGTTTAATTTAAGCTCGTGTATACCTAATCTGTTCAAGGTCCTCTAAACCTTGGACAGATTAGTAGTATTTGCACTTAACGTATTGAAAATTGTAGTGGTCAACTGATATTGGCCACGTTCCTAGAGTTTAACCAGAACAATCGTTCTGATTCATTGGGAGTCAAACCACCGTTGTATTGGTGCGGGCGGAGTTGGCAATAATACCCAATAATGTATCGAGTAATTTCTTGTTGTGCCTCTGCAAAGCTCCGATAACCTACTGTAGGTATCCATTCCGTCTTCAAGCTTCTAAAGAAGCGTTCCATTGGTGCATTATCCCAGCAATTTCCTCGTCGAGATAAGCTTTGCTTGATCTGAAAGCGCCACAGTAATTGCCGATAACTTCGGCTTGTATAATGACTGCCTTGATCGCTGTGAAACATGACGCCCTGTGGTTTACCACGAGACTCATAAGCCATGGCAAGAGCCTTACGAGTTAATCGACTATCGGGCGATAATGACATTGCCCAACCAATCGTTTTTCTAGCGAACAGGTCTAAAACTACGGCTAAGTACATCCAACGATAGCCAGTCCAAACATAAGTAACGTCACCAACCCAAACTCTGTTTGGCTCCGTAACTGCAAACTGGCGGCCTAAGAGGTTTGGGATCTCAATATGTTCTTGTGATGCTTTACGATACCTGTGTTTTGGCACTTGGCAGCTCACTAGACCAAGGGCTTTCATGAACTTCGTTGCTCTGTAGCGACTCAGGTTAGTTCCCTGACTCGTTATTATGTCAGCAATGGTTCTCGCTCCCGCAGAACCGTTGCTTGCGGCATGTGCCTCGCTAACTAAACTACGGAGCTTTGCTGTTTCGGCATCAATTTCTACTGGACGTTTTCGCCAGTAGTTATAACTGCTTCGATGAACATTGAACACTTCACATAATATTTTTACGCTGTGGCTCTGCTTGAGTTTCTTGATTATCAAGAATTGTTCAGTGAGTCCGACATCAACAGAGCCGTGGCTTTTTTTAATATTTCATTATGCTCTTCAAGGCGAGCTAACTTCTTTTTTAATTCACGTATTTCAATTTGCTCAGGCGTCATCGGCGATGCTTTAGGTGCTTTCCCCTGACGTTCCTCTTTTAGTTGGCGAACCCACTTATCCATCGTGGACTTCCCAACATTCATAGCTTGAGCAGCCTCTGTCACAGAGTGGTTCTGATCTAGAACCAGTTGTGCCGCTTCTAATTTGAATTCAGCGCTAAATAGTCTTCTTGTACGTTTTGTCATAGTGTCACCTGTTAACTTATGAGGTGATGATATCACCTCTAACTAAGTGACCAAATTCAGCGTACCACTACAAGCGCCCCTCCACGGATAATGAAGTGACGCTGTGGAGGTTTTTTTGATCTTAGTATTCGATGTTTTTAGGTAGAGTAGTCAGGATATGTCTGTCACTTTTTAACTCTAGCTTTAAGCCGTTCCAACAGACTGCTCGAACTCATTTCGGCCCCGTAGTGTTTTATTCAGTAGCCAAATTGGCAATGTTCTTTAGTTACTTTTTCTTATGTTGCTTGTATTTTTTAGATTGATGTCAGGTTTGAAAACGGTCTTGAATCTAAACTTTCAGACAAATTAGCAATAATGGAAAATCACTTAGTCTCGCGGTATAGGACACTACCTATGTCGAAATAGGATGGATGTATAAGTAATGCAGAACAACTATGTGAGGTTGGAGAAGGTAGTGAGGTATTTAGAATCTCACCTTGATCAACCGATGGTAATAGAAGAGCTATTATCAAAATTTCACTTCTCAAAATACCATTTTCATCACTTGTTCCGAGCCTATTATGGCGAGGGTGTATATGCGATGCGTAAGCGCCTGCTTTTAGAGAGGGCGGCACGAAGTATTGCTTATGGAGATGAGAGCATGACTGAGATTGCTTTTTCTTGTGGCTATGAAAACCAAGCTTCTTTTAATAAGGCGATGCGAAAGCAGTTCTCTTGTACACCATCGTATATTCGTCATCAAAAAACAGTTCCTGCCTTAAAAGGGCAACAACTCACTAGTTTTGAGGACATAAAGATGAATATAAACGTTGTCGATCGCAAGTCTACGGAAGTCCTGTATTCCAGAGGTAGTGGCAAATACAATGATGCTGCTGCAACCGCATGGGGTCAACTGATGCCGTTTGTTTATTCTAATCGCTTAATTCAACCCGAGACAATAACGATAGGAATAAGCCATGACGACCCGAATATAACCCTTGTAGATAATATACGCTACGATGCATGTGCAACGATCGTTACTGAGATGGAATTACCTGAAGGTATCGAGCGCAAGACAATCTTGGGTGGCAAATATGCCAAGGCCTTACACAAAGGTACTTACGAGAAACTCTCTGAAGCTTATAGCTATTTACTCTTGAAATGGCTACCAGAGAGTGGGTTTGAACTGCGAGATCAACCATGCTTTGAGGTGTACCTGAATCGAGACCCAAGACGAACTAAACCTGAGAATTTAAAAACCGAAATCTATATTCCGATCAAATAGCTAAGAGAGCTTCCCTTGAGTCAGTCAATCACGGCTGACTCACTTTTGCCCCATTTCTACTTAGTGCTTTTACTCGTTCATATCCTGTTAATGACCTTTTGCAATACTAAAAGTTATCCATTCTTCTCATGCTGTTGGCTGTTAATCCCCGAGATGTATCACGGGGTAAATTCTAACTATCAGCGCTTGCAAAGCTCTGCTCTAGTTGCAAGCTTACGCGCTAGAATTATGCTCGAAACGTTATAGAGCAACATTATAGTTTATGCTCAATACACCGTGTTTGGTTACATAACCTATTGTTCTTTAAGTAAAGTATTTAGTATTATTACTTTAACAAGGTACAGGATGAAAAACTTCTACATTAAAATATAGAAATTCCTTTTCTAAGGGCCTTTATAAATTTTGGAGAATAAAATGGACGATTTAACTACAGCAATGCAAAGTGTTAGAGTTGGTATTTCTCTACTTTCTGACACGATTGGCTTGGTCAAACAAACTAAAGATGCATTGCCAGATTCTCAAAACAAGCAAGCGATAGAACAGTCATTGGAGGAAGCAACTAAAGCAACGAAATTAGCTGAGGCTCAAATAGCCCAAGCTTTAGGCTATAAACTTTGTCAGTGTACTTTCCCCCCTCAAATAATGTTATCTGAGGGTTACATAGAATATGAGGAAGTCTTTAAATGTAGGGCTTGCCATAAATCATCGAAGCGCCCACAGCGTCCGCTACATTTTATATAACAGGTAAAGTGTTTTAAGCAAAACCTCTATAAAATAACATTCGATGAAGAAACTCAGCAATTTATTCTCAATGTTGGGTTTCTTATTTAGGGTTTAAACTTTCTCTTTAATTCTTGCTATCGACCTAGCAACCCTTAAAAGGTACGTCGATGTCTTAATTTCTAGTTCCGACTGAATCCCCAATAGCGCAATCCCTGCTAGTATTTGTTGCGGTCTCACCACTTGGCCTGTTGACAGATCCATACTGTCATATAACATTTTGAACTGTTCCCAATTTTCACTAATGCTTAGTTCCCGACCTTTGGCCATCCTCATAAGCCTTTTACATTCAGGTGGTATTGGATTGCCCTCATCCCATCCTGTGACTGTTCTCACACTTTTAAAACACAGTTTTGCGACCTCTTCCTTGGTCATTTGGCACTCTAACTCTCGAAAAATGTAATTCTTACTCATTTCGCGATACTTCAATGATAAAACCTTTAAATACAATAGGTTGCAATGAACTAATAAGATATGCACCATTAAGCGCAATCAGGCATAATGAACACCGATTTAAATCAGTTTAATATGTAGTTTTTCACATGGTGGAATTTTCAATGGATCTTGGTTTCATTCAATTAATGGTTTTGTTGTTTTTGTACTTTTTACCTTCCTTCATTGCCGGTTACAGGAAGCATCACAACTCCACACCAATATTTATCTTAAGTCTACTACTAGGGTGGACTGGCATCGTATGGATAGCTTGTTTCGCTTGGTCTTTTAGTTTTGTAAAAAAGAACTAGTGGCTTTAGAAACAAGAACGGCTCCCGATTGGGAGCCGTTCTTCGTTGTAAGGGGGATGCGATTGAACATAATAGGAATTAATCCGCACCTAAACTAATCCAACTTTCTTGCTAGTGCGATGAGTAAAATCGCATTAGCTCTTCCCAACAACTTTGCAATACCTGTGATTATTCATGGTTTTCTAAATTAGCAAAGGCACTGGCAAGCTTTTGTCCAAAATTGTCACAATATGATTTTTAACCCTTGGCATT
Source organism: Vibrio sp. 10N.286.48.B8 (assembly GCF_003050085.1). NCBI lineage: Bacteria > Pseudomonadati > Pseudomonadota > Gammaproteobacteria > Vibrionales > Vibrionaceae > Vibrio > Vibrio sp. 10N.286.48.B8. Next base: position 618,447 of record NZ_PIGD01000001.1, on the reverse strand, counting down.
TCCTGGTTCAAAAGCTCTCCCTTTTCGATTAGTGCCCCGTAAAACGGCTTTTACCGACAAACGGTTGTGTGCAAGATATATGGAGCATTTAGCTATCAGACAACATCTGGAGTAAAGGCAGCCGATTGAAAACCGATGACTGAATGAAGCAAGTAACGGGAGAAGCATTAAACACTAAACACTTTAAGCAGCCCTTGGTTGGCCGATAAAAACCGATTCTAAACTACTAAGCTCGTGAATCCTCACCTCAGTATGGCCTCGTGCCTTTTCTAAAGTTCTTAATGCGATCTGCTCATCATATTTAAAACAAAAATAGAAAAATAGTCATTTTATAGCCTGAGATAATATTCACTAAAGACGAATCATTTATACCAAAAAAGACTCCACCGCTAGATTGTATCCAAGCTTATGGATATTTAATCGAATTTAAATAATTGCCGTTTCCACAGCTCCATTTCTAGTCAAATGATAATTTGATAGCTATCACATTTAGAACGGTTATTTTCCCATACTATCTCGGCATGTTAATTACTTAAGAGTAATTAACAACCTAGTCATTGTTATTAATAAGCTTGAACCCAACTAGAAATAACAAGCGGTTAATTCCTACGTAAAATAAAATCATTATAAAATGATCGGAGACATTATCATGCGCATAGTATTAGCTTTAGGCGGTAACGCTCTTTTAGCAAGAGGCCAAGCATTAACGGCTGAGAACCAACGTGAAAATATAATCAAATCCGCGGCGAGTATTGCCGCGATCGCTCGCGAGCATGAGATTGTTATCGTTCATGGTAATGGCCCACAAGTAGGTTTGTTGATGGAACAAAACGCAGCTTATAGCGAATATTCACCAGAGACGACCTCGTACCCAATGGATGTACTAGGCTCTCAAACCTGTGGCATGGTGGGCTACATGTTACAACAAGAGCTAAGAAACATTGATCCTGAATTAGACGTAGCGACGCTAGTCACGCAAACTGAAGTATGCAAAAAAGACCCTGCGTTTGCTAACCCGACTAAATTTGTTGGCCCTGTATATACAGAGCAACGAGCTAAAGAGTTAATGGCTCAGAGCACAATGCAATTTAAAGCTGATGGCGAGTACTACCGTCGCGTTGTGCCTTCTCCTCTGCCCAAAAACATTGTTGAAATTCAGCAAATTGAAACTCTTCTAGATACAGAAAATCTTGTTATCGCTTGTGGTGGCGGCGGTGTTCCCGTGAGTATCGAGCAAGGTAAGAGTACTGGCGTAGAGTGCGTAATTGACAAAGATCTTACGGCTGAATTACTGGCTGAAAAAATCCATGCTGACTTATTTATTATCTTAACAGATGGTTCGATTTTCCGTAACTATGGTAAAGAAGACCAAGCAGAAATGAAGCAAGCAACGCCTGCTGGTTTAGCAGAATTTTCATTCCCTGCTGGTTCTATGGGGCCAAAAATTGATGCCGTTTGTAAATTCGTTGAAGCTGGATTGGGTAATGCGGCGATTGGTTCACTATTTGATTTAGATAAAATAATTACCAATGAAGCTGGTACTCTAATTACGAAAGGCGAAGGTGTTATTTATTATTAGCATTATCGAATGATAATCACAACTAATATAAAACCTTGGGTTAAAGCCTCTTATTTAATAACGAGGCTTTTTTATTAAGGCCATATTAGTGCCAAATGGGATAAATATTCACTCACTCACTCACTCACTGAATTTAATATTTTTATTTTTGGAAACAGCTTCTTTCAAGAAACGGTTTGGTAGCGCAAGGGAAGAGTATTTGCGTTTACATCAATGAATCTACATGGACTCATTCGCATCCGCTTGATTCTCTGGCATCGCCTCAATAAAAGCGGGCAACTGATTACACGCCTCAACAATCGAGTTAATCAACGGATACGGCGACATATCAACGCCAAAGCGCAGCGCGTTATACACCTGCGGCACCAAGCAGATATCGACAATGCATGGTGAATCCGTGAGGCTATACACCGAGTCACCGTGTGCTTTTCTGTGCTTTGCCAACTTCTCTTCTAGAGCACAGAAACCTTGGCTCATCCAATAGTGAAGCCAGTCCATTTTTGCCTCTTGCTCGCACGACAACTCTCGCTCCAAATACTGCAACACACGTAGATTATTCAGAGGGTGAATTTCCATCGCAATGTCCTGAGCCATCGCCAGTGCTTGATAGCGCAATGGTGTTTGCTCTGGAATGAGCGAGGAGTCAGGGCTGCTCTCACACAAATAGTGTTCATCGAGATATTGAAGAATAGCCAGTGACTGATTGAGTTGAACTTCACCATCCACCAGCACGGGCACTAATTGGCTGGCGTTGAGCTCACGATATTGTGGGGCATGCTGCTCACCGCCATTACGCACCAAGTGCACCGATTTAGACTCGTAGTTGAGTTGCTTCAGGTTTAATCCAATACGCACTCGATAGGCTGCGGACGAGCGCCAGTAACCGTAAAGTATAATGTTCTTGTTCACGATGCTCTCACTCATACAGAAATCCTATTACGTGGATTATAGCGCTCGATACTGGCTCACTTTTTGGTCAATCGCACCAAAAATGGAGTCACCCGCTGCATCGAACATCTCAAGCTTGATCGAATCGCCAAACGACATGAATTGAGTCGAAGGCTTACCATCACGAATCGTCTCAATCATTCGCACTTCGGCAATACATGAATAACCCACACCGCCTTCGGCAATTGAGGTGCCGTGGTCAGTGCCTTGCTTATTAGAAACCGTGCCCGAGCCAATGATTGCACCGGCCGATAGTGGGCGAGTTTTCGCAGCATGGACTACTAGTTCAGCAAAGTTGAAAGTCATATCGACGCCCGCATTCGGACAACCAAAAGGCTGGTCGTTGTAGGTCGATATCAACGGTAGATGTACCTTGCTGCCTTTCCATTGCTCGCCAAGCTCATCAGGTGTTACCGCAACCGGAGAGAACGCCGAAGACGGTTTAGACTGGAAGAAACCAAAGCCTTTCGCGAGCTCAGCCGGAATCAAGCCGCGCAGCGACACATCGTTCACCAACATCAGTAATCGAATCGACTCGTGCGCCTGTTTAGCACTTGCACCCATTGGCACGTCACCGGTCACAATCGCGACTTCGCCCTCAAAATCGATACCCCACCCGTCGCTAGCAAATTCAATATTGTCACGTGGACCAATAAAGGCATCTGAGCCGCCTTGATACATTAATGGATCGACCCAGAAGCTTTCTGGCATTTCAGCACCACGAGCCTTACGCACCAGTTCAACGTGGTTTACATAAGCGCTGCCATCAGCCCATTGATAAGCGCGTGGCAATGGTGATTCACAATACTGAGTGGCAAACACTTCACTTCCCGTCACATGCCCGTTATTGAGCGAGGTGTATAACTCTTCTAACTGAGGAGCAACGCTGTCCCAGTTATCCAAGGCTACCTGCATGGTGGGTGCAAGATGCATTGCGTGGAAAATCTCCGTCGCTGGCACGCACTGTTTGAGATCTTTACTCACGACCATCAATAGGCCATCGCGAGTGCCATTTTTCTTGGTTGCTAATTTCATCCTTGTTGCCCCTTACTTCTCTTGCCAACTGTAGACATATTCTTTGTTCTCAACGCTATCAAGTTCGTCAGAGAACTGCAGTGCATGGCGAGTATCGATCATCACCGCGACTTCATCGGTGAACTTTTTCTTATGCGCCTGACCTGCCTTAAAGGCTTTAGGGTGAGGCCCATGCGTGAAGCCAGCTGGATGGAAGGTCACCATGCCCGCTTCAATATTGTCGCGACTGAAGAAGTCACCAGCGTGATAGAACAGCACTTCGTCGTAGTCATCATTGTTGTGGTAGAACGGTACTTTCAGCGCACCTGGATCGCTCTCAATCGGGCGTGGTACAAAGGTGCACACCACAAAGCCTGCGCCAACAAAGGTAGTGTGTGCAGACGGTGGCAAGTGGTAGCGATGTGACATCAGCGGTCTGATATCGCGCCAATTCACCTTCACCACGGCCAAATCACCATGCCAGCCAATTGCATCCAATGGATTGAACGGATAAGTGATCACACTGACTTTGTCGTGGCGCTTCACCTGAACTTGGGTTTGGTTTTCTGAATATTGAGCGCGGAATTGATCGTTGATCGACGGGGTTTCAAGAACCGCCGGATCAAATACCGCGTGATTGCCGACCATGCCTTTCTCTGGCAACGAGTAAGCCGCGTCGGTGTTCTCAATCATCAAGATGAACATCGGCTCGCTTGGCTCCAAGCGCCAGTTGGTTGAGCGCGGGATCATCACGTAATCCCCTTCACTCACCTCTAGATGACCATAGTCACAATAGAGATCGGCGCTGCCTTGATGAATGAACAGCAGCTCATCACCGTCAGAGTTACGCACCAAGAAATCCATCTTCTCATCCATGCGCCATACGCGGATTTTGCAGTCTGCGTTGTGCAAAAGATGAGGCACCGCCCAAGGGGTTATCTGGCTAGCTTTCTCCACCAGCGTAAAATCAAAAGCGCGAGGACGTAAATCGCCCTCCCACTCCGACCAACCTGTTGGCGCATGTTGGTGATGAAAGTGAGCGGCAGGGCCAAAGAAACCACTTCGGCCCGCCTCTCGCTCATAGATTGCCTCTTCAGGGAAGTCGGCATGCGCTTGTTTCGAGCATACCCCCTCCCGATGAGGAAATGAGATCCATTTATGCATCGTCTAATACTCCTCGACGAATCTGGTCCTCTTCAATCGATTCAAACAGCGCCTTGAAGTTGCCTTCGCCAAAGCCTTCGTTGCCTTTACGCTGGATGATTTCAAAGAACACAGGCCCGATTACTGTCTGCGTGAAAATTTGCAGCAAGATGCCGTCTTTGGTCGGCGCGCCATCAATCAGAACGCGCAGGTCGCGAAGCAGGTCGGTGTCTTCACCGTGGCCTTTCACACGATCGTCAACTTTCTCATAGTAGGTGTCTGGGGTTGGCATAAAGTCCATGCCGCGATCACGCAGGGTTTTCACTGTTTTGTAGATGTCATCTGTAGCAAGTGCGATGTGTTGAATGCCTTCACCGTTGTATTCGCGAATAAACTCTTCAATTTGTGATTTATCGTCTGAAGACTCATTGATAGGGATACGGATTTTGCCACATGGTGAGGTCATGGCGCGGCTCACAAGGCCTGTTAGCTTACCCTCAATATCGAAGTATCTAATCTCACGGAAGTTGCCGATACGCTCATAAAAACCAGACCACAGGTCCATGTTGCCTTGTTTCACGTTGTGCGTGAGGTGATCGATCTCGTAAAGGCCTACATCAGCTTTCGCCATACGCTCTTCCGCATCATCATAGAATCGGAAATCAACATCATAGATGCTCTGCTTGCCGTAACGGTCTACGAAATAAAGCAAACTTTCACCGATACCGTAAATGGCAGGAATGCTCAGCTCCATCGGCCCTATTTCTGTTTTGTACTCTTCACCACCGCCCTTGAACGCTTGCTCCATGGCCGTCGTTGCTTCATTCACACGAAAAGCCATGCCGCAGACCGATGGCCCATGTACCTTAGCAAACGCTTCAGCTTGGCTGTGTGGCTGTTCATTGACGATAAAGTTGATGTCACCTTGTCGATACAGCCAAGCCTCTTTTGAACGGTGCTTAGCGATCTCAGCAAAACCAAGTGACACAAACAGCGCTTTAAGTTGCTCAATTCCCTTGTGGTCAACGGCCGTGTATTCAACAAACTCGAATCCATCCGTGCCAAGCGGGTTGTATGTATCCACCATGAACTTTCTCCTTGTACCTATTGGTTTTGTGTTACGTTTTTTATGAAATGATTGTTTTTTGTCCTTAATTAAATTTGGCCCACAAGCCGAGATAATGGAATGGGTGGAGGAAAATGGGCAATTTCGATGAAACCCTGTCAATTTGTAAAATATTTGTTACACACAGACAGCTAAGGCAGGAAAGTGAGTGCTATCAAGGGATTGAAAGGTGGTGGTTTGATTTACAACTGAGGAATGGATGTTATTGAATTGTTACATACGTACTTTTGTCAGCTGAGGTAATAAATCGAACATTAGACTGATGATGCAAAAAAGCCGCTGTGTCAGCGGCTTGATGAGTTCTAGAACGAAGCTAATTCGAATATAAGAATCGCGTTAATCCCAGTCGAGAATCGACCAATTCGGTTGATCGGCTAACGCTTTTAAACGCGGGCATGGGTTCACCAAATAAGCAAAATCAGCGTGTTCACACAAAGGTAAGTCGTTGATTGAATCCGTATAAAAGTGAATGTCTGAGTAGTTGGTTTCTTGGTTGTCTAACCACTCTTTTAAACGGGTGACTTTACCTTCTCGGTAACTTGGTACACCTGATATTTGAGACGTAAAACGGCCTTGTTTTTCAATCAAATCGATACCAAGTGCGTTTTCGATACCCATCTTACGGCCCACGGCTTCCACTAAGAAAGTTACGCTGGCAGAAATGATCAGCATATCGATGTCGTCATTTTCTAGCTGTTCAATCAAAGGTTTCGACTGCTTGAATTGCTTAGGCAAAATATGCTGTTCGACACACTCTTCAACCAATGCGGTGACTTGCTCTGTTGGCATGTCGGCTAGTGGCTGCATGGAAAATCTTAGGTAATCTTCCATGTTCAGCTTACCTTCTGAATACAGGCCCATTAAGCGCTTATCTTCTTCGATAAAGTTGGGGGCTGTGGCAATGCCCTTTTCAACCAAGAATTCATTCCATAGCATCGCTGCATCGGCATTGATCAGCGTTTCATCCATATCAAATACATACAAAGGTTTGAACATCTTAGGCTCTCACAGGTTGAATTTCGTTAAGGTTAAACAGGAGTTCAAGTTGGCAGTATGCTATTACGAAATTGTGACAAATTAAGCGTATTTTCGTGGCAGTTGCATTTCACCCATATGACAACCGTTCCTCCTTGCTTACGTCTTAAGTACAACAACTTATGAATTCAATCTGTATTGATAAGCGGTGCATTGGCTATCTAAATGTTTTGATTAACTCGATATGTGTTAGCTAACCAAGTACTAATTAGCTAAAAAAACTCCGACGGATTCAGTCGGAGTTTTATTTGATTGAGTATGCTTTAGCGAGACATCAGCTAGTTGAACCTAAACAATCTTCTGCTCACTTTCGCCCGCGAGATCGCTTTTATCCGACATAAAACTCGCGGCAATCTCTCTCAGCTTGCCTTGATTAACAGGCTTAGGTAAAAACTCATCCATCCCCACATCGAAGCACAAGTGCTTGTCTCGCTGTACAACGTTGGCAGTGAGCGCAACGATAGGAATATGTTTAGAAGTCCCCTCCTCCAGCGCTCGAATCTGTTTAGTCGCTTCGAAGCCATCAAGAACCGGCATCTGACAATCCATAAAAATCATCACATACTCATTGTATTTGAATTTCTCGACTCCAACTTTACCGTTGTCTGCGATGTCAACTTCAAAACCCAACTTCTTGAGCATCATTTTGGCGACTTGTTGGTTCACTCTTGAGTCTTCTACCACCAACACTTTTCCGCTAAATAACGCGGTTTCAGGCTTAGACTCTTCAGCCTTGACGCTCTCTTTCGCCACCACCGCTGGTTTAGTTGTTGGTGCAGGCTCATTATCCTTAAACGCGACTTCACCTCGGTTTGGATAGGTGAAGGTTGAAGTATCCGCCGATCTTGCGAGTACCTCACTGACGGTCCATTTAAGTTGGTTATCTTGATAAGGACGAGCAATGTAGGCAACAAACCCCACTTGCTTAGCGCGTACTTCATCTTGTTTTCTTGGGTCGGCAGAGATCATTACCAATTTAGGACAATCTTTACCAAATCGCTCCATTAACCTTCTTGCTAGCTGGAACCCATCGATGGAAGGCATGACTTTATCAATCAACACCAGATCATAAGGTGACGACTTCGCAACAGACTCTGAAACCAGATCTAACGCTTGAGTAGCGGTTTCACAGCACTTGGAGGTCACGCCAAATGACTGAAGCTGTGTAGAGGTAATACGCATGTTCAGCTGGCTATCATCAACCAGTAGTACAGAGACTTTATTAAAATCAATGTTGCTCTCGTCGACGTCCAAACACGGGTCAAAGTCAGCAGTAAAGTAGAATGTACTTCCCTTACCTTCGACACTGGTTAGCTCAAGCTTACTGCCCATTAGGGTTACGATCTTATCGCATATCGTTAGACCAAGCCCGGTGCCTCCGTAAATACGCGTAGTGCTGCCATCTGCTTGTTGAAACTTATCAAACACCGATTGTTGCTTGTCTTCTGCGATACCGATACCACTGTCGGTCACCTCAAATTTCACTCTGAGCTTTTGTTCTGGTTCGATGACTTCTTCCAAGCGAAGTGAGAGCGTGACATGACCATGCTCAGTAAATTTGATTGCGTTGCCGACTAGGTTATTCAGGACTTGTCTTAACTGGGTTCGATCGCCAATCACCATGGTTGGGATCTTAGGATCAATCGCCAGTTGGAATCTGAGCCCTTTCTGTTCGGCTTTGACTCTGAAGGTCGACTCTACATCAGCAGCAATGCCCATCATTTTCATCGGTTCTTGCTGAAGTTCTAAACGACCTGCTTCAATTTTCGAATAATCCAAAATGTCGTTGATAAGGTCGAGAAGAGTCAACGAAGAGGTATTAAGCATGTTGACGTACTCTTTTTGCTCTTTCGGCATATCCATTTCTGAAAGCAGAGACGAAAGTCCGATAATTCCATTCATTGGAGTGCGGATTTCGTGGCTCATGTTAGCCAAAAATTCACTCTTGTTACGGTTAGCAACTTCAGCCGTCTCTTTGGCTTTAATCAACTCTTGATACTGTTGACGAATGCGTTCAATTGATTGGTTGTAGCTGTTTTCCAACGTCGATATTTCATCTTTATAAGTAGAGTCGGTTGGCGTTAAAAAACGTGGTTTATTGTCTTCAACTTGCTGCTCGTTTATCTGAGAAGACATGGTCATTAAGCGTTTGACTACCAAGCGATAAACAATGGCCAAAGAAACCAATGACAACAAAAAGATTTTCACGGCTTCAAAAGCGAGTAGCAACAGCACTCGCTCTTCGAAGTCATTGAGGATCATACTTAAATCGGATTGCACCGTGAGGGTTGCAAGTGGGAAGTCTTTTCCCCCCATCTGATACACCATTTCCCATGACTGAGAATACGATTGCCCAGCAGTAGGGCTGCCAAGCTCTAAGATTTTTTCATCAGGGTTTTCAATGAGGAGATAACTAACCGAAGGGAGGCGTGAGATGCCCTCTGCTTGCACAAACAACTGAGCACGATCTTCAACCCATAGGCTTGACGTTAAACCAGAAAGGTAGCCAGCTTTAACCTGCTCGATCTGAGAACTGATAAAAGAAACTCGATTTTGGTACTCCACATACAGCCCCAGACCTGTCACTATAACTGTGAATAAGGTACTGATGGCAATGATGGCCCCGATCAACTGTCGAGAGAGTCCAATATAGCGTTTTCCTTTTTTCACCATATAAAAATTACCAATGTTGTTATCTTAGTAAACTACAATTACTCAACTAGTATAGTAGTAGTCATTCATCAAATAACTAGGGAAGGTTATGAAAAAACATCTTATCGTTGCATCCATAGTCAGTTTGTTTTCAAGCAGTTATACTTTTGCAAGCGAACCTCTTCACTACTACATTATTGCCAGCCAAGCGCAACCTTTTCAGATCGAAACTGACGGGTCATCTCACAGAGGAATGGTTTCGGATATCGTTGAAGCCGTGTTTGATGACAGCCAGTATGAGATCAACTACCACACCTACCCATTTAATCGAATGATCGATAAGCTCGATGCTAGAGAGAATCCAAACTGGGTAACCTATGGCAGCCCTAGTTGGGGAAATATCCAATCAGTTAACCTGTCTAAAGACCCGATTTACAATGTAAAACACGTATTACTCAGCAGCGGTAAAAAGCCGTTCGAGTTCAATACGATTGACGATTTAGATGGTAAAGCAGTGGTATTGCTGGTGGGATTTGAATATCCAAACTTAGAGCCTTACATACAACAAGGTAAGCTCAATGAGATCCGAGTAAAAGATTATACGGCTGCATTCCGCGTTATTAACCGTGCACCTGGTGATACCGTATTTGTAGAAATGGAATCACGAATCAAATACAACTTAAACGAGCAGAAGCTCAGTATCGACGACTACCAGATGCAAGAGTTTGGTTCAGTAATCAATAGCTACCCCATCCATTTAGCGTTTGACCCTGAGATGGATCCTAAGCTCGAGACTTTTATTAACCAACGTTTAGACCAAATGAAAGACGATGGACAGCTTGATGACATCGTCCAAAGTTACTTATAGTTCTAGCGTCACTCTATGGCTCGTTAGCGCCCTCTAGCGACTTCGGATACCGGAACTACAGAAATACAAAAGGCCGCTCTGTTTTTAGCGTACAAGCTAACTAGAGCGGCCTTTTTAATGTGTACTTAATGTGATGTGATCAACGAAGTTGTTGGCGCACTGCCATCAAGATTTTTCCTAAGTGATTTGCACCGGTTCCGTCTCCCCCGTCCCCCCAAAAGTGGTCTTTATGAGAGTGTTCTTTGATCACCGAATCACCCGTGCTCGTTAAAAACAAAGCAAACTGCGGGTTTTGTGTGAATTTCTCGGTCACGATGAATCGCATCACCTCAACACGAATATCGTACCAGTCCTCTCGAACCTGCTCTTCGTATTGTCGGCTTAATGAGAATGCTTCAGCAGGTGTGCAGGCTTCAAGAATCATGTTTCTCAGCGATGGTGAAGAAAACTTCATCGCCTGATAATAGTGCTCACTGGTTGCCCACACTTGCCCATCCACCTTGATCGGGCAAGCGGCGAAATTTGACAGGTATCCGTTCGGATCTTCTGGTTCATAAAACAACACTTCTTCAGCTTGAGCCACAGAGTTCGACATAGCCTTCTCCCTACCAACGACATCGCATATTTTTGCTTTAACTTTAAAATTAGTGGCGTTGCATATTACTGTCAAACAACTAAGTTCAAGAGTATGTCATGTGTGTGCTTTTCATCTGAAAAGCGTAATGTCAAAAGGGAGCAGCTTAGCGGAACAGTGAGGTCAATAACTAAGATATTGATTTAATCTAGATAAGATTTATGAAAGAAACACTTATAAATCAAAGGGTGGCATGGTACCACCCTTCTAAATGCAATGGGGATTATTAGTGAATAAGACCTAACTCCCTCGCTTCTTCCAGACTCAAACCGCTTTCTCTAATTTCTCTTAGAGCCTCGATACGACGACGAGCTTCAGCAGACTTCATTTTCTTTTCTGGTTTGAAAGCTACTTCTTCTTCAGCATCCCACTTGTTTGCAATATTTGTCATTTCATCATGGTTGATAGAATTAATGGACATGTTTTCCTCCGAAAAGCACCATGTAATGGACAGGTAATCTGTAGCAAATGCTTTTTCGCTTGTTAAGAAATTCTGTACTGAAGTGTGATGATTACGACGCTTCATAAAGCTAATTAATAAATGCCTCATTTAAACTTTGCCAAAGCCATTTTCTGCAATTACATTTAAAAGATTCCCCATAATAAATGTGGTTTGATCCAACTCTCATTTCCCCCTCTTTCAATGCTTCTTTTCTGCTGAAAATTCGTGAAATAACCCAAGATAAATTTCGAGGCACTTCATCCTTTTCGTGCTCGTTGCTTCCACTAAATCCAACACATGCTAATGATAATGGTTATCAATATCATAACTGAGTATTTATCATGTCTGTGGGAAATTCAGATAAACCACTTCTCGAAGTGAAGAATCTATGTGTCGACTACATCACCGATGACGGTGATTTCAATGCAGTTAAGTCCGTAAGCTTTAGCATAGGCCAAGGCGAGATTTTCGGCTTAGCCGGAGAATCCGGTTGTGGCAAAAGCACCATCGCATTTGCCATTAACCGTCTGCATAAGCCGCCGGCTTTCATCTCTGAGGGTCAGATACTGTTTGGTGGGCAAGATCTGCTGAGCTTATCGGACAGCCATTTGAATACTTTACGTTGGAGTGAGATCGCCATGGTGTTCCAAAGCGCCATGAATTCACTCAACCCAGTATTAACCATCGAAGAGCAGTTTGCTGATGTGCTGCGTCACCACAAAGGCATGACCTACGAACAAGCCAAAGATCGCGCAGAGAAGTTACTCGACCTAGTCAATATTCCGCGCAACCGACTCACGGAATACCCTCATCAATTTAGTGGCGGTATGCGTCAACGATTAGTGATTGCGATTGCTCTCGCGCTCAATCCCAAACTGATCATCATGGATGAGCCGACCACGGCTTTGGATGTGGTCGTACAGCGTGAGATTCTGCAGCAGATACACCAACTCAGAGAGGAGTTTGGCTTCTCAATCCTCTTTATCACTCATGACTTAGCATTAATGAGCCAACTGTGTGACCGCATTGCCATCATGCGCCATGGTCAAATCGTTGAAGTCAATCAAGCCTACGAGATTCGCAACAACCCGCAGCACTCCTACACCCAAAAGCTATGGAGTTCTTTCCCTAATATTCACGAACATGCTCACGCGACAGCTTGCTAGGAGAGCTCTATGTCACAACCTATTTTTCAAGTAAAAAACCTCGTCAAAGAATTCACTGTTGGTGGGGGATTTGGCAAAGAAGAGATCTTTAGAGCATTGCATGGTGTGAGTTTTGACTTACATGCAGGCAAAACACTGGCACTGGTTGGCGAATCTGGCTGCGGGAAAAGCACCTGTGCGCGATTGATGACCAAGGTTTACCCTGCGACCGAGGGAGAGATACTGTTCAAAGGCAGAGACATCTCTACGCTCAAAAGCCGTAAAGATATCTTAGATTATCGCAGCCGTGTACAAATGGTTTTTCAAGATCCCTTTGGTTCACTCAATCCAACTCACACCATTGAGCACCATTTAACGCGCCCACTTAAGATCCATAAACAGGTAGCCACTAAACAAGCTCTCACAGAGCGCCTCAAAGAGTTATTAACGCTGGTGGAGTTACCCATAGAAACTCTCGCCAAATACCCTCACGAGCTCAGTGGCGGCCAAAGACAGCGGGTTAACCTAGCTAGAGCGCTTGCGGTTGGCGCTGAAGTTATTCTTGCTGATGAACCAACCTCGATGCTGGATGTTTCGATTCGACTTGGCGTGCTCAATCTAATGCAGAAAATGAAGAAAGAGTTAGGGATAGGTTTTTTGTACATAACCCACGATCTTGCCACGGCACATTACATCGCAGAAGAGACGGCGGTGATGTACAAAGGGCAGATCGTCGAATGGGGCTCAACCCAGTCGATCCTTACTAATCCTCAACACCCATACACTAAACTGTTGATCTCTGCCGTTCCTGATCCTGATCTGCCGTTTGGCGAACTCGTCAAAAATGAGCCAAACTATTCAATAGACGCTGATCGTATTCGAGAACAGAGCAGTGAAATACAGCATAAAATCAAACAAGTTGCTGATAATCACTTTGTAAAACAGTGGGATAACGTTGCATGAATGAACTAGACACTTGGTTAGATCGGATCGGAGATTGGTACAAAGACCGAAAGCATGATCAAGTGGACCGGTTAGAACCTTTGATCTTAACGCCTCCAGATGCTCTCTGGGGGCCCTTGATCACGGATGAGCAAAGCAAAGGCATCGCATGTTGGCTAGACGGATGCCTGAGAATCTTTAATTTCTATCGCCACCACGCGGACTCACTGAATCCGGAGTTGGCTTCGCAGGAAGCCAGCAACTCAACTCATCAAGAAAAGGCCTACCAATACCTGATGTTTGCCTATAGCAAGCTCCAAGCCGTATCCTGTGATTCAAAATCAGAACCGGACTTACAAGAGTGGTGCACACAGCGGTTACAACATTTGTGTGTATTGGCTTTGGAATTTACGAACCAACAGCAAGAACCACGTTGGAAAGCAGAATCAGAGAGATTGATCGAATCGCATGTACGCTTTATGGCAGCCCATCCCCGAAACGATGATCAAGGTAGTCTTCAACGCCACCTCCACTGATCAAGCCCTTCTCGATCAAACATCAAATCAGGACCTCATCAAAGTTAGATCCGTAGAAAGCATGATCTAGCCTTGATCATGCTTCAGCGATTAATTCTGTAAGCTATTGAATTTTAATAGTTAGCTGAATTTCAGGCAAAAAAAAGCGAGTCCCTTAGGAACTCGCAAAAATCTATTCAGTATGATGTAACAAAATATGAGCCAATCTATTAATCATAAGAAAGGACAAAGGTTGTCTATTCGGGATAAATATTAATCAACTGGATGCGTTACTTTGTCATCACTTTGTCAGCGTTAGGTGCGATTTTAATCAGCACCTAATGTGTTCAAAACTATCCATTCATCAGCGCTAAATACAGGCTTATCGCTACAGGATAATGACTAGTGGCCAATCGCCATTTCATCGAGCGCAAGGAACACGTTTTCGTCAAGGTGACCTTCGTGAACCTGTTTACACACTTTACGACGCACAGCTAAACCAGAGATCAAACGTTCAATGGACAAGTGTCGATTGCTGGTGCTATCACGATCGTTGTACAGCTCAATCAAACGACTCAGTGTTTCGTATGGAATAACCTCTTCCCCTACTCTCAACCAATCAAGCTTCTCAATGAGCTCTGAGCACTCTTCTTTGATTGAGGCATGTGAGTGCCCTGTCATAGCGGATAAAGCCGTTATACTGCGTTCTAGAGCCTCTGCAGAGGTATATTTAGAGAGAGTAATCATGATCTCGTCAGCGTTGATCTCAACAGAGTGTTTACGTTGCTTAACTCGACGTCCCAATTTGCCTCTTGGCGACGGTGCTTTACGCTGAATTGGCTCAAACTCACCATCGATAATCTCAGACAACTCTTCCAGCTTCTGCTTAGACACCATCTCGTTACGAAGTGGGTTCGGAAGCGTTGGCGCCATATTACGCTTACCGGCGTTGGTAGTGCGCGCTCTTGAATATCGTAATACTTCTTCCACATTACATTTGATATCTACTTGATAATCCGTCGTTTTGCCTTTTTCGATCAACGCCGTGATCGTCAAGTGATAACCCCAAAGGTTAACCAGAAAGGTATCTTCATGATCCCCTACTTCGCCCAACTTTCTAAGCTCACGGATCAGATCCATCGAGAACCGACGCCAATCGATGTTACGGGCTAATTTCTGATTCAGTTCGCTCAGCAACATGCAATCAGAATGGCGACGTGCCATACGGCTTCTGAAGTACGAATACATTTGGAAAACCAAGGTATGTTGCTTCAGGATTTCTGGCGGAAATAGGAAGAAATAGTCACGCGTTAGCAGCTCTTCGTAGAACGAAGGTTCCCAAACTAGTATGTATAGGTTCGGTTTAATGCGAATTTCGCCGTCAGAGCCCTCTGTAGGCGCTTCTTCGGATGCGGTAATGGTTCTAGCTAAGAATCGGAAACGATCACTCTTAAAGCCTTCTGGCATGTTCTCACTAAGCCAGCGGCCTGTAAGCTCATGCAGTTGGAAATCCGTAAATTCGATACGATCAATACTGTCGCGGATCGAATCACGTGCCGGGCCACTATCTTTCTTACCACGTAAAGACAAAATGTCAGTGATGTAGAGTGGTGTTTTGTTCGGTGTGTGTTTAGCGTCTAGATGGTAATCATCTTGATGATGATCATGATATTGAACGGTAAGCGTGAATAACGCGAACAGCGTCATCAGATCATCAACTGTCATGATATTTTTAGAAGATCGTGTCTCGATCACAGCTCGAGTGCCGGAGATCGAAACCATAGATTTCTGGTAGCTCTTACGAGTTCTAGGAGGCGCTAACGCTTGATCAATAATCCCCGCCCAATTGGTTGGCGAAACAATGAATTGATCCGCTTCATCTTTCATTGTCGGTGGTGTATTCAGTCCATGCTCGTTCAGTAAGCGCTTGTTTACTTTGGTTTGAGCTAGAGCTTTAGAGCGTTTTTGCTTTTCATTTTGCTTCACGCTTTCTGTCACTAAACTGGTGGCACCCAGTACCGATATCAATTGGTTTGGGTTCACAAAGCGATGCAACATAGTTTTACCAGCAAGGCCTTCTTCAAAGCGAACGGGGATTTGTTTGAACAACCCAATATTTACTGCCGCTCTTAGCCTTTGTTGTAAGGCTGCGCGAGTGACTTGACCATCGGTTGATTCAATAATCTCAGTGGTGGAAACGTACCCGTCTTTGCTGCTAAACCCACGAAGTGAAATTAGATTAAGAAGCTCAACTATGCTTTTAGTGACACCTTTGAAGTGTTGATATTGTTCTATCCATTCAACGGCTGTTTCAGATACCTCAAATAAATGACCATCTTTGTGGCTTCGTGCCTTAATTAACAATTTCTCTTCTGGTTTCATTTTTGATCCGTATCACACTAACCGTAATTTCACTATAGTTCCTGAATGATAAAGAAAGAATGATCATAAATAAAGAGAATTTATTGGCTTTTAAATAACTGATCTTTTTGATTAATATGATCTTAAATGATTAAGTGATCTAATGATCTGGACGTAAGTTTGCTTTTAAGTTACTGAATTTAAAGTGTTAAAATAAATCAGCTTGGAAAGCATGATCATAAAGGACTCGAAACTATGATCATTATACTTAAGAAAGCATGATCACAGAACATCAGAACGATGATCATTAAGTCATTGTAAGCATGATCATTATTGGTTCGAAAGCATGATCATTATACTTATACAGCTTATCCACAGATCGGAATTCAGCATAGGTTTCTAACTCGCTTTTAACTTGTCTCCGTGGACACTTCTGACGCCCAATCTAGCGGAACAATGATCAAGAGAGTGTACTTTTTTATCGTTCCCACCCTATTGAGCACAAAATTTAGTCTGTATTCGCTGATAATGAATTGCTTTGATGGATTGAGCACAGGTGCGTATTAACTAGGAAGCATGATCATGAAATTGTCATGTTTGTGTATTCTTGGTCTGTGTAGATTGAATTTTCAATGGTTGAGCCCTTATAGGCGTTGAATCCCCATTGCAAAAGCATTTGTCCGTAACTTAGCTCCTAAATTATATGCTTCCGGAACGATATTTACTTGATCATTTTTCCGGAAGTTGATCATTTCTAATGTGCAGTTACTTGGATCAATATCGCTAAGTTTGTGCCTTGATCATGCTTCATAATTTGGCGTTATTAATTATCTTACGCGTTACGTATTCCATGATCATTCTTCCGGTTACGCTCTAATCTTATCTTGTTTTCTGGCATTCAAGCTTCTCTTCTATTTTGAATCTTTTGTCCATTCTGCGTTTTTAAATTTTTATTGGCTCGAAAATCTATAAATTAGAATGCAAATCACACCAACCGTAATCTATGATTGTATTTCAATCGTTCCGAAGATTTTTTGCTGAAATTCCATTTACATTGTAAATAAGTGATGCTGTAACACTTTAAATGTATGTCAGAAATAGCATGGTTATACATGATAAAAATGGTCATTTTTTGTGTTTGTCTTAGCCGCTGTTTCATCAAACTGTAAAAATACAGTCTATTTTATGTGATTTCACTCATAAATGTATGTTCATGTTTTTGTTGTGTTTGTTGTTAATCGCTGTACAATTTGTACTTAGTTAATCATTACGGAAACTGGCAATGAAAAGAGAACAAACGATTGATAAGCTCTATCAGCTAGCCGAACAAACTCAACAAGTTCAGGCTGACCGAATTGAGATTATTTTGGAAGAGCGAAGTGATGAACATTTCCCTCCAATGTCTAAAACTATGATGGAGACTCGTTCTGGTTTAACGCGTCGCAAACTCGATGAAGCGATCACTAAGCTTGAAGCTGATGGCCATCAGTTTACAAAGAACAACGCCAATCATTACTCGATTTCATTGACAGAAGCTCACATGTTGATGGACGCGGCAGAAGTGCCAAAGTTCCACCAACGTAAGCAGCACGCTGACAATAAGCCATGGATTATCAACGTACAAAACCAGAAGGGTGGTACGGGTAAATCAATGACAGCGGTTCACTTAGCTGCTTGTTTATCTTTGAATTTAGATAAGCGCTACCGTATCTGTCTAATTGACTTGGATCCACAGGGCTCTTTGCGTCTGTTCCTAAATCCACAAATTAGTGGGGCAGAGCACGACAGTATCTATTCTGCCGTCGATATCATGTTGGATAACGTGCCTGAAGGCCAAGACGTAGACCTAGAATTTCTTCGTAAGAACGTACTATTGCCAACTCAGTATCCAAACCTGAAGACAATTTCTGCATTCCCAGAAGATGCGATGTTTAACGCTGAAGCGTGGCAAAGCCTTTCACAAGATCAATCTCTTGATATTGTTCGTCTGTTGAAAGAGAAGCTTATCGATAAAATTGCCGATGATTTTGATGTGATTATGATTGATACCGGCCCGCACGTTGACCCTCTAGTGTGGAACGCAATGTACGCGTCGAACGCACTTCTGATTCCATGTGCAGCGAAGCGTTTGGACTGGGCTTCAACGGTTAACTTCTTCCAGCACTTACCAACGGTTTACGAAATGTTCCCGGATGATTGGAAAGGGCTAGAATTTGTTCGTCTAATGCCTACCATGTTTGAAGACGACAACAAGAAACAGGTGTCAGTTTTGACAGAAATGAACTACCTGCTGAATGACCAAGTCATGATGGCAACCATTCCAAGAAGCCGTGCTTTTGAGACCTGTGCCGACACTTACAGCACGGTTTTCGATCTAACGGTGAGCGACTTTGAGGGCGGTAAGAAAACTCTAGCTGTTGCTCAAGACGCAGTACAAAAAAGTGCTCTAGAATTAGAGCGCGTATTACATAGCAACTGGCCTTCACTTAATCAGGGATAACAACAATGGCAATTAAAACATCTGACTTAAATGCAAAGCTATTTGGTAAAGCAAACAAACGTCGCGTAGCAACGCCTCAAGAAGCGCAAACTGCTGCCAAAGAACAGGCTCAAGTGATTGAACTTTCAGTTGCGGGCGAAGAGTTGGTTTCATTTGAATTGGTTCGTATTCCGGCAGCCGATGTCGCAACTCGAACGGTTGTTTTTGAAGAGAATGCTCGTGAGCAATCTTTCTTAAACGAGCACGCGCTTTCTGATGTTCTTACTACATTAAAAGAACGTGGTCAGCAATACCCAGCGGTTGGTCGTAAGAACAAAGACGGTAAGATTGAAGTTCTTGATGGTAGCCGTCGTCGTATGTCATGTATTTTGGCTGACAAAGAGTTCCTAATCTATGTTGCCGAAAACATTAACGGCGACCATGCTAAGTTCTTATCTGATGTTGCAAACGCTCATAAACCGCTTTCTCTTTACGAGAAGGGTAAAGAGATGCAAGCGAAGCTGGATAAAGGCGAAGCTGAAGACCAAAAAGCACTGGCGAAAATGTTCCAGTGTAGTGAAGCTTTGGTGAGTGGTGCATTGAAAGCGGCCGCTTTACCACTTGAATTGCTACAAGCTTACCCAAATGTGAGCGACCTTGGTCGTCCAACTATTGTTAAACTGCACAAGCAGTTTGGTGGATTGACGAGTGAACAACAGCAAACATTGCTGACTAAGTGTGATGCTTCTGAAGGTTTTGTTTGGCAGCGTAGTGAAGCTCAAGGCGTAACTCGTCTAACCAAAGACGTGACAGAAACTTTGGAAGGTTGGATTCTTGAATTGGCACCCGCGCCAGCAAAGAAAGCCTCTCCAAAAGTTGAGCTCATTAAAGGCCGTGCTTCATACAGCCGCAAAGGTTCAAACTTAGCGTTGAACCTTAAGAAAGTTGATGATGCGACAATGGAAGAGATCCTTGCTTTCGTACAATCGAAGCTCGACTAAGTCGACGACTTTTCATTCCTACTCTAAAGCCGCTTTATGCGGCTTTTTATTTGGCTGTGATAAACTGTGTTTAGATGAATCTGGACGCTAACTATGACAAACCCAACCAACTCTTTTCTGCATACACTTTCTAATATTGCTCAACATAACGATCACCGTTACGGTGTGGTCTTTGAAGGTGATTTTGATTGGCAAAACTCTGCTGTTTTTACCTTCCTTCAAGACTCATGCACTCCGAGCATCTTCCAGATTGGCGGTACGCCATTTGAAGGTGTAATTCATGTTCCAGTAAAAAAAGGCCAACAACTGCTTGGTCGTGAGTGCCAAGTTCTTGTTTGTGATTTTAGAGAACAGTTTGATGCGAATGGTTTTAGTGCCGCGCTCGGTTCGTTAGTCGGTGGTGGACTGTTGTTGGTGTTGCCGCCAAAAATTGATGGCTCTGAAGATAGCGAGAGCTTTGGTCAACGTTGGTTAAAACTCCATTTCGACAAACTGATCTCTGTTTCACAGCACAATGAAGCAGAGGGGGTTACTCAAGCGACTAACGCTCTTCCTAAGAAGCAAAGCGTTAAAAATGGTTTGGACAAATTCGAACAGCAAAAAATGGCCGTCGAGTTAGTTAAGAAAGTCGTCACAGGACATCGAAAACGCCCACTTATTTTAACTGCAGACCGAGGGCGAGGTAAAAGCTCAACTTTGGGTATTGCAGCTGCGGAGCTTTTGGCAGAGCGACAGGGCTTAAATATTATTGTTACCGCTCCGTCTGTGAAAGCGATTGAGCCGGTATTTTCTCATGCGTTACAGGGACTCGATACGTGTGAAGCAATTAACGCGACTCACATTGGTTATCAAGGTGGAAGTTTAAGGTTTGTCCCACCAGATGAATTACTTAAATCTAAGCCTGATTGCGATCTGTTATTGGTTGACGAAGCGGCTGCAATTCCAATCCCAATGCTTAAATCCATGGTCGATATCTATCACCGTATGGTTTTTTCAACCACGGTACACGGTTACGAGGGTAGTGGACGAGGGTTTGGTATTAAGTTCGAATCTTGGCTTTCTGAGTATCGTCCGGGGTGGAAAGGCTTTAAGCTCGAACAACCGATTCGTTGGAATAACAACGATCCACTAGAAGCTTGGTTGTTTGATTGCTTCCTGCTTGGTAACGACGTATCGCTAAGTGACTCCGCAGTTCATGAGTTAGATAGCTTTTCTGCTGAAGAAAGCAACCAGTTAAACTTGGTCGAGTTGTCAAAAACAGAATGCTTGGCTAATCCTGAGCAGCTACAGCAATGTTTTTCTCTTCTCGTTGATGCGCATTATCAGACGTCGCCGAACGACTTAATGCAGTTCTTAAATAATCCAGCTATCCATTTATATGCTGCTTGGCAGAAAGATGAATGTCTTGGTTGTATGTTGGTGACGGAGGAGGGCGGTTTAGATAAAGAGTTGACCACTCAGGTTCAACTTGGAAAGCGCAGGCCTCAAGGTCACCTGGCTCCTGTTTTACTCGCAAACCAACTTGGCTGTACTCAGGCTGCGACTAGTCGTTGCCTTCGAGTTATGCGCATCGCAGTTTCAACTCACCATCAAGGTTCGGGAATTGGGCGTTGGATGCTGAAGCTGCTATCACAGCAAATCAGCCAAGCAGATTACCTGGCGACAAGCTTCGGTGCGACCAGTGATTTGATTTCTTTCTGGCGTGATAGTGAATTTGTGCCTGTTCATATTGGCCACCAGCGAGACCAGGCAAGTGGGTGTCATTCTGTTTTGATGGTTAAGGCACTTAACTCAAGCTCTCAAAGCTGGATTAACCAAGTTCAAAATCACTTCGAGCGTAGCTACTGTTTTCTTGTTTCTGGTTCTTTAGTTTCACTTGAAACGGATATGGTGCGCGCACTGCTGCCAAAGAGTGTACAAACCGTGAGTGAGTTTGAAACTCAATTAGTTAGAAATCACGTAAACGGTGGCAATAGTTATGATACGATTAGCTTCAGCGTATTGAATTTGATTCTGCTCAGTAACGATCGAGAAGCCAGTGTTTCTGACTTACTTATCGCAAAGGTCGTTCAACAGAAAGAGTGGGAGATTTGTGTCGAGCAGTTTAATCTTGTTGGTCGTAAACAAGCAGAGAGTCAGTTTC
Organism: Vibrio sp. 10N.286.48.B8; assembly: GCF_003050085.1. NCBI lineage: Bacteria > Pseudomonadati > Pseudomonadota > Gammaproteobacteria > Vibrionales > Vibrionaceae > Vibrio > Vibrio sp. 10N.286.48.B8. Next base: position 596,420 of record NZ_PIGD01000001.1, on the reverse strand, counting down.
GCAAAGATGTCGGTGTTTTGTTAGCAAATTTACAGTGTAAATAGACAGGTCATCATTTTAATAAACTTACCGCTACGAATTAGATTTACAGTGTAAATTAGAATCTTGGATTTACACTGTAAACTGGAACACAATAACGAAATCAGGTTTTACCCGGATTTCCGGTTTTAGCCTTTCTGTTTTATCTCTCCATTACAGCCTCTAATCTTTTATACCTACTGGTCTTTACTATTTGGCCCAACCTCGTATCAACATTCAATCGCACGAAATATCTTGGAAAATTCACTAATGTATTTGTAAAGGTGAAGCCGATCATAAAATGTGTCAGTCTTATTTATGAGTCATGTTTGCAGAATCGAAAGTAAGTGATGTGACGCTGATTATTCTAATAATGTGATTCTAAGCGCAGAACGAATTATATAGACTGAATAACAACTGAGTCATTAGGGATACTCAATTCGAATGTGGGATAACATCGTTACATTGTCGGAAGATAAGCAACAAGTGATGGCGTGTCTGCCAACTGGGTTTGTGGTCGACGCAAGCTTTGATAATAAGACGCTGCCAGCAACCTTGGAAGCTTTGAACGCATCAAACTATTTTATTTTCGAAGAAGAGGTTTTGCGTTTTGTCACTCTTGCTAAAGAAGGTAAGGGGGAAGCTTATGAAGGAATCTTGATTGCAGAAGTTCGAAATGCCAATGTTACGGTCGAATTATCTGATGATGAGATGCTCGCAAGTCTTGTGGTAACGGGGCCATATAATGGACATGCGCTGCGTGGTAGCGACATTATTCATTGTTTAGCTCAAGCCCACATAACAAAAGGAATTAATAAGTTAGCGCTCAGAAAAGCATTAATGATGAGTAACAAGCTTAAGCCGGGCGAAAAGTTTACTCAGCCAGTCGCCAAGGGGACACAACCCGTAAAGGGTAAAGACGCAAAATTTGCCGCTTTGGTTGAAGATATTACTCGCCAAGTTTTGAAGCCTCGCAATAAAGACGAAGGCAAGATCGATATGCGAGATTTGGGACAAACCATTACCGTTGGTCAAAATGATCACTTAATGAAACGTACCCCCGCAACCAAAGGCATTGCAGGCTTTACCGTCCAAGGTCGAGTTATCCCACCGCTTCCTGGACAAGACAGTTTAATCAAGCCTGGAAAAGGTACCTACATCTCCCCTGAAGATCCCAATCTACTACTCGCCTCACACCCTGGATTGCCCATCATTAAAGATCGAACCATCGAAGTGGATGACGCCTTATGTGTCAGCAACGTCGATGTCTCAACTGGGCACGTTAAATTCAAAGGCAATGTCTTTGTCTCTGGCAACATCGAGCCAGGGATGATCGTCAAGGCGACCGGAAGTGTCACGGTGGGTGGTTTTATTGAATCAGCCGAAGTTCAAGCTCAGGGAGATATCAAAGTCGCGAAAGGTATTATCGGCCACACCACCAAAGAGGGTGAGCCAAAAAGTTGTAAGGTATTCAGTAAAGGTTCCATTACTGCAAGCTACGCACAGAATGCCGAGCTACAAACCGCCGGTGACCTTCGACTTGGTGTGCACAGTATGAGTAATGACATTCGCTGTGGTAACAATCTTATCGTGATGGACAGTTTGAAAAAGCATGGCACGCTCAGTGGTGGCGAAGCCAAAGTCGGTGGAAAGATAGAATGTGTGTTCTTAGGTGTTGAGGGAGACACCGCAACCAAGGTACATGGTTTTGCACGCTACGATGGCTACCGACAAAAGATAGCCGAGCTGAAGGAAACTTATAAACACACTCAAGAGCAAACCATGGGTGTGATCCGCCAAGAGTTAGAATTTAAGAAGCGCCCGAAAGCTGAGAGAAGCGGGGAGCAAGCCCTAGAAATTGAGCAGCAACGTGAGAAGAACAACCTCGCCATTGAAAATACTAAGTCGCAGTTGGATACCCTCGAAGCGGAATTTGAAACCAACCTTGCCGAATGCACCATAGAGGCTCATGAAAAAGTGTATACCCGAGTGACGATCCAGTTTGGTGATGAGACGGTCACTACTAAGCGAACGCATGGTGGCAGTGTATTCTCGTTCAATCAATACGAGATTCAATGTTCATTTAAGATGGAACAAGAAGATATCTCATTGTGATTGAAAGACTCTCAGTCTGAATGATTCTGACTAGATCGGTTCGAACCGTTTTCTATATATTCGAATAAAAAAAAGGGGGGGGAGCTGATGCTCCCCCCTTTGCTTGTCACTGATATTGATTTAGTTAGATTTTTTAAGTCACATGAGCGCTTTAACTTGCAGCTCTTACCTTACCTTGCTTCAAGTCTGACAGAACTTGCGCTTTTGGCCCGTCAGCAATAATGCAGCCTTTCTCCATTACGATCACTCTGTCGACAATGTCCAACATCGATGTTTTGTGTGTAATCAGAATTAACGTCTCGCTTGGTAGCAATTGGTTAAGCTGGTGCTTGATGTGCATTTCTGAACGGTTATCCATCGCACTGGTCGGTTCGTCCATCAATAGCACTGGAGGACGGCCTAGGAAGGCTCTAGCAATGGCAATTGACTGACGTTGACCACCAGACAGCAAACCACCGCCTTCGCCCACTTGGCGTTCTAAGCCTGCTGGATCTTGCTGAGTAAAAGCGGTAACACCTGCACGGTTCGCAGCATCCATTACATCACGGTCATCGACCAATGGACGACCTAAGGTAATGTTGTCTCTTACTGAGCCATAGAATAGGTTACTGTCTTGCGGTACACAGCCTATATTGCGTCGTACGTCGACATGATGTAGTTGCTCCATGTCGGTGTCATCAATGCGAACATGGCCTTCTGTGGGCTTATACAGGCCCATAATCAGGCGCTCTAGAGTCGTTTTACCTGAACCAATTCGGCCAATGATCGCCACCTTTTCACCAGGTTTAATATGCAGTGTTAAGTCTCTGATAGAAGCGACTGGCGAGTCAGGGTAGTGGAACGTCACTTTGTCTAACGCGATATGACCTTGGATAATCGGGCGATGAATGTAGCGTTTGCCTTCTTCTTGTTCATCAGGCATCGACATGACTTGCTCAATCAGAGTCATCGACGATTTCGCTTGGTTATAACGTGTAGAAAGCAAAGACAGTTGAACAAGAGGACCAATCGCACGGCCACTCAGCATGGTCGCAGCAATCAAGCCACCCATAGTCAGTTCACCTTCAGCAATGAGATACACACCAAAAATGATCATACCTACGTTAGTACTTTGCTGAACAAAGCCGGCGGTGTTTTGGATGCTGTCTGTGATGCGTCGGCTTTTGATATTCCAATTTGCCATGTGCGCAACCGCTTCTTCCCAACGGAATTGGAACTGACTCTGCGCGCTGAAGAGCTTAACCGTCTCTAACCCAGCCAAACTTTCAATCAAGTTCGCGTACTTCTGAGAAGCAAGACGAGAGCCCTCTTCAATAGTACGACGCAGTGGACCTTGGATTAACAGTGCATAGATGATCAGAATAACCACGCCGACAACAGGAACAAATACAAGGTTTCCGGCCATTAACCAAATCAACGCCAAGAACATCAGCGCGAATGGTAAGTCGATTAACGAGCCGATGGTTGCTGAGGTAAAGAACTCACGGATTGATTCGAACTCTTGCAAGTTTTTGGCAAAAGCACCGACAGAAGCAGGCTTTGCTTCCATACGAATCCCTAATACCTTACTAAACAGCTTGGAAGAAATGAGGATGTCGGACTTCTTACCGGCAACGTCAATGAAGTAGCTTCGCATCAATTTGAGCAGCAAATCGAATAGGAACACGACAAAGATACCACTCGCTAGCACCCACAAAGTTTCAAAGGCAAGGTTGGGAACGACTTTGTCATACACCAAGCGTGTGAACATTGGCGCGGCTATCGCGAAGATATTGATCAGAATGGAGGCTATCAACACATCTCGGTAGATGTTTTTTGATTCCCAAATGGTACTCCAAAACCAATGCCCTTTACGTGTTTTTAGAACCTCTGGTGAACGTTCATCATAGCGAAACTGTTTCTTTACCAAGAAGTAGCGGCCGATGAATTGTTCTTTCAGTTCTTCGACAGGAATGATGATTGGCACCATTCCGCTTTCCGCTGTAATGATTTCCGCTTCTTGCTTTTCTAAATCAATGCTGTTGAGAACGCACGCCTCACCTTGTTTAAGTAGTAAAACCGCAGGCAGAATCAGGTGAGGTATCTTTTCCAAGTCGGAACGGTTTTCTTTCGCCACCAATCCTGCTCGCTCTGCAGAACGAGGGAATAGGAAAGGGGTTAGCTTTCCGTCTGATAATGGTAGCCCATTGATCAACGCTTCAGGCGAGTTAGCTAACCCGTAATATCGGCTAACGTAGATCAGTGAGTTCAATAGTGGATCTTGCATGTGATATAACCCTTACAACTATTTATCAACAATGAAGCCTTGGAACACTTCTACGTAGTTATCAGACAAGATATCTAGCTGAGTCTGAGTTTCTATTCGAGACGCGATGGTGGTGACGCCTAGGTTGTGAGCGGTTCTAGAGATCGACGTTAAGGTGAACTTTTGTTTTTCGTCATCCAGGTTATGTGTGAACAGGTAATCTAGCTTCACATAGCTTGGACGGTATTCGTTGATGTAATCCAGAGATTGGAAGTTACGTCCGTAGTTATCGACACCAAACACCGCTTCAGCATTGCGAATGGTGTTACACAATAGTGCCGTGTAGTGCGGAACGTTGATGAAGCAGTTTTCTGGAATCTCAAAGTGCAACAGGTGAGCGATTGAAGTATTTTGTTCAAGCGTCTTACCGATCCAGCGGATGAAGCTTGGTTGAGAAATACTGCTTGGCGAAATATTGATAGCAACAGGGCTTGTTACTTCTTTCGCATTCAGTTTTTCAATCATCTTCTCGATAACGTATTGGTCGAGAATGTGGCTCATTTCAAGCTGTTCTAGTGCGTACAAGTACTGGTTAGCACCGTAACGCACGCCATCTTTTTCAATCGCAGAGAATACTTCTTGGTGATACGTTTTACCAAAGGCATTATTTGCAGCCTGAAGACGGAAGGTAATGAGGTCGTTGATGATCGCTTCTTCAACCAACATACGCCATTGTTGTTTACCCATCACAGCGCCGTGATCGTCTGCGGTTACGTAACCGTAAGCAAGCTCTCGGTTCGCCTTGGCACTTGAGAGTGCGTTATCAACCAACGACATGATTTCGGTACTGTTTTTTCGGGTGTTGCTGTATGTCACACCTAATGCGATGTGTGGATTCGCCGTACCTGTAGGGTCTGAACCTAGGTTTTGAATGCAATTTACGATGCTGCCCGCGACAAGTTTAAGTTCGCTTTCGTCAATGTTCGGCATAATGAAACCAAACTCGTCACTAGAAATACGGGCGATGGTGATATCTGGTGATGAAATTGAAGCCTGTAGCTGTTCAGCCAGTTGATGAACCAAGGCATCACCCTCTTGGTAGCCTTTTTCGTCGTACTCTTCACTAATAAATTCGGCTTTTAGTACCGCTAAACCACCTAAGCTAGACTCTTCTAACCACTGGGTTAACTGAGACATGTAGTAAGCACGGTTACCTAACTGAGATACAGGGTCGATATACGCTCTTTCACGCAGCTTTTGAGCTTCTTTCGCTTGGTTTTTAAATGCCAGTTCAACTTGAGTCGACATGTGGTTGATACCGTCGACAACCAAGGTTAGATCTTTTGTCTTTGGACGAGCTAGAGGTTCGCCAAACTGGTTCTTGGCGATCTGATCCATCTTAGTAATGATCAACGAGAGCGGGCGTAAAGCGCGTTTAAGGATCCAAGATATAGACACTAAACCGAGCAAGAAGATCGTGCCAAAGATGCTTAATAAGCGGATGAATGCTTGCCAAAGTTGATCGTAGGCAGGGCCTGGATGACTTACGATCTCTACTTCTGCCAGTTGCATCCAGCCACTGGTGATCACGCGGCGGTCATGAACAGGCTCGAACAGGTTTAGGTTGGTAAACCACTCCGGTACGCCAGTTGGCTTTACAGGGTATGAGCGGAGAATGTCATCACCGCTGTCGAGAAAGATCAATCGAACGACGGAATAAGAACTGCCATCAAACAGGGCGTTGATTACAGACTCCACTGCCACCTTGTCTTTTTCTTCTAGGTAAGGGGCGAGAGCCAGTCCAACAGTATTAATGGTATTACTTACCTCAGAGCGTTGCTGCTCCTCTAAGTATCCTCGGGTGGTATTGAATTCGATCATAAAAACTGACGTCATCAGCAGTATGAACACTGCAACCATCCCGACCACAAGCTGTTTATATAAAGTCATTGTACCTACTCATCGTAATTGATAATGGGTTTGTTTAATTTTAGAGAGCGCTCACGAGAACGTAAGTCGTTCCATAAGCTCAATCTTGAAGATTTCCCTGCTAATTTACCGCTGCCCGCTGCCGATTTTATCAGCCAAAGATTTTTACCGTTGAAACTGTAAATCGGTCGTAGATCTGGGCGTTTGGAACCGCGTTTAATTTCAGGGTTTAAGTTGTCCAAAATTAGTGGCTCTGCACTCGGTGTTGAGTAGTACGCCAACACCATATGGAATTGGTTTAACTCCAGTGCTTTTACGTACACTAATCGCAATTTCTTATCTGGGACGCCCAGTTCAAGCAAAGAGAAGTATTTTGCGATAGTGAAATCTTCACAGTCACCAGCATTGCTGCCTAAAAACTCCAGTGGTGTTGCCCAATAGTCGTTTTTTCCCCACAGTAAGTTGTCATCGACAAAGTACATCTGGTTGAAGAATTGGTTCACTGACCTGAGCTTCTCTTTTTCACTTAATCTGTCGTATGACGTCATGTTTGAACGCCACGTTGCTACTCGCTTTCCGGCTCTATCGCCGTAGGTTTTGGTCACCGCATCTATCCACCTTTGGTCGCTCTTGTTGAGCGCCACAGAGGTAAAAGAGGTAAGAACTAGCAGCAATAGCGAAATCCGAGACTTCATAGCCTCTGCTCTTGTCTATTTACTGCGTACTGAAAGGCGTTATCAAACATCCAACGTCCTTACTCTTTTAGTGCATTGTTTTGAGCACTTAATAGTGGCTTCAACATGTACTCAAGCACGGTTCTTTTGCCTGTGATGATATCGACTGAGGCAGTCATGCCCGGAATGATTGGCAACTCTTCGTTCTGTCCAAAATTGTGTTTTTCGGTGCGCACACGCACGATGTAGAAGCTGTTGCCTTCTTCATCTTGAGTGGTATCGGCACTGATGTGCTCTAGTACGCCTTCTAGACCGCCGTATTTAGTGAAGTCATAGGCACTGAACTTAACGATGGCAGTCAATTCTGGGCGTAGGAAAGCGATATCTTGTGGGGCGATTTTCGCTTCAACCAAGAGAGAGTCTTCTGTCGGTACAATCTCAACGATGTCCATACCCGGTTGGATAACACCACCGACAGTATTAATGCCCAATGTTTTAACGGTGCCAGTTACAGGAGAAACCACCACAGTACGGTTTACTCGGTCTTCAAGACCAACAGCCGATTCGGTCATTGCAGAGAGCTTATCTTGCGCTTGATTGAGCTTTTCTTGTTGTTCGGAGCGGAAGTTCAGGGCAGCATCAATACGGCTGAGCATGGATTCTTTGATTGCTGAGCGTAGCAGAGGGATTTTTAGCTCGCTTGAGGTCATTTCTCGGCGAGTGTCGTTCACTTGTCTTTGCAGTTTAAGTAATTCAATTCGTGGTACCACACCTTCATCGGCGAGAGGTTTGGTGATATCCAGTTCTTGGCGAGCAAACTGGTAACTCTGTTTTAGGTTGCGAACCCGCGCCTTAATCTCAACTAGGTCTTGCTGTTTCTGTTCAACTTGTTGATCAAAAACAGAAAGTTGGTTTTTTAGGTTATTCAGATCTTGACGATATTCGGCTTTTTGGCGATTAACCAGTTTAGGCTGAAGCTCGTAGAACTTGGGTGGAAAGGCGAGTTTACCGTAATCAAGCAACACGCTTTTTTTCCACTCTTCAACAGAGAACTCTTCGTTAATGACGACACTGGTTAATGAAGCGGATAGCATCAACACGTTGGCGGTTAAGTTCGCCACTTGTTGTTCACGTTCGCGGAAGTCCGAACGGAATCGAGTGTCATCGATCAACAGTAGCTGCTGACCTTTCTGAACACGTTGACCTTCTTTAACTAAGATCTCTTTAACTAAGCCACCTTCAAGGTTTTGCACCACTTGGATTTGAGAGGAAGGGATCACTTTGCCTTGGCCAACGGTAACTTTGTCGATCTCTGCCCAAGCAGACCACCCAATAGCAGCAATAAAAAACAGAACGATCACCCACAACATAATACGCGCACTGGTGGGCGTATTGAGGAGTAGTGCCGCTGTTTTATCGTCGACATACTCAAGCTCGGTCTCGTTCAATTTGCTGAAATTTTTCTGACTCATAACAGTCCTTGTTCGCTAAATAAAAGTGCAAGCCTATTGAGTGTATTCTTACTTCTTATAAATGTTAAGATTTTGTTCCTTTAAATCTTTGAATTTATATATTTTTTAAGACTTATCGGTTCTTGAAATCGGTTTTATCGAGCTGATGCTTTCTTAGTTTGTCATACAGTGTTTTTCGCGACACCTGAAGCTCTTGCTGTACTTCTTTTAAACGACCTTGATGGCGATGTAGTGCCTCAATCAAGATAATTTGTTCAAAGCTATCGGTACGTTGGTTTAACGACTGTTGTTGTTCTTCAATGCTGACGTCGAGTTCGTTATCGTCATTTTGCTCATTAGTATCGCTGTCGAGCGACGGCTGCTTAATTTGAGTCAAGACTCTGAGTTCGGCATGCTGGCGAAGCTGGCGAATGTTCTCTACCCAATGCGTTGCAATGAGTCGTTGAATCTCTTTTTCTGTAATAACGGGCGGCGGCAACTGATAGCGACTTGCTGCACCGCGAGCAAAGTGTTTGAACAAAGACCCAATATCTTCCGTTCTTTGCGCCAAGGGTAGTAAATTAAATTGGCGCAGTTCACCTGTAATTGTAGTAGGAACTATTTTGGTTGCGATAATGATACAAGTTGCATTGGTCTTGCATGAGTTTTCACGAAGTAGAGTGGGTTTTAGATTCGCTAACCACAGCCATTGATCCTGAGTTAATGCTTCTGTCTCATGGATATAGATCGTTCCACCTTGATGCTTCAAGAACAGTTGCAAAACAAACTGATGAAATGTCGCTTCGTCACTGCGTGGCAAATTAAACGCAGCAACAGGGCAAAGTTCCGCAGTTTGATGACTGTGTAAATCATGAGTGTATTGTGCTGTGACCCTTTTCCCCGTCCCTAAATCACCAACAAACAATAGAAGTGGGTTGGTTTTGGTGTCTAAGGTGATCAGTTCTCGGCGTAATGCCTGCATTGATGGCGATTGACCAATCAGTTTTGGGCCCACCTGATTTTGCATCGCCAACTCTTTACGCAATAGGTTGTTTTCTTCAACCAGTGCGAGCTTATCTGCGGCTTTTCTTACTGCTGTGAGGAGGGCATCGACCACAAACGGCTTTTCCAGAAAATCATAAGCCCCGGCTTTCATCGCAGATACCGCGGTTTGCACGTCACCATGCCCGGTAAGTACAATGACCTGAAAATGAGGATTTTGGCTCAGTAATTTTTGCGTTAATTGAATGCCATCCATCACCGGCATGTGAATATCGGTAATGACAATCCCGGCTTGCGTGGTATTTATCTTCTTTAGAGCCTCAATAGCATTAGGAAAGCAGACGATATCGATGCCTTCAATCAGCATGGCTTGTTCTACGGAGTCTCGGATAGCGGGTTCATCGTCGACAAAATAGAGTTTGGGCATAGAGTGCAAAGCCGAGTCCTTAGCTGTATGTGAGATTAGCAGTAATGTGAAATTCGTTTTCTCGTTAACAATACCAATTCTGCGTCAGTTGTTAACTTTGTATAACGGGATATTAAGCGAGAATACCATGCCTGACGGCTCCAACTGGGCTGCACTGATCGAGCCGTGATACGCTTCAATAATCCGTTTAGATATAGAGAGTCCAAGCCCTAAACCTTCAGGCTTAGTGGTGAAAAACGGGTCAAAAAGTTGTTCAAGCTTGTCGGCAGACATACCAATTCCGTTATCCCAAATGATCACCTGACACATGTCTTCATGCAGTTGCCATTCAACGCCTATCTGTGGAATAGCCTGTTGGGCTGCTGTTTGTTGAACTGTTGTTTGTTGGAGCAAGGTTTGTTGATCTATGGCTTGCTGCTGAAGAGCTTGAGTCGCGTTGTGAATCAGATTCACCAGCACTTGTTCGAGCTCGGTCGGATGAATCGCGATATTAATGTCATCTGGTACCGTGCTTAACCTGAGCGTGATGCCTTGCTTGATCATCAGTGCGCTGAGAATACTGGTGGCATTGTTGACCGCTTGATGCAGGTTGGCTACATGATGCTCTTGTTTGGTGACCTTGCGAGTAAAGACTTTGAGTCGCGCGATGATGTCGGTAATGGTGTTGTTTAGGCCAATCATTTTCTCAAGATTACTTTTCACCAAATCGGTTCGTTCCATTTCAAGCAGTTTTAAGCTGTTCTCGCTGTAGGTTCTGAGTGCTGCAAGTGGTTGGTTGATTTCATGATTAATGCTGGCTGACAGCTCACCAAGTACCGCTAATTTCGCAGTTTGTGTCAGCTCTTTTTCTGTCTGCTTTAACTTCAACTGCGACTCTTGGTATTGAAAGATGGTTTGTTGCAGCTGTTGATTGGATTGCTTCAAGTAGTGAGTCCGTTTATCAACGGTTTGCTCTAAGTTTTGGTTGAGTCGGGTCAACGCCACTTTCGCTACGTAGGTTTGGCGCCATGACCAAGCAATAAGCATCACCAAGCTGTAAATCACGACGAAGATGACATCGATCTGCAGTACTTTTATAAGCTCAGCCCGGGTCTCTTTTAGTGCGACCACTTGGTACTGATTGTTACTGACGGCAGCTGGGTAAAGATTAAAAGTACCAAGCTTGAATAACTGGTTGGCCGTGAGCTCTTTTTGGATTTGGTTGGATTGAAGGTTGTTAGATCGATTAGCGTTAGCTTCTGGTTGAGAGCTTGAAGAGCGAAATACTTCGATGATCGAAATTTCGCTTTGACCGTATTGGCGTTGAAGTGAGATATCCGTTTGTTGTTGCTGCGTTAGTGGCAACAATGAATGGTAAAGCCACGGAGTTTGGCTTGATAGAAATACCACTTGGTTAGAGTCGAGTACCACAATCTCAAATTCGTCGCTGGTTAGGATGTTTTCGAGGTTCTCTAAGCTCACTTTTACGGTGATAACACCAACAATGTCATTCTCAACATACAGCGGTGAAGATAGAAAGTAACCGCGTACATTCGAGCGGGCACCCAGTGCGACGTAGTGTGTGTTGTTACCTTGAATGGCAGAAGCAAAGTAGGGGCGAAACGAGAAGTTCTCACCCACAAAGGTGCGAGGCTTTTGATAATTACTGGAAGCGACCACAGTACCACTTGGGTCATGGATATATATAGTGTCGGCCTGGCTTTGATTTGACCATTCAAACAGCAATTGATTGAGCTGAGCAGCGGAAATCTTGTCTGTTTGCGGTGATGAGTCAAAATAAGAAAGCAAGCGCGGGTCATGACTGAGTAAGTTCGGGATCTGTTTGAATTTGTCCAATTCAGAATCAATTTGTAGGTTGGCTTTATTGGCCGCTTCATTGAGTTGCTGAGTGACGATTTTTTCTTGGAACTGTACTGCCATAAAGTGGGTTGCGGTCAGCCCTGCTGCTCCCAGTAACAACGAGAATAAAACAAAAGGAGTCATTAGGTTAGGCAGTATTTTGGTCACTTGGATCTCTGCTTGTCATCGGTTTGTATAAAGATTATCAATATGATGGATAGAGTACCGAGATCTTGTTAACACCGAACAGCTTCTGTGAAACAAAACCATGGCTGAGACTTGTGTTTCAAAGGATTACAGCGCAAAATCACAAAAAAATTGAAAGGAGCAACCAAATGGAACTGACAGATATTCGTCGCGAATACGCTAAGGGTGGATTGAGACGTAAAGACTTGGCCGCAGACCCGATTGAGCAATTCAATCTATGGCTAGAGCAAGCCATTGAAGCGAAGTTGACGGACCCTACTGCCATGACAGTTGCTACGGTTGATGAAAATGGTCAGCCATTCCAACGAATTGTTCTGCTGAAGAATGTTGATAAAGACGGGTTCGTTTTTTACACCAACTTGGGTAGCCGTAAAGCGCACCAGCTTGAGCACAACAGCAAAATCAGTTTGCACTTCCCTTGGCATCCACTTGAGCGACAGGTTCATATTACGGGCACGGCTGAAAAGCTGACGGCTATGGAAAATATGAAGTACTTCTCGTCACGTCCAAAAGAGAGCCAATTGGCCGCGATTGCAAGTAAGCAGAGTAGCCGCATCTCAGCTCGTGGGATTTTAGAAGGTAAGTATCTAGAGCTTAAACAGAAGTTTGCTAAAGGAGAGATCCCAGTGCCTTCTTTCTGGGGTGGCTTCCGAGTTCGTGTCGATAGCATTGAGTTCTGGCAAGGTGGTGAACACCGCTTGCACGACCGTTTCTTGTTCTCTCGCCAAGACAACAGCTGGGATATTGATCGCCTAGCGCCTTAGGCTGCTTGATCGCTTAGCTGTTAACCGATCCAAAAATGCCGTTGATGAGACTTATCAACGGCATTTTTTTGTCTGCATTTTCAGTTGAACAGTAAATCAGTCACTGTGCAGAACAACGGAGATCTGTTTTTTGAGCAGAGTTTCTGGGATCACTGAGCCTAATCCTGAGTCCAATGCATACTCTATTAACTGGCTTTTACTACGTGCATCAAACTTCTGTTTCAATCTAGCGACATGACCTTCGACCGTTTTGATTGAAATGTTTAACGTCGACGCGATGTACTGTGGTTTCTTGCCGAAAAGCAGTAAGAACAGCACTTCTGATTCTCTCGAAGTCAGCCGCTTTTGCAGTTTAGACACGCGCGGCTCTGACCCCGCAAGCGATGCCTGATTGCCTTTTGTTCCTGTTGCCTGACAAACCCAATGACCGACCTCTAAGATCGCGGTATCGGTAAGCTCTTGGCCATAGAAGATGGTGCCTTGGACGTTGTCGTCGTCATCAAGCCAAGGGGTTTTAGTAAAGATATGGGCGTGCCAGCGTCCGTCTGGATAAGGGTGAATATCGAGGATCTTAAGGGTACTGCGTGTATCCATCACATGTTTGTCTTGAGCTCTGAAATCTTGTGCGCACTCAGTGGTTTGACTGGGCATGTCGAAGTCAGTCAAGCCAGTACAAGTCTCGCCCTGTTTTAAGCCGATCAATTGGTTGTAAGCAAGGTTGGCGTACACGAAGACCGAGTCAGTATCTTTGCAGCCCCAGCAGCCTGGAAGTTGCTCGAATAAAGAACGATGTATGGAGTTGAGTGGATCTGGCAATGTTTTATCTCGCAATCAGAGGTATCACAATGATATCAGTTTCTTATAGTGCTGCAATGGCCATTTGAGTTTGAACTCTACACGAGAAGTAAAGGGTGAATATCAGTTGAACGGACTGCTGACTAACTGTGTCAATCTCGGAGAATCGATGGGCATAAAGGGTAATAAACAGGCAAAAAAAAGCCAGCCTGAAGAGGGGCTGGCCAAAGACAAGATATGCCTTGTCGACATGTAGAAGATTTTCAGTTTAATTTACGAGGGTCAGGTAAATTAAACTGAGGCATCAATTTGATACCCAGAGTGACTTACTACTCTATCGACGAATCTACTCCTAGGAGTGCTTATGCATAAGGGGGGAATTCCCCTATAAATGCTGTTCAATGTGATAATTGAGAACCTAGAGTAAATATTTAAGATTTTGCTCCTGTTATTGGGAGCCTATAGATCTCTTACTACTCGGAATCCTAGATAGTTAGCTGCGGTTGAAGGTGGTACGTACAGTTCGTTATACACTTTCGCTTCTTCAGGAGAGAAGCTCCACGCGCCACCTTTCGCTAAGCCTTTCTGAGCGGTTGTCCATTCCCATACGTTACCCACCATGTCGTAGAAGCCTGTTGGCGTTGGCAGGAATGACTTAACTGGAGATGTGCTAACGTTTGACCAAGGTGTACCCGCCCAGCCTGTATTGGCTTTGCCAGAGCGGAATTCGTTGCCCCACCAGAAGTTGGTGTCTTGGCCTGCTCTTGCTGCAGCTTCCCACTCTTGTGGCGTTGGCAAACGGTAATTGAAGCCTGTGTTTTTAGATAACCAACGAGTATAAGCTTTGGCATCATTTTGGCTAACACAAACGACCGGCGAGTTATCTGCTTGCTTAAAGCCTGGGTTCTGCCAGTCATTGTCTGAAACGGTTGTGATCTCTGCATTGACGAACGTATCGCAGGTGTTCATCAGTTCTGCGTCTGTCTGGTAGCCTGTGCTTTCAACGAATGCTTTAAAATCTTGAACACGAGTCGGAGTTGCGGCTAATGCAAATGGCTGTTTGATGGTCACTTGCTTGGCATTGTTTTCACCCAGCAGGTAGCGACCAGATCCAACCACAATCATTTCAGGGCTCTGAATGTCGTTACCCATAGGGTCGGCAAACTTAGTGCCGACATTCAATGAATTCTGTTTGGCTTGTAGTACGGCTCTTAGGTTTTGATCGCGGGCTATCTTCAGCTCTTGATGGAAAGAAAGGTAGCCTTCTTTTTCGATCGTGACCATGTGCTGGCCCGTTGGCAACATTACTTCAACCGGTGTGCTGCCATAGTTCACGCCGTTGATAGAAACATTGTCGTTGTATTGATTGGAACGCACCACCAAGTTAACCCAAGCGACTTCTTTTTGCTGGTCGTTGGCTTGTTGCTCGCTTTGCGTGAAACAGTTTGATGATTGAATACCAAGCAGACGACAAGGTGTGTTCTTATCTGGGCGTGTTTCTAGGTTCGCCGCAATCACCGCTCGGTAACGGTTATCTTCAGAAAAGCCAGAGGATTTCACTTTGTGTTGCAGAACATGAATATTCAGCGAAGCAGACGCAAGGTGTTCTTTCACTGTGTTCGATTCAGTCGCGTTATCTACCAGACTAAGTTGGAACTGTTTTACCGCTTTTTGCAGTGCCAAGGTCACCGTTTGGTCTGAACATTGCGCCAGTGTCATATCGCTGCTGCAACGGTTAGTAAAGCTCACTGTTTGCTCTTCCGTCTGAGTGATCTCGTTTCTTAGTCGCTCTGCTCTTGCTCTTAGCTTGTCTTGATTTAGGGTTGCGATTGAAGCTTCTGCCGTCGCTTTCTCGGCTTGAATAGCCTCAAGTTCCATCACCAAGCCTTGCTGCTTCTGCTCAGAGTCTGAAATCGCAAGCTTGCCTTCTTTTACTGTTTTCCACGCGTCTTGGAATAGGCTTTGAGCTGGCGAGATGTCGAAGTCGGGCTCATCAATCATGCGCGTATAATCTTGCTCTAGGCTGGCTTTCGCTTTTGCGAGTGTTTGCTCAGCTTGAGCTGATAACTTGGTTAGACGTGCCGTTTGTTGCGCTTGATTGTCGACTTCATTTTGTTTGTCAGCCAGTTTCTTCTCAACAGCCGTTAAGTCGGCATGCTTTTCGAATAGTGAGCTTTCAATATCGGTGACAGAAGGCGCGATCGCTGGTGGTGTTGCTTCTGCGAAAACAGCAGGAGTCATTAGGCAGGGAGCAAGTGCAAATAGTAGAGTAGGAAGACCTTGGCGCATGATGGGCTACTTCAATCGTAATTTAGGTTAATCGAATATTCTAAACGAGAACGCCATTTCGTCTGCAGCTACTGTTTATAACGACTATACAAGGTTATAACGATCATACAGTTTATAACTATCAACAAAATGGCGAGTGTTCATTCAGCTTTGTGAAATAGGCACGGCTATCTGATATAGAGCTAAGCGTTTATATCGGCTTAGCTCTATGTAGAAAGGGTGTTTAGCTTTCTTTGCTAGGAAGAAGCTTAACCCAAATAGTGTCGCTGCCGTTGATGGTAACTGTGCGGTTGTAAGACTCGTAACCTTGTTTTGAAATGGTTACTTGGTGACGACCGCTTGGTAGCGCAACCTCAAGAGGCGTGCTGCCGTACTTAATGCCGTTGATGGTTACTGAGTCGTTGTACTGATCAGAACGTACCGTCACGTTAGCCCACTGTTTGTCACTCTTCTTAACGACCGCAGCGTCACTGCCTGTTAAGCAGTAGCGAGTCGAAACATTCAATAGGTTACATGCTGCAACTGCTTCAGGTTTTGCTTGAAGCTGAGCTTGCATCTGCATGAAGTAAGAGTTGTTACCAGAGAAACCACTCTTGATTGCTTGGCTGTCTTGAACATGGATGTTCAGTTGAACACCTTGCAAGTTTTGCTTCGCTAGTGTGCTTTCTGTGAGCTGCTCAAGTAATTGGCTCTTGAACGTTTGCACGGCTTTCTGATTGGTTAGGTGTTTACCCTGTGCAGTACACTCACCCAGTGTCATTGTTGATGAACATGTGGTGGTGTAACTGGTTTCAAGAACCGCACTTTCACGCAATTCTGTCGCGATACGTTTTACACGAGCTTCAACTTTTGACTCTCTCAAGTTTGCTAGCTCATTATTCAGGCGAGCTTGCTTTTGCTTGATTTGAGAAAGGTGAATTTCGCTCTCGTTCATCGCTTGTTCGTTATCGAGCTGAGCCGATTGATTCTCTTTAACCGCAGCCCAAGCGTCTTGGTAACTTTTCTGGAAAGAGACCAAATCCGTTTCTGGATCTTCAAGCAAGCGACTGTACTGTTTGTCGAGTACAGACTTGGCTCTGTTGCGTTTTGCCTTAAGTTCTTCACCTTCGCGTAACAACTTGCTGTTCTTGTTTTGAAGTTGTTTTAGGTTTTCAGTCGCCGATACTTTGGTTGCTGAAATACGCTCAATATCTGAGTTTTTCTCTGTTAGCTTTGCATCGATAGCTGAAACGGGATCGACTTGATTCAGTTCTTCAGCTGATACCGATGCAGATACCCAAAGAGGGGATAGCGCAAGTAAAAGCGCTGAAATTCGAAAGTTAGTCATAGGTCCCTGCAACTTGTAGATTGAAATTGGCTCGTTAATAAAGTGTCTACTTCCTAGTTGTGAGTCACTAGTTATTAGCAATTAACACAGTACCCGTCTTTATACCGTTTTATTGCTATCCAATCTACTCAAAAGCCAAGTTTCGGTACTTCGGATACACTTTTTACAGGTTTATAGCCAATTATTTGAGCTATATAAGAAAATTTATTCATTATGTTAGAGCGGTGAAGCATTTATTGATGACATGGTTTTTCGTGCTTGAATGCTTGTGAAGCCCCTAAACTTGCCGGAACGATTGGTTTTACAATGGCCGTAGTTTATACACTCTTGATCATCTTTCCGGAGGCATGATCAAGACGATCGCGGTGATGATCTTTTGTTTGAGGTCAGGAAATGACTCTCATGATCATTTACAAATTCATCTTGTGCAGATTTCAGAGTATTATTCTTACTATGTTGACCTGAGTACTTTGCTGTCATGCCAAAACCTTTACCCTTTCCAAACCTAGATTTGTCTCCGCTAGGCCTTACTGGCCCTCGTCCCGCAGAGATCATTACCTTGCCTTCGCATATGGATTGTCATGATCACCATTATTCTCAGGTGGTGATTGGTCTAAAAGGTCAGGCGGAATTTGAAGTCAGCGGTAAGGGTAATCTTGTCGGTCCAGGGCAAGGATGTGTGGTGACAGCAAGCTCTGATCATGCTTTCGGTGGTGTGGTCGGTCAGTCGGATATTCTGGTACTTAACATGCCTGTGCCGAGTGACGACGACCCTCTGATGCTAGAGAAGATTAACCAGCTAGAGTCATCAAATGTCTACTTCCAATTAGACGCGCAAATTCAAAAACTTATCCATATGTTGGTACAAGAGATGCAGGCAAGCCCTGATGATCTGCTATTAAGCCGTGCCTGTAATGATACGGTGATCGCATTGATGCAAAGACACATCTCGGCGTTTGAAACCTCAATCAAAGATTCGCGTTTCGACCTTGAAGCTCTGGATCGTTACATCGAGCAACACCTCGCGAATAAGATCTCAGTCGCGCAGCTTGCAGGCAGCGTGTTTTTGGGCGAAAGCCAATTCCACATGCTATTCAAAGAGCAAATGGGCATTACTCCTCACCAGTATGTATTAGGTAAGCGTATCGACCGCTCTCGCCGCTTGATCGAACAAGGTAATCTGAGTCTTGGTCAGGTTGCAGAATTGGCCGGTTTCTCCGGTCAATCTTCCTTTACTCACACCTTTTCACGCCTTCAAGGCATGTCACCATCCCAATACAAAAAGAAAATTTCTGTTAAATAGTGAAACAAAACGGCATATTATTTTAAAGTTTCATATGTGACGTTGTGTTTGTTTTGTTAATAAAGCGAGTTTTTAGCAAAAAACTCGGAGTTTTTGACAAGTAATCCTTATATACTCTAAATACACTGCAGCCATTGTAGAGATCCCCGGGCTAATTCCGGGTGTGAGATTAAGGAAAACGCATGTTTACAGCTACTGATGTGTTAAAGCCAGAATTCAACGAGCAGCCGCTTGCTGATCTATGGTCGCTTATCTCACCATTATATATGGTGGATGAAACCCAATGGCTAGAGCAACTTCTGCCACTAGCTACCCCTTCTGAGTCTGAAAAGCAGCAAATCACAGAGAAAACGACATCATTGATCGAGGCTATCCGTGCGGATAAGACTTCTATCCAGATGATCGATGCACTGCTGCTTGAATACAGCTTAGATACTCAAGAGGGCATCTTGCTGATGTGTCTGGCGGAAGCCTTGATGCGTATTCCTGATTCAGCAACAGCTGATGCACTGATTCGCGACAAACTGAGCGTTGCGGACTGGAAGTCTCACCTTAAGAATTCTGATTCGGTGTTTGTGAACGCATCCACTTGGGGCCTAATGTTAACGGGCAAGGTGGTTGGACTTTCATCTAAAGAGCAGAGTGCAGGTCAAGCGGTTAACCGTTTAGTGAACAAGCTTTCTGAGCCTGTGATTCGTAAAGCGATGCACCAAGCGATGAAGGTGATGGGTCACCAATTCGTTCTTGGTCGCAGCATTGCTGAAGCGCAGAAGAACGGTAAGTCTATGCGTGACAAAGGTTTTACCTACTCATACGACATGCTAGGTGAAGCGGCACTGACTACAGCTGACGCAAACAAATACTTCAAAGATTACCTAATGGCGATTGAAGCTGTAGGTCGAGACACGTATGTCTCTTCAAAATCGAGCCCTGCGCCATCGGTATCTATCAAGCTTTCTGCGCTTCACCCACGTTACGAAGTAGCGAACGAAGACCGCGTACTGACTGAACTTTGCGACACGCTAGAGCAGTTATTGCGCCGAGCAGTAGAGCTCGATGTTGCGATTACGATTGATGCTGAAGAAGCGGATCGCCTAGAGCTTTCTCTTAAATTATTCGAAAAACTGTACCGTACTGATCTTGTAAAAGGTTGGGGTAAATTTGGTCTGGTTATTCAAGCTTACTCAAAGCGTGCACTTCCGGTTCTAGTATGGCTAAACCGCCTAGCGAAAGAGCAGGGTGATTTGATCCCGCTTCGCTTAGTTAAAGGTGCTTACTGGGACAGCGAAATCAAATGGTCGCAACAAGCGGGCTTTACTGATTACCCAGTTTACACACGCAAAGAAGCGACAGACGTGGCTTACCTTGCTTGTGCTCGTTACCTGTTGAGCCCAAGTGTTCGTGGCAATATCTTCCCGCAGTTTGCGAGCCACAATGCTCATACGGTTTCTGCTATTGCCGTAATGACCGACCATAAAGACTTTGAATTCCAACGCTTACACGGCATGGGTGATTCTCTTTACAACCATGCGATGGAAGCTTACCAACAGTCGGTACGTATCTACGCGCCAGTTGGCAGCCATAAAGATCTACTGCCATACCTAGTACGTCGCTTGCTAGAAAACGGCGCAAACAGCTCGTTTGTACACCGTCTAGTTGATGCGCGTTGCCCTGTGGCAGAGCTGACTCAACATCCTGTCGATATGCTTCTGGCGTTCGATACATTGCACAACACTAAGATTCCTCTGCCTCCAGCGGTATTCCCTGAGCGTAAGAACTCTTACGGTGTGAACATTGATATTGAAAGCGAAGCGCATCAGTTTGAAGAGCAAGTAAAAGGCTTCTTAAACAATCAATGGACTGCGGGCCCTGTGATCAACGGTGAATCTCTTGCCGAAAGCATGATCAAGGCTGATCAGAACGTTGAGCAAGTGACGGCACCTTATGATCGTCGTATTCATGTGGGTCAGGTGGCTTTCGCTAACCTTGATCATGTTTCCGCTGCGATCACTGGCGCAGACGCAGCATTCGCTGATTGGAACGCAACATCGGTTGAAACCAAAGCGGCGGTACTTGATAAGTTAGCTGACTTGATGGAAGACAACCTCGCTGAATTGGTGGCGATTTGTCATCAAGAAGCGGGTAAGACAATTCACGATAGTGTTGATGAAGTACGTGAAGCCGTCGACTTCTGTCGTTACTACGCTAAACAAGCTGACAATCTACAAGGTTTCGAACTAAAAGGTTTTGATGGCCAAACACGAATCGCTTCTCGACAAGGTCGTGGTGTGTTCGTCTGTATCAGCCCTTGGAACTTCCCTCTAGCGATTTTCCTTGGCCAAATTACAGCAGCACTAGTGGCGGGTAATACTGTTGTGGCTAAGCCTGCCGAGCAAACAAGCTTGATTGCTGCTCGTGCGTTTGAACTGATGAATGAAGCGGGCTTCCCTGCTGGCACCATTCAGTTACTACCGGGTCGCGGTGCTGAGATCGGTAGTGCATTAACAAGCCATGATGCGATTGCGGGCGTAGCCTTTACTGGTTCTACGCCAACGGCACAGCGTATCAATGTGTCATTAGCCACTCGTAACGCTAAGCCAGTTCCGTTTATTGCGGAAACAGGCGGCCAGAACGCGATGATCGTCGACAGTACTGCACTGCCTGAACAGGTAGTTCGTGATGTGATTCGTTCAGCATTCGCTTCAGCAGGTCAACGTTGTTCTGCACTACGTGTGCTTTACATCCAAGAAGACATTGCAGACCGCGTGGTTGGATTGATTCACGGTGCAATGGACGAGCTGAGTGTTGGCATTCCACACCTTCATAAAACCGATGTTGGCCCTGTTATCGACCAAAACGCGAAACAGAAGCTAATGGCGCACTTAGAAAACATGACCAATACCCAGAAGAAGGTAGCTCAGCTTTCTCTAGGTACGGATTGTGAACATGGTGATTTTGTTCCACCGAGTGCTTTTGAGATTGATGACATCAGCTGCTTGAAAGAAGAACAGTTTGGCCCAGTGCTACACATTGTTCGCTTCAAAGCGAGTGAGCTAGCGCAAGTGGTAGACCAAATCAACCAAACGGGCTTTGGCTTAACCATGGGTATCCACAGCCGTAACGAGACAACTTACCGTTGGATCGAAAAACACGTTCGTGTGGGTAACTGCTACATCAACCGTGACCAAGTGGGCGCCGTTGTTGGTGTTCAACCATTTGGTGGTCAAGGCTTGTCAGGTACTGGCCCTAAAGCGGGTGGTCCTCACTACCTATACCGCTTTACTGATGTTCATTTCTCTCAATCACAAGACAAGGCATAAGGAGCATTATCATGGTTCATCAAGTGACAGGTTTTTCTGATGCTTTGCTAGCGTGGGAACAATGGAACCTTACAGACTTTGATTACAAGAGTGCTCAGGTACTTGCGCTGAAATCAGAGATCGAAAGTCAATCTGCGCCTTTGGCGACGGTGGCGACTTATCATCTAGAGCAAGCGTCTGCGCTACTTTCTGAACATCACCTAATGGCAGGTCCTACGGGCGAAACCAATGAGTTGTATGCCGCTGGCCGCGGTGTGGCTTTGGTGATTGTTGATGATTGCGAAGAGAAAGTGCCAGCACTGCAAACTGCAATGGCTTTGATTACTGCTGCGCTATTGGCAGGTAACAGCGTTCAATTGTGCAGTGATGATGTGCAGTTCAATACCTTAGTTGCAGACGCAGCTAAGTCGGCGAACTTGCCAACTAACTTGGTGCAAGTTGCCTCGTATGACGCTGCTCAACAGTTGTTGTCTTGCGATGTACGTAGCGTGGGTTACGTGGGTAACTCGCAAACGGCACAAGCTATCAATTTACAGCTTGCTAAGCGTGACGGCGCAATCGTCGGTTTAGTAGCTGAAACGGATCTGGCGACAATGAATGTTGCCAATGATCCACACCTATCGCTGCGCTTCATTACCGAGCGTACGCGAACTATAAATATAACAGCCGTGGGCGGTAACGCGACCTTGCTCGAACTTGGAAGCGAAGCTCACTAACCTTCAGTAAAATTGGCTCTAAGCACTTTTGGTTCTTTCCAACTTTGGTTTTCACCCTCTTTGGATTTAACTGATAGTGCTTTGGAGCCTGAATACCTAACTCAATGCACTTGCTTGCCTTTACGGTGAGTGCCTTGCATTGAATTAGGCATGGAAGGCTTTCTACAAAATGAGGACTATCAAATGATAGAAAACAGTTTTGCAATAACGACGACGTTCATTGCGTATCTAATTATGATGCTAGCGATCGGTGTTATTGCTTACAAACGTACATCTAACTCAACTGACTACTTCCTAGGTGGTCGTTCGTTAGGCCCATGGCCTGCTGCACTTTCTGCTGGTGCATCAGACATGAGTGGTTGGTTGCTACTTGGCCTGCCTGGTTACGCTTACGCTGCTGGCTTTGAAGCATTTTGGCTTGCTGGTGGTCTACTTGTTGGTACTTGGGCAAACTGGTTAATCAGTGCAAAACGTCTACGTACTTACAGCATTACGACTGAATCACTGACGCTGCCTGAGTTCCTATCTCGTCGTTTCAATGATAATTCTAAGCTGATCCAAACAATTTCTGCTTTCTTTATCCTTTTATTCTTCCTTTTCTACACAAGTTCAGGCTTGGTAGCGGGTGGTAAATTGTTTGAAACGGTATTCGGCCTAGATTACACAACTGCGGTAATTATCGGTACGGTATGTGTGGTTTCGTACACCCTGTTTGGTGGTTTCCTTGCAGTATCTTGGACGGACTTGGTTCAAGGTCTGCTGATGTCTGCTGCGCTATTGATTGTACCAATCGCAGCAATGAACGGTGGCCTTGGTCAACTATCGACTGACCTACACAACATCAACCCAGAGCTTCTAACGCTATGGAATGATGCGAAAGGTGAGCCGCTTTCTGCTATCGCGATCATCTCGCTAGCGGCATGGGGTCTAGGTTACTTCGGTCAGCCACACATTCTTGCTCGTTTTAAAGCAACACGTACTAATAAAGACCTAACAACAGCGCGTCGCATCGCGGTGGTATGGACTGCACTGTCTATGGTTGGTGCAATGCTGGTTGGTCTTGTTGGTCTAATCTATGTGACGAACTCTGGTGCACCTAAGCTAGACGATGGCGAGAAGATCTTCATGCTTCTTGTAAACGCGATGTTCCACCCAGTAATTGCAGGTATCCTACTGGCTGCAATCCTAGCGGCAATCATGAGTACTGCGGATTCACAACTTCTTGTTTCTTCATCTGCGATGGCAGAAGATCTGTACAAGCAAGTTCTGAAGAAAGACGCAACGTCAGAAGAGATTGTTCGTGTAGGCCGTTTCGCGGTTATCCTAATCTCTCTAATTGCACTTGTGCTAGCGATGACGCCAGACAGTTCAGTTCTTGGCCTTGTATCTTATGCATGGGCTGGTTTCGGTGCTGCATTTGGTCCAGCTATCGTGTTGAGCCTATACTGGTCTCGTATGAACCGTAACGGCGCTCTAGCGGGTATCGTGGTTGGTGGTGTTACGATTGTACTTTGGAAACAGTTCACGGGCGGTTGGTTCGATGTTTACGAAATCGTACCGGGAATCATCCTATCGACTATCTCTATCGTTATCGTGAGCCTAATCACTGGCGAGCCAGAAGACGAAGTTAAGAAGCAACACGCTGAGTTCGAGAAGAACCTCGTTGAGCTAGACTAATCCCAATGACTATCGGTTAAAAAACAGCCGAATTTACATTGTAAAACTTAGAGTAATAAATAGGGTCACTTTGGTGGCTCTATTTTTTTATGTGAGTACGACCTTTGTCTTATTTCAAATTAAGTCTATTCGAGGTTTTCTGATGTTGAAATTGGGGTTTACAATGTAAATCGAAAGCGTAGGATCTTGAGCGAGAAATGAAAGATCAATCTTGTTGATCGCGTTTGATGTCAAAAAAAAAAATAGAAAAGTGGCTGTTTTTTGAACTTAGCGCTCACTTTTGTCATTAGCTCGGTGAATTGTGGAACCGAATTGGACATGATGTGTCAATTGTCAGTAACCACTAAAGACCTATAGGACAAAGGTATGCCTGATCTCTATTGCAAAGGATGTAAAAAAACAACACTACATAAGTCTATAATGAAACGTTGTGAAACAGAGCCCGAGACAGCCTCTGGCCGTATGATGCAATGGACGTCAAAGCTATTTAGTGGAAACCTGTACTACGATATGGAAACTCAGCACTTCTGCCGCACGTGCAATTGCCGCTGCGAAACCGGAAGTACTGTTCCCCAAGTTGGTTTAGCCTAACCCATAGTAAGTGCTTACTAACTTGATTCAAAAAACCTCCGTGTTGGGAGGTTTTTGCGTTTCTAGGCTGCTTTGAGTGCAAGTTCAGTTTCAATGGCATTGCCATCAATCTTCACATCCCAACCATAGTTTGAGTACTCATTTGCTAGTGCTTGAGCAACATCTTTTGATACCGTTACGTATGTCCATGAACCAATACCGTAAGGTTTATATGCGAGTTCTTGCGTTTTCATAATAGAGTCATCCTTTCTCTTTGATAATTCTATTATTCACTCTGGCCTATATCCTTTCTTTCGTTTCCGGCTCAACTTATTTGTTAATCGGGTCATTTCTATAATAATTTGTTAATAATCAGAGTTTGATTTATAAGCTCCATTATCTATTTGTATTTATTTATATTTGACGTGAATGCCATGCGTGCATTTAGTTTTTTAAATGTGTGAGCGAGGTTTTCTTCGATTGCTCTAGGTATGGAATATACTGAGCGGAATTTAGAATGTTTAAGGAATGTTATGTCTCAGCATCAACTTGATCGTATCGATAAAGAGATACTACGAATTCTGCATATGAAGGGGCGTTTGCCTGTTGTTGAACTTGCAAAGCAGGTTAACCTCACGACGTCACCTTGCTCTGACAGGCTCAAGCGATTGGAGAAAGAGGGATATATCACAGGCTATCATGCTGAGCTTTGTTCAGAAAAGTTGGGACTCGATGTCCAAGTTTTTATCCATATTCGTCTCGACCAGACTAGCTTTTCTATTTTTGATAAGTTTGCCCAAGCGGTTGAAATGATGCCCGAGGTGGAAGAATGTTATTCATTGTCGGGAGACTTCGATACCATGATCAAGGTTCGAGTGAAAGACATGAAGGCGTACCAAGCGTTTATGGCAACAAAGTTAGGTACCTTGCCAGGTGTGATTCAGACACGCAGTGAGGTCGTGATTGAAGAGCATAAAAAGGGCTTTGGTGTTAACCCTGAATTGTTGGCAACCTTAAAGTAGGGCACCGGTTTTACTTCAAGCGTGTTTGTTTAGATATAAAAAATGGAAGCCAATAAGCTTCCATTTTTGTGGGACGTTAGAGCAAGAGTAATCCGATAAACTTGTCCGGCTTACTTACAGCGTAATTGCCGCAGAGATTAAGCCAATCACACCACCGAATATACCACCCCATACTACTAGCCAGCCAAGGTGTTTTTTGATCATGGTTTGAACCATCTCTTTTACAAGCTTCGGTGTCAGTTCATTCAAGCGCTGATCAATGATCGCCTCAATGTTCTCTTTGATTTCATCCATCATCGCAGGCGATTCTAACTCGTCTTTGATGGCATTTTTTACAGAGTCACTCTTGCTGATTTCAATCACTGACTCTTGCATTTTCTCAACAAATGGCGCTTTCATCGGCTGTAGTGCCTCGGTGCCACCAACCATTGCCAACATACCGCCAAACTGTGAGTTCTCGATAACATGCACCAGTGAGTCGAATGCAGGATTAAAGTCGATCTTCTGAATCACAGGCTCTAGATTAAGCGATTTTCCTGTCATCTCGCTGCTTAGGAAGCGGTCGATATTACTTTCAGTAAAGAACTGCTCCATCATCAGTTGTTTGATGGCTGCCTTGAACTCTTCAAAGCGCGCCGGAATAACGCCAGAACCGTATAGGCCGGGTACTTTCTCGAACAACATGTGAATCGCAAGCCAGTTGGTTATGGCACCTGAAAATGCGAATAGGCCTGCGTAAAGCAAGTATTGGTTTGCTGTCGCATAGCCGCCAGCAAGCAGTGCTAACGCGATAACGTTAGTTAAGACACTTTTGTTCATGGTTGATCTCTAGAAATAATACTGCGCGTATTTTAAGAAAAAAACGCCAAGAAAAAAACAAAAGGATCGATGAAGTTTACGTAACAGGTGGGGAAAGGTTGCTGATCTAGGGGCATAAGAAAGGCTAGCCTCCCCCCGAAGTCTAGCCTTATTCCAGAACGCGCAAGCGAGGCGTCTTTGGTGTTAATGTCATTATATAATTACGACATAACATTCTGCCACGTGTAATTTACCACTAATTAACAAATTGTTGTGAATCACGCCGCACTTTTAAAATAGCACAAAAATTAAGCGCTCGTAGCCTGTTCAAGATCATCGGCAATGAAGCCACCGGTTTGGTGATTCCACAATTGAGCATAGATGCCATTTTGTGTAATCAGCTCTTGGTGTGTGCCTTCTTCGACGATATTGCCTTCATCAAGCACGATCAGGCGATCCATCGCAGCAATGGTCGATAGGCGGTGTGCAATCGCGATAACCGTCTTACCTTCCATTAGCTCAATCAAGCTCTCTTGGATTGCCGCTTCCACCTCAGAATCGAGTGCAGACGTTGCTTCATCCAGAACTAATAGTGGCGCATTTTTCAAAAGAACACGCGAGATAGCGACACGTTGACGCTGTCCACCAGAAAGCTTAACGCCTCTTTCACCGACTTGAGCATCGTAACCAATATTGCCAAACGGGTCGGTTAGGGTTTCGATAAACTCATGAGCGTGTGCTTGTTTAGTCGCCGCGTATACCTCTTCGTCGGATGCTTCTGGTCGACCGTAAAGAATGTTGTCTTTGATCGAACGGTGCAGCAGTGAGGTATCTTGAGTCACCATACCTATGTTACTGCGCAGTGAGTCTTGAGTAACGCTGGAGATTTCTTGGTCATCAATCAGGATGCGACCACTTTCTACATCGTGGAAACGCAGTAATAAGTTAACTAGGGTCGACTTACCTGCACCTGAACGGCCCACTAAGCCCACTTTTTCACCTGGCTTAATGTTGAGGTTCAGATTGTTGATCACGCCCTTGTTCTCGCCGTAGTTAAAGCTGACGTTGTCGAAGTTAATACCACCTTGTGGAACGTCCAAAGGCTTCGCATCTTTTTTGTCTTCGATAGCGATAGGTTTAGACAGGGTTTTGATGCCATCAATCACAGTACCTAGGTTTTCGAACAGACCACCGATTTCCCACATGATCCATTTCGACATGCCGTTAATACGCAGAGCTAAGCTGACTGCAATCGCAATTGCACCCACGGTGATTGCACTATCTAGCCATAAGTAGATAGAGATACCCGCAATGCTGAACACTAATAGATAGTTAGCGAACTCTACACAGATGTTGAAGCCAGTTACCAAGCGCATTTGACGGTGCACAGTATCAAGGAAGCCTTCCATGCCTTCTTCTGCGTATTCGGTTTCTCTTTTACTGTGTGAGAACAATTTCACCGTCGCGATGTTGGTGTAGCTATCAACAATACGACCTGTCATCAATGAACGCGCATCGGCTTGTTCTGATGACACATCTTTCAGCTTTGGTACGAAGTGCAGTTGGATACCGATGTAAACGAACAGCCAAATCAGCATCGGAGCCATCAAGCGCCAATCTGATTCGGCGAGCATGAATAGCATCGCAGTGAAGTAAACCGTCACGTAGACAAAAACATCAACCATTTTAGTCACGGTTTCACGCACTGCGAGTGATGTTTGCATCACTTTAGTGGCGACACGTCCGGCAAAATCATCTTGATAGAACGACAAGCTTTGCTTCAAAAGATAGCGGTGCGCTAACCAACGGATCGACATTGGGTAGTTGCCCAACAAGGTTTGGTGAAGCAAAAGCGAGTAAACACTGATCAAGATCGGCATTACGACCAATAACAGAACACCAAGCCCCATCAGTGTGGATTGGTTATCTTCTAAGAAGGTTT
Source organism: Vibrio sp. 10N.286.48.B8 (assembly GCF_003050085.1). Classification (NCBI taxonomy): domain Bacteria; kingdom Pseudomonadati; phylum Pseudomonadota; class Gammaproteobacteria; order Vibrionales; family Vibrionaceae; genus Vibrio; species Vibrio sp. 10N.286.48.B8. The sequence goes on along the minus strand of NZ_PIGD01000001.1, from coordinate 567,990 downwards.
CTGGGTTGCTGGTTGATAGCCAATCAACCAGTTGGCCCATGTAACCGAACAACGCGACTTCGATGATCGCGATGGTCATGCTCATTAGGCCGAGCAAGATTAACGGTTTTTCAAAACCTCGAGTGTAATGGCGACAGAATGCCAGTATTCCAGTAGGAGGTTGTATCGGCTCTCCCTTTGGAAAGGCTTCAGTAAAGCCTTCAAATTTTTTGTACATAGATTTCCCTTTATAACGAATGCATCTATTAGCAACTGCATCGTCTGTGTAGCTTTGTTTTTATAGGTTCGGTTTGAAATTGGGCGTCTTAGCTTGAAATTATATAAGCGCCAATTCGTTCTTATAAGCATTAAGCCATTCGATGGATTTTGGTTTAAGCGTTTGGTTGAAAAACTTGGCTCACGAGTTCGTTTAACACTAATACGTTGTTTAAGCGATGTCGCAGGAAAGGTCCAAAGCGTGTCTTTCATGACGCGTATTTTAGATTGAATCGGACAGGAAAAGTTAAGCTTATTTCAAACGTAATTGATTGTTATGCAACGGTGATAATCCTAACGCTAAATGGATTAAATTGTAACCTAAACCCGCCGCAAGCTAGAGAATGAAGCTCGGATATTTATTCAGCAAAACCTGCATCTCATATGCAAACTGTTGGTTCTTTCTGATGTGCTGTTATCTTGCAGTAAAAATTACTGAATAAACTGAGTTTTGCAGGAATTGTCTGGGATAAATATTCAAATCATTATTCTTTTCAGTGAATCTTGTCGTAACAAGTTGTTTACAATTCTGAGGTAAATAAAAGATAGGGACGGTTGAGATGTTAAACCTACACAAAAAATCACTTCACATTACTAATGTTCAAAACGCCAATTGCGTTGTTATGGTGCCGCCAAAAGAATTTAAATTTAATGAAGAAACGGCACAAGATAATGAGTTTCAGAACAGAGTGAATCTGACCGAAGCTGAGGTCAAATTAGAAACCATGGCCGAATTTAAGGCGATGGTCGCTTCGTTGCGTAAAGAAGGTGTGCAAGTTGTAGAGTTTGATTACCCAGAATTGGGAGTTGAAACTCCGGATGCTGTTTTCCCAAACAACTGGTTCAGTACCTGTAGTGATGGAAGCTTATTCACTTTTCCTATGGCGTGTGAAAACCGTCAGAATGAAGTTAAGCCAAATGCCCTTATTGAAGCTTTAGAAGCGTCTGGTCGAATTGTTAACCACAGTGAGTCTCTAGAGTCTTATATCGCACAAGGTTCATACCTCGAGAGCACTGGCGTGATGGTGATCGACCATATCAATAAGACTATCTACGCGGCACTCTCTCAACGTTGTGACCGCGAAGTATTAGAAGATTACGCGAAGCGCATTGGTTATTCTCGCGTGGTGTCATTCCAAACAGCACTGCCGTCTGGTCAGCCGATCTACCACACCAATGTGATGATGGCGATTGGTGATAATTTCTGCGTGATCTGTGATGAAGTGATCCCAGAGTTTGAGCGCCGTTTTGTGGTGAAGTCGCTTGCTAAAGATAAGCAGGTTATCTCTATTTCAATCGATCAGATGAACCGTTTCTGCGGCAACATCCTCCAGCTTGAAACCGTGAATGGCGACAAAGTGATCGCGATGTCTCAATCGGCTTACGACGCGTTCTCCCCAGCTCAACTCGCACAACTTTCGACACACGGTAAGCTACTACCATTTAACGTGAAAACGATCGAAGACATTGGTGGGGGGTCGGTGCGATGCATGTTGGGTGAGGTGTTCTTACCAACGCGAGTAAATCGTCTGTAACAAGCACTCATTTCTAGTAATCAATCTTCGAATACCACTCTCATTGAAGAGTGGTATTTTTGTATTAGCTTATCTTTGAATTGGTCTATCAGAAGTAAGAAGACAGAAAAAAAACCAAAACTAGATACAAGAGCTAACTTACAAAAGCTATGAGGCGCTCTTGAAAGCCCTGTGTTCGATGAATTGAGTTGAGAGTGAGACTACTTCCTTAGAATACACCAGTGCAGTGTGATTGAGCTTGAGGGCGCAGGTGTCTGTTGCGCCTCGCAGGTTAGCGTCTTCAAGTGTCACAGTGCCATCACCAGGGTTTCTGCCCAATACAATGCGACCTACACCAGCGTCGTAGGTGCCAGTAATCACGCCAATCGGCACATCAATATCATAATCACCCAAGCCATCGCTCAAGATCATCTTGCTCGAACCAAATATAAATCCGAGGCCATGATTTGACAGCGTTTTCGCGATAGTTGCGCCGTTGTGTGGAGTTCCCGCGGTAATGATGCAGGTGTCGGCAAAGTCGGGCTGGTAAAACTTAAAGTAGTGACGAATGAGTAAGCCACCGAGCGAGTGACCAAAGAAATAAACCTCATCGTGTTCATCAAAGCGTGCATTCACGAAGCGGTTAAGGCGTTTAGCAGCAGAAGGGAAACGCAGCGAGTTGTAAGCGAACTTGTGGGTTGTAAAGCCACGTTTTTTGAAATTTCTATCTAGATATTGCATGATCAACGCAGGCATATACAGACCATGAATCAAAACTATGTGTTTGTTTTTATTATTCATTATTGCCCTCCGACTGATGGTGTTTTCAGTATATGGAGTCGCAATTCTAAACTCAACAAAACTTGCTGTGAATGGGACACAATAGACAGAGAGTGTCGTAGTGGCAGTTCGTTATTCTGACCTGACCCCGCCATAAACGTCTATAGTTAATCCCCCTTGTTGGGCATAAGTATTGGGTGTTAGGCCAATGGTTTTCTTGAGGTAACGAATTAGGTGCGGTTGGTCACTAAACCCAAATTGAAAGGCGACGTCCATCCAGTCGATGTCATCCAAATTTCTCTTATACAAGTATTCCAACATAGCTTCGAGTTTGTTCATCGATTGGCACTGTTTTAGCGTGAGGCCAGTCACCTTGTTAAAGCTTCTCTCTAAGGTTCGTTGTGAGCAAAACAGTTTGTTGCCAAGCTCTGCAATCGGCGTTGAACCAAGCACCCCCAGCACCTTGCGTGTCAGTTCGCTGTGCCTGTCTATTTGACTTGCCGATATCTAAGGCACCAGTAGATCTTATGATTTTGAATTTTTAGTTTTGATTAGCTCAGAATCACTTGCTTCACTTTTTGCTTCAGGTTCAAACAAAACTTTTATCACGCCTTTTTGTAGGATCAGGTTATTAGGGTAGGTGATGATGTTGCCCGAACTGTGTCGAAGAATAACGTGGAACATGGTGATATCGATGATCACACCGCTGATGTCTTCGTCTTTCTCTGCGACCCTAACTCTGTCACCAATGCGATAAGGGAATACGAAAAATATTAGTACGCTGGCTGTTAGGTTACTTAGAATCGACCATTGCGCGAATAAAGCGACACCCAGCACCGCAAATATGGATGACAAGAATAGCGAAATATCACCAAAGCCCAAGTTAAGAACAATCGTAAACACAGCGATGAAGAGTAGAAACAGAACGATATTGAAACACTTAATCACGAACTGCTTTCGCTTCAACTCGACACGCTTGTTCTCCGCTAATGTTTCTATCCAGTTTTTCCCCAAGCGTTTTATCACCCAATACACAGTGATAAGAAGTAAACCTAAACTTACTTGTTTAAGCCACATATTGGATTGCAAAAACTCAATCATTAAATAAACCTCATTTTTCAAAATAACGACCTCTGGCTCTACGGCCACGAGTAGCCCAACGTAAAATGGTGGGATTGCTATTGGGTTATTTGTTCCGGGTATCCCTGCAATATTGACACCCAGTAAACCGGTGAAAAACCCAGCAGGGAGGAAAATACCCGCAATGATAGAAAATAGGTACGTATTTCTATTCTTTTTTTCAGTTTGTTCAGGCAACTCGAGCTTTCCGATGGTTTACATAAGCAAAAGCACTACCGACACGGTGCGAAGATGTCTTGGCTCGCTCGGTATTCGTTGGTTTGCACGTCCATCAGGCCAAGCAAGGAGTCGAACAGGTTATCGTGAGAAAAGCTCTGCTCTTTCCCCGCCTTTCTTAAGCAGGTCTCGCTTATCCCTTTCTGCGCAGCAAAACCATCAGACATCCATAGGATCATCGGTACGTGGGTTTGTTCTTTTGGTGCCAGTGAGTAGGGCATGCCATGAAGGTACACGCCATTCTCCCCTAAAGACTCTCCGTGATCCGAGATATACATCAGCGCGACATTGTACTTGTCGGTCAGTTTCTCCAGTTTCTGAATCGCCTGTGAGAGAAAGAAATCCGTGTACAGGATGGTGTTGTCGTAGGTGTTAACCACTTCCTCTTTGGTACAGTTTTCAATATCGGCGCGAGCGCAATCAGGCGTGAATTTCTTATGTTCTTCTGGATAGCGTTCAAAGTATGTAGGGCCATGAGAACCAGAAATATGATAGAAAATGATGCTATTTTTCTTAAGATCTTGAGTATCTTGCTCGAAGTTTTCTAACATCGCTGTGTCGTAGCACACATCGTTATTACACAACGGGTCGCTGTCTTTGGCGACGAGGGTCATCTCTTTGATTCGGTGTGCAACCGCCTTGTCTCCACCATCATGTTCTCGCCAGATAGAGTGAATGCCCGCGCGGTTCATGATATCGACCACGTTATCTTGATTGTAAGCCTTGTCGCGGTCGTAGTTGCTGCGATTCATGTTCGAGAACATACACGGCACAGAAACCGCAGTGGCTGTTCCGCACGACTGAACATCAGAGAAAAATATCGGGTTGTAAGGCTGGGTGTGAGCGTTAGTTTCTCTCTCATAGCCATGATATTGGTAGTTATACACGCGCGCGGTTTCACCAAGCACAAACACCAGTAAGGTCGGTTTGGTTGACGCTTTGGCTTGCGGTGTTTGCTTCGCATCTAATCCCAATTCTTGATAGGGGATGGGCTGTTTGATGTAGGTGTTATTGATGTATTTCACCGTTGATGCCACATACTCGGTCGGAATGATCATCTTTTTGATGTGCGAGTTATTGCGGCCAAACGATACGTAATCTTTGTAGAAAAGCCCGGCAATAATCGCAATGACGATCAAAGAAGAAAGTAAGCCAATCGATTTCCAGACAAAGAAATCTTTCCAAGACTCTTTTTCAAGTTTGGTAAACAACAGGATGAGTGATGGAATAGCGCCCATCGTTAGTAGCCATAATATCGAGTGACCACTGATATAACTGGTTGCTTCACCGCTATTGGTCTCAAACACATTCTCTATCATGCCGTAGTCGACGAATATGCCGTAATTGAACATACTGTAGCTGACTAAGGTTGAGGTGATCAGCAATAAGATGAAAAACGGCTTAGAGAAGATAGGCCAGTTGAATACTTGGAAGATGAAATTAAAGGCAGCAAGGAAGAAGATAGGAATGGAGATAAGAAACGCAATGCTTTCAGACTTCGATGCTTGAACAATACTAAACAGTTCTTGGGTGAGAGGTAGGTTGATGACAAGCAGGTAATACACGGCCAACACAAAAGGCAGCTTGTTTATCGAGATGTTTAAGCTTGGTAGATTCATAGGTCTTATTTTCCTGCGTCTCTTATCCCTTTATTTTAGTCTGGCTACCAAGAAAGCTCTAATATCAACGCATAAAGCTCAGATAGGCGGCGATAAACCGACTAAAGTGAAATGACGCGATAGGTGTGTAGATACAAAAATTCACTTTACTGAGTGACCTTCATGACAAGGTGGAACAGCAAAGTGAATTAGTATGTTCAGCTTATTCTATGTGGTTCAATCACATTAGAAGTTGTATGAACCACCGAAGCTAATGCTGCTGAATGCTAGTGTTTTGTCTTCTTTCTTAAAGCCGTAGTCGTTTTCAACACTCACTGCGTCTGCTTGTGAAATTAGACGTAGTGTTAGATGTTCGATTGGCGTGTATTCAACACCAACACCAAAGTGGAAACCTGTACCGCTATCATCATCGTAGCCAGCGCTCTTGTTTGCGTTTAGGTCAACAGAGCTTAAACCAGCCAATACGAATGGGCGGATTGTGTTGTCGAATGTGTAACCAAGATTTGCTGACAAAGAAACAGACGTCGGAGACAGTTTTGCCGTCCCCTTTTTGTAGTCTGCGTAATCGTTGTAGCCAAGTTCAACACCTACGATACGGTTGAATTGGTAGCCGCCGTATAGGTTGTAGCCCATGCCATCTGAATCTAAGTCACCTTGACCATCTGTATCAGAATCTTGGTATACGCCAAGGCCGCCACCAATGTACGCACCGCCGTCAGTACCTGCTGCTAAAGCAGGAAGAGAAACTGCGCTGATTAAACCTAGTGCTAATGCTGATTTTGTTATCTTGTTCATCTTCGTTACTCACTCTTTAATGTCATGCCAGTATCAATAATTTTTGTTTTGCGACCGTTGGTGAGCATTATTCCGTAGTCTTGTACCTATTACTGTATGGCTTTGTAAGTTGAATCGTTACATAGTAGAAAAAATACACATCAGATTGCGTAGTGGATAAGGTTCCCCAAAATAAGGAATAAACATGTTAATGAGACAAAACGCAGGCTTGGTGGTTGTGGACGTACAAGGCAAGCTCGCACGCCTCGTCGATGACAGCGATTCGCTGATTTCTAACTGTGGGAAGTTAATTCAAGGAGCGCAGGCTTTGGATCTGCCAATTATTAGTTTGGAACAGAATCCCGAGAAGCTAGGTGCTACAGTCGATGAACTGAATGACCTGTTGAGTGATGCTAAGCCGATACCTAAATTCACGTTCAACGCGTGTGACGAACCTAAATTTGTTGAGGCGGTGCAAGCCAAGGACGTGGATACTTGGTTAGTGTGTGGTATCGAGGCTCATATTTGTGTTTATCAAACCGCATTGGGTTTATTGGATCTCGGGTACAAGGTTCAAGTAGTTGGTGATTGCATTAGTTCACGAACCGCACTGAATAAGAAATTGGCCATCAGCCGATTGCGGGACGCTGGTGTCCAAATCACAGGATTGGAAATGAGCTTATACGAATTGGTGAAAGATTGCCGCGCACCAGCATTTAAGCTCATTCTGTCCTTGATTCGTTAGTCACCGAGAGGTTGTCGGTCGCCGCCGCCTCGGTAGGAATCGAGTGCAACCTTCAAGCGGCGCAGTTTATCGCGCGAGCGGTTCTTGTGATTGACCGCCATACCCATAGAAAGCACATCCACTAAGGCTAACATTGCGTAGCGAGATGCCGATGGTTTGTAGATGAAGTCGGTTTCCATGTGTTTGATAGGTAGCAAGATATCTGCAATCTTTGCCAGTGGTGTGTCTTGTGGGGTAATCGCGATGATCTTAAGCCCATACTGCTTAGCTAGCTCTGCGGTTTCGGTGATCACAGGCGTGAAACCGGTCGCGGAAATCATCACCATCACATCGTTGGCATCTGCCGTGGCAGCAACCATGCGTGACATTAAACCATCGTTGTACGACACCACTGGGTAGCCCAAGCGGAACAGGCGGTGTTGCAGCTCTTGAGAGGCGATGGTTGAGCCGCCACCCATGCCGATAGCAATAATTTGTCTGGCGTTGTGCAGCCAGCTCACCGCGGTTTCAACGTCTTGCTCCTTGAATAGAGTGCGGTTGATGTCTAGGCTCTGCTTGATCGATTCGTAGATACCTTGATAGCCCGTTTGGTTTACCGGTTCGAGAATAAAGCGCTGGCCCACCGTTAAGGTTTGAGCAAGCTTGATTTTCATATCACGTACGTTGTTACAGCCGATCGCCTTAGCAAAACGGGTTATCGTGGCTTCACTGACTTGAGCACCTTCAGCAAGCTCTGTGATACTGGCATTGGCAGCAAAATCAATGTCGTCCATGATCAGCTTGGCGACTTTTTTCTCGGCATCACGAAGAGCGGGAAAACGCTCTGTTATCTGTGAAATGATATCTACTTCTAAACTCAAGAATCTTGATCCTTTGTTGATGGGGCTAACCGTTATGGCTTAGTTTTTAAGAACCTAGCTCGTAAGAACCAAGCTATTTAGAACTAGGCTATTTGGCATTAAGCCATTTAGCACTAACCTATATAAAACTCAGCCTTAGCCCCGTAAGTATATCTGAATGTTTCGCTGATTCTAGCTTATTGAAAAATCGAGCTAGAAGCAGGTCTCTACCCAGTTTGTTACCTGATAGTCGTCATCGCTGATAGCAATGTAACGCCACTTATCGAACGTCAAGCACGGGTGTGAGGTAGAAAACGCAATCATGTCACCGACTTCAATCTCAGAAGAACCGTCTGTTTCAACAAAGGTATGCTGATCCATTACCGCGGTAGCAGTGAGCCCTTTTACTGAGATAGCTTCGCCGTTACGATAGCCGCGCTCTGCAATTGGTAAACCGGCATCGAAGGCAACATCACGCTTACCTAATCCAATCACTAACTTGGTCGGCTCTGGGCGAGAGATAACATATGCCCACACTTCAAGTGCCGACTCTAAATCACCACCCAATTCACACGCGTAACCTTGGTTTACTTGCGCACGTTGCAATACCTTGCTTTGGGCATCTAGGTAGATCCCAGTATCGTGAATGGCATAACAACCTGGGCGGATAATCGCTAAGTAATTTGTGAGGTTTGCCAAGCATTCTGCCACCACGTCATACCAAGCCGAGCCTGCGCCCGTAATTATAGGTTGACCGGTAATTAAGCCATCTGATGCGAGGCTTTCGACCGAAGTGAGCGCTTGGTTTAAGAAGGTACGAATGTCTTGCTCGGCATTGTCGCCATGAATCACACCCTCGTATACCTCAATACCCGCTAGCGAAAGCGCAGGCGTATCTTGGATAATTTGCGCCAGTTTTAGAACTTCTTGAGGTGAACGACAACCACAACGGCCACCCGGAACACCAAACTCGATTAGAACTTTTAGCGTCTGCTTTTTGTTGGAGAAATATTGGTTGAGTTGCTGCACGTTTACTGACGAATCCACACAACAATAGAAATCAACGTCGAACTCACTAATAAGCTGTTCGATGATCGCCATGTTGGTTTTACCTACCAATTGGTTAGCCATGATGATTCTTTTTGCACCTGCCATTGCTGCAATTTCTGCTTGTGCAGGTGTCGCAACGGTAATTCCCCAAGCGCCATTTTCTAACTGTTGACGGAAGAAGTCAGGTGTCATCGATGTTTTTCCGTGTGGCGACAATTTAACCTGATGATGATCGGCGAATGATTGCATCCAATTCAGGTTATTGGTCAACGCTGATTGTTTGATAATTGCTACCGGAAGCGAAATGTCTTCATCAACCAGTCGATAAACACCGTTCTCAGATTGTGATACTGCTCTCCCTTTTTGGCCTTTTTCAGTCAAGATGAAACTATCTTTTTGATACTTTATAACATCTTTTTGCGCCGGGTTATGTTTCATTGCTGATTCCTAACATGATTTAAGTGATTGTTATTTAATGTTTAAATATATCTATAATGTACTTTGTGATAGAAACTATCACACAAATTAAAATATTATGTGTGTTTTGTCACTGAAAATAATCGGCTGGATTTCTAATATAGCTCCATCAACAGAGTGGATTGAGAGAGTGAGAAATGTTGTTCGATACGATAATTAAAAATGTAGAGGTGTTTGATGGCACCGGCGAACAATCGTTTTGTGCCGATGTAGCAATCCGAGATGGAAAAATCGCTGAAATTGGCAAAATCGATCATGAAGATTGTAGCCAGTTGGTTGAGGGAGCAGGCTTAGCATTGGCTCCTGGATTCATCGATGTACACACACATGACGATACCAATGTAATTCGTTACCCAGACTGCCTACCAAAGATCAGCCAAGGTGTGACGACCGTGATTGTTGGCAACTGTGGCATCAGCGCATCGCCAACGGTTTTGGCGGGCGATCCACCTGACCCAATGAATCTATTAGGCGCGCAGGCTGATTTCAAATACCCAACTTTTGCGGCGTATGCACAAGCGGTAGAGCAAGCGCAACCAGCGGTGAACGTAGCAGCGTTAGTTGGCCACACCACACTGCGTAACCAAGTGATGGACGATCTACAGCGCACCGCAAGCGAAGAAGAAATTGCAGCAATGCAAACCAACCTTGATTTAGCGATGGATCAGGGTGCGTTGGGTTTGAGTTCAGGTTTGGCTTACGCAAGTGCGAAACAAGCGAATGCCAACGAAGTGATGCAGTTAGCCAAAGTGCTGTCTAACCATGGCGGCATCTATACCACGCATATGCGTACCGAATTTGAAGAGATCTTAAGCGCGATGGAAGAAGCGTTTGAGACTGGGCAATACGCGAAAGTGCCTGTTGTTATCTCTCACCTTAAATGTGCTGGGGCGGGCAACTGGGGAAGAACCGTTGAAGTGCTTGATTTGATGGACAAGGTTTCTGAGCACCAAGATGTGTCTTGTGACTGCTACCCATATTCAGCGAGCTCTTCGACATTAGATCTGAAACAGGTGACGGACGATTTCGATATCTTCATCACTTGGTCTGAAGCAAAGCCAGAACATGCAGGAAAAACGCTGAAGCAAATTGCTGATGAAATGAATCTACCACTGATGGATGCGGCGAAAGCACTTCAACCAGCCGGTGCGGTTTACCACTGCATGGATGAGAATGACGTAAAGCGCGTATTGAAATACAAGCTGACCATGGTTGGTTCTGATGGTTTACCAAATGACCCGCATCCACACCCAAGGTTGTGGGGCACCTTCCCGAAAGTGTTGGGTCACTACTGCCGAGATGAAAAACTGTTCGCGCTGCCAGAAGCGATTCACAAAATGACCGGAATGTCTGCGAAGCGCTACAACCTCGCGGGAAGAGGTGAGATTCGCCAAGACGCATTTGCTGATTTAGTTTTATTTGATCCAAAGAGTATTAAAGACACAGCAACATTTGAAAATCCTATTTCAGTTGCTGAGGGAATAGAAAGTGTATTTGTAAATGGTGAGTTAACTTACCAAAAAGGAAAAGTAAAAAATAATCGTTCAGGCGTTTTTATTTACCGTAATTAGAATTTAATTGTTTCATTAAATATACAGTAGTAATAAAACGACGAATTAATTTAAATATATTGGAAAAGAACCAATATTATCTATAAAGAAGTGGAGTTAAAAAATGACTATTAAACGTTACGGTGTTGAAGGCGGTACAGGTACAGGCGGACAACATTTACCATTTGCACGCGCAACTGAAGCGGGTGGTTTCCTATACGTTTCTGGCCAGACACCGATGACAGATGGTGAAGTGGTAGAGGGTGGCATTGTAGACCAGTCTCGCCTAGCGATCCAAAACTGTGTCGATATCATGACTGAAGCGGGCTACGCCCTAGAAGACGTAATGCACGTAAAGGTTGTGCTAACGGATTCTCGTTACTTCCAATCTTTTAATAAGGTATTCAAAGAGTTCTTTGGTGCTAACCCACCGGCTCGTATCTGCATGGTTTGCGACCTAGTTGTAGACGTGAAGGTTGAAGTAGATGTGACTTGCTACCGCGCTGATCGCGTTTAGTAATAACCTAATCACAATTACCTACTTAGAGAGTATTAGGGGTTAGTCTTCCCTGTTATTATCCTTTAATACTCTCACCCTACATTTATAAAAATTACTTTAATTAAAATAGATAGAATCAATAAAGTAATTATATGAAATATAAAAATGAATGAATCATAAATAAAGTTCAAGAATGAACTCAATATTTCACTGAGAGGTGTCAAATGAACAGCACACTTTTTCTTACAGGCTTCGGCGTGTACGTATGTTTTTTAATTTGGTTAGGCTGGTTTGTCTCGCGTAATCAAAAATCTGGCGAAGATTTCTTATTAGGCGGCCGTGGCCTGCCACTGTTTTTAGTACTTGGTACAACTGTTGCGACTATGGTCGGCACGGGTTCAAGTATGGGCGCGGTTGGCTTCGGCTACGCAAATGGCTGGGCAGGTGCTCTGTACGGCATTGGTGGCGCTATAGGCATCCTATTGCTAGCCCTTTGGTTTGCTCCGGTTCGTAAACTGAACTTCATGACCATGAGTGAAGAGCTGGCTTACTACGTAGGCGCTAACCGAATCGTGAAAAACGTGGTTGGCCTACTTATCTTTATCGCGTCAATCGGTTGGTTAGGTGCGCACATTCTAGGTGGTGGCATGTACCTAGCGTGGATTGCAGACATCGACCTTAACCTTGCGAAAATCATTATTGCAGCGGCATTCACTATCTATGTTGTTATCGGTGGCTACACAGCGGTTGTATGGACCGATACGATTCAAGCAATCATCCTTTTTGCTGGCTTCATCCTAATGGCGGTAATGTCTGTTGATCACATTGGTGGCATGGACAACCTTTACGCTGCGATGGACCCTGCTGCTACAAGCTTTTTAGCAATCGATAAACTGGGCATTCTGCCTGCTGTTTCTCTGGCTGTGGTTATCGGTGTGGGTGTACTGGCAACGCCTTCATTCCGCCAACGCATCTATTCTGGTAAAGATGTTTCAACTATCCGTCGCTCATTCGTCGCTTCTGGTGTGTTGTACCTTTTCTTCTCAATTATTCCAGCAATCATTGGTATGGCTGCTCACGCAATCGACCCATCATTGGACAACCCGAACTACTCGTTTCCTTACGTAGCTGCAACGGTTCTTCCAGTTGGCGTAGGTATGATTGTTCTTATCGCTGGCCTATCTGCAACGATGTCGAGCGCAAGCTCAGATGCGATTGCCGGTGTATCTATCCTACTGCGTGACGTGTACGTGATGTTCACAGGCCGCGTACCAAACAAAGAATCAATGCTGAACTACTCTCGTCTAGCTTTAGTTGTGGTGATTGGCTTCGCACTACTGTTTGCACTGACCTCAAACGACATCATTGGCTACATCACTAAGATGATTTCAACGGTAATGTCGGGCATGTTTGTGTGCGGTATGTTGGGTAAATTCTGGAAACGCTACAACTGGCAAGGTGCGCTTGCAACGCTAGCGGGTGCTTCTGTCGCTTCATTCGTAGTAATGCTAAACGCTGACTACACAGCCTTCTGGGGCAACCCAGTGATTCCTTCATGTCTGTTTGCTCTAGCTGCAGGTGTGGCAGTGAGCCTATGTACTCCGGCTAACCAAGTAACACCTGAAATGGCAAAAGCGATTCTTGATGACGAGCGTGCTCTGATGGAGATGGAAATGTCTGAGTCTGGCGTACTTGAAGAAGAAGCGGCACCTCAACGTCCAGCAAATCAAACAAGCTAACTCAACGCTCCGCGGCGAGTCAGTACAGCAAAGTTAGTACGACAAACAGTGGAGTGATTTAGTTAGCTCAGGCTCTGCTTAGCGGCAGAGCCTTCTTCCCCATTTATCTCTATTTTAGGAGCGGCTATGCCTGCATCTTCTCATTTCAATATTGCTTTCTTTGGCGAATGTATGGTCGAAATCAGCGGCTCTCCATTAACCAAAAAGTTTGGCGGTGACACACTTAATACCGCACTTTACCTTTCTCGCTTAACTCAACATCAAAACATCTCTGTGCATTACGCGACAGGGCTTGGCAGTGATGAGCTGTCTCAAGATATGATTGATAGCTGGCAGTTAGAAGGTATTCAAACCAATTTCGTAGAACGCATTGTGAACAAGCTTCCTGGACTCTACATGGTCGAAACCGACGAGACAGGCGAGCGACACTTTCACTACTGGCGCAACGATGCGGCAGTAAAATCTTACTTCCATGCTAATGACTTGAATAAGCTTGAAATCGCTCTGACAGAGAAGCAAGTCGATGCGGTTTACATCAGCGGGATCAGTATCGCGGTTTTGGATGACGCCTCTCGTGAGCGCCTATTCAAAGCCATTAGCGTGTTCTCAAACCAAGGCGGAAAGGTGATTTTTGATAACAACTATCGCCCGCAACTTTGGAGCATCGAGCAAGCTCGACATTGGTATGCCAAGCTACTGCCGCTGGTGGACATCGCCTTGATTACCGAAGACGACGATCTACTTGTCTGGGGGAACTCAGAGAGCGTTCAACAACGCTGCCTCCGTTTGGGGTGCCAAGAGATCGTCATCAAGCGTGGCTGTGAGCCATGCAAGATTGTTCAAGTTGAACAAGGCGATGTTTTTGAGAGTTATGTATCCGCGACTCGTGTTTCTAACGTGGTCGACACCTGCGCAGCGGGTGACTCCTTCGCTGCGGGTTATCTGGCGGCGCGTCTTACAGGTGAGAGCACCAATGATGCAGCTGAACTGGGTCACCAATTGGCTTCTACCGTTATTCAATACTCAGGCGCGATCATCCCGGTAAGCGCTATGAATCACTTAATTAAAAAATAGAAAAACAAAGCGAATTTATTATGTCTCAAGAAATGATCAACACACTTAAGCAGTTCAAAGTTATCCCTGTTATCCAAATCAACAAGGTGGAACATGCGATTCCACTAGCAAAAGTGTTAGTAGAAAACGGCCTGCCAGTAGCAGAAGTGACGTTCCGTACCGAAGCAGCAGCGGATTCGATTCGTGCGATGCGTGATGCCTACCCAGAGATGTGTATCGGTGCTGGTACAGTATTAACGCCAGCGCAGATCGACCTTGCGAAAGAGGCGGGCAGCGAATTCATCGTAACACCGGGCTTGAATCCAAACACAGTAAAACGTTGCCAAGAGATCGGTATGCCAATCGTTCCTGGCGTAAACAACCCAAGCCAAGTAGAGCAAGCGTTGGAGCTAGGTCTTAACTTTTTGAAGTTCTTCCCAGCAGAAGCGTCTGGTGGGATCAATATGGTGAAATCTTTGCTCGCGCCTTACGTTGATGTGTCGCTAATGCCAACGGGCGGTATCGGCAAACACAACGTCAATGATTACCTAGCGATCGATCGCGTAGTCTGTTGCGGTGGCACTTGGATGGTTTCTCCAAATATGATCGAGAACGAACAGTGGGATGAGATCGCGGTGTTGGTTCGTGAAGCGGTTGAGTTGGTGAAATAGCTAAATTAAGCATTTATTAAAATAAATAATAGCTACTGAATATGAGCAGTAGCTATAAATAAACCTTGTACAATCTAAAAATTAATAAGAAATAAAACAGGTAGTCTCCGAATTTACATCTTTCTGCATATATCAATGTGCGGTGGTTTTTTATAATCATAATATCGGTGAACTATGAAAAAATTACTTCCTTTAACACTACTAGCATTATTACCAATGACCTCAACTGCCGGGGGTTATGTCGATTTAAGGGCAGAGTATCGAAGTACGACAGATCAGTATCGAAGTCGTTTTATTGTTGGTCACCATTTTGATAATGGGTATGGTTTAGAAACACTGACGAATGTTCGACATGCAGCGGGAGCGTATGACGAAACGAAGGTGATTAATACCGAGTTTACCCATTATTACACCTATGCCATCAATGACAATTTTATGCTGAACCCTGGCGTAGTGATGAATTTTCAAGGCTCAAATACCTTCTTGATGCCTTATCTAAAGCTCAACTACAACTTTGACAATGGGCTCTTTGTACATGGCCGTTATCGTTATGACTTTTCGACCGAAGCTTTAGTGAATGACTATGGCAATGAAGAGACAGCAAAGCGAAACCGTTATGATATTTGGACGGGATACAATACAGACAAATACATGATTTCGTATGCCTTTACGTATTTCGACCAGATTACGCATCATACGACAGAGCTTGCAACCGGCGATCTAAATGCCCGCGAGCATACCGTCAAAGCAGTTTACAAATGGAAACCAACAGTGAGGCCATACGCTGAAGTGGTTGATGCGGATACGGTGCAATCTGAAAATGATAAAACGGATTGGCGCTTCCGAGTTGGTGTTAATTTCTCATTCTAAAACAACATAGCCTAGTTATTTTTGTGAATAGGCTCTGATAAATAAAATACAATGAAAGTTATATAGGAAAATTAATAATGAAAAAAACTATATTGTCACTATTGATATCCGGTTCAGTAGTTTCTCCAATGGCTTTAGCAATGGCTCCAAATACAGACTTGAATTTAATGCCTTATCCACAAACTGTGGAATTAAAATCAGGCCAAGTAAAAGTAGATGGTAATTTTAAAGTTTATATCAAAGGCTTTAACTCTGATCGCGTTGAATACACTGCGAAACGCTTTATTGATCGCCTTGAGCGCCAGACGGGGATGCCGATTTTAAACTGGCAGGTTGATAGTGAAGACGAAGCAAACCTGATTATTGATATCGACGCGGCACCAAAGTCTGAAGTACAGAATATCGATTCTGTAGAGTCCTACAAGATTACTACTCAGGGTGAACAAATCACGCTGAGCGCACCAAGTCCTTATGGCGCTATTCACGGCATCGAAACCCTTTTACAGCTCGTTGATACGACGGCGACTGGCTACCACATTCCTGCTGTCACGATTGTTGATGAGCCCCGTTTCCGCTGGCGTGGTGTCTCTTACGATACTTCGCGTCACTTCATTGAATTTGATGTGTTGATTCGTCAGCTAGATGCGATGGCGTCGGCGAAGATGAACGTGTTCCATTGGCACTTCTGGGACGATCAAGGCATTCGCATTCAAACGGAATCTTGGCCGCGTCTGTGGTCTGAAACCGCCGATGGCAACTACTACACCAAAGACCAAGTTCGTTACCTAGTTGAGTATGCTCGTAACCTTGGTATTCGTGTGATTCCTGAAGTCTCCTTGCCGGGCCACTCTTCTTCTGTGGCGCACGCTTACCCACGCTTGATGTCAGGTGGTGAAGGTCAAAGCTACGAACAAGAACGTGGCTGGGGCGTATTTGAGCCATTGATGGATCCACTTAACCCAGAGCTCTATGAAATGCTGGGTGACGTGTTCGACGAAGTGACAGAACTATTCCCAGATGAGTACTTCCACATTGGTGGAGATGAGCCGAACTATGCGCAGTGGAAAAACAGCGAAAAGCACCAAGAGTTCATTGAAGAGAACAATATCGATGGTGAGCGCGGCTTACAGTCTTACCTCAACGTAAAAGTTGAAAAGATGCTGGAAGAGCGCGGCAAGAAGATGACGGGTTGGGATGAGATTTGGCATAAAGATCTGCCAACCTCTATCGTGATTCAAAGCTGGCAAGGGCACGACAGCATTGGTCGTGCGGCGAAAGAGGGTTACCCAGGTATCCTGTCTACCGGTTACTACCTAGACCAACCTCAGCCGACTAGCTACCACTATCGTAATGATCCAATGCCAAGCGGCATCACGGTTGACGATAAGCTGAACAGTGGCGAAAAATTCGTGACGTACCAATGGGAGAAGCCACGCTCAAAAGGCGGTCCGCGTAAGGGAACATTGACTATCATTGAAGCAAAAGACGGCACTTTCCGAGCGTTCAGTGATTACAACGGTAAGTCTCGTGAAGAGATCTACATTCTTGATTATGTGCCGGGCAAAACCTTTGTTGGCCACTTCGATAACTTCATGTCTTACACCGAGTTCAACCTTAACCTCAATCCAAATGGGTTTGCGGAAGGCAGCTATCAGTTAATTGGTAACGTGCGTTGGCCAACCACAGGTGAAGTGATTGCGAGCAGCGATGTAGAAGGCAGCGTGATCCCTGAGCCAAACGGTGGTTACCCTGCGGAGCTAACCGACAAGGAAAAAGAGCTGATTTTAGGTGGTGAGATCACCATGTGGCTAGAAAACAAAGATAGCCTCACGGTAGAAAACTATCTATGGCCACGCAGCTATGCAATTGCAGAGCGTTTCTGGTCGGATGCTGAACTGACAGATGAGCGCAGCATGTACAAGCGCATGAAAGCGATGGATACATGGTCGGAAGTGTCGGTTGGGTTACGTCACCACGCCGATGCTGATATGTTATTGAAGCGCATTGCGAAAGGCCAAGATATTCACGACCTGCGCGTGCTAGCAAAATACACCGAGCCAGCACAGTATTATGCTCGCAACTGGGAGAAGTGGAATTCCACCGAACCTAAGGGCACCTTGTACAGCCAATACGAGCGCCTAAACCGCTTCGTGGATGCGCTGCCAGTGGAAAGCTACGCAGTGTATGAGATGCAAGATTTGGTCAATGAAGTGGCGACGGGGAATCAACAAGCGCTTGAGCAACTTGCAGAGCATTATCAGCAAGCGAAAGCGTCTGCACTGGCTGCTAAAACTGTCTTAGCAGGTAATGTCTCTTCGGTAGAGACTGTGGTGGTGGCAGAGAAAACTGTCGAAGTTGCCGATCTGGCGCTCACCTTGATTGCTAAAGCGAAAGCGGGTGAGCAAGTTCGAGAAGCAGACGCTAACGCCTACCAAGCTATCCTATCTGATGCAGCGAAGATCTACGATGAATCGATCATTGCGATAGTTCGTCCAACGGAGTCACTGCTTAAGCACCTGAGCAAGTAAGCGAGATAGAATAAGTCACACGCTAATAAACTTCTTCAAACCGCCCTCTAGGGGCGGTTTTTTGTTCCAGAATTCCAATAGAGTATCAGGAACAAAACATCATGTAAGCGACGACTCACTGTCGGCACTCTTAAGCGTTAGCGTGAACGTCATTCCTTGTTCAGGGTTGTTCTTAGCAATTAGATAGCCTTGCATATCGCGCACATTGTTAGCGGTGATGGCGAGTCCGAGCCCGAGCCCTTCGCCCATTTTTTTGTTGGTGTGGAAGGGTTCGAAAATGGTTTCTAGTTGGTCTTCGGATACGCCACAGCCATTGTCTTGAACCTTGATGATAACTCGCTGCTGTTCGGTATGAGCGCTGATAACAATGGTTGCTGGTTTCTGATTTTTCGTGGCATCGACGGCATTTCTAAGTAGGTTGCCAAGCACTTGACGAAGCCGCGCCTCTTCTCCCATTACCATCGAAATATTGGAAGCTACACGCACGCGAATATCGACGTTTTCCAATTCGGCTTGATGAATACGTAGGATTTCTTGCAATGCGTCAGTCAGTGAAACTGGGTAGGGCTTTTCAAGTCTTTGAAAGGCGAACGACTTCAATTGGCTGGTCATGTTAGCCATTCTGTCGATTAGGCTCATGACCAAGTCCATGTTCGCTTTCAACATCTTAGTCTCGCCTCTTTCCATCAGTAACTGGTTACTCGAAAGCAGAGTTTTTAGACCGGTAAGCGGTTGATTAAGCTCATGAGTGATCGCACTCGACATACGCCCTAATGCGGCAAGTTTGCTTGATTCAACCAACTCTTGTTGTGCATCTTTGAGGTCTTGCGTTCGCTCTTCTACCCTCAATTGAAGTGTTTTATTGGCTTCCTGAACCGCGATCTCCGCTTTTTTACGTTTACTGATATCAATCACAGTACACAGGTAATAGGTTGTGGCATGCCAAGGAAAGGGGCTAATAGAGAACAACACCGGGAAGTAGCTGCCATCGCTGCGTCTTGCCATGGTTTCAACACTAGTGATCTCGGCCAGCTCCTGATGTTGCTCTAAGTTCTTCAACAACTGCAAAGTGGTTGAATTCGGGTTACTGGCCTCAAAAAGTTGCCATGCTTTGATGTTGTTGATCATCGAATCAGATAGGCAGAAGTAGTTTTTGGCCATCAGATTAATGTCGTGGATGTGGCCGTGTTTATCGATCAGCACAAGTCCAACGTGTGTCTTGTTGATCATTCCAGACAATCGTTTTTCAGATTCTTCAATCAGCTTTTGGATTCGTAGGTTGCTGAGTTTTTTCTGGCGTCTTTGGTAGAGAATGACCAGCAATAGCATGATGAAAAGACAGCCCACCGCCACGCTCCAACTTATCCAGTTAGTGGTTTGATTGAGGCTAGTTAATGGGGTGAGATAGGTTAAACGCCAATTGAGGTCATCTAATTTGATGGACTGAATTAGGTAATCCTTACCTTGCAGTCGCCAAACGCGAATGTGGGTTTGGTCGTACAACTCGCGTTTGGTGGCAGTAGGCTGAGAATTGAAGGTGTCGTTAAACCAGTCAGCACTCAATCGGTTATCACTTGAGAGAAAGAACTGATCGCGAGGGTTCTGGAACAGGACTGCTTCGCCATCAGCAAACCATTGATCAGTCAGCAGCGATAAGTCAATTTGCACCGCAACAATGCCTACCACATCAGCGGCTCGATACACCGGAGCAGCAATAAAGTAATCTGGGGTTACGCCTTTGTTTTTGGTTACTACTGAAATCGCCCCACCTTGCTGGTGGATTTTCGACACAATCGTGCTGGCGTTCTTTTTGCTCAGCTTGCTTCTTTCTACACTCGATACCAACAAATCACCTTCGCCAGAAAGCAGATACCAGCCCTTGGTGTTGGCCGCTTTATCCAGTTGAATCAGCTGTTTCTTAATGCGTTTTTCAAGGCGGGCTTCACCATCAATGAAACGTACACTGGTTTCATCGTTCGTCACTAGGTAGGGCAGATAATAGAAGCGTTTCAGGGTACGTCTGGCTTCGGCAATGTATCCGAGGAAGCGCTGTTCTGCATAGCGTTGGGCTTGTTCGAGCTTCCATTGGCTTATACCACTTTTGGTGGTTACCTGAACCAAACCAATTAATAAACAGGCACATAGGAATAACCAATATCGATTGTTATTCATCATTGCTGATCAAATCCTTTTAAAACTAGTGACTTGAGAAGGTTTTCTGTTTGCTTTTTAAGCGAATGGAGAGTGAGACAAGTTGAAGCTAGCAAACATTATAAAACTGTTAAAGGAGTGTTATTCAAAGTGGGAGCTAGCTCCTTTTCGTCTGCGGATTTTTTACATACCGTAGGCGACATTATTCAGAGGTAAGTGGCGGAACCAAACCATGCAGCGTATAGCTTTGATTGAAGATGATGCAATTGTGCGTCAAGCAACCAGCCAATGGTTACAATTAGCGGGCTTCGATGTCACCGCATTTGAGGTTGGGCAAGATGCGTTAAACGCGGTAGAGCAGGGTGATTTCCAAACCATCATCACCGACGTTCGTTTACCTGATATAGACGGCGTTGAGTTGCTTGCGCGATTTAAGCAGTTAGTACCTGAGGTACCTGTCATCTTGATCACTGGTCACGGTGATGTCGATATGGCCGTGAAAGCGTTACAACAAGGGGCGTATGATTTCATTGAAAAGCCATTCGACCCAGAGCGCCTCTCTCAAACGGTATCTGAAGCGGTCGACAAACATCAAAGTGGCCAAGACAGAAACAGTCGTCAGAACTATCTGGATAACCTGAAGGGTATTGAACAGGTTCTGATTGGCCGCAGTAAAGTGATGTGTGAATTACGAGAGCAAATACAAAAAGTCGCCTCGATTGATACCAATGTGATCATTTATGGTGAAACCGGCTGCGGTAAAGAGCTGGTCGCCTCTTGTCTGCATGAGTTTAGCCAGCGAAAACCTCATCCGTTTGTGCCGCTAAACTGTGGCGCGATTCCAGAAAACCTCTTTGAAAGCGAGCTGTTTGGACACGAAGCCGGAGCATTTACTGGTGCGGCCAAGCGACGTATTGGCAAGCTTGAATTTGCCGACAAAGGCACGGTGTTCCTTGATGAAATAGAGAGCATGCCATTGTCGATGCAGGTTAAGGTTCTACGAACTCTACAAGACAATGTTGTTGAACGTGTCGGTGGTAATCAGCAACAAAACGTTGACCTGCGAGTGGTGTCTGCTTCGAAAAGCGATCTACTCAATCACCCTGATTTTCGCCAAGATCTTTTCTATCGTTTGAACGTCGCACAGCTGCACTTACCTCCACTCAGTGATCGCGAAGAAGATGCCTTACTTTTGTTTGAACACTTCACCCAAGAAGCAAATCCCGAAACACGAATAGCCAGTGAGGCTGATCGTTACGCTTTATTGTCTTATGCGTGGCCGGGTAATGTGCGTGAGCTGCGCAATGTCGCGATTCGTTTTGCGTTAGATGAGAGCCTAACAGTTGGGGATATCTTGGCGTGTCGTCCCAACTCGGTAACGGAGTCTGCCACAGCGGGAATTCCGTTGGCGGTGCAGGTGCAGAGCTTTGAACGCAAGGTGATTCACGATGCGTTAGTGCGTTATCAAGGGCGTATTAATGATGTGATGCAAGATTTGGATCTACCTCGCCGAACACTGAACCAAAAAATGGTGCGCTATGCGCTGAATCGAAGCGACTATGTCGAATCTTAGTGAGCAACAAGACTGTAGTGTTTATTGAAAATTAATGAGCAATAAATGGCTCACACTGTATTTGTGATTTTATAACTGTTGGTCACATTTCTCACGTAAAGTGTGATGTGGCTAACTTTATATAGATGTTACTACCTGTTTTTAATGAGCAAAAAATGGCTCATGCTATCTGCACTGAATAAGCAATAATCCGCCTATTGTTATTGAGCTTTTTATTTAAACTTAATTAAATCAATAGCTTAAATTTTGGCATTGTGCTTGCTATCTAGCAATCGTTGTTAACAAAAATATAACGTGAATAACTCTACATGGAGAGTAATAATGAAATACAACAAGCTAGTTAAAACTTTAGCAATCGCAATGGCCTCTATCGGCCTTATCAGCAATGTCTCAGCTCAAGAGGATCGCAGCTACATTTTAGCGACGGCCTCAACGGGGGGGACTTACTATCCAGTGGGCGTCGCTTTGGCAACATTGAGTAAAGTTAAGCTTGCACCCAAGCAGCACTTCTCTTTGGCCGCGATCAGCTCTGCGGGATCGGGTGAAAACGTAAAACTGCTGAATGAGAACGAAGCACAGTTTGCCATTTTACAAGGTTTGTATGGCGCGTGGGCGTGGCAAGGGCTAGGTCCATATGAGAAATCAGGTCAACAAACACAGCTTCGTTCGGTGTCCATGTTATGGCAAAACGTAGAACACTTCATTGTGCGCTCTGACTTAGCCAAAACAGGCACTGTGAGCGACTTAGAGAACCTGAACGGTAAGAAATTCTCTATTGGTAAGAAAAACTCAGGTACCGAGAACTCGGGACGTCAGATCATGCAAGGCCTGTCCGTAGACCCAGAACAATTTAAACTTGCCTTTATGGGGTACGGCGGTAGTGCGAGCGCACTACAGAATGGCACGATTGATGGCATGAACACGCCTGCAGGCGTACCTGTTGGCGCGGTGACCCAAGCGTTTGCAGCCTTGGGTGAAGACATTCAAATCCTGTCGTTTACCGATACTCAAATTAAACAAGCGAACGGTGATTACAATATTTGGACAAAATATGAAATCCCTGCAAATACTTACCCGGGTGTAGATAAGCCAATCACCACCATCGCTCAACCTAACTTCCTAGCGGTTCGTGAAGACATCTCTGAAGAAGACGTGTACCAGCTAACCAAGGCTATCTATGAAAACCTACCTTTCCTACAAGGTATCCACAAAGCAACCAAAGCAATGGCACTCGATAAAGGGATTGCAGGCCTTCCTGTTCCGCTTCACCCGGGCGCGGCTCGTTACTATAAAGAAATGGGTATCGATATCCCTTCTGAGTTGATCGTCAACTAGCTAGTTCCCGACAAGTTATTGGTTGTCCACTGACCCTTCGTGACTTAATTGCTTGGTGCTCGTTCGCTAGAGAACGCGTTCGTGCACCACCTCACTTTATGGATTTTCTCTGCGCGTTTGGCTGTGGAGAGCAGGAGTTTTCTATGAGCGATTCGCTGCAGCAGGAACTGAAAAAATTTGAACTGCCGACCCGAACGGATTTTCCGTGGGTGGGCAAAGCGATAACGACAATGGGAGTAATCCTCTCCCTATTACACATTTGGTTTAACACCTTATCTACTTTACCAGAGCTTTGGATCTCGGCGACCCACTTTGCTGGCTTTGCGATCATTTGTGCACTTTGGTATCCCGCCCATATCTCGCTGAAAAAGAGCAAGATCGCTCTGGCGGTCGATATCGGAATCGCTTTGGCAGCTCTGGCTTGTCTTATCTACATCCCCTTTGCAGAAGATGCTTTGTATGAGCGAGGCGTGAAGTTTATCGCCAGTGATTGGTTCTTTTCTATCTTGGCTATTACCATCGTTATTGAGCTGATTCGACGCACCATGGGCTGGTTTATTCCGGTGCTTATCTTAGTGTGTTTGAGCTACGTAGTACTGTGGGGACAATGGACCAGCGGCATCTTCCATTTTCCGGGCTTGAGCCTTGAAACACTGCTTTACCGAAGCTTTTACTCATCAGAAGGGATGTTCGGTTCTATCTCACGAATCAGCTGGACCTTCGTGTTCATGTTTATCCTATTTGGCGCATTCTTAGTGCGATCGGGCGTTGGTGATTACATTATTGATGTGTCTCGCGCCGCCGCGGGCAAAGTGATTGGTGGCCCTGGCTTTATTGCGGTGATTGGTTCTGGCTTGATGGGCTCAGTGTCCGGTTCGAGTGTGGCAAATACGGTTTCTACTGGCGTAATCAGTATTCCCTTGATGCAAAAAGCGGGTTTCCCTTCGCGCTTTGCCGCGGGTGTGGAAGCAGCTGCATCGACGGGCGGGCAGTTGATGCCACCTGTGATGGGCGCAGGTGCGTTTATCATGGCGTCTTACACGCAGATCCCTTATGTCGATATCATTGCGGTTTCCTTCGTTCCTGCGCTTATCTACTTTTTGTCGGTGGCCTTTTTCGTGCGTATTGAAGCAAAGCGTAGTGGTGTCCAAAAGGTCACTTCTGGCTGTGAACCGCTGTTGAAGGTATTACTGTCAGGTTGGCACAACCTGATCCCGTTAGCAGTGTTAGTGACTCTGTTAGTGAAGGGCTTTACGCCGACGTACGCTGCGGGTATCTCAATCATCTCGGTAGTTGTTGCTTCGTGGTTCTCCAAAAATCATAAAATGGGACCAAAGGCGATCATCGAAGCGCTTTCTCAAGGCGCGAAAAACATGGCGACTACGGCGGTGTTGTTGGTAGGTATTGGCCTCGTTATCAACGTGATCAGCACGACTGGTATTGGTAACACCTTCTCGTTGATGATCAATAGTTGGGCTAATGGTGACTTGTTGGTGATGATTGCCTTGATCGCGCTGGCATCTTTGATTCTCGGTATGGGCCTGCCCGTAACTGCGGCTTATATCGTGTTGGGTACTCTATCTGCTCCCGCTTTGTACAAGTTGATTGCTGAAAGCCAATTACTTGACCTGTTGGTTTCGGGTCAGTTACCTGAACAGGCGAAAGCGATCTTCATGTTGGCAGCGCCAGAAAAGCTGGAACTGCTTAATGCACCTATGGCTTTGGAAACCGCAAAAGAACTGATTGCGTTAGTGCCCGCTGATTTTGTGGAAACGCTGCTTGAACAAAGCTTAGGCTTGGAAGCGATCAGCCTTGCTCTGCTCTCTGCACACCTGATTATATTCTGGTTATCGCAAGATAGTAACGTGACGCCACCGGTTTGTTTAACCGCCTTTGCGGCAGCGACGATTGCTAAAACGCCGCCAATGAGAACGGGCTTAATGGCATGGAAGATCGCCAAAGGTTTGTATTTGGTGCCACTGCTTATCGCTTACACCAACTTGGTAAGTTGGGATGTGACCTCGGTTTTGGTTACCGGTGGCTTTGCTATTATCGGTACGTACGCGTTTATCGCAGCGATTGAGGGTTACCTAGAAAGTGAAATCAATCTCGTTCTTCGTGTTGTATTGATTGCATTGGGGGTCGCTTTGGTTTGGCCTGATGTGTCGATCGTGATCCGCTTGGTATGTGTGGCGCTGTTTGTTGGCATTTTTGTCTACAGCGGCCGCAAATACGATTCTAATCAAGTGAAAAAGGAACAAGAGCGTGAGGAGTCAAAATTGCCTCAAACCGGGTCTAACGCTGTCGCGGCTTCCCTATAACTAAAAGGACTGAGTGTAGGAATATTATGAACTCAATATACGACTATATTATCGTTGGTGGTGGCATTGTTGGCGTATCGACCGCATGGCAATTGCAACAAGCTCACCCTGATAAAAGTATCCTTTTAGTCGAGAAGGAGCGTGGCTTTGCGCAGCACCAAACTGGCCACAACAGTGGTGTGATTCACGCAGGCGTTTACTACGCTCCAGGCAGTTTAAAGGCGGATTTCTGTAAGCGTGGCGTCGAGCGCACCATCGCCTTTTGTAGCCAACACGATATTCCCGTTGAAAACTGCGGTAAGTTGTTGGTCGCGACTAATGAGCAGGAAGTGAAGCGCATGAACGCGCTCTATCAGCGTTGCCACGATAACGACATTGATGTCGACCTCTTGGATCAAGCGCAGTTGAAACTTGCAGAGCCGAACATCACGGGCTTGGGCGCGATTTATGTCAAAACCACCAGTATCGTCGACTACAAAAAAGTCACCGAAGTGATGGCTCAAAAGTTTGTTGAAGCGGGTGGTAAGCTCAGCCTCGGCACGGAAGTGATTATGGCGGATGAGCAAGAAGATGAGGTGCAGTTAACGTGCAAAGTGGATGGGCAGACTCTACAGCTCAACAGTCGATTTTTGATCACTTGTTCTGGTTTGATGGCGGATAGAATGACCAGCATGCTTGGCATTGAAACCGACTTCCAAATCGTGCCTTATCGCGGTGAATACTATCAGCTTGATGCCAAACACAACCAAGTGGTGAATCACCTTATCTATCCAATCCCAGACCCAGAGTTGCCTTTCTTGGGCGTGCATTTAACACGCATGATTGATGGCTCGGTAACGGTAGGGCCAAACGCGGTTCAAGGTTGGAAGCGAGAAGGTTATGGCAAGCTTAACTTTAGTTTCAAGGACACTTGGCAAATGCTGAGCTTTGCGGGTTTTTGGAAGGTGACTGCGAATCACCTGAAAACTGGTTTGGTTGAGTTTAAGAACTCGTGGTGGAAACCGGGTTATCTAAAGTTGGTTAATAAGTACTGCCCAAGTATTACGGTGTCAGATTTCAAACCATACCCAGCAGGCATTCGTGCTCAAGCGGTACTGAAGGATGGCACCTTGGTTCATGATTTTCTGTTTGCTGAAAGCCCAAGAAGCTTGCATGTGTGTAATGCACCATCGCCTGCAGCGACTTCGGCAATGCCGATTGGTGAGTATATTTGTACTAAGGTGATGCGTAAAACCGCCAGTTAATAGCGCTAGATTAGCGAATATCAGTAATAAAAAAGACCATCATTTCGATGGTCTTTTTGTGTTTAATCGTTCGTTAAGAACATAACCTGAGAAGACGGTGCATTACGCTACAGGCAGTAGAGGGAACTGCGATTTCGAAGGGAGACTTCTTCACCATTAAAGCTGTCGTATATATGGATATCGGGTTCAGCCTTAAGATAACGACTAGGGTTCTTTACCTCTCTCATCTTGATGTAGTTTCTGTTTGGCGATATTTTTTCAATCGCTTCTACTCGAAAATAAGTGTTTGGCTTCGCGAGTATTTCTGCTTCATCTGGTTTGAACGTATACGCGTTAATGGCGCGACCTGCCGACTTGAGTTCAATTTTGAATTGAGCAGCAGAAGCACCTTCATAAACACCGGCTGAAGAAAAGTTCTTGGCGACACTTGGTAGAGTCGATGTCGACAAAAATGCTTTCTCATGCAGAATATCACCCACGTTGAGTTTATCGAGTAGTGAGTTCTTGATGGATGAGCCACGGTAAACCGTACCTTTGTAGTTAGGAAGTTTATTCATGACATTTCGCATGTGGAATACGCGTGATTTCAATGTACGACCAAACATTTCGGATAAGTAGCCTTCAGGCTCTCCCGCTCTCATGTATTCATTCACCACATCATGGTCAACTCGGCCGTAATTCTTGATGGCAGAGTACTCTTCACTGATCATCTTTTTTTCAGCTTTTACATGGTGTGTCGTTGCCCAATCCATCAAGTCATCCGCAATTTGTTGTTGCGCCTGATAGGAGAGTGAACGCCCTTTAAACTCAGGAAACTCCTCACTTTGTGCCGAAAAACTTGTCATTAAAGAGAGACAAAGCACCCAAATAAATCTTTTCATTGCTTGATCCTTAGCTTATGTACAAACGAGAGAGTGCCAAAATGACGCTTCTACTTCTTCGCCTGAGTAGAGGTTATATTTCTGAGTATTTTTGACGGCAGATGCCTTCACCGTTTCCACGCCGATGTAGGTATGGGTAGAGGTTCGCTCTATCTGGTTGATTCGAAAGTGTGCATTTGGCGCAAACAGAACCTCTGCTTCTTTGCTGTATTCCGAAAGCCCTGCAATGGTGTGACCCCCTTGATTGATCTTTACTTCAAACAGCACTCGCTTGAGCCTTTGTGGGGAGTTGGGATGCACTACCGAAAAGCGCTTAGCAACTTCTGGGAGAGTAGAGGTTGAAGTAAATGCTGGCTCGACCAACACGTCCCCCTCTTCGAGCTTGTTAAGCAGAGATAGTTTTACCCAAGTCCCTCGATAGGCGGTCCCTTTGTATTTTGGCAGCTTGTTGATAGCCGATTTAACCGTGCGAATGTACTGCCTCGCATCCGCCCCCGCGACACCCCATGTTGAGGTGTCAGTTGCTCTTAGGTAGTCATTAGTGGTCTGATAGCCGGAAATTGAAAAGTCTTCCACAGCTTCCTTTTCATTGGCAGTTATGAAGGAGTAGCGCCAACCATTGGAAGCCTTTGACCAGTCTTTGAAGTCTTCTGCCAGCTGGGTGACCTCTTCCTCTGAACGGTTTGGCTGTTTGATCGCATCAAACGGTTGAGAGAAGGCAGTAAAGCTCAGACAACAGAGCAGTAATAAAAGTCGAGTATTCATAGTGTCCGCCCTTTATTGGTATTGGTAGCTGTTAGGGCTTAAATCACATGGAATGCCGAAAGTGTTCTGATTGATGACGGCATACTTCAGAGCACCAAACATATTGAGTTGTTGTCGAGTGACTGCGTCGTACCATTCTGAGATAGGCGAAATCCAATACAGGTCATCATCAGCCGCAACATCAAGCAGTGCGCTCTTAAGGTATGGGTAGTAAATCATGCAGCTACGGCCCGGTTTATAGGTAAAGTTTTCGTTTGTATTGCTTAACTTATCGAGCTTTTGATTGAGTTCAGACGTTGGGTTAAAGATGGCATCGATAGAGCGCTCAATGCGCGCATCGTAGCTATCAGGGATGATGTCTGAAATCAGGTAGCGCATAAGGTGAGCAGGCAGCATCTCTGAAAACAGAGCGGTGACTTCACCTTCCCCAGAGGCATAGTGCCCAGTAGAGATATGCTGAGAATGGATGATCGATGTATAGCGCTGGAATTGGCCCACTTGTGAATGTAGCCACTCAACACCGTTGCTGTCGGAGACACTGATCGCTTCAGCAAGACGAGTTTTTACGATCCCTTTCGCGAGTTGCAGCGTGTTGCCTTCCAGATGAGCAAGATCCAGTGAGGATGATTTCAGTGCGGAATAAATTAGTGGTGCATTTTTTTGAAGATCAATGCTACCTGGGTAAGTGAAGCTATAAAATTCGACAGCTCTCTTAGCTTGCCACTCGCTCTCTAGCGCAGCGGTAATCAAGCCACCAAGCTTTTGATAGCGCTTCGAGTGCACATAGGCGCCTTTGCCTGAGTAGTTTGCGTGCCAATTGTTGATGTAATGCAGCGACGCTTGTCGTGAAAGGTTCTCTCTTTGAAGGTAAGACAAGCTCCACCCAGCACATGCGCTACCGCCACCACATTCACCTTCAAGCATGGCACTGGAGTCCAGTAACCAGTGATAAACCTGTTGTTTGTCGAATTCGGCTTGCTGTTTTAGACGTTGCTGCGCAGAAAAGTCCAACAGCTGTTGCTCCAACCAACGCTCCTCAGCTTCGGCATTCCAGCCATGATCAATTAGGTTACTAAGTGAATCGAAAAGCACGCGTTTTACTGCTTCTTTGCTTGGCACGGAGATCTGAGCAATCACGCTATCTTCAGATGGAATAAATGGGCGAGTTTCTGCCGGCACCCAAGCGTACTCAACACAACCTCTAAAGTTTGGATCGCCTCCTAGAATGCCAATACGAACGCATTTTTCGTAACCACTTTGAAGGACGATCTCTTTGTTGCGTATTTCTTGTGTTGTTGCTGGGCGTCCTAAAATGCTGCGTGTCATCTCGTCAATGGCGCTGCGCTCTGCTTGTCCTTTGAAGAAATTATGCATGGTGTCGACCGAGCCTGAACGGAATAGTCGCTCTATGGCGATATCACCTTGTGTGAACATATCTCTTTGCAGCTTACTCATCAGCAGATTGATATGGTTATCTGCCGTTTCAATGATCTGGGTTTTGGCTGCAAGTGTGCGAGCATATAGCTGTTGAACTGCAGCTTGATCAAGCCCTTCAATTTGACCTGTTCGTAACTCATTCAGTTTGGCAATTGCTTGATCTAGCAGGTTCTGCTGACAGTGCTGAAGTTTGGCCAATGCGCGGTTCGCTTGGCGTTTTGAAGGTAGTGCTGGTGGCAGGGAATTACTCTCTTCAATATCATGATCAGGATAAAGGTCTGCCAGTACTCGAGTTTCCTCGTTACAGCTAGCGGCAATGTCTGATGCAAACAGACGAGAGTCTTTATGGTCGAGAGCCAGTTGGCTAAAGATGGCCTTGCGGAGCTCGTGGTCGACCGCGGTGATCAGCTCTTCCGCCATAATGGTCTGAGCCTTTACCACTTCTTGATAATGTTGTTGGTATTTGAGGGCAAGATCGGTGGCAAAGCCTCGTGCAACGGCGTTCAACATCGCTTGCTGATCTGAGGCGAGTTCTGCCCAATAAATTTTGTCTCTTAAATCTTGCTGGGTGACGAGATCCTCATGAACGTGATAACTGTAATGGTTACCTGCTGCAATTCTATCCCAGCGACTACTCAAAATTTGGCGGTCGATCTCTCTCGCGGGCAGCTTTAAAACGCCAAACCAATCGACGAGTCCCATTACAGTGGCAAATCGATCGTAAGAGGTACGTGATTCATCTTGGAAGCTAGTTGCGACCTCATTTGCCCAAAGTCCAACGGCAACCGCGTCGCCAATCGGTCCCAGAGCTTCTAATGCGCCTTGCGCTAGCCCCGTCGTTGAGCGGCCTAATGTGTCCATCAGTCTTGCCGCTTCTTCAGGTGCTAGCGTAACAGCTGAGGCGGGTCCTGTTTCTAGCAAGGTAGCAGTTTCAGGGAAAACATCACTGGCTTCAGAGAGAGAGGGTTTTAAGTCGACAATGTGCTCTGGTGCCGATGGAAAAAGGTTTTCAGGCGTAATACCTTCACCGAAGGCATCATAGTTTTTCTGTCGGATCTGATGAAAGCTTTCGCTGTCCAAGACGTTATATTCGTCGCCGATGTTACAGACCTGAAAGGCATTAACGTTGGATGAAATCATAGCAGTAATAAGTGCTATTTTTTTTAACTTCATA
Source organism: Vibrio sp. 10N.286.48.B8 (assembly GCF_003050085.1). Taxonomy (NCBI): domain Bacteria; kingdom Pseudomonadati; phylum Pseudomonadota; class Gammaproteobacteria; order Vibrionales; family Vibrionaceae; genus Vibrio; species Vibrio sp. 10N.286.48.B8. Next base: position 536,790 of record NZ_PIGD01000001.1, on the reverse strand, counting down.
GGTTTATCCTTATTGTTAGTGAAGTTATATGCTTAATTTAGAAAGCAAAAAGCCTCTCCTTGCCGAGATGGAAAAGAGACAGCTAGAGGTTGTGTGTAGGGGTACTTCGAGAAATCGTTTACTCAAATCACCCGGGCAGTGAGATGAGGTTTTCGCCTTGGCGTTGTGATTAGGGGAATTGCCTCCCCCTAATCAGTTTCTATTAAATGCTGTTGAGGTTAACGGTTTAGCTTAAAGGTACTGACTGCTTGCGTGAGCTTTTCAGACAGTGCAATAAGTTCCGAAGCTTTCTCTTGGTTTGATGCCGACAAGTTGTGTGTCTCGCGGGCTTTGTCATTGACGTCAACGATACTCTGATTGATTTCGCCTGCGACAAGGGTTTGCTCTTCAGTCGCTGTGGCTATCTGTGTATTCATGTCTTCAATGACGGTGATAGAGCTCGAGATTTCATTGAGTGAAGCCTGTGCTCGTTTCGCATTCTCCATGGTGACATTTGATGCTTCTCGGTTCATCTGCATCATATCCATAGAGCTATTGGCTTCATGCTGCAATGAAGTAATCACCTCTTGAATCTCATTGGTGCTCTGTTGAGTGCGGTTGGCTAGGTTACGAACCTCGTCAGCAACAACCGCGAAACCACGGCCTTGCTCACCAGCTCGTGCAGCTTCAATGGCAGCGTTAAGGGCAAGCAGGTTGGTTTGGTCTGCAATGTCTTTGATCACGTCCAATACGGTGCCAATACTTGAGGTTTTCTCACCTACGGTGTTGATGACGTCGGAAACTTCTTGAATCCCTTGAGAGAGGCTCACAATACTGTGATTTACAGTATCAAACGTTTGATTGCCGGACTGTGCTTCTTGCGCTGCTTGCATCGCCGCTTCTGAAGCTCGATGAGCGTTTTGTGCGACTTCATCTACAGCGACCGACATTTCGTTCATTGCCGTCGAAGTTTGCTCTAGCTGTTCCATTTGCGAGGCAGAACTGGCATTCACGCTGTCGGCTGCGTTGGTTATGCCTTCTGCAAAGGTAAACAGGTCGTTCGATGAGTTACGGATGATCTCAATTGTGGTGCTCAGCTCATTGACCATATCGTTAACTGCAGCATTGATACCAATCGCTTTGCCCTGTTGTTGTTTGATTGCGGTAAAGTCACCAGAGGCCACTTTAGCTACGGTCGCTTCTATTTCACTTGGCTCTCCACCGAGTGGGCGGTAAACCAAAACTTCAACAACGTAGTACACGCAACCCGCGCAAATAAGCAGTAGCGTCAAAGAGGTGATCAGAGTTTCAGTTAGGTTATCTTTTGAGTCCTGATTAACATTGGTCTCTTTATCCCACGCCCATACACTCCAACCAAGATCGTTGATTTTAGCGCCTGCTGCCAAGAACTCCGTATTCTGATAAACGTACTCGAAGCTCTCTTCTCGCGTGGTGTCTCTGTTCGCAAAAGCTGGGATCTCGTTGAAGATACTTTTCCCTATTAAAAACGGGTTTTGTGCGGCTAAGATAAAGCCATCTTCACGAGTGACGAAGATTTTATTATTTGTGGTGAGTTGCTCGGTGAATCTGGTCAGGTCTTCAACCAGGATGTTTAGAGCAGCAACGCCGACAATCTTGCCTTGTTTGTAGATAGGCGTTGCTAGAGACATTACTTGGTCACCGGTTGACGCCAAGTAAGGACGAGTAATGATTTTGTCCTCGCCACTCATTGCTTTCAAAAACCATTCGCGTTGTTTGGTTTTGGCATTAAAGTTTTCAATGATGCCATTGGTTTTTGACGAGTAGGAAGTGCCATCCGCTAGAGAAAAGTAGATGTTAGTAACTTTGGTTGAGCTCATGGCACTATGGAGCGTTGTGATTGCTCGTGATGTGTCGACTTGACCACGCTCATCGAAAGACAGCTCATTGCTCACTACTTTCAAAATATCAAAGTAGCGATTAATTTTCTGTCCGATAGTATCTGCGATAAGTTGAGATTTATATCCCAACTGTTTTTTATAACTTACGGTCGACGAAGTCTCGAAATTCTTCCAGCTTAAAAAGCTTGTCGTCATGATTAACATGACTGTTAGCCCCATAATAGAAAGCAATATTTTTAGTTTAGCACTCATAACTTTTTCCAATATAAGCAGTGTTGATTATTTTTAAGATTTCTTATAATTCAGGCGAATGTCCGAACTTTAAATAATATAACACTTATAAAATTCACGTATAAGCTTGGTTTATTTGTGAATAATATACATCTAATTAATATATGCAATATTTATTAAATGCATTGATTACTTATTTATTTGGTGTATCGAGTGCTTGTTTTTATTGAACCTATATCCCAGAATTAAACTGGTCTTACTTGCTGATTTTATTGCTTATGCCTTGGTGTGTATGGGGTTGCTTGTTGATTGTTGCCCTTAATTAAAATAAGGTTATGGCATTTGTTTACTTTAAATAAATCATAAAATGAAAGTTTGTTTAATTTTATTTAAATTTTCTTACTGGTCTGAGTTGTTGATTCCCATAATAGAGAGGAGAGAATAGAGTTAATAAAGAAGTATCTAATTAAGGTTTTTCTATTTTAGCTTTTATTTAAGTTAATATGTGGGAGTGGTTTTCACTGATTGAAATAGGCGTAATATATTTGTGGTCATTATTAGGTGAAAAGAATCTCTCTATTTACACTTAAATTAACTCATTTTCGTAAAATAGTATTGGCTCTCAAGTTCCTCAGTCTCCCTAACAAAAAACGCAGCCAGTTCAGCTGCGTTTTTTTTGTTATTTTGGCAGTGAGCCATGTCATTCTTGAGTTTAGCTAGTCAGCCCTAGAGAAGATCAGGGATAAAGTTAGCGACGATAGATACATCGCTGAAGTTGCGATAGCCGCGCACCATGATGCTGAATTCACCCGCAGGTTTGTTCAATACACATTGTTCATTGCTGCTGTTCTGATATGGACGGCAGTCAAAGTTTGCTTTTGATACCACACCGTTATATTTGACGTATAAGTCGGCATCGCCACTGCGAGGGCCTGTCATGGTTACGGTTAATTGCCCTGCGTTTTCCGTTGTTAGGGTAAAAAATTGCTCTTCACCGTAACCTGCGGATAGTCCTTCAACAGGGACGTCATATTGAAGTTCTGTTGGACCTGCAACAGGTGAATCCAGACTAGTTTCAACGAGATAAGCAATCGCCAATTTAGCGAACTTCGAGGCATGGGTTGCAGTTGGATCTGAGTTCTCAATCGTATCATGCTGCGTGTGGATGCTAGGGTTGTAATCGTTGAACATGCTCTCGAACGGCATAGCTGCTGGGTAGCCAACGTTGTGCCATGATGCGTGATCGGAACAGGCATAGCCACAACGGTCGAAACTGTAACTGATGTCGCTCGTGTAGGTATCAATCAACTCGCTCAGGTAAGCCGTTAGGTTGCTGTCGGTGTAGTCGGTGATGAAGGTGATATCGTGCGCTGAACCGTTGTAGTTGGTCATGTCTAATTGCAATACGGACACAACGTTGGCTTGCTCATCTCTTAAAGCGTTGGCGACATCTTGTGAGCCGCGCAGCCCTACTTCTTCTGCCGCATAACCATAGAACTTAATGGTTTTGTCTGGCTGAATACCGCTCGCTATCATCAGGCGAAGCGACTCTGTTACTGTCGCAATGCCCGAAGCATCATCATCGGCCCCCGGTGAGATGGTGCCTTCGCTTGTCCAAGAACCTACCGTTGAATCAAGATGGCCGCCAACCACGACGATCTCTTCAGGATATTTAGCGCCAAGCAGTGTCACTTCAACAGATTTTTGCGGATATTCAGCATGTGTGATTTGGCGTGCAGACGCATACGGCACATCTTTAATTTCTGTTTCCCAACGTTCTAAAAGCCAATCTGAAGCCGCGACACCAGTAGAAGTCGTATAAAAACGGTTGGTGAAGTTGGTTAGATTTTCGATGGTCGTGACCATGTTGTTCGGCTCGACCTGAGCGAGTAGATCGTTCACTGTGTCTTGATGGCTGATCACTGGCTTTTCGAAGCTGCTCATGGTCAGTGGCATAGCTGCCGCTTTGAGTGCACTTGCTTTGTCTTCGTGCACCATGTAGCCACCACAACGGTGGGTTTCTTCGTGCATGTGGCTGGATAGTTTCGCGAGCTCTTTCTGGTTGATTTTCGCGACGATGGAATGCTTGTTTCCAGTCACGCTTGGATAAACCGTTGCGCCATGTTGAGTCATTATATGCTGTGCGTCAGCATCGGTGGTAATCCAGACTTCCTCGTTCGCTGGTGGTGTGATGCCTAGGGATGCGTAAGCCGAAGTACTGTTGATTAAGGCTAAAGAGCCTCCGAGTACAGCCAAAGCTAGCATGCTTTTTTGAATAGCCATTTGTCGTCCTTTTTATGGTGAGTATTGTTATGTTGATGGAGGTGATTTTTGTGTAATACGTGGATGTTTTTGTGTAGATGTTTCATTTTCTGAACAGATAACCGCGAAAAGGGCCCCTTTCGGAGCCCTGAATTTGCTATCGATTATTGTGTTTTAATGAAACGGTAGTGCTTGGTTTCTGAACAGATATCGCTTGAGGTACACACTTGGTACTCCACATCCACTGTGCCGTTGTGACGGAACTTGTCGACGTATGAGTTGAAGTCTGTAGCACCAACATTCTTGCCATTACGCTTAATCACGAAGTAGTCATTGGTGTCGTAATCCCATGCCAGCTTAACGCGAGCCTTACCGTTCGGGTTTTTGTTACCAAACTTCAGTTTTAGCGGGAAGCCTTCTGCTGAGTCACCTTCAATCGTGATCGACTTGCTTGTCGATGTTGCAACGCCTGCATCGTCAGTCACGGTTAGAGTCACCACGTAGTCGCCAGCTTCAGCGTAGGTATAACGAGTCACTTCACCGGTTTGCGTGTTGCCATCGCCTAAGTTCCATTGGTAAGAAACGATCTGGCCATCGCTGTCCGAACTTGTGCTACGCAGCTCTACTTCTTTGCCTACGACCGTGTGTTCGAAAGAAGAAACTGGCGGTACGTTAGCATTGCCTGATTCGTACGATGCTTTCAGGTTTGCACCTGCGTAATCTGAGTAACCCAGAATGTTCACCGTGTAGCGACCAGCTGTTGGGTTTTCAATTACACATACTTCATCGGTTACGCTTTCACTCTTACAGATATTCTCTTGAGAGCTTGGCGCATAATCTAGACCGACATACATATCCGGATCACCAGTAGAGACAGCAAGATCAATCGTTAGCTTGTCTTGGCCTTCTGGTACTTCGATATCGAAGTAAGTTTTTGAGCCGGTTTCACCAGCAACCGCAGCTTCAACACCGTTTTCAAGGCGTTGATATTCCGGTTCTGGCGGCAGTGGTGGCTCTGCACATGGGGTAACACCCACCAGACCGAACGCAGAAACAACGTCATCGGCATTGTAGCCAAGGTCGTTTGCTGAGTTTTTCACGCCACAAGCACCCTGCCAGAAGTCACTATTTTCCGACCAGTAAATTTGGTTAGATAACACGAAAAGCTCGAATGCTTTTTTGGTATCCCAACCTTGCGTGGTTGCAAGATGGTAGAAGGCTTTGTTAAACACACCAGAGCTGTAGTGAACATTCAAGCCATCGTAGTACTCGGATGCATTATTGATTGAAGAACCATCGCGTGATGGATCGTCCATGTAACGCAGAGCCCCGTCGCCTTTAAATATATTACGGCCGACCATCCAGTCGTTGGTACCTTTCATGTAGTATTCTGCCGCTTCACCTGCCATATCAGAGAAAGCTTCGTTCATACCACCGGATTGGTTTGCGTAAACCAAACCTGAGTTTTGCTCAGTGAAACCGTGGCTCACTTCGTGCGCTGACACATCTAGACTTACAAGTGGGTAGAAGAAGCTTTCACCATCTCCGAATGTCATTGCCTTGCCATCCCAGAATGCGTTCTCGTAGTTGTTACCGTAGTGAACACGCATCATGAGTTTGAAAGAGAGCGGCGCTGTGTCGAACCAGTTCTTATACATATCGAACACGATGTTACCGAAGTAGTGCGCATCGTTGAGTGGAGAGAAGGCTCCGTTGACTTCTTTATGTTCGTTACGAGGACATTCGTAGCTATAAGTGGTGTCGCCGTCTGTCGCGCCATTTAGGTCAACGGTAACGACATTTTCCGATTCCATCACACACTCTGTGCCGTTTTCTACCACATCAAGGTAGTGGTAGTCGGTACCGTACTCGTACATGCCTGTTTTCTCGTTACCACCAGGGCCTGTACCGATCTGTGCGTGAGCAATACCTTCCCAACGGTCGATAACTTCGCCGGTGTGTGCGTCTAGCATGGTGAATGGTCGAGTTGGCTGTTCGCTGCCTTCGACAAGATAAGAGACAACGTAGACTAGGCGTGTTTTGTCATGTCCTTGTTTTCCTGAACCTTGATAAATAAACAGTTCATGCTGGACGTTATCTAAAGATTTGCTTGTTAAGCCCTGAACCTTGAGATCTTTACTCGCAAGCTCAACGGCTTGAGAGCTGTTGATCGATGGTTTAACAAACGATCGCTCTAGGGTCGTCGTTTTAAGGTAGTTGCCTTGAACAGACTTAAGTGCGCCACCTTGTACACTTTGGGTGGCATTTAGGTAATGTCCCCATACTGGCGTTCCCCAGATGTTCTGTTGGATCTTAACTTTGTAGATGCCACGCTTTTTGAGGTTAACTTCCTTTACCATCTTAAAGCTAGAGGCGTTACTGACGCCTAACTGAGTGTTCAACCCAGAAAAGCTAGTAAAGTTGATCGGTTGATCGATGCTAACTGATTCACTTGCATGTACTGATAAAGATATCGCACTCGCTATAGCAACGGCAACTAAACGTTTTTTCATTTTCATTGTTATTTTCTCTTTCCATGTAAAATCCATGAAAACTTAACAAAATTATCACAACGAATTTACATCATTCGATCCGATTAATTAGTAGCATGGCAATGATCTCTTTTATTCATGAAACTTATATTTTTCGTATTTACAGATAGTTATCGTTTCTGTTTATTTTTGAACGCACTCATAGGTTTTATTTATAAAATTATGACACTTTTATTAAGTGTTAATTTCTATTGGAAATTAAGATTCTTAAGTAAATTGATCTGTGCCTCAGTTAAGGTGTTCCGAGCTGATAGAAGGATCAACGATTTGAAAGTGTCATTTTAACCTGAAGGCTGTTAAGCGATTTTAAGGGCAGTTTTGATAAGAATTTGAAGATTTTTAGGCTTATTTTTCGAATTGTTAGTTACAAGAGGGAAGGGGGATTGGGCACTTCTTTGGCACAGAGCACAAAATCTGCTGGATGAAAAAAGCCAGCGACGGGTCACTGGCTTAGATTAACTTAGTTTGTACAGGCTACTGATTAAAGGTACGTAACGAAGACACTTAACTATGGTTTGTAACTAAAGCTAATTACTGCTTTTTACCGCCAACTTGAACGTAGTCGATACCGATAATACGGTTGATGATACCCAGAACAGAGCTCGTATCAGAGTTTGTTGAGCGAATCGTATCAACAGTTGCACCTTCAGGCACTAATTCCATTGCGCGGTCTTGAGTATTACCTGGAACTTGGAAACCGACAATGTTAAAGCTCTCAGCGTGCGCTGTGTAAACTTCATCGTTGTGGCTAATACCTGAACAACCTGCAAGAGAGACAATACCCAAAATAACTAATAACTTTTTCATGAACACACCTTAAGAATGATTGGAGTTTAGATTCAATAGGTTCATGGGAGACAGTATCTCCCGACCGATGTTGAACATTATTCCAGAGGTGTTTCGTAGTTACTGTATGGGTTTGTCAGTCGAACCATTACATAGCTGAATGGTTATGGTGAATACCGCACCCTTTAAGGTTTGGCTTTGACCTACCTCCACGGTTGCGTTGTGTTGAGCGCAGATCTTCTCGACGATAGACAATCCTAAACCATGGCCACTCTTGGCTTTGTTACGTGCTTTATCGCCTACGTAAAACGGTTCAAACAAACGAGCCTGATGCTCTTGAGTCACACCATCACCATCATCATGTACTGCAATTTTCAGTTGTTCTTGATGCGTGCTGGCTTCAATTAACACTTGAGATCGTGCGAATTTCATGGCGTTGCGTACGAGGTTATCTAGGGCGCGGTTCAGCAGTATCTCATCCGCAAGAATCTCGTATGGTTGCTCTGGCAGTGATAGGTTGATGTTGAGCTCTGTATCTTTGTTCCAACGCGTCATTGCGTGGCCAAGAAAGTCATTTATCTCGACAGGCTGCTGCAAATTTTCGAGGTCGCAGCTATCCAGCTTGGCGTAACACAATAGCTCGTCGACCATCTTCTCCATCTCTTCCGTATCTTCCACAATGCTTTCTACAGTCTCTTGCTGAGATTCGTTGAGCGGTGTGTCTTTAAGCATTTCAGCTTGCCATTGGATCCGGAATATCGGCGTGCGCAGTTCATGAGCGACCGCATTGGTGAGTGAACGATTGCTCTCAATTAACCGGTGAATGCGGTCGGCCATTAGGTTGAAAGACTTATTGAGTGAGCCGATTGCAATGCCGCTTGAGGTCTCGGCTCGCGAGGAGAGATCCCCTTCAGCAAAGGCTAGCGTCGCCGATTCAAGCTTCTTAACTCGGCGGAAGATGATAAATAGGTGGCATACGCCATACAGGATAAAGCTTGCTAAAAAGAACAACCAAATGAGGTCATCTTCCAATTCTATTTTTTGCCTAACGAACGCTTCACTGTTGGGTAGGTAATGATAGGTATTGTCACTGCTTGCTAAGCGAAACCAAAGATCACGCTCATCATCGTGGAAGATAAAGGTATTTGGGTTGGTCGAGAAGAACTCTGAAACAGGGCTTGGTATTTCATCTTTTGGATTGAACGTAATCAGTTTATTTCGAGTGGTTTCGACAAACTGGTTCATGGCTTGTTGAGCCGCTTCAAGCCCCTGATTTTTTGCGATGTTCTCTATGAGTTGCTGGTGGGCTGTGGCTTCATAATCTTGCAGAACATATTCGTAGTCAGTATTGAGCTGATAGACACAGATTTCGTAAGCGACAATACCGCTCATGAAGCAAACTAACAGCCCTATTAAGGACTCCAAAAAGATACGTCGCATAATCGTTCTCTTTCATTACGCTCGTAGTGAGCGAAGTTAATGCCAGGCGGTTGAAACAAACAAGTAGCCCTTACCGCGAATGGTCTGAATTTTCTCTGCTGGTGTGTGGTCGTCGCCCAAAATCTTCCTTAGACGTACAACCTTGTTATCAATAGTTCGATCAATGCCATCATACTCAATACCGCGCAATGTTTGCGTCAAGTAGTCACGCGATAGCGGTGTGTCAGGGTTACTCGCCAATAGCCAAAGTAGGTCAAACTCGCTGTCAGTGAGTGATAAAACCGCACCTGAAAGCTCACACTTCTTATAAGTGTTTTTCAGAACGAGTTGATCAAACTGAAGGGTGTCTGAGTCATCGACTGAAGCGGTACTGGTGTCTTGGCGGCGTAACAGCGAACGAACCCTTGCCAGCAGAACTCTTGGTTTGATTGGCTTAGTGACATAGTCATCAGCCCCTGTCTCTAAACCAGCAACGTGGTCGAAATCATCATCGCTAGCGGTGAGCATCAAGATTTTACCTTTATAGTGCGTACGCGTCTGTCGGCAGATTGTAAGTCCATCAGTTACAGGAAGCATCAAATCCAGCAGTACGATATCAGGCTGTGCGGCAAGAATGGTTTGCACGGCGTCACTGCCATCATCTAGTGTGGAGACTTCAAAGTCCTGCGTAACAAAGTAATCCTTTAGCATTCGCTGAAGTTTCAAATCGTCTTCTACGATGATCATTTTAGGTTTTGTCATTCCATTATCAGCCTTATCGTGCGTTTCATTTATCGAGATTACGTGAGGGAGTCTTTTTGAGTAGCTAGTAATTGTGGTACACCCAATTTACAGGCCTTACGTAAAATACCTAATGCGAATGATTAAACACTTTATAAGTTAGTTCAATGATGAATTGGCATTTATAGGAAAATAAAAAACATTGTTCAAATAGGTTCGACATTCTCATACATTCTCACGACAGATAAATTCAGCGCTAAATAATAGAATTTTCCAATCAAACATTTTGGGAATGACGCATGAATAACTATAGAAAAACGTTACTGGCACTGCCCTTGATTATTTTAGCTGGGTGTAATTCAAGCTCCAACTCGGGTAAATCGGCAGGTAACGCGGCGACTAAAGCACAAGTGAAACCTAAGGCGGATTACGTATTTTCGTCAGTGAAATTAGGCAAGTTGTATCAAGAACGAGAAGAGCTTCAAGAGTCAATGAAACTGACCTATGACGGTGTCCAGTATGACCAAATTCAATTTGCTGAAGATATTAGTGATAAGCAAAAAGTAGTAAGGCTTGCGAGCCGTTTAGGTCAAAGTGTTGATCTGTATTTTCCTGATGCAGGGTTTGATAGCTGCGGTATCTACACAGAGAGCAAGGGTTTGGACGTGTTTGATTGCGGCGCCCCGCTCCGCTCTGTTTCTAATGAGACCACGTTAATCCAAACAACAGCGAACAGTGCAAAAGCAGTTGAGCTTGAGTACCAAAATGAGTTGTCGCAATACGTGACGAGCTTGGGTTCGACGATTCTGAGTAACACCAAAAATGGTAATAAGGTCACCATCACCACTTCATTTGCTTTCAATGCCTTTTACCGCGATGTGCTCAACGAGACTGGGGCTGTTGATCGTATTACTTCCACTCTAGGCGCATCAACTTATTCTCAGCTTTTTGATATCGTGAAATTGTATCAAGGCAGTGAGATGACGTTGAAGTTTACCAACCATATTGGTGGAAGTGCCGACGACGATATCAATATGTACACCGGTCGCATGATCCACAATAACAAGATGACGACGATCGTAACGCCTACGGGTTCGGTGTTCTCTGGCGGCACGGACCTGTTTGCTGCAGGTAATCCACGAGTTTTGCAACGCGCTGATACCACCAAAGCTATTGAGCTGAATAAACAGGTGGGTGTGCACAGTTGGGCTGAGGGTGATAAAACGGCTAAAGAATTCCCATACACCAACGAAAGTCATCGCCAACAAGCGACCTATTTCAAAAAGGTGATGGGAGACAAAGGAATCGATTTTTATATCTTCACTTTAGATTCTGCTCCGGCTTCTGGTGAACACTGGGTGACAAAGGCCGACTCAGATAAATACGGCTTCATTACACGTATTGAGTAGCTTTGACTCGCATTAAAAATTAGGTGTGTATGTTGAAAGGTTGGTTGTGCTTTGTCATCACCAGCCTTTTTTGTTCTGGAATTGAAGGCGGTACCGCTTGTAATGCTCATGAATTCAACGAGAAAACATGGATGTGAGTAAAAACCGCATTTATTCGCTAAGTAACAACTAATTTCTGCAGATTTGGTTTTTAGAAAGCACAATCACAGCACTTTTTTGACGATAGTATTTATTATCCGCAACCTTACTGGCCAATAGGTTTCTATAATCTAACGATGTAAGGAGCATGTGAATGACTAATAAGGACGATCATTTATGCAGTTACTGGCAGGCACTCTGACACACTACGCTAATCCCCAAGCACGCCGTGAATTGGAATACTCAAGTGAGCAGCGTGACATTTTAAGTGTCGCGAACTCTCAACAGGCTATTAAAGATATTTCTCAATGGCCAGGTTACTCTGTGACTCCTTTGCATGAACTGAATGCTATCTCTGCTGAGATCGGCGTAAACAAGTTTTGGTACAAAGATGAATCGCAGCGTTTTGGCTTAAAGAGTTTTAAAGCTCTGGGCGGCGCTTATGCGGTGGCTCGTCAGCTTCAGATTGAAATCGCTAATCGCTATGGGAAGAATCCGACCATCAGTGAGCTGCTCAACGGTGAATGGAAATCAGAAGTTGCTGAGATCGTTGTGAGTTGTGCAACTGACGGAAACCATGGCCGTTCAGTGGCATGGGGCGCTCAGATGTTTGGTTGTGGTTGTGTGATTTATATTCACCGCGATGTGTCTGAAGGGCGCAAACAAGCGATGGAAGCGTTCGGTGCAGAAGTAGTTCGCATTACAGGTAATTACGATGAATCGGTTCGTTTGGCTGATTCTGAAGCCAAAGCGAAAAACCGCGTGATTGTGTCGGACACCTCTTATGAAGGTTACATGGAAATCCCGAAGGATGTGGCACTTGGCTACACAGTGATGTTGGCTGAAATTGTCGAGCAATTGGATGGTGAAATCCCAACACATGTCTTCGTACAAGGCGGTGTAGGTGGTTTGGCATCAGCCGTCTGTGGTTACTTCTGGGATTTGTGGGGCGCTGAGCGTCCACGTTTTGTAATCGTAGAACCTGAGCAGGCCAACTGTTTGCAGAAGAGTGCTCAAGCGGGCAAGCCCGTTGTAGTTACCGGCGATCTAGAGACACTGATGGCTGGGCTTGCCTGTGGTGAGGTTTCGAGCTTGGCATGGACGATTCTCCAAAATGGCGCCGATGATTTCATGACGCTGAGTGAAGAGGCGATCCCACAAGCGATGCGCATGTTGGCAAGTGGCGAGCAGACGGAAGCGGCGATAGAAGGGGGCGAATCTGCCGTTCCAGGGTTTGCCGCAGCGATCATCGCTAAGCAAGAGCCGAATTTCGCTGAAAAACTGGATTTAACTCAAGACAGCCGAGTGCTAGTCATTGGTACTGAAGGGGCAACTGACCCGGATCTCTACCAACAAATCATCGACAACAAAATCTAATAACGAAAAGCTCATAGTTAGCAGTTAGCAGTTAGCAGTTGGCAATTAATAGCTAATCGCGAACAACGAATAATAAAGTAAGCCCCAAAGTTGGCGGTATGTAAGGTTTCTTCATACCGTCTTTTTTTCTCTCTTTTTGACTTCATCTCATGACATGTCTTGCTTTCTAATCGCGCTGCTCATCAATCGGAATAGCCAGCCCGACTTTGACGTTATCCATCACCACATTGGTTTGAAAGCTTTTGATATTGGCATTGTCGAAGAAGGCCTCACGAGTAAAATTATCGTACCCCTCCATATCTGCAGCCGTGACGATTAAGATAAAATCAGAGCTGCCTGTGACGTAATAGCATTGCTGCACAGAACGGTTCGAACTCATCTCTTTTTTGAAGTTATGCATCAAATCCACACGTTCACGTTCAAGTGTTACCTGAACGATAAACGTCATTCCGTGACCGACCGCTTTTGGGTTAATCACCGAGACATCAGCCTGAATTACCCCTTGTGCTCTCATGCGTTTTAAACGGCGCTGAACGGCAGCAGGAGAGAGCCCGACCTTCTCTGCAATCTTGTCTGATGTTGCTCTATTTGAGTCTTGTACGATGTTGAGGATCTTCTTGTCGAAACTGTCGACCACCAATGCAGGCTGTTGTGTCATACCCATACTTCCCAGTGTCAATTTGTAAATTATTTGTTTCTTTTTTTCCAGTGTGTGATCGAGTTAAAGGTATTTGGCTCCAACAATTAATCACAGAGGATTGAGAACAAAAAATCACTATAACGCAATAAAAATGCGGAATTCCCGCACAATAAGGTATTCGTTTAATGATAATCCTTAAAGTTGTCGGTGCATTATTAACCTTGTGAACGAAATGTAAAGTTCAAAATCACAGAGTTTGAAGTTTATATGATACATGTTGTTAACATTTGTTAAGTGTTGATATTGGCAGCTCAAGGAGTCGGAAAGTATGAAATCTGCAACCGCTACTTTACAGTTTGAATTAGAAAAATTGGCACCAGCAGGACGCGTCGGTGTGATTGCGTTAGCGACAGATTTCAATATTGAGCGTGATTTAAACACGTTGTTTCCAGACGATGTACAGTCGTTCACCAGCCGAGTTCGAAACTATAATCCTTTGACGATAGAGAACCTGCGAAAGATGGAGCCAGGAATCGCTGCTTGCGCTGATACCATCCTTCCGGGTACCGAATTGGATGTGGTGATTTACGCTTGTACTTCCGGCACCGTAGCGATTGGCAGCGAACGAATTACCCAGCTTATTCATCAATCTTGCCCAAATGCAGCAGTAACCAACCCGGTGACCGCGGCCTTAGCAGCTTTCGAAAGCTTCAAAGTTAAGTGTATCTCAGTGTTAACACCCTATACCGAAGCTGTGAATCAAGACGTCGCAGCATTTTTTGAGTCGCAAGGCATTGAGGTATTGAGCATTGCTGGCTTTGGCTTTGAAGATGACACCGCGATGACGTTCATTGACCCAATGGACATTAAAAATGCCGCACTACAAGTTTGCGATCCTGAAGCGGATCTTCTTTTTATCTCTTGCACGGCACTGCGTGCAGCATCGGTGATTGAATCCATTGAAGTGGAATTAGATAAGCCCGTTGTTAGCAGCAATCAGGTATTGGCTTGGCATTCGCTTCAGTTGATGAACTACCCCATACCCATAAAAGGTTTCGGTGCACTGCTAGAGCACCATCTTGAGCCAACCTCAGATAATCACCGAAGGTCGCAGTCGTTGTAACAACCTTCGATTAAAGCTGCTCGTTTCGTGTTTACATTCAGCAGTCAAGCTAACTCTACATTTTACGTTAATACAAAGAATGACACTTTGGGACTACTACTATGCCTTCTACTTTCTCGATCAAACCAGACCAACTGTCTTCGCAGCTTATTCAAAGCATGACGGAGTGGCGTCAACATTTACACTGTTTCCCTGAGTGTGGCTTTGACGTGAATCTGACCTCCGATTTCATCGCCGATAAGTTACATAGCTTTGGTATCGAAGTGGTGCGTAACATCGGTAAAACAGGATTAGTTGGGATACTTCGTTCAGGATCGAGTGAAGCGAGCATTGGTCTGAGAGCTGATATGGATGCGCTACATATTCACGAACAAAATAACTTCGCACACTGCTCACAACACGATGGAAAAATGCACGCTTGTGGGCACGATGGACACTCTGCAATGTTGCTTGGCGCAGCAAGCTATTTAGCCGAAAACTTATTGTCAGGGAACTCAACCTTCGATGGCACGGTGTATTTCATTTTTCAACCTGATGAAGAGCACGGTTGCGGCGCGCAAGCGATGATAGACGATGGCTTATTTGAGCGATTCTCGATTGATGAAGTGTATGGCGTTCATAACTTCCCCGGTTTAGCGGAAGGTGAGTTGATGGTTCGCCCCGGATCATTAATGGCCAGTGAAAGTAGCTTTGAGATCACCATCAATGGTGTGGGTGGGCATGCTGCTCTGCCGCATCAAGGTGTTGATCCTTTAGTCGTCGGTTCGCAAGTCATTCTTGGTCTGCAAACCATAGTATCTCGCAACCTTAGTGCGATCCACGACACGGCTGTAGTCTCTGCGACCGAGTTTATTACCGATGGCACGGTTAACGTTATCCCGACCCAAGTCACCATTAAAGGTGACTGCCGCTGCTTCACTGAGTCTTCTCTCGATCGAATCAAACAAAGTATGGAGAGGATTGTGGCTGGCATTTGTCAGGCTGCGGGCGCTACTTACGATTTCGAGTTCATCAATACCTTCTACCCAACCATCAATAGTGAGCAACAAACCCAATATTCGGTTGCCGCCGCGCAGAAAGTGCTTGGCGTAGAGAACGTTAATGACGCCTGCGACCCGCTGACTATTTCGGAAGATTTCTCAAGCATGCTTCGTGTTAAACCGGGCTGTTATGTGCTGTTGGGTAATGGTACGGAATCGGTCGGTGGCTGCGCATTGCACAACCCTGAATATGACTTTAATGACGGCATCTTAAAGCTCGGTGCGAGTTACTGGGTTCAGTTGGTGAACGACCGTTTAACAAGATCAATTTAGAAACACTTATTTAGAAACAATGAATTAAAAGCAGCTCAATTAGAAGTAACAACTCAATTAGAAGCGATAAGTAGAGACACGGATTCAGCAGTGACGCATTTGGCACTGCAAGATGGCAGACTTTAAACGGAGTTTATTGTCGACACAGCCAAAACTGAAGCGCGTGAAGTGACCAAGGTCATCAACGTGTAATTAGGATAATAAAAGGAAAGACAGGATGAAACGATTAGGCGTAGCACTGCTAAGTTTGAGCATGGTTTTTGGCGTTCATGCCGAAACATGGAAGTTTGCTTCAGAAGAGGACAAAACAGACGTTCAAGACATCTATGCGCAAAAATTTGCGGAAGTGATTAAGAAGGAATCTGATGGCGACATCCGTGTCCGCATCTATTACTACGGTCAACTAGGGACAGAAAACGACATCGTAGAATTGGCTGCTAAAGGCACGATTCAATTCGTATCTGTAGGAGCGGGTCACTTAGGATCTTATGTTCCTGAAGTTCAGGCAGTGAGCTTGCCTTATGTACTGGGTACCAATGAAGAAATCACCCATAAGGTGTTAACGGAAAGCCCAACCATCTACAACAAATTGGCACCGAAGTTTGAGAGTGTAAACCTCAAGCTATTGTCGATGATGTCTGAAGGCGAAATGGTTTGGGGCGGTAATAAACCTATCCGTACTCCTGAAGATTTTGCGAACCAGAAAATCCGTACTTTCACTTCAACCATTCCTGTTGAAACCTACAAAGCGTTTGGTGCAACACCTACCCCTCTTTCTTGGGGTGAAGTGTACGGTTCACTGCAACTAAAGACCATTGATAGCATGGTTAACCCTATCTACTTCATCTACAACGCAAAGTGGCATGAGGTTCAAGACTACTTAATGTTCCCAGGTCAGCAACCTTATGTGAGTACCGTTTCGACCAACAGTAAGTGGTACAACGCTTTGTCTGAAGAGAAGCAAGCAATGGTCGACAAAGCAATCAAAGCGGCAGATCAAGCGGCTTACGACTATCAGATCCGCATCAACAAAGAGAACATGGACAAGATCTTGAAAGAGCGTCCAAACATGCAAGTGGTTGTGTTGACGGATGAAGAGCGTGAGCGCTTTAAAACGCTAAGCCAGAAGCTGCACACGACATACTACGACGTAGTGGCGAATGCTTACCCGGCGGGTCAGAAAAGCGAAGCTCGTGAGGGTGCGAAAACCATTCTCGAAGAGATCCTAGGTGAAGTGAAGGCTGCTTCAGCAACGCAATAGAAAGCGTTAGTAAGGATGATAGTTATCCGTTGATATGTGTCAGCGGATAGCTTATCCCAACCTTCTCCAAATAGTGGCAATGGACTCGTGTCACTGAACGAAGTATGGAGCACTGCCTGTTATGAAAGAACTGCTACATAAAATAAGTGTCGCGACAGAAAAGCTAGAGCGCTTTTTGATCATGACTGCCATTCTCGCGATGATGATCAACTCTACGGCCAATGCGATTGGTCGTTACGGCTTCAATAAAAGCCTATTTTTTTCGGAAGAGCTCAATCAGTTTCTGATTGTCTCTGTTACCTTCGTCGGCTTCGCTTATGCGGTGCGCCAAGGTCGAAATATTCGTATGACAGCGGTCTACGATTCATTGAGCACGAAAGCTCAGAAAATTCTCACAACCATCATTGCGTTATTAACAGCAATGCTGATGTTTTATCTCACCTACCATGCGTTCTTTTACGTTAAAGAGCTGAAAGATATCAACCGGTTAAGTCCAGCCTTACAGTTCCCTGTGTATTGGGTGTACGCGATCATTCCGATCGGATTTTTTATCGCGGGATTGCAATACAGCATGAGTTTCTTGATGAACTTACTGCATAAAGAGATTTACGTGTCATTTGACGTGATTGAAAATAGAAATACAAAAGTAGGTGAGTTCGAATGAGCGATGTTGCACAGTTTTTCTCGGACATTATTGCCGGCGAATTAGATATTTATGTCATCACATTTACTCTTGTCTCTGTGATGGTGATTTTGCTGTTTTTGAGCTTCCCTATGATTGTGCCATTAGCGGTTGGGGCGTTGATTGGCTTGATTCATTTCTCTCAGGTTGAGCCGGGAGTGCTGATTCAGCAGATGGTGACAGGTATTTCGCCGAACGCTCTAATCGCGGTGCCGATGTTCATCTTGGCTGCGGATATTATGACGCGTGGGCACACGGCCTATAATTTACTTGGCCTGATTCAAGCTTTTGTTGGACACCTGCGTGGCGGGTTACCGATTACTACGTGTATCAGCTGTACCTTGTTTGGTTCAGTTTCCGGTTCGACCCAAGCGACCGTGGTGTCGGTTGGGCAAATCATGCGTCCTAAGTTGCTGCAAGCAGGGTACAAAGATAGTTTTGTGATGGCGTTGATCATCAATGCCAGTGACATCGCGTTTCTTATTCCGCCGAGTATCGGCTTGATTCTTTACGGCACCTTAGCCAACGCCAGTGTAGGGGAGTTGTTTATTGCTGGTATTGGTCCGGGCTTAGTGCTCGCTAGCCTGTTCTCGTTATACAGCTATGCCTACAGCGTGAAACACAGCGACACCATCTCTTTGGTTGAAAAAGCCAACACTGCCGAGCGTATTGAAGCGATCAAGAAAGCGATCCTTCCTCTTGGTTTCCCTGCTTTGATTATCGGTGGTATTTACTCTGGCGTGGTCACGCCTACCGAAGCGGCTTCATTCGCAGTGCTGTATGCGATCATCGTTGAGTGCATTTTCTATCGCAAACTTGGCGTAAAAGACATCTGCGATGCGGCGTTAAATACCGGCTTGATTACCGCGGTTGTCTTTGTGCTTGTGGGTGTCGGTCAGGCGTTCTCTTGGTATATCTCGTTTGAACAAATTCCTCAGGAGTTGCTAGCTCCTCTTAATCTAGAGGACGCCTCACCTGAATACATTCTGTTTGTCATCGCACTGACTTTCTTTGTCGGCTGTATGTTTGTGGATTCGTTAGTGGTCTTGCTGATCTTGACGCCGATTTTCATGCCGATTGTTAATGCCGCAGGTATCGATCCAATCTTGGTCGGTGTGATGGTAACGCTGCAAATGGCGATTGGGTCGGCAACACCTCCATTTGGCTGTGACATCTTTACAGCCATAGCGATTTTCGAGCGACCTTACATGGAAGTGATCCGTGGGGCATTACCGTTTTTCCTTATTTTGATATTGATGTCTGCTTTGCTGATTTTCTTTCCAAGTATCGCTCTGCTACCAAGAGATGTTTTATTCAATTAATTCTAGGGTTACCTTTCTTCAATCAAGGATAGAAATATGAGTATATTGCCGTTAACACCTCCGCAGAGAGGGGTTGAATCAGCAGAGCTAGAGCAACGTACTGTCGAGTTACAACAACGTCTACGTGCTCAAAACATCGATGCTGCATTTTTTACGACCGAACCTGAATTTCGCTATTTCAGTGGCTTCAAATCGCAGTTCTGGGAAAGCCCAACTCGACCTTGGTTTTTGGTGGTGCCTGCGGTTGGTAAGCCCATAGCGCTAGTGCCAGAGATTGGTGTCGCTGGTTTCGACGATACATGGATTGACGACGTGCGCAGTTGGCCGTCACCAAGACCAGAAGACGACGGTATCTCTTTGTTAGCTTCTTCGCTATCTGAGGTCTCCAAGGGTTCTCGTAGAATCGGTTCGATGATTGGCCCTGAAACACATTTGCGTATGCCAGCCACTAATTATGCATTGTTACAGCAGAAGTTGAGCCAACACTGTGTGGTTGATGTGTCATTGATGGTTCGAGACTTGCGTAGTGTTAAGTCTCAAGCTGAGATCGATAAAGTACGCTTTGCTTGTCAAGTGACGGCGGCGGGCTTTGAATATCTTCGTCACCGTTTAGCGATAGGCATGACAGAACGACAGGCGTGTAAAGCGATGCATTTAGAGATGTTACGTTTGGGTGCCGATGCGTGTCCTTATCTTATTTCCGCGTCCGGCCAAGGTGGGTATGACAACATCATTATGGGACCAACCGACCGTGTACTCAGTGAAGGTGACGTGTTGATCATCGATACGGGGGCTAACTTTGATGGCTACTTTAGCGACTTTGACCGTAATTATGCCTTTGGTCACGCAGCACCTGACACCATTGCGGCTTACGATGCCGTTTATCAATCGACAGAAGCGGGGCTCGCGATTGCTGAGCCGGGACGCACCACTGGAGACGTGTGGCAAGCCATGTGGTCGGTACTCGAAAAGAACGGCGCGCTTGGCAACGATGTGGGTCGTATGGGGCATGGATTAGGCATGCAGCTAACAGAGTGGCCATCACATGTACCAAATGGTGACGTGATATTAAAACCCGGCATGGTGTTAACGTTAGAGCCCGGTATGGCATTTGCGAAGAACCGCATGATGGTGCACGAGGAGAACATCGTTATTACCGAATCTGGTTGTGAAATGTTGCACCAAAGAGCCTGGCAGTCTATGCCGATTATCGGCGAATAAACCACAGTTAGTTACTTTGTTAACCCTTCTATTCATCCCAAATTAAGACCGCTATTTGAATAGCGGTTTTTACATTCAACTTTATTCTCAAAATGAGAATTTTCAACTAGATAATCATAACCTTCTGTTAAATATAGTTTTATTTTTCGGCACTATACTTGCTCCATTCCTCTATACACGTTTAAGGCTAGTGAAAGAGGGAACAGAATGAGAAATTGGAATTCAGTCATATTGCCGAGTTGCTTGGTGCCATGTGTCGCGATGGCGTTGACAACCGCAGACCTTACATTTGAATCAGGCTCGGATGCTTCTAACTATTCTGCAAAAGGTAAACCCAATAATACTTATTCGATCGCGGGGTCACTTCCTCAAGATGTTTTAACTAACGTCTATTCGATGTTGCCAGAAGGCACTACCGTGAACAGTGCCTTTATTGCACCTGAGCGTTATTCGAGTATTGATATTGATGATGAGTTGGACGGTGCAGAGTACGCCACAGCCACAATCACTTTCCTGAACGAAGGGGCGGGTTACCGCAACACCCTTGGCTACTTCGTTTTTGATACTGATAACCCTCCAGCAACTAAAGACGATATCAACGCACATGTCGTGGTGTTTCCTAATACGTCGGTTGCTGATGTTGGGGAAATGCAAGAAGGGGACTCTATTGATCTCAGTGTCCAACTTACGGCAGGTCAAACATTAGCCTTTTTTATCATCTCGAATGGTTGGGGCTGGGAAGGCTCTTATAACAACATCCCGTGGCTTGGTGGCTGGGGCACACCTTTCTACAGCTATCCATCACTTAACCCTGAGGCGTCAGCTGAAAATAGAAGACACAATGTTGCCTTTCTAGATACAGAGAATGAGTTTTTGGTACTTGGCTTTGAGGATATTTATCGTCCAACTGGAGACAACGACTTTAATGATCTGATTTTCACGGTCGAAGTGACGCCATTTACCGCCGTTGATGGGGTTAATGAAGATGGCACGACAGATTCCAAATATGAAGTGCTTGTTCAAGAGAATAATGAAGATGTGACCGTAACAACGGTTTACCCGAGCTCGAACAGCTACGCAACGATCGCATTCGAAGATAATTGGCCATTGAAAGGTGACTACGACTTCAATGACGTGGTGTGGCGCTACAAAGTGACAGAGCAGCTTAATGGTCAACGAGAACTCAAGAACTTGACCGTAGATTACACCCTTCAAGCAATGGGAGCGGGCTACTCAAATGGTTATGCTGTGAAGCTACCTAACGTTTTACCTGCTAACGTAGCGTCGACAACATTAACTCGTAACGGTGTTGCCGTCGGTCATACGATTTTGCAAGCAGGTGATAGTGAAACGATATTGATGGTCTCTGAGGATTTGAGAGTAGACCTAGAGAATCTTGGTGAACTATCGGAAAGCTGTGTTTTCTACCGAACCCAAAGTGCATGTTCTGGGGTACAAAACGCTGACGTGCTTAACTACCAACTGTACGTGGAATTTACTACAGCAGTATCACGTGATGACATAGGGTACCCACCTTATGACTCATTTATCTTTGGGGCTGATGGTACTTATCATGGTGACTTCGTCGCGACCCCTCCGGGTATGACGTGGCAAACTCACTTAAAAGAGTTTACAGGTACCAGTGATATGAATAACGCCTTGTTCAATAGTCATGATGACAGCTCTTCAGGCTCTGAGTCGTTCAAAACCAGTAATAATATGCCGTGGGTCATCAACATTCGAGACGAATGGGATCATCCTGTAGAACTGGTTGATATCAGTGATGCGTATACGTCATTCCCTACATGGGTAACCAGCAGCGGTGAGACCGATGGTGAATGGTACAAAGCATCGACCACGAACAAAGTTATATCAGCGACGGATGAGTAGGAGAGCACCATGAATAAGATAAGCAAATTAATTACCATGACATCCTTCTCACTCATAATAAGTGCTTGTGGCGGTGGAGGAGGTGGCGGTGGTAACACCAGTGCATCACCTGCGCAGACTCCAGCTGCGACACCAACACCGACGCCCGCTCAATTGCCTGCGTTAGTAATCCAGCCAGCAGCGATCAGTACGTCTGATATCGTGGCGCCTGTCGGTTTCTCATTTGATATTGGGGAGAAGATCAGCTTGTCGATGGATTACACGGGAACGACTTCGGGAGCGCTGCACTTGTATTCCGAGTCGGCATTTGTGATGAGTAACGGTGATGTTGTCGCTGACCCTTTATCGAGAATCACCACGGTGTACCCAACTCAAATCGATGTTGTGGAATTAGAAGTGAATGGGAACTGGGAGCAAATTTACGCTCGTTGGGTGCCGATGAGCAGCAGTGAGAAAGAGCAAAGTTGGGTGATTTCACTGGATCAGTCGAGCAATAGTTACCACTTAGCTTTTTAGTTGAACTAACCACGCTTTATTACCTCGATATTGGTGATAAAAAAATGAGAGCACCTAACTTGATAAAGGTGCTCTCGTCGTATCTGATTTTCATTCTTGCTCTCGATCAATTACGCCATCGCTTCTCCCTTCTTAACCACAAATAACGATGCCTATTCTTTGCATATCACCCATTTCGGCTCAGAAGATAAGTGGTTAAGTTTTGTTCTTATTGAGTAAAAACATTTGACCATTAACTATCACACCTCAAATCTTTAATTCTTTTCGTTAGTGCTCTAAATGATATTTAATTTATTGTTTTATAATGATTTTTGTGATTTTGAACGCTGTATTGTTACGAGTTTGTTTTAAATAATCATTTGAACCCTAACTAAATTTCTGTCATTTTATATTTAACTGAACGTTCAATAAAAAATAAAAGGACTAAGAAATGCCGAAGGTTGGGATGCCTGACATACGTAAACCACAGCTTGTTCAAGCGACCATGACGGTGATTGATCGAGTCGGTTTGCATGCCGCGAGTATTGCGTTGATCAGCAAAGAAGCGGGAGTCTCTACCGGCATCATTAATCACTATTTTGGTGGTAAGCACGGCCTGCTCGAAGAGACCATGCGTGAAATCCTTCGCCAACTCTCCAACACCATCACGACTTCACTAAAAGCGCTTCCTGTTGATGCTCACCAACAGAGAATTAACGCAATCATCGATGGTAACTTCGAAGGTTACCAAGCAGAAAATAAGGTCGCGAAGGCGTGGTTGGCATTTTGGTCATATTCAATGCATGACGAGCAGCTGAAAAGACTGCAGCGTGTGAATGAAAAACGTTTGATTTCACACTTACGTCTTGAGTTGAAAGGTATTTTGAATCATGAACAAGCGGATCTCGTTGCTCACGGGATTGCGTCTCTGATTGATGGTTTGTGGCTGAGAGGCACACTAAACCCAGATGGTATCGATGCTCAAAAGGCGCGAGCTATCATCAATGATTATCTAGATAAACAACTTACGTTCTACTCGTGTCACAGCAAATAGATCGCAGTGGTAGCGTTAGACCTTGAGCTAGACCTAGAGCAAGAGCTAGAACGACCACTATTTACACCTAATACTCACATATAGACCAGTAGAGTCTAATAACAATAATTAAGTCAGAATCTCAAATGGAAATGAACTCGTTATACATCGATGGCGCAGCGGTTAAAGCAACCTCTGGTGAAACCTTTGATAGCATTAACCCTGCAAACGGTGAACCTATCGCGACGTTAGGCCAAGCATCTTCCGCGGATGTCGACAGCGCTATTGAATCTGCGAAGCGCGGATTTGCGGTATGGTCAGCAATGACCGCTGTGGAACGCAGCCGTATTCTTTTGAAGGCTGTGGAAATACTTAGAGCTCGAAATGATGACCTTGCAAACCTTGAGGTTGTTGATACGGGCAAGCCGCTGCAAGAAGCAATTGAAGTGGATGTGGCGTCTGGCGCTGATGTTATTGAATACTTTGCTGGCTTGGCTCCCATGCTACAAGGCGACCAACAGCCGCTGAGCGAATCTCAATTTTTCTACACACGCCGTGAACCGCTGGGCATCTGTGCTGGCATTGGCGCATGGAACTACCCAATTCAAATCGCGATGTGGAAATCAGCTCCGGCATTGGCCGCGGGTAACGCGATGATTTTCAAACCTTCAGAAGAAACGCCGCTAACGGCGCTCAAGCTTGCAGAAATCTTTACTGAAGCTGGTCTTCCTGATGGCGTGTTTAACGTGGTTCAGGGCGATTACCGTGTTGGTCAAATGCTAACGGCGCACCCAGACGTCGCGAAAGTGTCGTTCACGGGCGAAACCGGTACCGGTAAAGCGGTAATGGCAGATAGCGCTAAGACGCTGAAATCAGTCACCATGGAACTTGGCGGCAAGTCACCAATGATCGTGTTTGATGATGCGAAATTGGATGATGCGGTTTCCGCTTCGATGGTTGCTAACTTCTACACCCAAGGCGAAGTGTGCACCAACGGTACTCGTGTTTATGTACACGAAAACATCTACAACGCATTCATCGATCAACTTAAAACACGCACTGAGAAGCTGATCATTGGTAACCCAATGGACATGGAGACTCAGATCGGCGCGTTGATTTCTAAAGAACACCTGTCAAAAGTCCTTGAAGCAATTGAGCTAGCTAAGCAGTCGGGTGCAACCCTGTTGACGGGCGGCTATCAAGTGACAGACAACGGTCTCGAAAACGGCAACTTTGTTATTCCAACGGTGTTTGTGGATTGCGAAGACAACATGCCTCATGTTCAACAAGAGATCTTCGGTCCTGTAATGTCAGTGTTGAAGTTTACGGATGAAGACGATGTGATTCGCCGCGCCAACGACACCAAATACGGCCTTGCGGCTGGTGTGTTCACGCAAAACCTTTCTCGTGCGCACCGTGTTATTCATCAAATGCAGGCAGGTATTTGTTGGGTGAACACGTGGGGCGACTCACCGGCAGAAATGCCTGTTGGTGGTTACAAGCTTTCGGGGATTGGCCGTGAAAATGGACCAGAAACCCTACTTCATTATACGCAGACTAAGAGCATTCTTATTGAACTTGGCGACTACGCCAGCCCTTATGCCTAAAGCGTAACACTCAATTTTATGGGTTAGCTTAACAGAGCTAGCCCTACTGACTCATCTCAGGGAAATCAAAACATGGAACAACGCTACGATTATATTATCGTCGGCGCGGGTTCGGCCGGCTGTGTGTTAGCGGATAGGCTAACGGAAAGCGGTGAACATAGCGTTTTATTACTGGAAGCTGGTGGCACGGATAAGAGCATTTTTATCCAGATGCCAACCGCGCTTTCTTACCCAATGAATACTGAAAAGTACGCTTGGCAATTTGAAACAGAGAAAGAACCGGGTCTTGATGGACGTGAACTGCACTGCCCACGTGGCAAAGTGTTAGGCGGCAGCTCATCGATCAACGGGATGGTTTATGTTCGTGGCCACGCGTGTGATTTTGACCAATGGGAAGAAGAGGGCGCAGCGGGTTGGAACTACCAAGCATGCTTACCTTACTTCCGCCGTGCTGAATCATGGAACAAAGGCGGTGATGAATACCGTGGTGACAATGGCCCTGTCGGCACTTGTAACGGTAACGATATGGAGCTCAACCCGCTTTACCAAGCGTTCATCGATGCAGGTAAAGATGCCGGTTACCCAGAAACAAACGATTACAACGGCTACCAGCAAGAAGGATTCGGCACTATGCATATGACGGTAGACAAGGGTGTTAGAGCCTCTACCTCTAACGCTTATCTACGCCGTGCATTGAAGCGTTCAAACCTAACCTTGAAGAAGGGCATCGTGGCGCGTCGTTTCTTACTTGAAGCACAAGACTCAAATGGTCAATCGGGCTTGAAAGCGGTTGGTGTTGAGTTTGAAAAGTCAGGCAATACCCAAGTTGCGGTAGCGAACAAAGAGGTGATCTCTTCTGCGGGTTCTATTGGTTCTGTTCAACTGCTTCAGCTTTCTGGTATCGGCCCGAAAGCCGTGCTTGAAAAGGCGGGTGTTGAGCTGAAACACGAACTCAGTGGCGTCGGTGAAAACCTTCAAGATCACTTAGAAGTGTACTTCCAATATCACTGTAACGAACCCATCACGCTCAACAGCAAGCTTGGCTTGGTAAGCAAGGGCATGATTGGTGCCGAGTGGATTCTGACTCGTAAGGGCCTTGGTGCCACTAACCACTTTGAATCGTGCGCGTTCATTCGCTCTCGTAAAGGATTGAAGTGGCCAAATATTCAATATCACTTCCTACCAGCTGCGATGCGTTATGACGGCCAAGCGGCCTTTGATGGCCACGGCTTCCAAGTACACGTTGGACCTAACAAGCCAGAGAGTCGCGGTACGGTTGCGATCACCTCTGCTGATCCGCATGCCAAGCCAGAGATCATTTTCAACTACATCTCAACCGAACAAGACCGCCAAGATTGGCGCGATTGTATTCGCTTAACCCGTGAGATTTTGTCGCAACCTGCGATGGATGTTTACCGTGGTGAAGAGATTCAGCCGGGTCTAAGCATTACCTCCGATGAAGCAATCGATGAATGGGTTAAGCAGAATGTTGAAAGTGCTTATCACCCTTCTTGTGGCTGCAAAATGGGCGCTGATAACGACCCAATGGCGGTGCTTGATGAAGAGTGTCGTGTTCGCGGCATTGATAATCTGCGTGTTGTTGATTCGTCTGTATTCCCAACTATTCCAAACGGAAACTTGAACGCGCCAACCATCATGGTGGCTGAGCGTGCCTCGGATTTGATTCTGGGCAAGCCCGTTCTAAAAGAGCAAAACGTTCCGGTATGGATAGCACCGGAATGGGAAGAGACACAAAGAATCAATAAGCCAGTACGAGAAGCGTAAGCGTCTGTTATTGGGTAAAAAATAGCAAAAGTAGTAAAGAATAAAAACAACAAGTAACAAGCAAAGAATAACAAAACTAATTAGTCAAAAGTCAGAAGAACTGCTCTCTATCGGCGTTGATATCGAGCAGCAAAAGGAAAGATAAAAAGGAACCATTATGACGACTCTAAATATTCAGAACGTGACGACAAAAACGTTAACAGCACTAGCCATCAGCTCATTTGCATTTGGTGCTAACGCTTCAGTAGAACCACAGCAATGTGAAAACGTTCGCTTCGCTGATGTAGGCTGGACTGACATTACCGCAACAACCGCCATTACTTCTGAACTATTAAAAGGCCTTGGTTACAAAACCAAAACCGACCTACTTTCAGTACCGGTGACTTACTCTTCAATGGCAAACGGCGACATTGATGTATTCCTAGGGAACTGGATGCCAACCATGGAAGGCGATATTGCTAAATACCGTGAAGCGGGCACCGTTGAAACTGTTCGCGCCAACCTTGAAGGTGCGAAATACACGCTAGCTGTACCTAAGTACGTGTACGACGCCGGTGTTAAAAGTTTCGCAGACCTAGCAAAACATGCCGACAAATTTAAAGACCGCATCTACGGCATCGAGCCTGGTAACGATGGTAACCGTCTAATCCAATCGATGATCGACTCTGACGCATTCGGTCTAAAAGATTTCAGCCTAGTTGAATCAAGCGAAGCCGGCATGGTGTCGCAAGTATCACGCGCAGCACGCCGTAGCCAATGGATTGTTTACCTTGGTTGGGCTCCGCACCCGATGAACAGCAATGTTGAAATGGAATATCTTTCAGGCGGTGACGACTTCTTCGGCCCTAACTACGGTGGCGCGAATGTTTACACCAACGTTCGTTCAAACTACCTGTCTGAGTGTGCAAACGTCGGTCAACTTCTACAAAACCTAGAATTCACTCTAGAGATGGAAAACCAGTTGATGGAAGAGATTCTGAACCAAAAAGTGAAGCCAGAAAAAGCGGCTCAACAATGGTTGAACAATAACCCTCAACAAGTTGAAGCTTGGTTAGACAACGTAAAAACGCATAAAGGTGAATCAGCGACTCAAGCGGTTACTGAATACCTAAAACAAGTTAAAGCTTAGTTCTACCTATCTCAACAGCTACATAAATAATAAAGGTGGGCTTACCAATTTATCGATTGGTTTGAAGTAGCCCGCCCATAATAAAAGGCAATATTGTGAATTTTATTACGGAAAACAAAATCCCTGTCGGACAATGGATGGAAGCGGGTGTTGATTGGCTAACAATCAATGCAGCAGGATTCTTTGACGCTATTTCGATTTTTCTAGAAACCGTCATTATGTTTTTAGTCGATGTATTTAAGTGGATGCCGCCTGCTCTGCCAATCGTGATTACCGCTGCGATTGCATGGTACTTACACCGTAAACTCTCGCTGGTGATCTTTGTGGTCGCGGCACTGCTGACTATTCTTAACCTCGGCTACTGGCAAGAAATGCTGGAAACCTTTGTTCTCGTCTTTGCGGCGACAACGATTTCCGTATTAATTGGCGTACCGGTTGGCATCATGGCTGCTCACCGTCCTTGGCTCTATACGATGTTGCGCCCAATTCTCGATTTAATGCAGACCGTTCCGACGTTTGTGTATTTGATTCCAACTCTTGTTCTATTTGGCTTGGGCATCGTGCCTGGCTTAATCTCGACCATTATTTTCGCGATAGCTGCTCCGATTCGTTTGACCTACTTAGGGGTAACGAAAGTCCCTGAAGAGCTGATTGAAGCGGGTAAAGCCTTTGGTGCAAGTCGCATGAAGTTACTGCTCAAAGTTGAATTACCTGCCGCTCTGCCAAGCATCATGGCCGGTGTCACCCAATGTATTATGTTGTCGCTTTCGATGGTGGTTATCGCCGCTCTTGTTGGCGCTGACGGACTTGGTAAACCTGTTGTTCGTGCATTGAACACAGTGAACATCTCACAAGGTTTTGAAGCCGGATTAGCGATTGTTTTAGTCGCAATCATCCTTGACCGCTTGTGCAAAACACCAAACCAGAAGGAAGCTTAATCATGTCTATCTCTCAGGAACAGAAGGCAATGGACGCGATTACCATCAAAAACCTTGATGTTGTGTTTGGTAACAAAGCCAATCAAGCGCTGGATCTACTCGATCAAGGTAAAACTCGCCAAGAGATCATTGATGAGACTGGCCAAGTTGTTGGCGTAGATAATGTGTCGCTGACGGTGGAAGAAGGCGAGATTTGTGTACTGATGGGTTTGTCTGGTTCTGGTAAATCATCTTTGCTTCGCGCAGTTAACGGCTTGAATGAGATCAGCCGTGGCTCATTGGCGATCAAAGATGGAGACAAGCTGGTTGATTTAGGTGAACAATGCGACGAAGCGACCTTGCGTCACCTTCGTACTCACCGCGTTTCTATGGTGTTCCAAAAGTTTGCTTTGATGCCATGGCTTAACGTATTAGACAACGTGGCATTTGGTCTTGAAATGCAGGGTGTCGCCAAAGATGTTCGTCGTGCTAAGGCGCGTGAACAATTAGAAATGGTCGGCCTAGCCGAATGGGAAACCAAATTCCCGCATGAGCTTTCTGGCGGCATGCAGCAACGTGTTGGTTTGGCACGTGCGTTTGCAATGGATACTGACATTCTATTGATGGATGAACCGTTCTCGGCGCTTGACCCATTGATTCGTGCTCAACTGCAGGATGAACTGATCACGTTGCAAAACAAACTAAACAAAACGATTCTGTTCGTGAGTCACGACCTAGATGAAGCACTGAAGATTGGTAACAACATTGCGATCATGGAGTCAGGCAAACTGATTCAACACGGTAAACCTGAAGAGATCGTTCTGACGCCGAAAACAGAATATGTGAAGGACTTCGTTGCTCACACCAATCCATTGAATGTGCTTAAAGGTCGTTCTTTGATGCAGCCTCTTGATTCGCTGACGCAAGAGAATGAAAGCTGGAAGATCTGCGATTCTAAAGACCTCTGGATTGAACAGAGTGAAGGTGCTTTATCGGTCAAAGGTGAATCTACTTTGGCGCTTGTCGAGTGGAGCGAGTCAGATGACTTAGCGGCGATCAGCGCGTCGAGTGTCGTGGTCACAAGCCCTGAAATTGGCATGCGTGATGCGATTAAGCTCAAGCAGATAAGTAACCATCCGATTTTGCTGGTTGAAGACAATCAATTGGTTGGGATCTTGGATAACAGCGAGTTCTACAACGCGCTGACAGGTAATTTTCAACTAAACAGTGCTGCTTAGTCTTTTGAACTAAAATAGTCAGATATCGAAACATTTAATAGGTAGTGGGGCCATCACAATCTCCCTACCTATTTGACGGCTCTGCTTTTTTATTTGTTAACGACTTCTGGCTTTTTGTTACCTTGTTAGCCGATATAAGAGCGAAAATCGTGACTCATTGAGCAAAAGTGTTGCCCTGCGCAAATT
Organism: Vibrio sp. 10N.286.48.B8; assembly: GCF_003050085.1. Classification (NCBI taxonomy): domain Bacteria; kingdom Pseudomonadati; phylum Pseudomonadota; class Gammaproteobacteria; order Vibrionales; family Vibrionaceae; genus Vibrio; species Vibrio sp. 10N.286.48.B8. The sequence continues at coordinate 506,174 of NZ_PIGD01000001.1, read as the reverse complement.
CAGAGGCATAGAAAAGATTGAGAATAGTATGAACATCAGTACAATGCGGAAAAATTAATGACGTAATTTATCAATTTACAGTGTAATTTGAGCGGTCCTGACTCCGATTTCATGAGAGTTCTTCGCTTCGATACTGTAAAACCACTCACAGTATATTAGTACAAAGGTCTGCATCTTGGACAAACATGACGAAATCCTGGTCGCTATTCGACAAATTATTCGCGCTATCGATTTACACTCGAAAAAGCTGAGTAAAGAGTATGGTTTGACTGGCCCTCAATTAATTCTAATGAGAGCAATCCAAGAAATGGGTAATGTGACGATCAAAGAATTGTCGAATCAGACCAATGTAAGCCAAGCCACAACCACGACGATCATCGATCGCCTAGAGTTGAATGGTTACGTACAACGTATCCGTAGTGTTGCAGACCGTCGTAAAGTGCATGCGAACTTGACGGAAAAAGGCCAAGAGCTGCTAAACAATGCGCCACCGCCGCTGCAAGATAACTTCGTTAAAAAATTCCAAAACCTAGAACCGTGGGAGCAGAGCCTACTGCTTTCCTCGATGCAACGCGTATCATCAATGATGAACGCAGAAGACATCGACGCAGCCCCAGTTCTACAGCTTGAAGGCATTGCAAACGTAGCCAAGAGCTAACGTCATTTTTAAATTGTTCATTTAAAACAAAAACTTAAATTATTATCAAATGGTCGCATTAAGCGGCCATTTTTGATCTTGGCCTCCCTACTTCTCAGATTTTACTGGTACAAATCACCTTTTAGTTGTGGCCTGTCGATACAAATTGGGCCTGAGAAAGACCGATTATCAGCGAGTGCATCTGTATAGGGTATTGCATCAAGTTCATACTGACATATGATGATTATCTTCTCGTTGTGTCTCATCTTATATACCCCTTCTAAGCGACAAAACTTTTTTCAAGATAAGCGCATGCTATAAAACGAAAATAACAGCCTTAAAGAGCTTGTTTGGCACCTTAAAATGGCTAAATCTTGGTGTTTTAAGTTACTGTTTTTATTGCTTTTTAATTTGGTGTTTTCTTAAGATCGTAATGATAGTCTTAGTTTAATTTCTTTAGGGGGCTAAATGGATACTAATAACAGCACTTATCATCACCACAGTTTTGCTCAGCAAGATTTATCAGAGCTTACATTTACAGCCTGCACGTTTATCCGTTGTGATTTCAGACGTTCGAACTTACGCGACGCAACGTTTATTAACTGTAAGTTTATTGAACAAGGCGATATTGAGGGGTGCCACTTTGATGTTGCCGACTTACGAGATGCAAGCTTCCAGAATTGCCAGTTGGCGATGGCGAACTTTAGTAATGCAAACTGCTATGGGATCGAACTGCGCGAATGCGATCTGAAAGGCGCGAACTTTACTCGAACAAATTTTGCCAATCAGGTAAGCAATAGAATGTATTTTTGCTCTGCGTATATTACGGGCTGTAACCTGTCATACGCCAATTTTGAACAGGCTTGTTTAGAGAAGTGCGAGCTGTTTGAGAACCGTTGGATAGGAACGTACCTTGGTGGCGCGTCACTGAAAGAGTCTGATCTGAGCCGAGGCGTGTTCTCGGAAGATGTATGGGGGCAGTTCAGTATGCAGGGAGCAAACTTATGCCACGCTGAATTGGAAGGGTTAGATCCTCGAAAGGTTGACACATCGGGGATTAAAATCGTCGCTTGGCAGCAAGAGCAGCTGCTTGAAAGTATGGGTATTGTTGTAATGCCTGACTGATTTTTTCATTCGGTTGTAGCCAACCACAGTCGCTAGAAGAAAAGCCCAAAGCTAATAACTTTGGGCTTTTCCGTATCTGGTAACCAGCATTTTATAATGATTTTTTAAAAAGAGAACGCTTGGTGAATAGAGAACTGATTGGCTGATTAGTGCATGCCTGAACGCATTTTGTCGGCCAGGGCAAAGAACACAAACAACACAAAAGAGACCAGAGCAACACCCAATGAAACCAAGATGGTTGTTGCGTCTTTTGATATCAATGGAACGACGATAGAAGCTAACGCTACCAACATAACAAGGATATGAACGATTCGTCCGATGATCGGGTTTTTATGACAGAATGAAGCCCATAGGTAACGCATTTTTAACACCAGTATAATATTAGTGGGTTTATTCTATTTTCTTAATGAGTGTTTTGTAAATAACATTCTGTTACAGGAACCTGTAAATATGACCTAAGTCGTTTTACTATAAAACTGGTTAAATAACATAGGTTTATTTGTATTCCATAGAATGTATATCACCTAAATGATAATCATAGTATTCCGTATTCTTTAGGATGGTAAGTTAAATATTGTTCGATTTTCAGTTTTTGACTTAAGATCTCATTTACTGAGTATTTTATTAAGAGCTCGTTTGCGTATGGATGTTGATGTCGTAAATATTAATCGAATTAGAATCAGCTTAGAGCCTATGATTTGTTTTATTTATCAAAGCGACTCCTCAAATTGAGAGCGAGGTAATCTTGTGAGTTTTTCTGTTTGATATACTCAGTACTCGTTCGATAAAGATGATGGAGATGATATGTCGAAAACCGCGAAGATCATTAATGAAGATAAGCTGGTAAAAAAAGCAGTTGAAGTCGGTTTTAAGATGGCAAAACTACAAGGTTTTGATTTGCCAAATTCATCCCAACCGATAAAGGTTAAAGCGGTGTACTTGTTCCTTGTTGAAGTCAATCAGATCACACCGTTACCTGACGATAAGCTTGATGGCGCGAACATCAAGAAGCGTTTAGCACTATGGCTTCATAAGGCACTGCCGGACAATGACCCGCTGAAGTAAGCTTGTATTACCTCATTTTGTATTTAAAACCTAGCGACCTTTCGCTAGGTTTTTTGCTTTTGGGTACAGTAAAAGTAGCCCCTAATATTCCCCCAAGCCTAACTTCATTCATATATTCGCCAACCTTACCTGCCATCAACATTAACGCGCATCATCTGTTCATTAGTTGCCTCAACGTACTTGTGATTACTCAGTACGAGGCCCCAAACTTGACAGCTTGGATCTTACTAACAACTATTAAGTTGATGATCTTCAATTCGTAATCCATCGATTTACCGAACTTGAATGATTAAGAGCATCGGTGTGGATATTCGTTATGACGTTTAGTCTGACTGAACAGGATAAATAGAAAGGAAAAACCTCTTATGATGTCTTTACTGTTTTTGTTGTTACTAGTGGCGATGCTATGCGCCTTTTTCGATAAGAAGACCGCTGCTTATGGCTTTTTTGCTAGCTCAGTGATCCTAGGTTTGTATTGGTTTAACCACCATGCCACCGACCCATTATCGATCTTACTGTAAGGAGCTAGCATGAATCGAAATCAGTTAACTCTCTTGAATACACTTGGCTTGCTAGGTATGACAGCCGTTTTGTTGATCGGCTTTATTCTTCAGTTTGTTCTTAATGAGTTGCCTTGTCCGTTATGCTTATTACAACGTATTGGCTTTGTGATGGTGGCGTTTGGCTTCATGTTGAATGTGGTTTATGGGCCTCAATCTCGCCACTATGGCATCGTCCTAATTGGCGCTTTATATGGTGTTGCTACCTCGCTAAGACAGGTCTCGTTACATGTAATTCCCGGTACGCCTGGCTACGGTAGCCCCATCCTCGGGATGCATTATTATACTTGGGCTTTTGTTTTGTTCACGGCCACTATCTTTGCGGTTGCTGTGATCTTGATACTAACGAATAAGATAGAAACTCAAGAACCATACAAAATGAGCAATCTAGGGCGTATTGCGTGCTTACTGGCAATCGTTGTGGTTGCGCTCAATGCTATTGCTACGTTTGCTGAGTGTGGGCCTTATCAATGCCCTGATAACCCAGTGAGTTATTGGTTGCTTAATCAAGGTGTTGGTTAGAGCCTATTAACTAACAACAAAGCCACAGCATACGCTGTGGCTTTGTTGTTTGTGTTTGCGCTTTTAATTGTATATGTAAACTGTTCGATGTGATTTCATGCTATACGACTTGTGCCGGTTCTGTCGGTTTTGCGGTTTCCCCTTTATCTGAGCCTTCGTTTGTAATGTGGTCATATTTTTCAGTGAGGTGGTCTTGGATCTTTTGGTGATATGCGCCGTTCAGCTTGTAAAAGCGGAAGTAGATGATTAGTGCAATGGCAAAGAAGAAAGCTGGTAGACCAACCATGATGCATTGCATGCCGAATACGGTTTCAGGGCTTTGCGTTACGTTAGGTACATAATCAACAGCGGTGAGCGCGATACCGATAAAGAAAGCGGCAAATGCCGAACCTGCTTTTACGACCAAGGTTTGCACTGAGTAAGCGATGCTTTCGCAACGAGAACCCAGTTTAAACTCACCGTAATCGACCGTGTCTGCCACCATGATGACGTTAAGTACCCAGAATAGCGCTGTACCAATTTGTAGAAAAACGCCGGCTGTTGATATCAGTAGAATGCTCTGTTTGTCGTACATGCCAACGTAGATGAGTACTGCACTGCCTAAAATAGGGAAAGAGGACGCACATGCCCACAGAACTCGGCGTGAAAACATCTGGGCAAGTTTAGGGAACAGCACCAGTGTGATGAGGTTAGCAATACCTGCATAAGCCATGTAGTAAGGGAAAAGTTCTTCATTACCCACCACATAAGTGAAGTAGTAAACCGCGAACGCTGTAATGATGTTGGTCGCGAGGTTATAAGACAGCGCCATACACAGAACACTGGTCAGTTGGTCGTTTTTGTAGATAAGCGCTAGAAGCTTTTTCAGTGAAACCTTTTCTTCGGGTTGTGTTGTGTCTAGGTTAGCCGTTGAATAGCGTTCTTTCACATTACGTAAAGTAATGAAAGTTGATACCAAGAAACAAGCGATCAACAAGAGAGTAAAAATCTGGAAGCCGAACCCTTTATCGTCCCCACCTACGTAGTTCACGAAAGGCATTGCGATAGCCGCAGTTACAATCCAAGCTAGGCTCGCAAAGAAGCGAGGGTATGGGACGAGCTCTTCACGTTCACGCTTATCTAAGGTGAGTGTTGGGACCAATGACCAAAAAGGGATATCCATTAGTGTGTAAGTCATGCCCCACAAGATATAGGTGACAGCGGCGTATGCGATTAACCAAGGACCTTCGATGTAATGCGCACTAAACACCATCAGAAGAACCACGGAGTTAGCCAGTGTGCCAATTAAAATCCAAGGTTTGAACTTGCCCCATCGAGTGCGAGTATTGTTGACTAACCACCCCATAATAGGGTTATTGACGGCATCCCAGATGCGTGCGACGAGGAAAATGGTGCCGACTGTAGCGGCAGAAATACCGACTACATCCGTGTAGTAAAACATTAGGTACATGTAGACGATGGTGATTGCGAAGTCTTTACCAAATGCGCCAAAGCCATAACTTAGCTTGGTATTCATAGAGATACTCATTGCCACTCCTTACGCCTCCTCGGTGAGAAGGCGTTGATATTCACGTTGTTGTATGTTTTTTTAGTATGAAGTTACTTGTTAACCCACTCTGGTAACCAACCCTGATGGGCTTCAATCAAGTCATCAACCAGCGCGTATATCTCTTCTATTCCAAGTACGGCGGCAGTATGAGGGTCAAGCATCGCAGCATGATAAATACGGTCGCGGTTTTCAGTGAGAATGGCTTCTGTTAATAGAGTTTGGACGTTGATGTTAGTTTGCATCAATGCGGCCAAGTGATTTGGTAGGCGGCCAGCTTTGATTGGTTGCACACCATTGGCATCGACTAAACAGGCGACTTCAACACAGCAACCGTGCGGCAGGTTATCGATTAAGGCTTCGTTTTTAACGTTGCCATAGATGACGCTAGGTGTACCCGTCCAGATAGAATTCATGATGGTGCTAGCGTATTCGTGAGATTCCTCAACGGTGATCTTATCGGCCGTTTTGAACTCTTGAAGGTCTTTTTTCCAATCGGCAATTTGTTCGACACAACGTTTAGGGTATTCATCAAGTGGCACTTTATAACGTTCGATTAAATCTGGACGATTTGGCTTGATAAAGTAGGGGGTGTATTCAGAAAAATGTTCAGAAGACTCTGTCACGAAGTAGCCAAGCTTCTTAAACATCTCATAGCGGACTAAGTTGGTGCAGCGACCATTGTGATAAATACCCGGCTTAGGCGCTTGGCCACTCTCAAAGGCTTCAAGTAGGTCTGGATAAATGTCGACGTACTCACCGCTTTCTGTTTTTTTCTCGAGGGTTAGGTAGTAAGCCATGTGGTTAATGCCTGCGCAGGTATAGCGAAGATCTGCGTAATCTAAGTCTAGGTCGCGTGCTAGTTCTTCTGCGGTACCTTGTACTGAGTGACACAAACCGACTTGTTTAATGTGTGGATACTTCTCGTACATTGCCCATGTGTTCATTGCCATTGGGTTGACGTAGTTAAGCATGGTCGCGTTCGGGCAAACCTCAGTCATATCTTCACAGACACTCCAAAGATGCGGGACTGTGCGTAGCGAACGCATAATACCGCCTGGGCCTAGTGTGTCTGCGATGGTTTGTTCCAGACCATGGCGCTTACACACTTCGAAATCTGTGACGGTACATGGCTCGTAGCCACCGATTTGAAAGGCTATGACAACAAAATCTGCACCTTGTAGTGCCTCTTTTTGATCTAAATGGCATGAGATAGAGCCAGTCGCACCGGATGATTCCATCAACTTACTGACGACAAGGTGAGACTCTTCTAATCGATTCTCATCAATATCCATCAATGCGACATGAGCATTTTGTAGTGCTGAACGGTGGAAAACGTCGCCAAGAATGTTCTTAACAAAAATGGTTGAGCCTGCACCGATGAATGTGATTTTAGGGCTTTGCATAGTGGGATCCTTTATCTCTCTGAGTTCTTTGTTGATACAGATAAATTACACCTAGAACCCACGTCGATTCGTCTCAGATAATCAAATAGCTCTCCCGTTTACTAATATTTTAAAATCACTGAATGAAAATCTTAGGAAATGGGATAACTTGCTGGCTTTTGAGGAGAGGCATTGTGTAACGAAGCGAGTTTTGTACTTAAGATGCTGACTCTAATCACATTGTGCTGATCTTATGAAATGGGGTATTTTGGCACTATGATCGCCTTCAGAGTTTTATTGTCGAGGAACTGCTAAAAGTCATTTATACGATTTCCTAAGGAACGAGATATGCCGCAATCAACCCCTGATACGCTGAGAATTATCACTTTAGATAAGTACTCGTCCGAGACAGTGTCGGTAAGCCCGCTTTCTCTCTATTCTTCCTATGAGAAAATCGATATCGAGCTTAGAGCTCCTCACTCCATGCCCGGCTATCATTGGCATGGTCAAATTGAGGTGAATATTCCTTTTGGGGACGATGTGGAATACATCATTAACGGCAGTCCAATCGTGGTTAAGAGCGGATCGATTGGCTTGTTTTGGGCATCGGTACCTCATCGACTCACCAATCCCGGCCAGAGCCATAATATGGGGATCATCAACATACCGATTCATCATTTTATGTCGTGGACTCTCAGTCGGGATTTAGTCAATCAGATAACTCACGGCAGTGTGTTGCAATCGAATTCTTGTTCGTTAGTGAGTGAATTTGAAATTGCCCGATGGGTACAAGAGATCAAGCATTCGTCAGAAAGTCGCCAGCAGTTGGCCATCGATGAAATTGGCTTGATGCTTAAGCGAATCTGCCTTGATGGTTGGCAACAACTGCTCGTAAATCGACAGGACAAATCGACTTCAAAAGGGGTGTCGAAACACTCTCAATTCTATGTCAGCCAAATGTTGGAATACATCGCCTCGCATCATAACCAGCCATTAACCGTGAAAGATATCGCAGAACATATTGGATTACATGCCAACTATGCAATGAACGTATTTCAACGAACGATGCAGATGACCATTAAGCAGTATATTACTGCGATGCGTATTAATCATGCTCGCGCTTTACTGAGTGATACGGACAGAACCATTCTCGATATCTCACTCACGGTGGGCTTCAATTCGAGTAGCCGATTCTATGAAACCTTCCAAACGTACATTGGCGCCACGCCGACGCAATATCGAAAAATAGCGAGGGAAGATCACCGGTGGAGTAGTCATGGAGCCAGTCCTGTCTACGACCTTGAGAAAGGCGCGTGTGATGGTAAAAGGCCGCTAACGGTCACCGATAATTTAAAGGAAAAGTGGTAAGTGTTTATTCCGTTGCGTAAAGATGGCTAATACCCTGAACTAGGGGTTAAGGGGTTAAGGGGTTAAGGAGTTAATAAAGCAGAAATAGCCCTTGATATCCCCCAAGCTTAACTTCGTTTACATAGTCGCCAATATCGCCGTTTGCATCGACTGGCCTCATTGGTTTTTTTAATGGAATGCTGAGTTTCGGTGCCGAGTAAAAGTCTGAGTTCTGTCCATGAAAGTCGGTGCGATAAAGGACACGGCCATGCTCAAACTCTCTCGCGAGCACCATCTCTTCTGGGCCACCTTCTACCGCGTAGTGATCCGATTGATAAACAAAGTAACTATGAGTTGGCAGTAATTGAACCTTACCGTTCGGCAGATCAGCATGTTCAATGTGGTCTTGGGCTGCGTTTCCAACAATCGTGTAATCGGCTGGTTGTGGGCTACTCGTTGAAAGCATCAAAGGGATGGCTTCAAAACCTTGAGGTATCGAATGAGTAGGGGATCCTAAATCAACGGCGAGTAATGCGGTTGGCCGATAAGCTATGTTCTTTGGTATACCACTTTTCCAGAAGTTGTCTTTGGTTGTATTGTTGCTCCCATATACGTAGCCGCTGTTCCACTGGTTGAAGTAACTGTGTTTGGGGTGGTAGTTGAGGTAAAAAATAGCGAGTGTTGAGTACTGGTCTTGTTTCCAGTTTTCTTCGTTGTTTCCAAAATATTCAACTCGGCCAAAATGCGTGGTTGCTTGAAATATCACATTTTTCTTGCCGTGTGCCAGCGCAGAATTATCCCAAAATTTAGACAGCCCTGCATAACCACTGAATCCTGTCGACGGGAATAAATAATGCTCTCTCAGATAGACATTTCCTGCTTTGATTAGGTGTGATTGGCCATGCCGACCATAAAGGTTGGCCGTTCCAATATTGAGCCCAACGATCGGATTACTGTCGTGCGCTGTTAGGTTCTGTAGGAAAGAGGTGAATTGAGTTTGGTAAACTTGGTCGGCGTCATCTGAGCCTACAATAAGCTCCATTTCACTGATTTTTCCACCCATATACACCTCAAACTGATTGTTGCCCATGAGCTTATTGGTGTCGTCGTTATACGCCCCGCGCAGGCCTTGCTGAGCCCAATGTTTGGAATAGTAAGCTTGTATTGCACTTAATAACTGTGGATTAGTTAGGTTGGTCAGCGCCCATGATGAATTTTGGTTCCACATTCGTCCAAAAGGAATGACGCGAGATTCCCAACGAAAGCGCGCCTTGGCCGATTTGTTGGTTCGATTCTGATACTCAGAAGGTGATAAGTAGTTATCTCTATTTAGATCCGCGGCTTGGTCAAAGCCGTGAATTTTCCGCCAATGTTTGGCTTTGCCGGATGACTTCGGATCTGTACTTGAAATGGGAAACGGTAGGTTCTTGATATCGAACTTAGGGAAACTGTCTTTTAATTGAACTTGATTTAAGCGAGGTCGAATATCGCTTGAACTACCTTGCCAGCGGATTCTGATAACGTATAAACGGCCGCCACCTCGCACAAATGTAGAACCAAAATACTGCCCGCCACCGTAGCTCTGGCCGCTGCCATCGTGAGTCGTTGCTCTGACCCAATTCGAGGGCAATCGCCAGTTTACCGCTTGGTTTTGAGTCATATTCTGTGTGTGATCGTTTATTATTTCTAAGCGAGCCCATGCCGTAGATTGGCCTAGAACATTCGTCGATGTTGGATATTCAATATGGAATTCTCCGCCTTGTGCAAAGCGTGAAAATTCGAATGTTAAGCTATCGAACTTCTCCGAATGGTAAACGTAGAGTGCTCCGCCACGTTCGAAATGTTCAAACACATCAGCATCCCAAGGCGGCTGCTGATAAAGTGCATAGCCCGCATGTTTTTCGTCTGCGGTATAGCCAACGATCATAGGCTTGCGGTTTAAAAGCGTATTTTCACCGTGCGTTGTATCCAGCTCTGCAAGAATAGTATCTTCTGAAAAGTGTAAGAAGAAGTCTTCGTAATCAATGTTGTTTTTCTCTGCCGTGTTTCTAATTTCGTCTTCCAACGCTCCCGAATTTAGTTCTAACTTTTGGTTGTACATATAACCGATGCTATTGGCTTTTTCGTTGTCACTTTTATTGCCGTAAGCCCCAAATACTAAATCACTGTTATCTATCTCCCAATCAATCACGTTGTCTGCTGATACAGCAGAGCCTTGCAAGTTGTTCCCTTGCTCATGCTGGCCGGGCAGCACAATGGCGTAGTTGGCTAAACTGGCATTTGGAAGTGCGAGGCTGATAAAGGATAGGAGTGACAATAACGAGGTACAGTGTTTTTTCATGAAGCTTCCTAGCTACGATGGGAGCCACCTTGTAGTGGTCAATAAATACCGGGGACTCGCTAAAGCAAAAATAACAAAATGTTCTCTGAGCAATATAAGCGTAGCAAACCCTGTCAAAGAACTTATCGTCTCTAACTTGACAGCTTAGAGGTTACTAACAACTATTAAGTTGATGATTTTAAATCCGTAATCCATAGATTTACCGAAGTTGCATGATTAAGGGCGTACGTGTGGATATTTTTATGACGTTCACCTTGAGTGAACTCGATAAATAAGGAGAGGATGCCTCTTATGATGTCTTTATTATTTTTGTTGTTACTTGTGGCGATGGTGTGCGGGTTTTTCGGCAATAAGACCGCCGCGTATGGCTTTTTCGCTGGCTCAGTGATCCTTGGTTTGTATTGGTTTAATCACCATGCGACTGACCCTCTATCAATCTTATTGTAAGGACCTAGCATGAATCGAAATCAGTTAACTCTTCTGAATACGCTTGGCTTACTGGGTATGACAGCTGTTTTGTTGATCGGCTTTATTCTTCAGTTTGTCCTCAATGAGCTTCCTTGCCCATTGTGTTTACTGCAACGAATTGGCTTTGTGATGGTCGCGTTTGGCTTCATGCTGAATGTGGTTTATGGGCCTCAACCTCGTCACTATGGGGTTGTGCTAATTGGCGCTTTGTATGGTGTCGCCACATCGTTAAGACAAGTTTCCCTACACGTGATTCCGGGTACTCCTGGTTACGGTAGCCCGATATTTGGGATGCATTATTACACTTGGGCCTTCGTGTTGTTCGCTGCAACCATATTGGGTGTTGCCGTGATCTTGATGCTGACCAATAAGGCCGAGTCCCATGAACCCTATAAAATGAGCAATTTCGGGCGCATTGTGTGTCTACTGGCGATTGTCGTCGTGGCATTGAATGCTATTGCTACATTTGTCGAATGTGGTCCTTATCAGTGCCCGGATAATCCGGTGAGCTATTGGTTACTTAATTAAGGGGCTGGTGGATAATTTCTGGATTTGAACAAAAAAGAGCGAGAGGCCAGCCTCTCGCTCTTTTTGTATGTAACGAATTTCCAAATCTGCGAACAGTTTAGATTAGCTACTTATGTGCTTAGCGATTCACCTGTTCAACAATCTCGCGTGTTAGGCGGGCAATCTCATCCCACTCTCCGTTTTCAACGAGCTTCTTATCCACCATCCAAGTGCCACCACAGGCTAATACTTGAGGCACCGCTAAGTAGTTATCGATGTTTGATGGCGTGATACCGCCTGTAGGCATGAGTCTAATGTCGCCGTATGGACCAACGAGTGACTTAACCATCCTGATTCCACCTGAAGCTTCGGCAGGGAAAAACTTGAGAGTCGTTAGTCCCATCTCAAGTGCTGCTTCAACGGTGCTTGGATTGTTCACACCTGGAATGATATCGATGCCGATCTCTTGGCATGCTTTAACTGTGTTCGGATTAAAGCCCGGTGATACCACAAAGGTCGCGCCCGCTTCTTTTGCTGCAAGTGCTTGCTCATGGTTCAAGATGGTGCCCGCGCCGATTAGCATGTCAGGCTGTGCTTGGCGAAGCAGTCGGATAGCTTCAACAGCGGCGTCTGAACGGAACGTAATCTCAGCCGCTGGCAACCCATTCTCAGCCAATACTTTGCCTAGAGGGATAATATCCTCTGCGTTATCAATGGCGATAACAGGGATAACTTTAAGTGCTTTTAGTTGTTCGTTAATTGTAGACATGTTTGCTTCTTAATATCAGTTTGAAAGGGTGTCGGTGATGTATTTTGGGATGATTGCGCCATGATGTTGAATCACCAATCCGGCTAATGCATTCCCTTGGTGGCAGGCTTCTGAAACAGAACCTCCAGCGAGGTAACAAGATAAGAAACCACCGTTAAAAGAGTCGCCTGCAGAGGTGCTATCAACCACAGTTTCGACAGGTGTTGTTGTGACTTTTATTGGCACATCTTTGGGGCTTTCACTGATCAAGCAGCCTTCAGCACCAAGCTTTACAACAACAGTTTTGACGCCGAGTGCATGCAGTCTTTTTATGGTGTCTTGTGGCTGGGCGTCTTGCCATAAAAGTTGCTCATCGTCGAAGGTGACCAAGGCGATATCTGTCGCTTTATAGGCAAGCTGATAAGCTTCTTTGGTTGCGTCTTGTGAGTCCCACAACTTTGGTCGGTAGTTACTGTCAAAGGCGATGGCCACGCCACGTTCACGTAGACCTTGGATGATAGTGAGCAACTTTAGCTGATCGCCATGAGGCAAGATCGCCAGAGAGATTCCACTCAAAAACACCATATCGACATCTTCAAGTTGGGCGGTTATTTTGTCGAAATCTGGGTGCTGTACCATGTAGCGAGCAGCCGAGTCATTACGCCAATACAGAAATGTGCGTTCACCAACGTCATCTAATTGAATCAGATACAGGCCTGGCGAGCGCTGCTCGTCAATCAGCACGAAATCAGTTGATAGCCCTTCATCCTGCCATCGGTTAAGCATCTCTTGGCTGATAGCGTCTGAGCCAAGCGCCGTGACATAGCTTGTTTGTATCGCTGGATTCGCAGTATTATTGCTACTCATGGGATTGCTAACCGCAGCGCTGCGGTTCAAGTAGATTGCCGCGTTTAATGTGTCTCCACCATAGCTTTGTTGCATGTTGCCAAATGGCGCGCCATTCAGTTCAATCATGCACTCACCGATGATTGCGATGTGGGTCATAATATAGCCTTAGAAAGGAAAGGTTGGATTGGTTCGTATGAAGAAAGCATGACCATAACGAGATACGGTCATGCTTTTTCGATTCTAATCTTACGGGAGTGAGACTAGCCGATTACTTGTTGTCTAGTTTCACGAACAACAGCGTTAGAACATAAGACAGTGCGAACACACCAACCACGCCCATTAGTGCTTGAATGAAGTTTTGCGTACCGCCTGCAAGGTAAGCCGGTAAGCTGAATACAGAAGAAAGAATGTAGCTGGTTAAATGGGTATCGATCGTTACCGAGATAGCACCGAACACACCTGCTGCTAAACTCGCGGTCATCATCGCTTTGGTGTATTTTGTTAGGACACCAAATAGAGCTGGTTCTGTGATGCCTAAGATAGCGGTAACGCTTGAGCCCATCGTGATTGAAGATTGCTCTTTAGAAACTGTCTTGCGTTGCTTGTGCCAGATTGCCATTGTCGCACCAGCAATTGCTATGTTACCTAAGCACATGATCGGCATAAGTAAATCCTTACCATACAGTGCAAAGTTGTTGAGGCTGATTGGTGTCATGCTGTGGTGAATACCAAATACGATGGTAATCGGGCGAGTCAGACCGAAAACAAAGCCTGTTAACGTCGGAGATATTTCCAGTAGTGAACTCATTACCCAACCCGCGCCATTACTTAGCCAGATACCCGCAGGGCCAACAAATGATAGTGTGATGGTTGAAGTCACCGTAAAGGCAAGCAGTGGTGTAAATACAGGCTTCGCAGAAGAAGGAACTAGACGGTCAACTAACGGAGTCACCTTAGACAATAACCAGATAGCGAGAATCGCAGGAACAATCGCGCCGCCGTAGTTAAGCAGTTCAATAGGAACCACGCCTAGCACCGTCAGCTCAGGTGCAGCGCCAGCGTCTTTTAGCATCACCGCTTTATCTACTAGCTTGGGGGCTAACATTGCAGAGGAAACAGCAAGCGCAATGTATTCGTTCACCTTAAATACTTTGGCTGCAGAGAAAGAGACCAGCATAGGTAAGAAGAAGAACACAGCAACAGAGATAGAGCGGAAGAAATAAACCGTGTCTGAGGTTTCAGAGATAACATTGGTTGCAATAAGGCCAGACAACAGGCCCATCAACATACCAGCGCCAGCGATTGCGGGTACAACTGGACCAAAGATGCCCGCGACAATGCGCATCACGCCTTGGAACAGCTTGCCTTTCTCTAGCTCATCAGCCGGATTAGCGTCAGCTTGTTGAGTGTTTGATAGCGCGTTGAACCACTTCTCTACCTCAACACCGATGATGACTTGAGTTTGACCTTGTTGAAGTACCACACCTTTCACATCTGCGATCTGCTTGATCGCTTCTTCGTCTACCAGTGACTCGTCTGATAATTTGAATCTCAGCCTTGTCATACAGTGCGTGATACTCACGATATTGTCTTCACCACCAAGTGCAGTGATTAATAACTGTATATTTTCTTTGAAACTTTTCTTCTTCGATGATGACTTCGAGTTATTAATAACGGCATCACTCTTTTCTACCATTTGCATACTACACCTGTTATTGGAATATATTTAACTCGAGAAATCATAACGACAACCAATTTAAATCCAACGGAGTAAAAAGAGATCTCAATCACATTTAAAATCTGAAAAATTAATTTTTCACCGTTTTTGGCCAATTGGTATGTTTTGTTTATCAAAAAAAAACACTTAACGTACCAATTATTTTTAGGCGAAAATTAGCGCTTGAAATGTGATTTTTAAAGCGGTTAGATAATAGGAGTTGACTTAAGTTTAGGTTATTTAATTGTGAAAGAAACTATTATATCTGATATCCATTGTATTATTACTAAACCAGACAGGCACAATCTCATTACTGTGGTAGTTGAAACGAATAAAGGAGTGACTGGGTTTGGTTGTGCGACATTCCAACAAAGACCGCTTGCTGTAAAAACAATGGTCGATGAATATTTAAAACCTATTCTTATTGGTAAAAACGCCAACAATATTGAAGACTTATGGCAAATGATGATGGTCAACGCTTATTGGCGAAATGGCCCTGTTATCAATAATGCAATTTCCGGTGTTGATATGGCACTGTGGGATATTAAAGCCAAATTGGCGGGTATGCCGTTACACCAGGTATTTGGTGGTAAGTCTCGTGATGCTATTCCTGTATACACACACGCGACTAGCGACACAATGGAAGGTATTTATGAACTGGTGGAATCTTTCTTAGACAAAGGCTACAAGCACATTCGTTGTCAGCTTGGTTTCTATGGCGGCGTTCCAACCGATTTACATACTACTCAAAACCCGACGGAAGGTTCGTACTACGATCAAGATCAGTACATGGATAATACTCTAACGATGTTTAAGTCGCTGAGAGAGAAATATGGTAACCAATTCCATATTCTTCATGATGTTCATGAGCGCCTATTCCCGAACCAAGCGATACAATTTGCCAAAGAAGTCGAGCAATATAAGCCTTACTTCATTGAAGATATTCTGCCGCCAAATCAAACGGAATGGTTGGATAATATTCGTAGCCAAAGCTCAGTTTCATTAGGTTTAGGGGAGTTATTTAATAACCCTGAAGAGTGGAAGTCTCTAATCGCGAATCGTCGAATCGACTTCATCCGTTGTCATGTTTCACAAATCGGTGGTATTACGCCAGCTCTGAAACTAGGTCATCTATGTCAGAACTTCGGTGTTCGTATTGCATGGCATTGCCCACCAGATATGACGCCAATTGGCGCAGCGGTAAACACGCATTTGAATGTGCATTTACACAATGCCGCCATTCAAGAACATGTCGAGTACAACGAGAATACGAACAAGGTATTCCCGAACGCTGCAGAGCCAATCAATGGCTACTTATACGCTTCTGAAATCGCAGGTATTGGTGTTGAAATCGACCGAGAAGTTGCAGCAGAGTTCCCTGTTATGTATCGCCCCCATGAGTGGACTCAAAGTCGCCTTCCTGATGGCGCGATTCATACCCCTTAACTCGTATTTTTAATATCAAATGGTCGCTATAAGCGGCCATTTTCTTATTTAATATATTTACCAGATATTACGTATTATCAAAAATTATATTTCTAGTATCACTAAATTAATGATACTAGATGTGAAATAGTATTAGTGGCTAATCTATAGCGTAATTAACTTATATCTATAAAAATTAACCATATTAAATCGAATTTAAAGGTTACTTCTTATCTCGGAAGCTCATGCTCTCACTGTTAAAAGGCGTGTGGTAGGTGCATTGGTAGTTGATGTCGATGATATCACTGACGATGAACAGTTCCCCCGATGCTAAGAAACCTCGGTTGGTGATATTCATCGCTGCCGCATTTTTTTTGCAGCCGAGCAACTCTGCATCTTCTTTAGATACGTTGATCGCTTGGTACGTTGTTAAGTAGCTATCGATCTGAAGACCTTTCGCTAGCGCATGCTTCTGGATTGAGCTTTCAATGATCTCGGCATTCATCTCTGGGAAGACGCTGACAGGTATCTTGGCTTCTTCTATCTGAACTACTTTGTTGTTAATCAATCGAAGCCGTCTAATTTTCCAAATGTAGTCATTGTCGTCTAAAGAAAAAATCTGCTGTTCGTGGTTATCGGGTAGCGCTTTATTCAGCTGGAGTTTTTTATAAGAGATCTCTTCAAAACTGTTTTCAGTGATGGAGTTGTACACCAGTGGTGTACCAATGAGAGAAGTGTTGACGAAGTAACCAGAACCCACTTTAGATTTCACCATGCCAATAGCCTCTAGCTTGGCTAGTGCTTTACGAATCGTGAAACGAGATAATCCATATATTTCAGACAGTTCTCTTTCAGCAGGAAGCTTATGGCTGATACTGTTTTGGCAAATTTTGCTCACAATATCTTGAACAACTAATTCATATTTTTTCATTCTAAAAACTTAAAAAAGCACTCATGGTGATTAAATTATAGTTAACTAAATCAGATACTCAGCGCATTCCGAGCTAGCCGGTAATTCTAACATAGAAGGCCAATTAGATGATGGGAAATAGGGTGTTTTGGAGGGTGAATTAGAGGGTTACTTCTGGGGAGGTGACTTTATTCTCTTTCTTGATTAGATAAGCGTGAAGGCGAGGTTACATGCAAGCAGACAATAAAAAAGCCACAGCATTTACTGTGACTTTTGAATCTAACCTGATTTGAAGAGGTTTAAGAGGTTTAAGAGGTTTAAGCGGTTGCAGATGCTAGGGGGGTCATCCGCTACGCCTAATATCTAATGAGTGTGGCTGCTATTTACCCACGAAACCGTTGTACAACATGTAAAGGTGCGCTGCACTCCAAGAGAAGTTATTCGCGCCCTGAACCTCACCCGTTTCTGGGTTGTAGTTTTCCTGAATCGGGGTAGATTCTGTTAGGCCTTGTGCATTTTGGAATAGCTTGTCGACCATTTGACGCGCTTCTACACCGTAGCCATAGTTGTCCATACCGCGCACACCAAAGTAGAACTGATCTAGCCACACGCGACCACGCCAGTAAATGTCTGGGCCGTAAGCCGGGTTGTCCATTGATGCCGTACCTAGCGGAATCTTAGGTGAGTTAAACTTGCTGGTATTCAGCATGTTCTCCACGACTTTGTCCGCGTGTTCTTGCGTCGCTGCATTGTTGAATAGCGGTGACCAACCTTCAGGGCCCATACCGCGTTTCACCAACACCGGCCCTGCACATTGGTTAGGGAGTCCATTTGGTACCACTTCGATATCGTAGTAGAAGCCTGTTGACTCATCGTACATACAACGGTTGATGTACTCTTTGGTGTCCGCTGCTTTTTCTGCAAACTCGGCCGCTTTGTCTGCTTTACCCAGTACGTCGGCGATTTGCGATAGGTATAGGTTATCTGAGTACCAGTAAGATGCTTGGTCTACCGACTCTTGCATCAATGAGTAACCTGAGAGGTTGCTTGAATCGTCAGTGTTCTCGTTGAACTTCACTTCCCAATCTTTCTTCGCTTGAGCCAATTTGTTCATGTTCTCAACTGAATCATCGAGGTAAGTCACCACTGAACTGTCTGTGTCCATAGTGATGTCATACGTATTGTCGAAACCATTAGTGTCATGAGCGTAACGACCCATTTGGTCTATCACTTCCGCTTTTTCTTGAGTCGGTTGTTCAGTTAATCCTTGTAGGTTGTCGATGGTGTCGATAAAACCGAACACGCCCGCGTTATCACGACCCGATTCCCAACCGGCTGCGACTTTCGCTGGGATACTCATTGCTGTGTAATCACCAGAAGTCAGCAATTCATTGTACTTCTCGATACTCGTTTCTTTGATCCACGTATCGCCATTCGCTTCGTCTTTATATTGGAACTTCATGTCGTCTACAGACGCGTCTGGTCCCCAAGAACCGTTATTCACATCATCTTCGAAAACGGTATGGATTGGATCTTTCGCTGCGCCATATTCCGGTATTCCGTTCTTGTTGGTATCACGAGCGCGTAACCACCAATCGTGGAATGCCACTAGCTTCGGATACATTTCTTCTAACCACTTTTGCGCTTCTTCTGGACGGTTATGCTCATCTTTCAGTGCGGTATACACTTCCCATACCGCCCATGCTGCCAGTGATGGCTTAGTATTACGCTCGTTCCAGTTCAAGCCATCTGTCGCTTGAGGGAACACTTTTTTGTATTCAGTAGACATGCCTTCCCAGCGTTCTGCTGGCAGGTTGTAAGTCACAACATCAAGCAGGTAACCTTCATCCCAAGGGCGCACTGGATCATCAGACTGCACTTGGTATTGGAATACAGTACGAATGTTTTCCATCGCTACATCTGGGTTGAAGTGTGACATTGCGTAAGCTTGCTTCCATGTATCCCACGGCCATGTCATGTTGCCTGAGAAGTAAGGAGCCGTAACGGAAGGGGTTACCGTGTCGTGGTCAATCGCACCCGCAGCTCCACGCCAGTTCGCGTTCAATGTTTCCATTGCTTTTACTGCAACGAACTCATGCTCTTTTGAAGCCGCATCGTTGGTGAGACCGTTTTCTAGGTACTCTTCCCAACGCATTGCTGAATCGTGCATGTAACCTTTTGGATCGGCCATTACTTTATCTAGTTTTGCAAACTCAGACGCTTGTTCTTTGGTGTTTTGAACGTGAGTGTAAGCCGTGTATAACGTGATCTCTTCGCCATCACCTAGAGAGGCTGTTTGCACGAAACCTTTCTTGTCATCATTGATGGTAGAAGTTTCTGGTTTGATAGAACGCGTCACTTCGAACTTTGAATCGCCAGATGTCAACAATGACCATGAATCACGAACTGCGCCAAAAGAGACTTCTACACCACTGTCTGTCGCTGTAATTTCACGGGAGTAAGTTGGGTAAGCTTCTTCAACACTACGGACTGTGCTGTCTTCATTCTTGTATGCCGTGCCATCATCCGCACGATAGTTTTGCATCAACTCACCATCCCATTCACCTTGAATATCTAGCTTATTGGGGTTTTTGATGGTGGTTTTTGCAAGAGAAGTACGATTAGTCACAAAACGCATTTCTAGCTCGGCTTCGATACCGTTCTCGCCTGTATACGTTTGAATCAACGCACCTGGTTGTGAGTATGCGTTTGTCAATTCTAGCGGCATTGGCTGGCCGTCGACAGCCAGAGTCAAACGGTCGAAACGTGCAGCCATGAATGATACGTATTCTTCGGTCAATAGCGCTGTACCACCTAGTGTGATTTCACCACCTTTGGTGTCTAACGTGTGGCCATGCCATGAGCCGTTATCGAACATTGGAATGTAGCGCAGGTGGCCGCCGTGTAAATCACGCAATGCCACAGGTACACCTGCACGATCGATGGTGTTGTGGAATTCGGTTGCTTTAAGTGGAGCATCCACATTCGAGCTATTATCACTACTGTTGCACCCGCTTAGTGTTAGAGCAACCCCGACAGCAACCGCACATAAAGACGTTTTAAACTGCATGTTATATCCTTCTTTATTGATTTTTGAATCTGATCAGGCGAAAAAAGGTCGAGACATGCCCTGCCGAGTTTCGTGAAGAAGATTCAACCTTATTTATTTCACTTATTGGTATGAGAAAAGAGCGCTATTTGCGTCTATTCTTTCTTTATTCAACTTGTTTAAATAACAAGTTATTAATTATTGAACAATATTGTGCCTTGATGGATTACGACTAGATTCCTTATCAATCAAATATAAATTATTATTAGTGCGTGTTAATCATTATTCGTTTGCCATCGATATGGATTTTAATAATTCACCGTCAATATTTGGGATCGTATCAGAAAGAAATATCTGATTGCCTGGAGTGTAGGTCATTAACACATTTCTGAGTCGTTCACTGCCTTCTCCATTCTTGTTTTGTACATCAAATTCAATCAGTTTGTTGTACACTTCGTTAGCCAGCTTCTCTTCTTGTTCTTCAGTAATAGCAATGCGTCCTATACAGATCGGAGGGCGCACGTCATGGCTGAATACTTCATCTCTAAAGCGCTTAGCAAACAACGTATCAAGCTTAGATCCTTCTTCAAAAATAAAACGGCCTTGATCTTTGAAGCGGTATTGGTCTTCGCCTTTTAATTCAACGTAGTCCATCATTTCTAATGCTCGAAAATATATGGCTACTGACGTATGACTCAGTTGATATTTATTGGCAATATCTTGTGGTGACCATTTTTTTCGTCGCAATAGATACAAAAAATCAAACAAGTACGGATATTGATGGAATATTTCACTATTTATATCCGTAATAAACTGTTCGTTCTCTTGCTGTAACTGTTTGCCTCGCATAGATAATTCTACTAAGTCAGTATCTAAATGAGTTGCGTACGAGAGTATTTTATCCAGCCCTAAAGACGTGTTGTGTAGTTGTCTTTTAATGGTTGAGAGAGGAATTCCCATCCCGGCAGAGAGATCGGAATAACAAATCCCTTTCTCTTTGATTTTTTCTCGTAAAGCAGCAAGTAAATACGTTGCAGAATTATTCATCTAACAATGCCTGTTCTATTTTCGTCAGTATCCTTGATAATAAATTCAAGAGAATCCTACTCTTGTGATTTTGGTTCCAAATATTTTCAATATTAACTATGAGTTGAGTTTTGCAAATTTGAGAATTTTACTTGTTGTTTATTGAACAAGTTTTACTCAATGTTACTAACGTTTAACTCATTATCAGTATGGGGGGAGTATAATTGTTTTGATGCGTAAAATTAAGTTAATGGTGGTTTTTAGTAAAAATTTTCTTACGAGAGATTAATTTGTTGGGTGGGCAGTATCAATAAGTTGTACTTGGGAATTTAGTTTAGATTGATATCACAAAGTATTCGTGATTGACTGGTATTTTATTGAGGAGGTGACCAGTGAAAATATTGTTATAAGGAGTAAGGAGGTTAGTTAAATGGGGAGTGTAATTATTGAAGCGTAATCATATTATATAGTTATTTCTTAAACTTCCTATATATTTGTCCTATTTATTACTCGATCTTTAATTTACTTGGTATCTCACCTTGCTCTCTCTTGGCTTGATAGGCGGAAGGGTGGAAGGGCGAAATTGTCTGCAAGCTGAGAATAAAAAAGCACGCCCAATAGGATGTGCTTTGAGTGTTTGAGCTTTGTTAGTTGCAAGCTACATAGCTAAGTTTTCATTTCTTAACTTGGTGAGTGCTTTTAGATGGCCCTGTCTTTTAAGTTCGCCAAGCGCGTTATGACTGAGCAAGACTATTCGATCTCAGATATTGCGCTTCACTTGGGATACGCAGATGCCTCACAATTTATAAGAGCGTTTAAGCGAGCGAACGGAATAACACCACTTCAATGGAAAAAGATCAATAAAGGTATAGGTGTATAGCGCTTCTAAAGCACCAACCATATTCTCTTCAGAAGCCGATTTGTGTTAGTTATTTCTTAGTTTATTGATATTGAGAAGGCCGTCGTAATGATGGCCTTTTTTGTACTCTATTGATTGTATATTCTACCCAAGGCTTTTAATTTATAAACGTTCGCTATGAATCTTGATGTGCGGCACTTTGTGTCGCTTTTCCATCAATGACATGGTGATAACGGGAGTGTGTATGAGTTCTAATGAAATCAAAAATGTGGTGTTTGATGTAGGCAATGTCATTGTGCGTTGGGCACCTCTGGAAATTGCCCGGCTTACTTTTGGTGATACTGAAGAATTGGAGTCTCGAGCTCGTTCTATTTTTCAAAGTACGATTTGGTTGGATTTGAACAAAGGATTCTTGACCGAAAGTGAGGCCAAGCTTCGTTATCAACAAGAACTCAACTTGTCCCCGTTAGAGTGCGATCGCCTGTTCTATTACGTTAAGCAAACGCAGATCTTACTGCACGGTTCAGTTGAACTCATCGAGCGAGTAAAGCGATCGGGCTATGATGTGTACGCGCTTACTGACAATGTGGTCGAAATTGTTGAATATTTAAAAAATACCTATCAGTTTTGGGCGTTGTTTGATGGTGCGGCAGTATCTGCTGAATTGGGCATGCTTAAGCCACAACCTGAAATCTACCAAGCGCTGTTATCTAATAATGGGCTTGAAGCTTCAGAAACCGTCTTCATCGATGATATGCCCTATAACGTTGAAGGGGCAAAGGCTGTAGGCATAGCTGGTATTCAGTTTACCGATGCCGCTCAGTGTGAAAACAGCTTGCAGGCGCTTGGCGTTAATTTAATAGATTGACACCTTGGCGAATGAGTTAAATTTGAGGATGTAGAAAATGAAAAGATACCCACCTAAGTCTATCGTTACATTCTTGTTTTTGACTATGTCGGTGCTGGTTTTAGTCGTGGCTTTCGTGCTTCAAATTCGCGGTGAGCAAGCATGTGATAGTTGCTATGAATCAGATAAAGGACAGTTCAAGTTTGTCCTTTATGATGGAACTTCACCTGCGATAATTCCCAGTATTTATAACGAGCTATTACTTAAACAGGCGCCTTTGATGAAGAGCTTCGGCCTGGACTCAATACCGGTCATAACGGTGAGAGTATGGCAAAGCCAAAAGGCGTACTTAGATGAGCAAGAGCGTAGCATTGGACAGCGATATGCGTTTTCTACAGGCTACATCGAGCCTAAAAGTAATGAAATCAGGCTGCTTTATTTTGGTGGTGAAATCCAACGAACGGCATTGCATGAATTTGTGCATTTACTGACACTTCAAATCAACCCCAATTTCGCGAACAACCCTCGTTGGTTGTGGGAAGCCGTAGCCATCTATAAATCTGAAGATTATTGGTTCCACATGAATAACAGGAGCGCCATCAAAGGCCGCTTTGATGGGCTTGTTCAGGACTTATACAATAAGCCGAACAGTAGCTCGGCGGTTTATGAGCTTGGGTATACGGTCGGTGAGTTTATTGAACGTTCATGGGGAGAAGGGGCGTTTGTTGATCTTATTAAGAGCAATGGTGACCCCTCACAGCTTACCGATCAGCCAATAGAATCGCTGTTTTATGATTGGGAAAAATTCGTCAAAACTACGTATTTGAGTGGCCCGAAAAGTGAGTATGAAAAAGCCATGGAACGAAGCCCATTCGATAGAAGAGACACGGTAAACTAATCAAAAAAGAGGTGATGTTTAATTAAAAATATCACCTCTTTTGTCATTTACTTTTAGTTCGCGTTTACTTGCTGTCGTCAGTTGGCTGTTCAGTATTCAAATATCTAATCAATTTTGCCGGCGTACCACCGTATAGGCAATCTGGTGGTACATCATTGTTGACTACTGAGTTCGCTGCGATAACCGAGCGAGCGCCAATCGTTACACCTTGGTTGATCACTGAGTTGCCACCAACCCACACATCATCTTCGATTGTTATGGGTAAACAGAAGGTTTCCCATTTACGGCGGCTACGATAATCAAGGGAGTGTGATGGCGTATAGAATTGAACGCTTGGTCCAATTAAAACATTTTTGCCGACTTTGATTCTCGCACCGTCTAGCATTACTACGTTCATATTAATGAAGGTGTCGTCGCCAATCTCGATGGTTTTGCCAAACTCACAATGAAAAGGGGGCTGGATTAAGCTGCTACTCCCGACCTTCCCAAATAGTTGCTCTTGCAATGTGTGTTGCTGGTCTGGGTCTTGATGGTTGTTGAAAGCCATTAGCGCTTTTCTGGCATTGGAACGCATAGTATCAATTTCTTGGTCTGCACCATCATATACTTGCCCAGATAGCATCTTTTCTAGTTCAGTTTTATCGTTTGTATTACTCATGCTTGCCTACTTTCCGAGAGTCTCGGTTTAATACCAATCGTAGTAAATAACTGGTCATCCTAGCTGGTTAAAACGCTCAATAACTGCGTTAGAAATTTTGATTGTAGAATAACTACTTATCGAAAATTTCTGCCTTGTTCTTAAGCCTTTTTCCTGCGCTATTTATGATCACTTACTTACTGTGATTGGTATAAATGACGAATACTGTAAGATTAGCGATTTTTGGACATAAAAAAAGAGAAAAGCCTCAGCCTTTCTCTTCCTATTTTGTACCGTTAAGCTCTGACGTTAAGTGAGCCCAGCTATTCAGCAAAAGACTTACTTTGGTGGCAAATTAGATTTGCTCAACGAAACCCATTAGGTGCTGTTTTACCTCGTCTGAAGCAAAAGCGCTTTCGACAGAGTACTTGTAGATCTCTGCGTAATCTTCTTTTGTTAGACCGAACGTTTCACACACACGTTTCACTTCGTTGGTCATGGTTGTGTTCGACACAGTGCGGTTATCTGTGTTGATCGTTACAACGATGCCGTCTTTTTTGAATTCAGCAATTGGGTGGTCGCCGAATTTGTGAATACACTTAGTTTGAACGTTACTTGTTGGGCAAGTTTCAAGCGCAACTTGCTTCTCTTTAACGATGTTGTATGCGTCTTCATTACCTTGGATGTGAACACCGTGGCCGATACGTTCAGCGTCAAGCAGTGTTACTGCATCGTAAACGTTCTGACCATGCCATTGCTCACCAGCGTGAACTGTCACACGGTAGCCTTGCTCGATAGCGTATTGCGTGTATTCAGGGAATTCAACACAGAAGCCTGGCTTTTCACCACCTGCGATATCAAACGCAACTACACCTTTACCAAGGTATGGCTTACCAGCGTCGATAACATCTTTGATTGAATCTTTCGGGAACATACGCAGTACAGACATGATGTAGTTGCCTTTGATGTCGTACTTCTCTTCCGCACGTTTCATGCCTTTCACCGCACTTGCGATGATCGCATCAAGAGACAAGCCCTTGTTTACGTGAAGAATCGGTGCAAAACGAACTTCTAGGTACTTAACGTTTTCTAGTGCAGCGTCTTCGTAAAGCTCAAAAGAGATACGCTCAATTGCTTCTTCAGTCTGCATCACTTGTAGCGGCAGGCTGAAACAAGACAAATACTCATCTAGGTTTTTACAATCTTCTGGCACAGTTAGAGATTGAACAACCGCATCGCGATCTTCAGGCAGTTCGATTCCGTACTGTTTCGCCAAATCAATAATGGTGTCTGGACGAACACTTCCGTCAAGGTGGCAGTGCAGATCAATCTTAGGGAGTGCTAGAAAATTCATGAGTATTCCTTAGGTCTATTATTTTTTGAGTTATTAACTCATAGGTTACATGGGCTTAAATTAACAAGTTTGTGATATGATTTAAAGTGACATAAAGTCATCATTAATCTGAATCTAAGGAATATCATGGTAGATGTTAAGAGCTTACTCAAATGTGATATGAATTTACTGCTGTGTTTACACGTTTTGCTTGAAGAGCGCAGTGTGAGCAAAACAGCAGAGCGATTATTCCTTAGTCAGTCCGCGGTGAGTAAGCAACTCACCAAGCTGCGAACTTTGTTTGATGACCCGCTATTTGAGCGCGAATCTAAAGGTCTGTTTCCAACCCCGAAAGCTACTTCTTTAGCGCCTAAGATTCATCAGATCCTTTTGCAAGTTGAACAGCTAACCGTGCCGGACATTTTTGAGCCGAAAGACAGCGAGCGCACTTTTAATATCGATCTTGTTGAAACCGCTTATACCGCGATCTACCCTAAATTTATGCCTAACGCGTTGGCAGATGCGCCGAACATTACGGTAAACAGTACTACTTGGAGTAGCGAAACCTTTAAGCGCCTACTAAAGCGTGAGGTCGATTTTGGGATTGGAATTTTTGAGCTCGATGAAAGAGCGAGTACTCACATTCAAAATATCCCTGCTGAGTTAAACCATGTCGAATTGCTGCAAGATTACTCTGTGTGTTTGATGCGTAATGATCACCCGGTGCTTCAGGAAGATTGGAACCTGCAAGCCTTCCTTAAATACCGTCATATTCAGTTAGTCACTGGTGGCGTTGGCGACTGGTTGCTTCTGGAGATCTTGCAAGCCAAACAGCTTCAAATTAACAAAGCCGCCAACGTGTCGGACATCACCAGCGCAGTAAAGCTGTGCAAGCAAAGCGATTTGTTAATGTGTTATCCGTACAACTCGGTTTGTGACTATATTGAGAGTGGCGAACTGGTGATGAAACCGATTCCCATTGAGTTGGTTCCCGGTGGTTTGTTTTTGCTTTGGCATCGTTATTTTGACTCTGAACCAAGTCACAAATGGCTTCGCGACCTAATCGTCAATAAGACCCAAGAACCTCAGCTGTAAACTGCGAGCTACGATGATCAAAACGGCGAAATAACTTTTTTAAAATTTATTTCGTCTTTTTCGAATGAGCATCGTCTTACTACGGGTGCCAAATGCCCGCCAAGAATGAGATATCTAAATGAATCCAATGCCATCGATTCCGCAACAAGTCATTGAAGATGCTTGTGAGTGGGCCATTATGCATGGTGTCGCTTTTCGTCAGTCTGACAATACCGCGAGACATTGCCCTTTTAGCCTTGCTCCAATGAGTATTGAGCGTAAGGTATTTGAACACCTGTTGAGGGTGACACCGCTTATCACCAAGCTCATCAACAATGTTTCGGAAGACCATGACTTTTTACAGTCATCATTGAGCGATATGGCGAAAGCCGATCCGTTTTTTGGTCGCTTGATGGAGCTTCATCAACAGGCTCATGGCAGTGCCGATGAGCGCTTGAATCCAGCTCGACAACCTTTGTTGTTGATGCGTACTGATTTTATGGACGATCGCCGACACGGTGCAAAAGTGATTGAGTTTAATGGCATTGCGGCAGGGATGGCCCCGTTTGGTCAACGCGCTACAGAGTTCCACTCGTTCATGCAAAACCAATGGGCAAACGTTTATAACAATTGGTTGGAAGACCCGTCAGCAACACCGGCTGAAAACCAAGGTTTAACCCAGTTGGCTTATGGTATCGCTAATGCTGCAAGGCAAGTAAAAGCCGACTTCAACGAGCAAGATAAACCGGTTTTCTTGATGGTGGTGCAGAAGAACGAAGACAACGTATATGACCAACATTTGCTTGAAGTTGAGCTGCAAAAACAGGGCATTCGCACGGTTCGTCGTACCTTTGAACAATTGAGCTGCCAGCTTTCATCGGGCGATAATCAACGCTTGTTATTGAAAGATGTGGGCGCTGTCGATGTGGTGTACCTAAGAGCTGGCTATCAGTATTCAGATTACTGGGCTCCAGAACTCAACGAATCGGTTTGTTGCCATACGTTAAGTCAGACTCGCTTGTTTATGGAGCAACACCATGTCGCAATGAACGCGACCATCAACCAGCAATTAGCGACCAGTAAAACCATGCAAATGTTGCTGACCATGATGCCAGCAGCTGAATACGCACGTTGGGGTTTAACGTTACAAGAAGCCGAACTGGTCAAGAGTGTATTAGCTGACATGAAGCCCATCGGCAGTGAAGAAATTGAATGGTTTAATACACAAGCTGATAAGCAAGAATGGGTGCTGAAAAACCAAGGAGAGGGCGGTGGCCACTGCGTCTTTGGTGACGATATCAGTGAACAGCTGAGCCAACTTGAGCCAGAAGAGTACGACGCGTGGGCACTGATGCAGCGCTTGTACCCTCATGAACGTGACGTACCGACCATCGCAGTGCGCGATACACAACAAACGCTCGTGACAGACTTAGTCAGCGAAGTAGGTTTATTCACCGCTTACTATCAAGGAGAACCAGTAACAGAGCTGGACGGTTATGCTGGCTACTTAATCCGCAGTAAGCCAGCCAGCGAAAACGAAGGCGGGATCCACAGTGGAAAAGGGATTCTCGATTCGCTGGTGTTGATTGATTAGTGCTTAATTTTGAACCGTGACAGATAGCAGCAAGGCCAGCGCGTGAACGTTGGCCTTTATGGTCTTTAGAGTGCAATGAATTAATTAGTTCTAGGTTTAAATCATAGATTTTATTCCAGTAATTATGTCCTATTTTCAATTAACAAGCTGCGTTTGTGTAAACGGTAGATTGTGAATAGATTGGTGGTAATAAATGCTCCTTCGACCAAAGATCCACCGATAGAACCAAGCCAAATATTGTGGCTAATCCAACAAAGTGAGTTGAACAGAATAAAGGATCTCAGTGTTACACCTTGTTTGGTAAATAATGCCCAAGTGGCAACTGAAGAACCTAAAACGGTTATGAATTCAAAGAAGTGTGTGATGTTAGGTAATGTCATTACCCACATTAAACCAATGAAAAACCACATCACTTTGCGTGATTGAGTTTTGATGGAAGCATAACTACGAAGTGCGTTAATCATCACGCCAATGGCAGCAACTGTAGCTCCCATTAAGGTGAAGTGAATTCCCATGATCAGACAGAACATCATCATCTGATAACGAAATCGCATGTCGTCTTTTTGCCAAAAGGCCATCACGCCAACTAGGAATGCAATTCCGCCAATACCTTGTGCTATTGCGTTTTCCATACTCGTTCCATCAGTCAATTTAAGTTTATGAACAAAAATTCAGCCCTCTAATTAGAGGGCTGGTTAATGCTTTAATTGACTACGTAAAGCTTATTATTGTTCGATGAATGTGATTATTGATTCACTAAAGCAACGGCTTCACGAGTTAAATGAGCCAGTTCTTCCCAATTACCTTCTTCAATCAGCTTCTTATCCACCATCCAAGTACCACCACATGCGAGTACTCGAGGTATCGCTAGGTAGTCTTTAATGTTATTTGGGTTAATGCCACCTGTCGGCATGATCTCAATATCCGTGTAAGGCGCGAGAAGTGACTTAACCATGTTGATGCCACCCGATGCTTCAGCTGGGAAGAACTTCAATGTGGTTAAGCCCATTTCTAGAGCGGCTTCTACTGTACTTGGGTTGTTGACCCCAGGAATGATGTCAATACCAATCTCTTGGCAAGCTCTTACTGTGTTTGGGTTAAAGCCAGGAGAGACGACGAACGTTGCGCCCGCTTCTTTGGCCGCGATAGCTTGCTCACGATTGAGCACAGTGCCGGCGCCGATCAACATCTCAGGTTGTGATTCACGAAGTAGACGAATAGCTTCCACTGCAGCCTCAGAGCGGAACGTAATCTCTGCTGCAGGTAAACCATTTTCAGCTAACACTTTTCCCAGAGGGATGATGTCTTCAGCGTTGTCGATAGCGATCACAGGGATAACTTTCAGTGTTTTCAGTTGTTGTTTGATGTTAGACATTGGTATTCCTTAAATGGCTGTGATGGCCGCTTGAGTTAGTTCTTTTGCAATAATGGCACCATGATGTTGGATAACGACGCCTGCCATGGTGTTACCGCGCTGGCATGACGTAATTAAGTCTTCGCCTGCAAGGTAAGCAGATAAAAATCCGCCATTGAATGAGTCTCCTGCTGAGGTCGTATCAACGACGTGTTCAACAGGTAGGGTCGGCACCGCCCGTGGAGCCGAAGCGGTACCAGAATCTGAATTTATGTCACTTTGAATTGTGGCACCTTGAATGAGACAACCATCTGCCCCCAATTTGACGATGCATCGCTTAACACCCAGTGAAGTTAGACGTTCAATGGTTTGTTCAGGTGAAGTATCTCCCCAAATTAACTGTTCATCATCGAATGTAACCAAGGCTAAATCCGTCAATGTATACATGGCTTGGTAGCTATTTTTGACGGTTTGGTTTTCGTCCTGTGGCCAAAGTGCAGGGCGGAAGTTACTATCGAAGGCGATCTCAACACCTTGTGTTTTCAACTCAACCAAGATGGTTAATAGCTCGATACGATCTTGTTCAGGCAGAATCGCTAATGTGATACCGCTGAGAAAGACCATATCGACATTGCGCAGTGCCTGCTTTATCTGATTGAAATCTGGGTGCTGCAGTAGGTAGCGTGCAGCCGACTGATTTCTCCAATACAGAAAGGTACGTTCACCTGCGTCATCAAGCTGAATTAGGTATAGGCCTGGCGTACGTTGGTTGTCTTGTAGAACTAGGTCCGTCGACACCCCTTCTTGTTGCCAGCGTTCTAACATTTCCTTGCTAATCGGGTCTGCGCCTAAAGCCGTGACGTAGGACACTTTGATGTTATCTTGATTGAGGTTGGCTTCACAGCCGCGGCTTAAATAAACCGCAGCATTGAGAGTGTCTCCGCCAAACGTTTGGTGCATTGAGCCGAACGGTTTGCCGTTAAGCTCGATCATGCACTCACCAATGATGGCGATATGTTTCATGGGTTACGCCCTCTCTTCGAAGTAGCGTTTTGCGTTACCAAAGCAGATGTCTTCGACCATAGGGCCAAGCAGTGACATGTCGTTTGGCACCTCGCCGTTTTCAGCCCAACGACCAAGCATGTCACACAGAATTCTGCGGAAGTATTCGTGGCGTGTGTAAGACAAGAAGCTGCGAGAGTCAGTCAGCATTCCGACAAACTGGCTAAGCAGACCAAGCTGAGATAGTTGCTCCATTTGGCGTTGCATGCCGTCTTTCTGATCGTTGAACCACCAACCAGAACCAAACTGAACTTTGCCCGCGATGCCGCCACCTTGGAAGTTACCAATCATGGTTGCCATCATCTCGTTATCGCGAGGGTTTAAGCAATAAAGGATGGTGCGAGGTAACTCATTGCTTTGATCCATCTCGTCTAATAGGTGAGCCAATTCGAATGCAAACGTCTTGTCGCTAATCGAGTCAAACCCGGCATCAGCGCCTAACAGTTGGAACATACGCGTGTTGTTATTGCGCTGAGCACCAATATGAAGCTGCATTACCCAACCCATTGCAGCGTAACGCTTGCCTAACCACACTTGAACCGCTGTTGAGAACTGTGCACATTCTAAATCGGTGAGCGTTTCGCCATTGAGGCGTCTAGCTAACAGAGCATCTAAATCGGATTCTGATGGAATCGGCGCGTAGCGAACCACTTCGATACCATGGTCTGCTGCACGGCAACCATGGTCGTTGAAATGCGCTAGGCGGCTGTCTAAAGCACTCAATAGATGATGGAAGCGAGTGATTTCAACGTCAGCAACCATGCTTAATTTTTGTAGGTAATCAGCAAAGCCATCAAGTTCAATTTTGAACGCTTTATCTGGGCGCCAGCTTGGTAGAACCTTCACATCAAATGAACTGTCTTGAGCGATCGTTTTATGGTGTTCAAGAGAATCAATCGGATCGTCTGTCGTACCTGCCATCACCACATTCATTTGCTTCATGATGCCACGAGCACTAAATTCCGGTGTCGCTAATAGCTCGTTGCCTTCATGCCAAATTTGGTCGGCTGTCTCTGGGCCAAATAGAGTGCCAGTAATACCAAATGGGCGGCGTAGTTCTAAATGAGTCCAGTGGTAGAGTGGGTTACCTAAGGTTTGAGGGACGGTTCTAGCCCATGCCATGAACTTATCATAATCGCTTGCCCCTCCAGTAATCAGACGCTCATCAATCCCTGCTGAACGCATACCACGCCATTTGTAGTGGTCACCTTCAAGCCAAATCTTAGACATGTTTTCGAACTGACGATCTTGAGCCACTTCTGCCGGGTTTAGATGGCAGTGATAGTCATAAATCGGCTGGTGGCTTGCATGTTCGTGGTACAAACGGCGTGCAGTCTCATTCGACAGTAAAAAGTCTTCACATAAGAAATTCTTCATTGTTAGTACTCCTTATAACGCAGCCACGGTCGCAACGGCACCGTGTTCAATTAGTGATTGGTACGCTGAACTTACTGCATCAATGACCTGCGGGTTTTGACCTAGCTCGGCAGGGAAAATCGCTTCAACAGCAAGCAATGCCGGAACTACGGAAACATTGAGCCCATGCTGGTCGCAGATCTGGCGAAGTGTATCTACCATTGGGTCGCGCACATCGATCTCATTGCCTTGCTCATCAATGCCAGATACATAACGCATCCAGCCAGCGATGGCGGTTGCAAGCCACGAGAAATCTGAGCCTTGCTCTAAATGGAATCGTAAGCTGCCACCCATACGTTGAGGGATCTTCTGGCTGCCATCCATCGCGATTTGCCAGGTTTTATGTTTCAAGCTTGGGTTGGTGAAGCGGTTGATCAGCAAGGTCGCGTAACCTTCCAAATCAGTCCCTTCAGGCATCGTTAGCGAAGGTGCTTGTGATTTCATCATCATGTCAAAAGCGGCTTTTCGGTAGCCTGCATCTGTCATGGTGTCGGAAATATGGTCGTAGCCACCAAGATATCCAAGGTAAGCAAGGAAAGAGTGACTGCCATTGAGCATGCGCAGTTTCATTTCTTCGTAAGGCACTACATCTTCTACGAACTCTGCACCAGCAACATTCCAGTCTGGACGACCCGCAACAAAATTATCTTCAATTACCCATTGGCGGAAGGGTTCACAGGCGATGCCACATGGGTCTTCACAACCTAGCAGTTCTGCAATTTCTGTTAGTGTTTCTTCTGTTGCTGCAGGTACGATGCGGTCAACCATGGTGCATGGGAAAGTGACATTGGTTTCAATCCAATCACGTAATTCTGGGTCAAGCAGTTGAGCAAACTCAATGATCGCTGCTTTTGCTACATGACCGTTTTCTTGCACGTTATCGCAAGACATGACCGTGAATGGTGTTAAGCCACGTTCTCGTCGAATTTTGAGGGCTTGGACAATGTAACCTAATGCTGATTTAGGTTCGCTTGGGTTAGCTAGGTCAGCGATGACTAATGGGTTATTTTTGTCGAGCTTTCCTGTCGCTGGATCAGCGCAGTAGCCTTTCTCTGTGATGGTCATAGAAACGATAGCCACTTGAGGCTCAGCCATTTTTTCTAATACGGTTTCGATGCCGTCTAAGCTTGGATGAAGAGATTCGGTCACTGAACCGATCACTTTCACGTCTGTGGACTCAGCGCCTTTTTCAGCAACGGTGTAAAGGTGGTCTTGCGCGCGAAGTGATTCAATCAAGTCTTCGCCGCCGAATAGGTTTATTTCACAAATGCCCCAATCAGTGTTGCTCTTGCTGAGCATTTCATTGGTGAACAGCGCTTGGTGCGCACGATGAAAGGCACCAAAACCAAGGTGCACGATACGGCTCTGGAGTGTTGAACGGTCGTAGTCAGGTCGTAATACAGTGTTTGGCAGCGTAGAGTTAGCAACAGTCTTCATTATTCAGTTCCTTTTCCCGCCAGCGAACCAGCGGGATTTTATTATTTGATAAAGCGTTTGAGTGTTTAGCAGTCTTAGAATGTATCTGCGACCTAATTACGAACCGTAGCCCAGTACTAATTCAGGTAGGAACAAGCTCAGCTCTGGGATAAAAGTAACGGCCATTAGGGCTGCAATCAGCGCAGCATAGAATGGCAACAAAGGTTTGATGACTTTGTCGATGGCAATGTTGGCAACCGAGCAACCGATGAATAGAGCACTACCCACTGGCGGCGTACAGATACCGATAGCTAGGTTGAAGG
Organism: Vibrio sp. 10N.286.48.B8; assembly: GCF_003050085.1. Classification (NCBI taxonomy): domain Bacteria; kingdom Pseudomonadati; phylum Pseudomonadota; class Gammaproteobacteria; order Vibrionales; family Vibrionaceae; genus Vibrio; species Vibrio sp. 10N.286.48.B8. Next base: position 472,134 of record NZ_PIGD01000001.1, on the reverse strand, counting down.
TCATCATGATGCCGAAGTGCACAGGGTCGATGCCTAGGTCTAGCGCGATTGGTAGGAAGATTGGTGTGAAGATCAGTACCGCTGGTGTCATATCCATGAAGATACCCACAATCAGCAGAATCACGTTGATAATCAGTAGAATCATTAGCGGGTTATCAGAAACCGCCAATAATGCATCAGCAATCATGTAAGGCACATCGGCGTTCGCCATTGCCCAAGACATCCCCATTGATGCGCCAACAAGTAATAGAACGATAGATGTTGTTACTGCAGACTCAAGGATGATCTTTGGAATATCACCCCATTTCACTTCACGGTAGACAAGTACCGCGAGAACGAAGGTGTATACCACAGCAATTGCAGAAGCCTCAGTTGCAGTAAAGATACCGCCAATGATGCCGCCCATGATGATGCCGATCAGTGCTAAAGAAGGTGCCGCTTTTAAGAAGGTATCCCAAACCATTGATAATGAAGGACGCGCTGCCACTGGGTAACCGCGACGTTTCGCAATGATACCCGCCACAATCATGATACTTAACCCCATCAAAATACCTGGGATGTAGCCCGCCAAGAACAGCGCCGCAATTGAAGTACCACCCGAAACCAATGAGAAAACGATCAGCGTATTGCTTGGCGGAATCAATAGACCAGTAGGGCACGAAGTAATGTTTACTGCAGCAGAGAAGTTTTCGTCGTAGCCATCTTTCTTTTGCAGAGGAGACATGGTGCCACCAACTGCAGCCGCCGATGCAACCGCTGAGCCTGAGATAGAACCAAACATCATGTTTGCCATCACGTTTACGTGTGCCAATGAACCCGGTAGACGACCACCCAACACTTTCGCGAAGTTGATCAAACGCAGCGCGATGCCGCCTTGGTTCATGATGTTGCCCGCCAAAATGAAGAACGGGATTGCCAATAGTGCAAAGTTATCAAGGCCAGCGGCCATACGTTGAGCAACTACAGCGATTGCAGGCTCAAGCGGTAAGCTCATTAAAATGGTTGCTAGTGACGATAAACCAATCGCAAAAGAGACCGGTACACCGATTGTAAGCAGTACAGCGAAACTACCGAATAAGGTCAGTATTACTTGCCATTCCATTGTGAAATCCTTCTATCAATCAAGTTGTGAGTCGGTGATCAAATCGTCACCTGACATTAATTGTTTAACGCGTTCGTAGGTAAATACGACGGAGTAAAAAATCATCAAAGCGCCACTAATCGGTAAGCAGAAGTAGATGTAGCCCATTTCTAAACCTAGAGCGGGAGTCAGTTGTCCCATCGCAAGTGTTTTAGCTGCAAGTTGGCTTCCACCGTGTACCAGAACGATATAAGAGAAAGAGGCGATGGCTATTTGGATAACGATTTCGTTGATTAATTTGCGTTTGCCAGTCAGCTTCATCGTAAGCAGGTCGATGGCAAGGTGGCGTTTCAAACCTGTAGTGTAAGCAGCACCAATTAAGGCTACCCACATAAAGAGATAACGCGCGAGCTCGTCGGTAACAGTACTTGGCTTGCCAATAACATAGCGGGATAAAACCTGCCATATCACACACAGTACTAAGAAAGACGATAGAGACACTGTAAAGGCGGCCAACCCTCTATTTATGTAACTGACCAGTTTATTCATGTTTATTTCCTTTCAACAAAATTGCGTATCTCATAACAATTGGTTTACCAATGTAAGAAACTGTTTCTATGTAGGGATGGGATGTTCAAAAATCTGGCTGAATCATAAGCTATTCATTTTTTGGTTGGCGTGAGCAACTTCACAAATGATTTTGGTTAACCAATTCATGGGTTTTTATTGTGATATTGGTCAATCAATTTTAATTTCAGCTTTGACGGTTCCTTTTTTGAACCCCAATATGAGCCCATAACAAAAAACACCCTACATTTTGGATAACCAATCCACGGAGAATAAGAATGATGATGACGCGTAAAACTTTGATTAGTGCGGTTGTCGGTGCTGCTTTCACTTTTGGAGCAACAGCTTCTGCTTATGCAGCGACAACATTGAAACTGAGCCATAACCACCCTCGTGACCATGCAGTACATGAAGCGATGACGTTTATGGCTAAAGAAGTACGTGAATTGACTGACGGTGAGGTGCGTATTCGTATTTACCCTGATGCTCAATTGGGTACACAGCGTGAATCTATGGAGCTGATGCAGAACGGCGCTTTAGATATGGTGAAAAGTAATGCTGCTGAGCTAGAAGCTTTTTCTCCTGCTTATTCATCATTCAACATGCCTTACTTATTCCGCGATCAAGCACACTACTACAGTGTGACTGATGGTGAAGTAGGCCGTGACATTCTTAACTCTTCTCGTGATAGCGGCTTTATTGGTGTTACTTACTACGACGCTGGTGCGCGTAGCTTCTATACCAATAAGCCAATTAACACGCCAGAAGATCTGAAAGGTTTGAAAGTTCGTGTTCAACCAAGCCCAACAGCAATTGCGATGGTGAAAGCGTTAGGCGGTAACCCAACGCCACTAGCTTACGGTGAGTTGTACACAGCACTGCAGCAAGGTGTGGTGGATGCGGCTGAAAATAACATTCCTTCATTCAGCTTGAGCCGTCACAGTGAAGTGTCTAAATACTTCAGCTTAGATGAGCACACGATGGTTCCGGATGTGTTGGTTATCTCAACCAAAGCATACGATAAACTGACTACAGAACAACAAGATGCGCTAATGAAAGCGGCAAGTGATTCATCTGAATTGATGAAAAAATTGTGGGCTGAATCGGAAGCAAAAGAGCGTGCTAAAGCCGAGAAAATGGGCGTGACTTTTGTGGAACCAGACAAGGCTGCGTTCGCACTAGCGGTTCAACCTATGTATGACGCGCTAGATAAAGCGGACCCAGAATTGAGCGCATTGATTGACCGCATTCAGGCTGTTGAATAACTAGCAAATATAGAAAAAATAGTAATACAAAAACAAGGTGTTACTGCATTTTAGGATATAGAGGTTGACCAATTATATTTGGTCATTATGATGGCGAGAGAAATACAATGGAAAGAAGTGACAATATCATCATGATGCCTTTCGAGCCGAAAAGACCTTATCAGGAGATAGGGTTAGTACTAAGAAGAGAACTGATTGAAGGTCTGTATAAGGTCGGAGATAGGTTGCCACCAGAACGCGATATTGCTGAACGTTTAGACGTCAGTCGCACGGTAGTGCGTGAAGCAATCATCATGCTGGAGCTTGAAAACTTGGTTGAGGTGAAAAAAGGGTCGGGTGTTTATGTCCTGAACATTCCAACTCATTCTCGCGAGAATGTGGTCAGCGATGACGCTGGTCCATTCGAGATGCTGCAGGCCCGCCAATTACTGGAAAGTAATATCGCGGAGTTTGCGGCAACTCAGGTCACTCCGGGCGACATTATTAAGATGCGCTCTGCACTCGAACTCGAGCGCGAAGAGCTTGCAAGCGGCACTACCGATTGCAGCGGAGATGAAAGATTTCACATGTGTATTGCAGAGGCCACTCAAAACTCTGTATTGGTAGATATGTTGAAACAATCCTGGGATCGACGCGAAAAGAGTCCAATGTGGAATAAACTCCACTCTCACATCAGTGGTCAAGATTACCGTGAAGAATGGTTAGATGATCACGCTCGTATCCTCGCCGCCTTACAGCGCAAAGACCCTGTCGCTGCTAAGAACGCAATGTGGCAACACCTTGAGAATGTTAAACAGCGTTTATTAGCGCTGTCAGACATTGATGACCCAAACTTTGATGGTTACTTATTTAGCTCAAACCCAGTGGTGCTACTTAGCACGGAAAGTTAGTCCTGAAAGCTAATGTTGAATTCAGCGACAAGGCTCCTCTTGAAAGCTGATTCATTCACTAGGTTGTAGATAGGTAATCGTCTTTAGACCGGCGTAGACCGGTGCTATCTCGGGCAGTAATTGTCATTGCTGCCATTAAGAAGTCGTTATTGCATTTAGCTTGATTAATTCGAGCCGGCTAAGTGCGTCTTAAAGAAAGGTAAGTCTCATGGAACAAACGTGGCGTTGGTACGGCCCTAATGATCAAGTTTCGCTAGACGATATTCGTCAAGCGGGTGCAACTGGTATTGTGAATGCACTGCACCATATTCCAAATGGTGAAGTTTGGACGAAAGAAGAAATCCTGAAGCGTAAAGCCATTATCGAAGAGAAAGGTTTAACGTGGTCGGTCGTAGAAAGCGTGCCTGTGCACGAAGAGATCAAAACTCAAACTGGCAACTACCAGCTGTGGATTGATAACTATAAGCAAACTCTGTCTAACCTTGCTGAGTGTGGCATCGATACAGTTTGTTATAACTTCATGCCCGTGTTGGATTGGACGCGTACCGATTTAGAATTTGAAATGCCTGATGGTTCTCGCGCACTGCGTTTTGACCAAATCGCATTTGCAGCATTTGAGCTGCATATCTTGAAGCGCCCGGGTGCAGAATCGGACTATTCAGAATCAGAGCAAGCGCAAGCGTTGGATTACTTCAACAACATGACGCCAGAGCAAATTCAGCAACTGACTAATAACATCATCGCTGGCCTGCCAGGCGCTGAAGAAGGTTACACGCTAGAAGCGTTTCAAGCACAGCTAGATCGCTATGCGGGCATCGACAAAGACAAGCTACGTGAGCACATGTCTTACTTCCTCGCTGAGCTGATGCCTATCTGTGATGCGAATGGCTTGAAGATGGCGGTTCACCCAGACGATCCACCGCGTCCAATTCTAGGCTTGCCTCGCATCGTTTCAACGATCGAAGACATTGATTGGTTGACCGAACATGTACCGAGCAAAATGAATGGTTTGACGATGTGTACGGGGTCATACGGTGTTCGTGGCGACAATGATCTGGTTAACATGATCAAAAAGCACGGTGACCGAATTTACTTTACGCACCTGCGTTCAACTAAGCGTGAAGAGAGTAACCCAATGACATTCCACGAAGCAGCGCACTTAGATGGTGATGTGGACATGTACAACGTTGTGATGGCCATTTTGGATGAAGAAAATCGTCGTTCAGAAGTGGGCGATCACCGCTTAATTCCAATGCGTCCAGATCACGGTCATCAAATGCTGGATGACCTGAAGAAAACCACTAACCCAGGTTATTCGGCGATTGGTCGCTTGAAAGGTTTAGCTGAAGTTCGTGGTCTAGAAATGGCATTGAAGCGCGCTTTCTATACCAAGTAATGACGGTATCTAGCTTTAAAATACTTCTAAAAACCAGAACTCATGTTCTGGTTTTTTTTATCTGAACTAAGTACAACCTAAGAGTTTGGATTACTACGATCACGTCCCTAACTTGGTAAACGCCAACGGGGTTTGTCCGGTTTGCTGTTTGAAAAAAGCGATAAACGCACTGTTGGATGAGAACTCTAACAGATGAGCCACATCACCGACTTGTCGGTTTTCTGAGAGCAGTTCAATCGCTTTAAACAAGCGCCATTGTTGTCGCCACTCTTGATAAGTCATGCCTGTTTCGGCTTTGAATAATCGAGTAATCGTCTTGGTACTTGCGCCAACCGAATTCGCTAATGTCGATAATGCAGGGGCAATAAAAGAGGCGGTTCGGACTTGTTTGCAAAAGCTTTTAAAGCGGCGATCTGTGGGTAGCGGCAAGATAAACGAGTGCTGGTTAGCGCTGTAAAACTCTTCCCAGAATAGGTTGGCGGTATTGGTGATTTGCTCTGGCGCAATGTTCCAATCCCAAAAGGCCATCTTATTGATCAGGGCTTTTAAAAGATCATTCACTTCCACAATTTCAACCGCTTCTGGGCAGGTGTAAATACTGCTATCAAAATAGAGCGACCGATAAGCAACCACATTGGTCATCTGCGCGCGATGTTTGGTATAGGGCGGGATCCACACGGCTTTGGTCGGCGGTAAAATGCAAAGGGCGTTTTCTAAGGTCAAGGTGATGCAGCCCTGCGGAGCATACAGTAGCTGTCCTTTTACATGGTGATGTATTCCTGAGTCATGCTGACCTAGCTCTGCGGCAATTCCAATTACAGGCGCAGGTAAGCTGTCTGCATCAAACTCAATGGTTTCACTAATTAATGCCATTTGTCCCAATCTTGTTGTTTTTGGTTTTAATGTTGTTAACGAGCCAAGGTTAGTTTCCTCTAGACTTCGCGTCAAGTTCACTGGTCTTGGAAAAATGATGAAAACAAAACCTTCTTTATGGCAAATGGTGCTGCTGTTGATGTTCCCTCAAATCGCAGAAACCATCTATAGCCCGACTCTGGATTCAATATCGAAATCCTTTGATGTCAGCTACACACAAGCTGCTCAAACCCTATCGATTTACTTCTCTGCATTTGCTGTGGGTGTGGTGGTATGGGGTGTATTCGCGGATAAATGGGGACGTCGTCCCACCATGTTATTGGGGATGGGGTTATTCGCCTGTTCTTCACTTATTGCCATGCAAACCGACAGTTTTACGTGGTTGATGATAGCAAGAGCGATGGGCGCTTTCGGACTTGCTGTTGGCTCTGTCGTCACTCAAACCATGCTTCGAGATGCCTTTAGCGGTACTGAGCTAGCTAAGGTATTTAGTTACATGGGCATGGGATTGTCTATTAGCCCAATTATCGGGTTGCTACTTGGTGGTCAATTAAGCCAAGCAGGCGGGCATCAATATGTGTTTATTGCTTTGTTTATTATGGTGTTAGCGCTGCTGGCACATAGCTTATGGTCTTTGCCTGAAACACAGCAGTCTAAGCAGCCGTTGCAATTAAAATCGCTCAGTATCCACATGATCAAAGACGGTGGTATTTGGGTATCGGCACTGCTTGTCGCCTCGTTCAACATTGCGCTGTTTTCGTATTACCAACTGGGTTCATTCACCTTCTTACAGCTTGGATTCAGCATCGAGCAGTTTGGTTATAGCGGCGTCGTGCTTGGGTTCGGAACCTTGTTGGGAAGCTTGGTTAATAAAGCGTTATTGAAGCGACAAGTGTCATCTATCTCTCTGATTGGCTTAGCGGCAGGGCTTCAAACATTAGGCGCGGTGGGTGTGTATTTTTCACAACACACGATCTGGTTCTTGCTTCCGATGATGTTGGTGGTTATGGCGTTTGGCATTGCGATTCCTAATGTATTGAGCCGTGCGTTGGTGCGTTACCAATCTCAAGCAGGAAGTGCAGGAGCACTGTTTGGTTTGATGTATTACACCTTGATTGGTTCAGGGCTAGCTTTAGCGGGAATGATTCAAGATTTAGGTGTGGTGTTGGTGCTTTGTGGTGCGTTATCTGTGTTGGTGACGATACGCAGCCGACTCTAGATTTAACGGTAAGTCTCTCATCTATATCTATAAATTCCGCATTCTATTGGGTGCGGAATTTTTCATTTTATTGATTCGTAACCGTTGGTAACGAAGTATCGGCTGAGCGTATTGGCGAACGTGTTCTGATTGAGCCTTGTTTGACTGAGGTTTATGGGCAAGATTGTGTTAGAAGTAGCAGAGCGCTAATTTAGTCAGCTTCAGGATTCAGATTGATGGAAGAGCGAGCAAGTGTTATTTGCTCGCTTTTTTGTTTCTGGCGAATACCGGAGGCTTGGCCTAGCAAACGGCTAAGTAACATATCCTATACAGCAGAAAAATTAATGATTCATTTATCACTGTATGGTTTATGAGTTGCCTGTGCGATAATCACCGCCGTTATATATCCCTATCTATGTTGTATTCATCTAGGAGCCGTATTGATGTTTAAAAGGGTATTGCAGGCACTATTCTCACCTTTTGTTGATTCAAAAAACAAACCCTCTGCAGAGCCTGTCCAACAGGAGCAACAACAAACCGTTGCTACTGATTCTGTTCAGCCTTCAATCTTTGTTCCGCCGTCGCCCGCTCAGCCATCATCATTAATCGTCGACAAGACGTTTAGCCTTCACGATGGTGAATTCCTTGATTATTTGTTTGGAGAGTCTCGCCTTCGAACGGAGTCAGATCCATTTAGCGATTTTGGCGCTTGTCAGATAGAACGTTTGATTCGCTCTCCAAAAGCTTTGCTTAATGAACTGCCAGTGATGCCAGCCTCTGTGACCACGTTAATGGCTGAATTGCAGATCGACGAGTTTGATATCGATGCATTGTTAAGAGTGATTGAGCGCGAGCCGAGTATGGCTGCCGATGTGATTAAACTGGCTAACAGTGCTTTTTATAAGCGTGGTGAAAAACAGGTTACTGACCTAAAAACAGCATTCTTAAATATGGGTTCTCAAGGGCTTGTTGAAGGAGTAGTGAATAGCTACATGAAGAACTTCACGCCGGGGAACAATATTTACTGGCGTCACTTCGGTGAGAAAATTTGGAATCACAGTGTTCAAACCGCGTCTTTTTCTAAGGAGTTGATGAAAGACTCTTCATCCCAAGAAGATCAGGCAGCGGCGTACTTTGTTGGGTTGATTCGCAACTTAGGCAAGATGATTATTTTCCAAATGATGGTAGAAGCCTTCAAGCATGTAGATCCCTCTGTTCCGCCTAACTCGTTAGCATTGAAGCGCCTGATGAACAGTTACTCTATTCGCCTGACTTACACCATTGCTAAGTTCTGGGAACTGCCAGAATCTGTGTTGACTGCACTTGGTTACCAAGAGTCTAGTCGATACGAATGCACACCACTTGGTCAAGCTGTGTTTGAAGCTAACTACCTAAGTGAGCTGAAATACTTATTGGAAGAGCAGGTGATTGAAGCAGAGCAGTTTAAGACTCGATGTAAAGAGACACTCTTATCTCCAGCGGCATTCAAAGTGGCTAACCGTATCTATAAAGAATCTGAGTTATCGCTAGTGAGCTAACCCTTAGCCTATTCGACCTACGCTGTGACTGAACATTATGATTGGTTGCAGCTTGGTTGGGCTAGGTTGTGAAATACAGTTCAGCTACGAAATTTGCTTACAAATGGCTAATCCATAGCTTGTCGAGCTCACACCAACCGAAGCCATTCACTTGCGCGCCGTGTATCTTTTGAGAAACCTCTAAGTTGAACGCTTCTTGCTTGAGCTCAACCACAATCCCAGTTTCATCGAGCCAATGTCTAAGTTCTAACAGCTTATTCATTGCCAGGTCGAGGTTTGGCTCGCGTCGAATTGAGGCTATCCCTTGCTCAATCCTATTTAGCATCTTTGCGGCTAGCGATAAGTCTTCAAAAGGGAAACGAGTAAAGAAACTTAACCATGAGGAGAAGGTATCGTTTTCATCAATAATGCTGCACAGCGCGATGTCTTTGGTCACTGTGTAGTGTCCATATTCGATATTGGTTTTTTGATCGTCAGATACTGATAATTGCTCGAAAAGCGCTTGGCATTCTGAGGTGTCTTCAATGGTGAACTCACGAGCGGCTTTCGACAACTTCGGGTTTTGAACCTTGAAGAAGGTTGAACCGAAATTCTGTAGAGCTGAATCGCTCGCTCCATTCACCGTGACCGTTTTCTCTGGCATTTTGACGCACACTTGGTTTTGCGCACATGCCTTAGTTTGCGACCAGTCAGGGTAAACCCAAAGCTCAACTCGATTGAGAACCGGTGTGCTGTGTGAATAGGCATTATTGCGGTTTAACCTCAGCATCTTGCTTGAGAAAATCTCCAACGCGAAAGCGCCTGAGCCAATTAGCTTATAGTCTGATGTGTGCTTAAATATCGAAGCCTCAGGTCTAGCCAGTAATCGAGGCAAATGCCAATCAGGCTCACTCAGAGTCACTTTGATCACATCGCCAGTGACAGCCGACACGTCAACAATATGTTGATAGCAACGACGCCAGAATTTGCTCCTAGAGAGTGAGGAGAGACAGCGCACTATGTCTTGGGTTTCAAGCGATCGACCGTTATGGAATTGAGCGCCATTACGAACTTGGAAATGCCAAACGGTAGCATCTTCATTATGCTGCCAATGATAAGCTAAATCACCGCTCAGCTTTTCTTGTCGAATTGCAGTGAGGCGTTGGCAAATCTGCATCACTAAGAAACGTTCAGTACGCCTTAGCACACGCTGAGGATGGAGTGCTTCAAGTTCTCGGTGAAAGGGAATGAATGCTACGTTCTGTGTTGAATGATTGTTGCTGCTCAGAAAGGCTTGCAGCTCAGTGCCAGCGTTTCGGCCATTGAAGCTTAAGGTGTTAAACACCTGCTCAATATTGCCTGAATCTGCTTGGCTTTGTGCGTATTGGTAACACGCCTTAATGGGTTCAACCAGACACGTGAGTTGTGCCTTCTTGCTGCGGCCTGAACTAGCTTGCCACTCAATCCAACCTTGCGCTGTCATCGCTTTGAGTAAGGTCTGAACGTGACGTTCACTCACGTGCAGCAGTGTGGCCAGTTGATTGACCTGACAATGCGATACTCCAGGCCCAAAAGCCTGAAATATCTTTTCATACAGTTCAAGCTTGCGCTTAAGGTTGCCCAATTTTCTTTTCCTAACGATGAGGTTGAGTTAAATGTGGATAGCCAGAGTCAATGAGTGCTTGTTCCATGGTATCCAGTACCTGAGCACTTACATTTGAGCTTAGGATATCAGAGTACGTTTTTCCCTCTAGCACCAGCTGTGAGAAGTGTTCGATTTGATATTCGAACCCATTGCCTTGAATTGGGTGCTCGATGGTGAAGGTTTCATTCTGATATTCGACTTCAATGGAGGCCGGGTTCCACCATTTTTCTTGAATCGTGATGGTGATATCTGGTCCAGTTAATCGAGCTGAGCGGGGCAGGTTGTGCACTGTCGATGCTGATATGGTGGCGTTGATCTCGCCAGAAAACTGAAAGCATGAATCGGTATCGACATTTGAACCTTCATAAAGGCTCGACATCTCTACTTGAGGGCTGGAAGGTGTAACTCCGAGCGTGCGGCACAAATCGTAGAAAAACCACAGTCCGTAGACGCCAACATCGAGCGTTGCCCCGCCTGCTAAGTCCGGGTTGAAGATAAACAAATCAGGCTCATAATCGTGATGGTTACCAAAGCTGGCTTCTATCGAATCAATCTTAATCTTGTTGTTGGCTAAGAATGACGTGAGCTCACGATAAGCAGGGAACACCACGGTCTTCATCGCTTCTAGCAGCATCACACCGTTTTGTTCGGCAAGAGTTTTCATCTCTAGCCAATCACTGAGGTTGGTAAAAGCCGGCTTCTCGACCAATACATTTTTTTTATTCTTTAGAAACAGTTCGGCGAGTGGCTGGTGGTATGGGTGAACCGTAGCGATGTACACCGCTTCAATATCCGGGTCTTGCGCCATGACTTCATAAGATCCATAAGCCTTGTTGCAACCAAACGTATTGGCGAACGTGGCTGCGCGGGAGTGATCTCTTGCGGCAACGGCATAAAGTTCACCATGCAGACAGTGCTCTGTGACTGCGGTTGCGAATCGATTGGCGATATTGCCTAGCCCTGCGATACCCCATTTAATCTTGCGTTGCGTGTCGCTCATCAGTTGCTCCAAATCGTTGTTTTGTATCAGTGTACTCAGAGACGCCACATACAAATAGAGAACAGATTTCTCAACCTGTTCTCTATTTAATTCTATTCTAGTTGAAGCTCCGTATCAGCTCGGTATCAGCTCGGTATGGAGCGTTTCCACTCGGCTAAGGCTTGAATGTGTTTTGGCCCAATACCACAGCAACCACCGACAATATTGGCACCCAATGCGTGCCAACGTTTTGCGTAAGCTAAGTAACCTTGGCCATCCAGCTCTCGCATCTCCTGAAACATGTCATTGGCTTCATGTTCGCTGCTGATAGGAGCAAAGTTATTGGCGTAGACACCAATCTCCAAATCACTGCCTAACTCGTCGATCACTTGTTGAGCATCGATAATAGCTTGATCCATCACTTCAGGCACTGAGCAGTTAAACATAATGCCTGTCGCGTTTGATTGGCAGGCAAGTTTGATGGCATCTTTTACACTTTCGCCAGAACGAATGCTGGCAGAATCGCCCTTGGTGTCTTTCAAACTGAATGCGTAGTAACACGGCTTATTTGATTGCTTAAGTACCGCATGAATGGAGGCGAACTCTTGCAGGCTGCAGATGGTTTCCGCTATCCAAAGATCGATGTTCGGATCTTGTGCATCGTAAAGGGTTTGAATGATTGGCGCCGCTTCTTCGACTTTGAACAAGTCCGGTCGGTAGCTGCCAAACGGTGGCGGAATCGCACCAGCAACTTTCACAGTGTGAGAAGTATTGTCAGCAACTGCTTTAGCCAGTTCGCCAGAAAGTGCGGCTAGTTCAAAGCCTCGTTGTTCAAAGAGCTCTTGACCCAAATGAAAAGGCACACACGCGTAACTATTAGTGATCAGGATTTCAGCACCTGCATCGACAAAGTTTTGATGCGCTTGGCTAACAAAATCGGGTGCTTCAATCAGCGCTTGAGCACTCCAAAGTGGTTGAGAAAATGGCGCGCCAATTTCTTTGAGTTCTCGGCCCATGCCGCCATCAAGTATGGTTAGTGTTTTCATATTCAATACTATCTAAACAATTGCTGAAGTTCTGCCGCCACCATATCAGACAACCTTGTAAGACTGAAGCCATCAAAGTGGAAGTGGTTTAGCTAAATCAATACATCTCAATAGCGAAAGGAAAAAAGGATGGAGAGGTAATCGGTGCTATGCTGCATTGGGTTTAAGATATATGTTTATCTCATCAACCATCCCAGAACGTTAAATACTAAGTCACCACAATCTGTTGAGGAAAAGTGCATTGAAGTTAACGAATAAACTCGTACGTTACCCGCACATTGATGTTGATCGTGCGTTTGAAAAAGAAGCTGAATTATTGCAGCAAATACAGGCTGGAGAGATTGGACAAGCCTTAATGCTATGGCAAGCAAAAACGCCAACACTCGTTTTGCCCGCAGGTAAAAAGTGGCCAGTGACGGTAGAATCTAGAAAGCAACTTGAGGCACAAGGCTGGCAGCTCACCTCGCGTAAAACAGGTGGTGCTCCCGTTCCTCAACTGCCGGGGATCATTAACCTATCGCACATTTATCATTGGCCTCGTGACGAAGCGTACAATATTCAAAAAGCGTATCTACATCTGTGCAATGTCTTAACCCTGTTTTTTAAAGAACTAGGTGTCGATGTGGATGTGCATGCAACTCCCGGTTCTTACTGTGATGGCGACTACAACCTCAATATCAACAAACAGAAAATAGTGGGCACTGCTCAGCGCGTTTTACTTAAACGAGGGGGCGGTCAAATAGTACTTTCACAAGCCTGTATCTTGTTAGATGTCGACTTAGAGAACATCGTTGCACCCGTAAATTTTTATAATCAAATTTGCGACAATCTGACCGTTGTAGATCCGCACGTTCATACTCCGTTGTCTGAGCATGTGACGCCTCTGCCCAACGTAGACTCACTCTTCCAGCAGTTAAGCCAAGCCTTTATCAAGCATGTGTGATGCTATGTGTCTACCAGAATCAACTGGGTGCCATGCACAATTTCTCTTATAGCAACCGGTCAAGCGTTTCCACTAATTTACGGTTTTTAGCGGGATTCAATGCATCGGCATGGGGATCTTTGAATAACCCAGAATCATTATCAAAATATTGACCGGAAGCGCTGGCAAACTCGTCACTGAGTGCCGCGCGACAAAGGATATCGGCTCCAATTGCCAGATCATTCCCGTCCACGCCATAAGCCTCTTTGACCAATTTGCTGCCAAGGAAAGAAGCAGGGTTCACCGGGATCACCGCAGGTCCATTATCTAATAGAGTGTTGGCCAATTCGATAGACCACATTGTCAGCGCGAGCTTACTTTGCGCGTAAACTGGGCCATCTAATTTGCCTGCGTTCGGACTGGTAAGCGCTTCTAAATCTACGGTTGATTGGGCTGCTGAAGATAGGTTGACGATGCGACCTGTCGCACCAAAAAGAGGGAGCAGCTTCTGTGTTAGTAGATAAGGGGCAATGGTGTTGACGGTAAAGCGGACATCGAGATTGTCTTTGGTGGTGATCTCGGAAACCTTGTAGACGCCAGCGTTGTTAATGAGTACATCGAGCTTTTCATGTTCCGATTTTACTTGGTTGGCGAGGGCTTCAACTTCAGAAAGAGAAGAGAGATCGGCAACATAACTTTCGATAATCGCATCCTTGGATAATCGAGAAAGGCCGGTTTCTACTTTGCTGAGTTTTGTTGGGTTACGTCCATGGATAAGGATGTGATGCCCTTGTTGGGCTAACATTTTCGCGGTCTCTAAACCGATACCATCTGTAGCACCTGTAATCATGATCTTTTTTCGCATATTCCTTCCTTGAATAAAGAGTCCGGACAACTTTTATAACAAAGTTTTATTGCGCAAAGTTTCTACTACTTCACATGCTGAGATATAGAAAGCGCGGATGTGTGTTGCTATTGAGAAACCGTGAAATAAGGGGGTGGTTTAACAAACACAGTACTGTTTTTCAGGGCTTGCTAAGAAAGTTTGCTAAATGCTTATTGAGTGCTGTAAGTGGAATTTCTCCCTAAATGTTCTTTATATTGAATAAAGCCTAAATCACAAAAAAGCCTCAACCGGTTTAGTGGTTGAGGCTTGGTCGTTATTAGCCTTGTTTCAGCCTATATAGGCCAGTTTGACGTTGTAATTATTTTACCTTAGAGCGGCTTAATGCGCGTGTACCGCTGAATCTTGGTATAGCTCTGCATCAACTTCTTCACCTTTGTTTGGACGCGGCACAATCTCAAATGAGGTGTCAGCTTCAGTCAGGGAAGACAACAGTTTGTTCAGAGATGATTTGTCACCTTTCACGCCTGCTTGTCCGTCTTCTAACAGTTTTCCAAGGCTTGTTTTCTTAAGCACGATATCAGACACGTCAGACTTATTGATGATCAGTGTCGTTTCAGCGTCTTGTAGCTCGCTTACTTGAATGTTATTCAGGTTACCGTTAGACATCTCAACGTAGTAGAACTCTTGCACATCTGGTAGCTGAATATTCAATGTAAATGGTGTTTCTTGCGCTTTTAGAGAATCCACTTTTACTGCTAAGTAATCGAGTAGGTTTTCAATCGTCATGTTCGCTAACACGTCCGGAGATGCCGTTTTTGGTGCGCCCGGCTGAGTGCCAATGCGAAGCTCTTGAGCGCCCGTTAGGTAGATGTTTCTCCAACCTGCACCTTCTGATTGATAACCCAATTGCTCGTAAGTATCTGCCAATAGGCCACGTGCAACTTTGTTATCTGGTTCTGCTTGAATCACCTTATTCAATGCGGTTGCAACGAAGCGGTATTCACCTTCTTGGAAATCTTGTTGCGCTTTTTCAATCACAGCATCGCTGCCGCCCATGTACTCAACAAACTTCACCGATTCTGGCTCGATTGGTAATGGGTTTAGGTTCGCCGGGTTCATATCGAAGTAACCAAGATACATGTTGTACACAGCGCGAGCGTTGTGAGAGTAAGTACCGTGGTACCCGTTTGTGTGCCAAGTCTGCTGAATGCTGTCTGGCATTACTTCGTAAATCGCATCACCGATGTCTTGCAGAACCACACCGTTATTCGCTAAGCGAAGCGTTTGGTTATGAGTAAAACCGTAAGCATCACGTTGCATTTTTAAGTAGTCAGAAATCTCTTCTTCACCCCAAACTGGAGCTGAGTGGGAGGCGAATAACACCTCAGTTTCTTCGCCCCATGTCACCAACATTTCGTTGATCTTCTTCGACCACTTCAAGCCATCACGTACTTTTGCACCACGCAGTGTGTACAGGTTGTGCATGCCTTGGTAAGTCAGCTCACCAGTCCAAAGTGCTTTCATACTAGGAATGTAGGTGACCATTTCTGATGCCGCTTCGGTGCCTGATGCATCCATGAATTGCATTTCTAGGCCATCAATAACCAGAGTTTCAATCTCTTCGTTATGGTTTAGTTCGTAGTCTGGCAGTACGTAAGTAATGCTACCTGTTGATAGGCCTTTAGACAGCGCCGCATCGACAATACCGTGCTTGTGTCGGTTCAACGTTGCACCGTACTGATAAGCGGTACGACGAGACATTGCATTACCCGCCAATACGTTCTCATCTACGATTTCTTTAGTGATGTTTTTCGAACCGTACACTTTTACATCTGGGTATGCATCTTTGATTGCTCTCGCGCCACCAAAGTGGTCAGCGTGAGAGTGAGAGTAAACCATTGCAACGACTGGCAGTTCACCGCCATCAGGTACGTTTTTCTGGAAAAATTTAAGAGCTTTAGCTGCTGCTTCTTTGGTAAGAAGAACGTCGTAAGCAATCCAACCACTGTCACTACGAATGAAAGAGATAGACGCTAAATCCGCACCACGAACTTGGTATACTTTACCCGGAACAACTTCATATAAACCTTCAGCCGCTTGGTTTAATACCGCTTGGCGCCAAAGTGAAGGGTTTACCGAATCAGGTGCTTGGTCTGCGTTATTAACACTTGGATCGATGAAGTTAAAGCTATTGCGAATGATGTCGCCAGTCTCTTGGTCAAAGCTAGCAATCAAGCCTTTGTTGTTATTCTCAAAAGCGCGAATATCAGCAAAGTTAAGAGTTTTTGCGAACTCGTTGTTTGCTTTAGTGGTCATTTCGGTTGCATTTTTGCCACCTTGGTCGCCAATTTCGCTGAAGTGTGCGTGGTCATGATTGGCTGCAACCGCAGGGAATGCGAGAGAAATAGCTAGGAACAGTGATGCATTTTTGAATGTGCGAGAAGTTTTCATAATAGCCTCTTCATTTCAGAATTTTGTTTCGTTGAGGCGATTATAGGAATAAGACATATAGCAAAAAATAAAGTAAGCTTTATTTAACACATCACGAACTGTTATGTGTTGTATGCTTAATAGTGACATATTGAAGCCGAAAGCTCGTCGTAGGCTCGATGCGACCACACCTGACATGGAGAGTGATTGTGAGTGATGTTGAAAAGTTAGACCTGAATTTGCTGAACGTGTTTTTGGAAGTATACCGATTAAAGTCGATTACCTTAGCATCGGAATCACTGGGTATGACTCAGCCAGGAGTGAGTGGTGCATTGAAGCGACTCCAATCTCAGCTTGATACTGACCTGTTTATTCGTGAAGGTCGAGGGATCATTCCGACTAACGCTGCGGTGCAACTGGCAAGCCGAGTAGAACCCGCACTCGAGGGGATAACCAGCGCAGTCAGTACTTTAAAGCAATTCGATAACCAGCAGCATCATGTATTCAGACTTCTAGTGAATGAGATCGGTTTAACCAAGCTTCAGCCCCTTGTCGAGCAAGATGAAACGCTGGGAAATATCTCAATCGAATTCAATATGGTGCCAAGCAATGAGGAAGATCTTCTGCAGAGTTTGAGCATGCAACAAGCCGACTTGGCGATCGATATTCACTACCCACAAGTGAATGGTTATATGAACCAGCAAGTGATCGAAGATGAGCTCGTATTGATCGCCAAGAAAGGGCACCCAAGGATTGATGGTTCGGTAACGGAAGAGCAGTACTATCATGAGAAACACATCACCTTCAGAATGCGTCGCTCTCGCCTCTATACCGCAGATTACTTTACAAAAAGCCCGATACAGCAACGAAAAGTCAGTTCCGAATGTGATTCATTGATGACCATGTGTGTGTTGGTGTCGGGCTCAGATTGTGTAGGCAGTACGTCTCGTGATTTTGCTAATCAGTTTGCGGAGCGATTCCAACTGCAAGTGCTCGACCAGCCTTTCGAGGTCTTGCCTATGAAGCAGTATATGATTTGGCATAAGAGAACCGATTTGAATCCTGCTCATCAGTGGTTGAGAAACAGGATTCAACAATACATGGCCGACTAACGAGCCGCTCTTGCTGCTCGTTTCTGTTTGGCGCCCTCTATCATCTTAGACGGCGTCATTCCGGTTACTAACATAGTACCAGTGATAACAAGAATTGAACCAACCACTGTGTTGATACCAATCGCTTCATCTAAGAAAAGGTTGCCCCATAAGATGCCAAAAACAGGAATCAAGAAGGTGACAGATAGAGCAGAAGGCGCACCAAGTTCATTGATGAGGTTGAAATAAAGTAGGTACGCTAACCCGGTACATACTGCACCCAATAAGATGACCGATGTGGTGATAGTGAGATCGGGGGCTTCTCGCATTGGCATGAAAAATACAAATGGCAATACGATTAACACCGCTGCCCACATGCTGCCGTGGGCATTGTTGAAGGCTTCAACTTTAGGTGCTGTTTTGGTGTAGTTAGACGCGATACCGTAGCTAAATGCGGCCATCACGGCTGCAAAGATTGGAAGAATTGCTTCTTGGCCAATATTGAACGCATCCCATCCGACTAATACGCTAACCCCAGTAACACCAATACCTAGCCCAAGTAATACCTTGCTCTCAAGTGCAGTTTTGGTCCATATGGCTCCAATGATTGCCGCCCATATCGGTGCTGTGGAGTTCAGAATCGCGAGGGTTGAAGCATTCAGTGTTTGAGCCGCATAAGCGAAACACAAAAAAGGAAGTGCGGTGTTAAACAAACCGAGAATGAAAAAGTGTTTCGAATGAGCATTAAATGAGAGCTTTCTCTTTAGATAAAAAGAAACCAAAAGTAGGGTGATTGCCGCACACAAAACTCGCGCTTCAATTAGGACCGCAGGGCCTAAAGGATTCGCTGCAATTCTCATGAAAAGGAACGAGCCTCCCCATATAGCAGCTAGCATGATCAGTTTAAAATAGCTCACAGTTTGAATCTCGATTGTGTAAAACACCGACTATGGAGCAAAGCTATCTATTACACAAATTGATATGCCAATATTGCGCAGCGACTGGGTGAAATATCACCAAATAAATAGGAAGGTATTTGACGTTTTCTGTTCTGTTTATTGCGCCTTATTTGCGGAGTAACCTAATGCTAAATATCCACATTAGGTGTTAGAAATGAAGATTGAACATATCGCAATTTGGACCAAACAACTCGAAGTACTGAAACGATTTTATGAAGATTACTTCGGTGCTACGGCTAACCAGAAATACCATAATCCATCTAAAGGCTTTTCTTCTTACTTCTTATCTTTTGATACCGGTAGTCGTTTGGAACTGATGGAGATGGACTCGGTTCCTGAATCGAAAGATGACATCTATGATCAGTTCACTGGCTTTGTTCATATGGCGATTTCGTTGGGGTCAGAACAAGCCGTCGATGAACTGACTCACCGCTTAGTCGAAGATGGTTATGAACGTTTAGACGGTCCAAGAAGAACGGGCGATGGATATTATGAGAGCTGTGTCCTCGATCCTGATGGTAATCGCTTGGAACTTACCGTTTAATGTAAGGACTTGATTGAATGACTTACGGATTTGAGGGGGCAGTGATGAAGTGCATGTTGGCTTTTGTTTTTAGTCTGAGTTTGGTGGGATGTGCGTCTTCGGAGCTAGCGCAGGTTTATGCACCAGAGACGACAATCGAACCATCTCAATCGATTGGCTACCTTGGCTTCAAAGATCATCAAAACTGGGCTATCAAATTCAATGATTGTACGGTTTACGATCTAACCGGAGCTCAACCGTATCAATGGTTTGATCGCACTTCTGCGTCTGTAAGTTGTTATACCTTTAAGCCAAGCGACGCTATTGCACCTTTGCCTGTTTATTCGAGTGCAAGTTTCGAGAGCGATCAGCTTACCTCGATTGAACGTTTTCAAGAGCTGCAGGTGTCGTATTCTGGTTGGGGCCGTTTTCCTATTGTCTATGATAAAAACGGCACCAATTGGTTAAGGGTAAAAGAAGGTTGGATTCATCTTACGCTCGCTGACCAGACACTCGTCCAGTTCTATCCGGGAACTCAAGATCAGTCTGCTAAATCACAACATGATCAGTATTTTGAGCACCATTAATAAACGCATGATCAATGCCCCTTGCTAAATGCGGTTTGGGGCATAAATAGGTAATCAGTTAACAGTTAGCCTGAACAATGGACTGTTAGTGTTTCCGCTTCACTTTGATGATAAACGGTAGGATGGCACTGAATAAAATCAAGCTCGCACCGATCAAAGCGAGTGAGTTTGGTAGTTCAGCAAACAACAGATAGCCTAGAACCATTGAGTAGATCATTTGTGAGTATTCGACATTCGACACCACGTTCGCTTCTCCCCATTTGTAGGCCGTCACACCAAACCATTGACCAATAGACGAGATCACACCAACCAATATCAACAGCAGGAATTCAGAACCTGTTGGCCATTTCCACTCAATAATTGCCGGAACTAGAGCGACTGCGCCAACGAATATCGCTTGATAAGCCAACACCACGACCTTGGATTCTATATTAGCCATTCTTCTCACACAGATAACCGCTATCGCCGCACCTAACGCAGCAACCAACCCCGTCCCGATATAGAACAAAGACTCACTTTCTAACGTCGGTTGCACGACCAACATCACCCCAGTAAACCCTACCAATATGGTTGCCATTCGTGCCCAGCCTACGTTTTCTTGCAGGAACAGGCGGGAAATGACTGCCACAAACAACACCTTCATAAACCCTAACGCGGTCGCGTCGGCAAAGGGAATGTTACTCACGGTTAAGAAGCTAAAGTAGAGGGCGATGAACGCCCCGGTGACGCGCCACACATGCATCGACACCATCTTAGGATTGAGCATCGCATCCATGTTACTGACCATAGAAGGCATTAACAGAGTCACAAAAACAAGCTGACGAAACAGTAGAATTTGGAAGATGTCGATGGTTTGGCTTAACTCTCGCACGATCACACCCACTAAAATAGACAGCGCGTTCGAGATAAGCGCGAGTGCAATTCCTTTGGCTGGGTCGGATAGCGAATTAAAAAATGACAGCAGTGGTTGAGGCACTGCAAAGGAACGATTTATAGACATGACATACCTCGATGTAAATTGAGTATGAAGTCTAAAGCCTACACTGGTAGACGGGTCAAACAAGCTTTTCAAAATATTGAGAGGAATCATTAATAGAACTCATTAACTTGTCATTATTTATATTAATAGAAATCAGATGAAAACATAAAAATCTCGGTTAATAAATGAACATGTTCGTAATTCCACGGCAACTTTCATATTTTGACGTAATTAACGAGCTGGATAAATTCTGAGGGAATAAGCTGAATCATGAATATTCCCATTTTATTGATAAGGGTATTTATCTCGAATAGTTCTTGTTAATATAAAAACAATGTAAAATCAGTGATAGTATTGACAGTAAGGTAGTGTAACGATGCGAGTCACGACAAATAAATATGCTATTTTTACAAAAAAATAATTAAATTTATATTATTAGCGTGGTTGATAAATGAATAATCTTGATTTGATGTTGCATTTGTCAATTTAAGTGTTTGTTTATGTTTGGTATTGTTGTTCATTTTTTTCTGTTATGTGGTAGGTGTCATGAATGCTGGCTGATTTTACATTGATTAAGTTATTAATTAAGTTTGTGTTGGCTGTTTAATAATTAAATAGCGTGTAAGCAATAGTTATCAGAATGGATAATGCCACTTGTAATAGTTGATAATATAAATTTAAAAATAAGGTGAAGACCTTAGGATGAGTTTAATTATCAAAAAATCGTCATATACAGTGATAACGTTGTCTGTTCTTTAATTTTCTTAATAAATAATATGTAAGGTCAACACTATGAAGTTGTCGATAAATAAGTCATTGTTAATAGCAATGTCAGCGTGTGTTTTTTCTAATGTAAGTGTTGCTGAAATTAATGGCGACTATCATGTGGTAGATGATGACCTAACGGCTGATCATAACGAAAGCAACGGTGTGCCGATGCCTTTTTATGCTAACGGGAGAATGCAGTCCAAACTCAGTGTTTCTGTTTCTTTTGCGGATAGCTACGGCAGACCAGTGACCGTATCTAAGAGTGACTTAGAGGGAGCGATATCTTTTTACCTAAAGAATAGTGGGCAGGAGTTAGGTAAAGATAAAGACTGCAGTTACGGAAGCGGTTGTTGGGGATACACGTTGAATCCAAATGACTACTCTCACCAAATGGGCAGCAGTTACGGTTACTCGAAAACCCTTCCTACGTCTCGTGTTTCAGCAAGTGATACTAAATTAACCGCTTGGGTGTATAGCAACGAAGTCGCTCAATATCGTGAAGTGTGTATGAAGGTTAAGTTCGATGCCGGAAGCCAGTATGACAACAATTACTACGATAGCTGTGCCTTCCCGAATGAAAGCAGTGCGTTCTACCAAAGCGTGCAGCCTAAGTCTTACAGCGCTGCTGATTTTTCTGAGCTTGGAGAAGGTGAGTTGGTGTGGGAAGAAGCCAACGCCGACGGGTTCTATTTTGATAAAGCAGAGATGCGTAACTTTTATGTGACGCCGAAAGATACGTCCGTTCAACTGGTTCAGGTTGCTATGGATAACTTTGACGAGTCGGATAGCGATAAAGTGTTCCTAAACGATGAATGGTTGGGCTGCTACTCAGATTGCCCAGACGATAATCGCTCTGTGAAAGGCTATATATTTGTTCCAGGTTCAGAGCGCAATGTCTCTGACGAGTATGTTTGGAATAGTGCTGCTGGTGAAGGCCGAACTGCTGTGTGGCGTGTTAACCAACAGCTAAGATCAGTGACTCTTAGCAAGCTGTTATATTCGAACAACGGAACGTCAAACAACGATTCGCAAAAAGAGTACCGATTTACTGTATTCGACCAATACGGTAACAAGGGACCATTGAAGCTTATTTATCCTCAAAGTGAATTTACTGGTGGTGGTCAGAAGTGGGATTACACCCGTTGGACCCTAGTTAGCCAATAACACTCGAACAAAACAGAGTTAGCTCAAGCATTTGAGCTAACTCATCCACTTTAGGGGAAATTTATGTCTAATTGGACTTCAAATGCTTTTAACTTTGATAGTTTTTGTTCGGGCGGTGTAGACCAAAGGACCAGAAGCTACTCATACCAAATCTTACTTGGCTCTCTTATTGGTAACTGGCTCAAGGGACCAAACCTCGATATCTCTATTCAATTCTCACCATACTCAGCAGATAACCTTGGTTTTGGTAAAGGCTGGAAGTTAAATCTTCCGAGATACGATATTGAAAATAAACAACTCTATCTAGCCAACGGGCAATCTTATCGCGCTGAATTAAATGCCAATCTAGAAATGAGTATTCGTTACAAAAAGTTGCTCGATTTTTCGGTATCGTCTAGCGCGAATGGTTACGAAATTACTTATAAAAATGGCCGTACTGATATTTTAGATAAAGATGGTGACATCATTAAGGTACTCCAAAGCAATGGGCATGCCCTCTATTTCTCTTGGCTCAATGTTGGCGGCAAGAAACGCTTGGACAAAATTTGGGACGATAGAACAAACAAGCAAACAGCGCTGCTGTGGATTGAATATGTGAGCACAGGTCGCGTCAATATTTTTACCAATCTTGGCAGTACCCACGAGGCCTTTTTTGGTCTTACGCTAAATAACAGTAAGCTGGTTAAGTGTGACTTACCTGAGCGCGCTGGTAGCTATAGCTTTGGTTATCTAAACATTGGTACATACACGCTAATTGAGAAAGTGGTTCATCCTTGTGGTTTAACGGAAAGTCTGCGATACAAAGCTAATGGCATTCGAATTAATTCGATGACCTATTTGCCTGCGGTGACTTCTCATGATGTACTGACTCTCAACTCTCCTGTCATCACGACGACCTATGACAGTATTGGTACCGATAGTCGTAATTTTATGGGGTACGGATCGCCCGGTGGAGAATTGAGCGAAGGGCTTGATAATTTGCTGGAGCGCGGCAGAGAGTACAGCTATCGCGTACAAAAAATTGAAAATGGCTCTATTGTCACGGCTCAAACCTACAATCAATTCCACTTGCTTGTTGAAGAAGCTCGACGCGTCGATGGCAACCTGGTTCATTTGAAAAGGTTGGATTACCCCGCCCTTGATAATCAAGAGTTCTCCGCTCAACCCGCTCAGTACTCATTGATCAGTAAAGAGGAGCAGGTTTGGCTTTCTGGAGCGGATAGCCAAGCTCAAAATAGATTCTGGGACTATGACGAATACGGCAACATGCTCAGGTTTGTCGACGAGAATAGTATTACAGAACACTATGAATACTTCGCTAAAAATGGAGAAGCGGGCTGTCCTGCATCACCAACGGGCATGGTTAATTTCGTTAAATCCCGCACGTTAGACAATGGCTCTGAACAAAGAGTGATTGCTTACCAGTATGCTTCTCTAGAGGGGTTAAATGGTCAGCGAGACGTAGTGCTGAGCCTAGAAGAAGATACACAACGTTACCAAACTCATTACGCTTATCAAACTGATACTAGTGATACCTATTCATTTAGCCGACTGGCTTCGGTACAAAATGACATTCTTCACCCTAACGGTGTCTATTCTGCTACTTCACGTTATCAGTATGCATTGGATAATGATGTTCTTGAAGAACACGAAGAACTGACTTGTCATGATAATACGAAAACCAATCTTGTTGTTGGTCACTACCTTGATATTGGTGAGTTAGCACGACATGTTGACTCTGACGGTGTCAGCTGTTCATTTGCTTATGACACGCTTCGAAGAACCACCGAAGAGCGAATTGAAGGAAGTGCTTCCCGTTCGTACCAATACATTGTTGATACTGGCTTGAGCCGACAAACTCTGCTGTTAACTGACTGCAAAGGTAACTTGTGTGAGCAGAGCTGGGATGGTCAAGGGCGAGAATTAGAAGCCAAGGTTGGAAGTTCAGTCGTATGGACCAAAATGTACGATGCGTTTGGCAGGCTGCAAAGCAAGAGTACCTATGATGTGCTGCCCGATCGAAACTCCAGATCAGCGCCTGTAGTGTTAACTGAGAGCTATGAATACGATGATTGGGGGCAGGTTAAATCGACACTGCTTGCGAACGGAAAACGTCGCGTTGAATTTAACAACCTTGCATCGCGTAAGAAAACCCAAGGTATTGAAGGCTTAACCATGACGGTGAGCTCTCTAAACACTTGGGGCCTTGAAGATAAAAAAGAGCAAGGGATCCATAGCTGGAATTATGAGTATGACTCGTGGGGAAGGCTGATCAAAGAAACCAACCCGTTTGCTCAATCTAAGCACTACCATTACGACCGTTTTGATCGCGTGATTCGCATGACTCAAGCGAACGGTGTCGATCACGACATCACCTATGCTGAGCATACCGATCAGTCACAGGTTGTAGACCTGAAGATTGGTGGGACAACGGTGGGACAACGTGACATTGATGGCTTAGGGCGTCAGCGATCACTACGACGCGGTGCGAGTACTCAAGCGGCGCTGAGTTGGTCCTACTCAGACAGCAGTAATATTCCTGAAACTGAAACTAGCTTGTCAGCGCCAGTGCGTAAGTTTACTCGCGATAGTCAATTGGGTGTATTGAGTGCCAAGTCGTCTGATGGGCAGGTTGCTAACTATAGTCATGACCCAATATCCGGCTTGCAAACCGGGAGTCAAGATAGTGAAGGCAATCAAAGTTCCATCACCTATTCGTCGAAGGGGTTGCCTGAAGTTGAGGTAAATGATGGACAGATTCGTTACTACAGCTATTCGGATGGCGGGGTTATCGCTGCCGTTGATAGCGACACGGATACTCGACAGTATGGTTATGATGAACTCGGACGCTTGGTGAAGCTGAGCTCAAACTCGACAACGGTTTATTACGAGTATGACGAGTTTGATCGGGTGATCGTCGAGACTTTAGTGTCTGGTAATCAAACCCAAATTACGGAGCTTGATTGGGATGAGTACAGCCGTGAAGTGAATCGTGCTGTTGCCTTGAACAACCATTATATCTTTGAGCAATCACAAGAATATAACGCGCTGGGTATGCTCGAATCTCGTACCAAAGAGTGTGCGACATTAGGCAACCTGACAGAAAGCTATACCTATGAAGAGCTTGCTCAGCTTACTAAAGTCGAATTCTTTGGGGCGGGACCTTTGAGTGATTGGGGACAGCCAATGACTTCAATTGAATGGAGCTATGACGAGCTGGGTAATATGTTGACTCAGCGTACATTGACGGCCGAATCTGAAGATTTCGCTCGTTATTTTTACGAGTCGGATGACCCTAGTCGGTTGACCAGTATTACTCACTCTCATCCAAAACTTGATAGCCAAATATCAATCGAGTACGACTTGAATGGCAACATGACTCAAGATGCGGATGGTCGAATTCTTGAATATGACAATTTCGACCGATTACAGCGTGTGTTAGCTGATAATACCGAATGGCTCTATCAATATGACAGCAACGACCGACTGTCTACACAACAGTCCGTTTCTGAATCTCGTCACTTTAACTATCTATGGGGTGACCTCGCTTCGATCGAGGAAAATGGCAAACTCACTCAGTATATCTATCACGAAGGAGTGCCTAAATGGTCAGAGATGGACTCGGAAACCACGTTGTTGGCGACGGATCAAAATGGTTCTGTCATTGCCTCTAATACTTCAGGGAAAGCGGGTTCGATGTACCGTTACTCTCCATATGGACAACGCGATCAAGCGGGGAATGTAAATGAAGAATAAAGACTCGGTATTTATTACCCCACTTAATCGCCGTCAGTTTCTGATTAAAATTGGTCAAACAGCGGCAGTGGCTGGTGGCATATCCTTGCTACCGACTTCAGTTCGTTTGGCGATGGCGCAGTCGATGACAATCTCTCATTCAGACATTGGCTTCAATGGTGAGTGGCTAGACCCCGTGTTGCAAGGTTATCACTTAGGACAAGGCTATCGTGTTTACCAACCTAAGCTGATGCGTTTCAATGCCCCCGACAGTTTGGCGCCTTTTAATGAGGGTGTTCATAATGCTTATGTGTATTGTCACAATGATCCTATTAATTTCACTGACCCAAGTGGGCACTTGAATATCAGCAAGATCTTGTTTGGTGCTTTTGGTGTACTTGCTGGGATAGTTGGTATTGCATTGGCGGCACCTACTGGTGGTTCAAGCTTGGTGTTGGCGGCTGGTATCATCGGTGGTATTGCTGGGATGACCAGTGGTGCATTGCAAATTGCATCTGGTGTTATCGATGATGGGGACATTTCCCGTAAGCTTGATATAGCGACGATTCCTTTCGATATTATTGGTGTGGTAAGTGGCGGGTATTCGGCCTATAAGTCGGTTCAGAATCTGCGTTGGGTAAGAGCTGGCGGTGCTCTGGAAGATGTGACACAGCCAGGCCTTGGCTCTCGCTTAATGAATAAAATCAGGCCTTCGAGTGAGTACAATGTGGCATGGGCGAGTAAAACGAACCCGGCCATGCGAATAGGCAGCTCTGAGGGACGGGTGATTGCGACCAGAATGACTCAGGGCGGCAAGACGATGACGTACACGCCTCCCCCGATTCACGGTGGCTACACAAAGATCCTCCTTGGGCAGGTAAAGGTTGGTGCACGAGGCTATACCATCTATCAAGGTATAATGACGGCGCGCTCGATTGGCAGTTTGGGCTGGTCTACGGTCAAAACGATACCTGGGCGCTTGGATCAGGAAAAGTCATCAGCGGATAATATGGTAACTGAAGGCAGAAGTGCTAACCCTGCTGCTAAGAAGACCCAAATGTACGCACTCGAAGAGACCAGACAGCGCATAAAATATGGTAATGAAGTACAGCAAATGATCCGTCAATTGCCATTGTCTTAGCCTGCTCTATTTTTTCTTGAACAATGTAAAGCCAGCTCAATCTTAGTTGAGCTGGTTTTTTTGTATTTATTATTGGCGTTTTTGAACGTTAGCTGTAAATCATGAGCACTTCCCTTAGATTCACTTTGTGATCAAAAAAAGATCAAAAAAAGATCAAAAACAGTTGCTGAAACCGGTTTCGGTGTGTATCTTTATTGCACATTGAAACCGGTTTCAGAATTGCAGCTTTTAAGTTTGTTATCTTAAACCTATCTATTTTCTAGCGAATAACTTGTAGCGAGTGATGGTATGAACAACGAATTTCCAAACGATTTTTTATGGGGTGGCGCGGTTGCGGCGCATCAGCTAGAAGGCGGCTGGGATGCGAATGGTAAAGGTGTCAGTGTTGTTGATGTATTGACAGCGGGCGCTCACGGTGTACAACGTCGAATCACCGATGGTGTAATCGATGGTGAAAACTACCCAAACCAAGTGGCGGTTGATTTCTACCATTGCTACAAAGAAGACATTAAGTTATTTGCTGAGATGGGCTTTAAGTGTTTCCGTACTAGTATCGCGTGGACGCGTATTTTCCCGAATGGTGATGAAGCTGAGCCATGTGAAGCGGGCTTAAAATTTTACGATGACCTGTTTGATGAGCTTCTGAAATACGATATTCAGCCAGTTGTGACGCTGAGCCACTTTGAAATGCCTTACCATCTAGCCAAAGAATACGGTGGCTGGATGAACCGTAAAGTGATCGACTTCTTTGTTAAGTACTCAACCACGGTGATGGAGCGTTACCAGCACAAAGTGAAATACTGGATGACGTTTAACGAGATCAACAACCAAATGAATACCTCGGCAGATATCTTCGGTTGGTTGTGCTCTGGCGTGAAGTTCCCACAGTGCGAAAAACCGCAAGAAGCGATGTACCAAGCGGTTCACCACCAGTTTGTTGCAAGCGCATTGGTAGTTAAGAAAGGTCATGAGATCAACCCAGATCTTCAGATCGGTGCAATGTGTGCGATGGTGCCTTTCTACCCTCGTTCTTCAAAGCCAGAAGACATCATGGTGGCGCAGCAAGCGATGCGTGATCGTTACTTCTTCTCTGATGTCATGGTTCGTGGTCACTACCCAAGTTACGCCAAGCGTGATTGGGCTATCAAAGGCTTCAATATCGAAATGCAGCCTGAAGATGAGCAAATCCTAAAAGAAGGCAAAGCGGACTATCTTGGTTTTAGCTACTACATGTCGAATACCTTGGATTCGTCGTCTCACCAATCAACAGAAGAAGTGATGGACGGTGGTCATGAAAACTCAGTAGAGAACCCGTTCATCAAGTCGAGCGATTGGGGCTGGCCGATTGACCCAACAGGCCTGCGTTACTGCTTAGCGTCTCTTTACGAGCGCTATGAAGTGCCACTGTTCATCGTTGAGAATGGTTTTGGTGCGGTTGATACCATCGAAGAAGATGGCAGCATTAATGATGACTATCGTATTGCTTACCTTGGCGATCACATCAAAGAGATGAAAAAAGCCGTTGCGATCGATGGCGTTGATCTAATGGGCTACACCCCGTGGGGCTGTATTGATTTGGTGTCGTTCACCACCGGTGAGATGAAAAAACGTTACGGTTTCATTTATGTAGACAAACACAACGACCAGTCAGGAACACTAGAGCGTAAGCGCAAGAAGTCTTTTGAGTGGTACAAAGGCGTGATTGCATCTAATGGTGCCTCTATTTAGAATGCCTCTTACTGCGTCGTTCTACGTAATATAAAGATACGCGCAATATGAACTAGCATTAAATTAGTCGGCTTATGTCGGCTAATTTTTTATATAAGGAAAAGAAGCAAATGGTCACAATGCTTGATGTCGCGAACCGCGCAGGGGTATCTAAGTCGACGGTTTCTCGTGTCTTAAACGGCAAGAATATCGTGCGCCCAGATGTGGTGAAAAAGGTATTTGATGCGATTCAAGAAACGGGCTATCGACCGAACTTATTAGCTCAGCAATTGGCGACCAAGAAGACCAACTTCATCGGCTTTGTGATCACCAATGAGCTGTTCAACGGTCCTTACTTCTCTTCTTTGATGTATCACGCGGCTTCTTACAGTGAAAAATCGAGTCACCAATTGGTGATCACCGATGGCAAACACAGTGCTGAAGACGAAAGAAAGGCGATCAATTTCCTACTCGATATGAAATGCGCCGGCATCATCATTTATCCGCAATGTTTAACGGAAAGCGAGATCGCTCAGATCATCGAAAGCACGGATACACTGATTTTGGTGCTCAACCGGGAAATGCCTTCGAAGCCTGAGCATGCTATCACTACCGATCATTATCACAGTGCTTGTTTGATGGTTGAACACATCATAGATCTGGGACATACAGAGATTGCGGTGATTCGTGGTAAAGCTGGCTCATCGACCGATGAACAGCGTTATCAAGCCTATCAAGATGTGCTCACGAAGCATGGTATTGAGCTGAACGAGTCTAGTGTGGTTCAAGGCGATTGGACGATGGAGAGTGGTTACCTTGCCGCGCAAGCTTTAGTGGAAAGCAAGGCAAGCTTCACTGCGATTCTGTCTGAAAACGATGACATGGCGATTGGCGCGATTAAGGCGTTAACGGAGCTAGGGTATTCATTACCTCAAGATATCTCTATCGTCGGTTTTGATAACAGCAAAGTGGGTGAGTTTTTAACACCAAGCTTAACCTCTGTGAGTGTGCCACTTGAGCAAATGACGCAAAAAGCGATTCTGCAAATTGTTGGTGATGCTGAACAAGCTGAGGCCATCAACACTACCGGCAGTTTGGTGCTGCGCGATTCAGTTGCTCAGCGTATTTAAGCTCAATTAACAGAGAGTCGATTTCATATTTGGCCTACAAAAAGTGATGGGCTATACATCTCTGAAATCGTGCTAAAGCCTTGCTTACTCCGCTTTATTAGATATGCGATATTGCGTTCTTTGGTCGTTGAATTGACCATTTTTAGGTAAGTAGTGTGAAAAGAGGTAAGTAACGTGAAAACAGAAAAACAAAAAATGTTAGCTGGTGAGCCTTATTTAGCATGGGATGAGCAGCTGTATGGCGAGCGAATCGAGTGTCGTAAGGTACTTCAAAAACTCAACAACAGTATTCCTGATACATCTGAATGGAAAGCGGCGACTCAAGAGCTTATTCCCGGCTGTGAAAATGCGCACTTAGAGCCTCCATTTCGGTGTGATTACGGCTCGAACATCAAGTTGGGCAAGAATTTCTACGCTAACTTTAACTGCGTGATTTTGGATGTGGCTGAAGTCACCATTGGTGACAATGTACTGCTTGGTCCTAATGTACAAATCCTTACAGCAGGCCATCCATTAGATGTGAAAGGCCGAGTTGAAGAAGGTGTGGAATTTGGTACACCGATTAACGTTGGTGACAATGTTTGGTTGGGTGGCGGTGTGATTATCTGTCCTGGTGTCACCATCGGTGAAAACAGCGTGATCGGCGCCGGAAGTGTCGTGACCAAAGACATCCCAGCCAATGTGGTTGCAGTGGGCAATCCATGTAAAGTGCTGAAATCGATCGATAACGACTAAGTTTACTGAATACTTTCATCATCTACATTAGAGCGATTCTCTATGTGTACGTGAGGGACTTAGCTTTCTCGATTAATTATTACCAATACGTAATAATCATTTCCAAAAATAGGGGATTATCAAAATTGGTATCCCTACCTATACTAGCCCCAACAAAACGAGAGAGCGATAACAAACAAGCTCAACGTTGACTGACTAATATAGGAAAATCACATGACTATCGAAATCAAACCTGGTCAAACTCATATCCAATCTAAAGCTATGGTTGCTTGGAAAGCGGGTGAGCCACTAAAACGTGAAACGGTTGACGTTGAATTGCCAAAGGCTGGCGAAGTACTTGTTCGTATCGTTGCTACTGGTGTTTGTCACACTGACGCATTCACTCTTTCAGGTGACGATCCAGAAGGTATCTTCCCTTCTATCCTTGGTCACGAAGGTGGCGGTATCGTTGAAATGGTTGGCGAAGGCGTAACAAGCGTTGAAGTTGGCGACCACGTTATCCCACTTTACACAGCTGAGTGTGGCGAATGTAAATTCTGTAAGTCTGGTAAAACTAACCTTTGCCAAGCAGTTCGCGAAACTCAAGGTAAAGGCCTAATGCCAGATGGCACAAGCCGCTTCTCTATCAACGGTGAGCCAATCTTCCACTACATGGGTTGTTCTACTTTCTCTGAGTACACAGTACTTCCAGAAATCTCACTAGCGAAAGTAAACAAAGAAGCACCTCTTGAGGAAGTTTGTCTTCTAGGTTGTGGCGTAACCACTGGTATGGGGGCGGTACTGAACACAGCTAAAGTTGAAAAAGGCGACACTGTTGCTGTATTCGGCCTAGGCGGTATCGGTCTATCTGCAATCATCGGTGCTCGTATGGCTGGTGCAAGCAAAATCATCGGTGTTGATATCAACGAGAGCAAATTCGAGCTAGCGAAACAACTTGGCGCGACTGACTGCATCAACCCAATGAACTACGACAAGCCAATCCAAGACGTTATCGTTGAGATGACAGACGGCGGTGTTGATTACTCATTCGAATGTATCGGTAACGTAAACGTGATGCGTCAAGCGCTTGAGTGTTGCCACAAAGGTTGGGGTGAATCAGTTGTGATTGGTGTTGCAGGTGCAGGCCAAGAGATCTCAACTCGTCCGTTCCAACTAGTAACAGGTCGTGTATGGCGTGGTTCTGCTTTCGGTGGTGTTAAAGGCCGCTCTGAGCTTCCAGAAATCGTAAACCGTTACATGGCGGGTGAGTTCGGACTACAAGAGTTCATCACTCACACTATGGGTCTTGAAGACGTAAACGAAGCATTCGAACTAATGCACAAAGGCGAGTCTATCCGTACTGTTCTACACATGGATAAATAGCCTTAAATCTTAAACCTCATCTGGTTTTCATAAAGTCCGTTAGATTGAATCTCTAACGGACTTTATTTTTTCCTAGGCACACTTTACCAAGGAATATTTTTATTAAAGGTTGTTCCCTTTAATAAAGGTATCTGAATTGTCCTACAGGGTTACTGGAATTGTCCTTATGTTGACTAAACTTCGCCACTCTTTACCTCTTCAGTTAATGTTAGCTGCTTTGCTTGCATGGCTTTTTGCACAACTTATTGCTTCAACCTCTGGCATTACCCAAACGGGGTGGTATCAGTTCTTAATGCTTGGCAAAACTACTTATATCGGCTTGCTAAAAATGGTCGTTGGCTTGGTAGTTTTATTCTCGCTATTGCAAGGTATAACAAGCATTGGTTCGATAACTCGATTGAAGCAAATTGGCCGAAATACCGTACTTTTCTATAGCTTCACGACGCTGATAGCCATCTCTTTGGGCTTGGGGGCTTCACTGTTGTTGCCTGCTTGGGAACCTTTAACCAGCGTTGCTGCGATTGGAGACGATGTTCAGCTTATCAGCGAAGATGCGGCAGGAGGAGCTGCTATTGCCAGCAAGCTGTTTAGCATGGCATTAGTGAACCCGGTAGCGGCATTAACCAATGGTAACTTGCTCGCGATTGTTGTGTTCTCATTCATGTTGGGTATTGCTCTGCTTTCTTCATTGCCAGAAAAACACCCGATTTTTGAGGTGCTTCATGGCTTGAACAAGAGCATCAATACCATTGTTGGTTGGATAATTCGTTTAGCTCCACTAGCGGTTTTCGCCATTGTCCTCGATTTTACCGTTCGTGGTGGTGAGTCACTGTTTGAGCAATTGGCACTGTTTGCTTTGCTCGTGTTTGTGCTGACTCTGATCCACGGAGCGATTGTCTTGCCGACTATTGCGAAGGTGATGACTGGGATTCGTCTTAGCACACTATTCAAAGGTATCTCGGCACCGATGGCGATGGCGTTCGCAACGTCATCAAGCTCTGCTACTTTGCCACTGGCGATGCAGAGCGCAGAAGAAAAGCTCGGCGTATCGCAAAGTACAAGTAGCATGGTGTTACCGCTTGGCGCAGTGATGAACATGGATGGTACGGCACTCTTCGAAGGTGTCGCGGCAATCTTCTTGGCTCAACTGTTTGGTGTGGACCTCACGACTTCTGGCTTGGTGATGATCTTCATTATGGCGATGGTCTCGTCTGTGGGGGCTCCGGGTATGCCATCTGGATCTATGTCTGGCATGCAGCTGGTGTTATTGGCCGCTGGTATACCACTGGAAGCAATCGCGATTCTGCTGATTATTGAACGCCCGTTAGATACATTCCGTACCGCGGTTAACGTTGAAGGTGACATGATTGCTGCACTGGTCGTGGATAAATGGCAGAAACAACAAAAGACAGTGCTTGAGCCTGCACTGAGCGAGTCAGTAGTTTAGAGAATATCAAGTTCAATGAAAAAGCCCGTTCAGGTGTTCTGAACGGGCTTTTGTTGTTTGTTAATGTGTGCAGTCATTCAGTGTTGATCGGTACATAACCTTTATGCGAACAACAGATTTAACACTTACGTAAGTAGTGAGTAGTGACGATCTCATCAAGGTAAGTCGTGACGTTTTTGAGCGTAAAGTCGAGAGGAGAGACTAAGTTACCAAATAGCGGAGATCCGCCACCAAGAACAACGGGAATCGTCGAGATGATCAGTTCATCAATCAGGTCTTCTTTCAGGAAGTTTTGAATGGTCACACCGCCATCAATATACAGGTTGTTAAAGCCTTTACCGTTCAGCTCTTCGATGATCTGAGTGAGCTCACCCTTTATCAAGAACACTTTTCCTTCAACCTCTTTAGGTACTTCCGTCAACGTGTTACTCAATACATAAACAGGTTTTGTGTAAGGCCAATCAATACCGAAGCTCAGCACCATATCCATTGTGTTTCGGCCCATTACCAAAGCATCAATACGATCGATATGGGCGTTGTACCCCATGTCATCACCCTCTGGATTTGGGATGGCTTGTAGCCAATCTAGACCACCATTTTTGTCTGCAATGTAACCATCAAGACTCGCACCGATAAAGACAATATTTGACATTGTTAACTCCGAAATTGAACAGAAACTTGGCATTTACGCTGTATTAAATTAAAATATTCTACAGTGTAGAAATATAAGTTTAAGAGGTGGTGTTATGACTGTCAAGGATCAAAAGCGAGGTCGACCAAAGAGTGGATCAAGCCAACTAAGTGCCGAAAAGATCTTAGATACGGCAAAGTGCATGATGCGGGAAGGTGGTAAAGTGCCGAGTATCAGAGGGTTAGCCACAGAGCTCGGCGTCGATGCGATGGCGATATACCATTACTTCAAAAACAAAAATGATCTATTGGAGTCGATCACTGTTTCATTAGTAGGTGAAGTGGCACAGCCTGAGAAAAACCAAGTGTGGCAAGAGAACCTTTATCAGCTTAGTGTGAGTTACTTGTCGGTATTGAATGACTACCGTGGGTTGCTAGAAACTCTACTAACGATGAAATCGCTTGGGCCTGTTGAGGTGTTTGGTAAACGCTTTGAAGCGGTGTTGAGTCCGCTGAACCTTACATCAGAACAAACCGAAGACGCCCTTCACTTGCTAGTGGACTATTTGCACGGTTATGCGCTTGCATTGAACTGTAACCCGGATAGAACAGAGATTACGGTTGAGATGGTAAGAAAGCCTTTAGGCCTTTATTGTTTGGCTATCGAACAGTTGAGATCGCAGTAATTTCAGAGCAAAGGTGAGGGTTTCAGGGCGCGGTTTAGCTATGTGCTGCTCTCGATGGAGTACTGATGTTTCATTTATAGTGGATAATTACCTATAAATTTCAGGCTTTAGCAGTAATAATCAATGAATAGACCTGAACAGCTTGTGAGTCGCAAAGCTGTAGGGACAGTTTCTAAGATGTCACCGTGAAAAGGAAGTCAGATACATGCCTGTGCTCCAACGCATCAGTTTAACGTTAATCTTAATCGCCGTTTTAGGCGGGTGTTCTTCACTTCCTGAAGGCATCGAGCATCCAACAGAACCGCCAACCTCTCCTGCACCTAGTTCTTTATCGGTTCTAACCAATGAATTTCAGCCTGAAGCTTTAGAGCAAGGCACCACCGCGGTTCGCCTGCAAGAGTCTGGTTGGGATGCCTTGGCACAGCGATTAGCGCTGGTCGAAAGTGCCGAGCACACCATCGACATTCAATACTACATCTGGAACTCTGATGAATCGGGCAGCTACCTAGCCAGCCGTTTGTTAGCCGCGGCCGAGCGTGGTGTGAAGGTTCGCGTAATGCTGGATGATATCAACCTCAACGAACGTGAAGGTTTGCTGTCGGCACTGGATGCGCACCCGAACGTCGAGATTCGTATTTTCAACCCAACGCCAACACGTCGTGGCTTCAGTAAATGGTTGAGCTTTGTCGGTGACTTTTCTCGCTTAAATCGCCGTATGCACAATAAGTCGTTTACCGTAGATGGCACTTTGTCTGTGGTTGGCGGCCGTAATATCGGTGATGAATACTTCGACCTTTCTGATGAAATCAATTTCCGAGACCGCGATGTATTAGTCATGGGTTCCGTCGTCACGACTATCCAAACCAGCTTTATTGAATACTGGAACAGCCGCTGGTCTTATCCGGTAGATATGTTGGGCGATGAAGAACAACCAGATATCTCAGCAATTGAGAATATCGCTGCTCCGCAATATCTGAATTACCCAGAGCTACCACTAGATCGTGAAGCGGCAGATAGCCTGCTAAAAAAGGCACTTGGTGAGATGACTTGGGTTAATGCGAGTTTTGCTTATGACCGACCTGTTCCTGTTGACTCAGACAATACCGCTCAGCCGAAAGCGACCGCGCTTCTATTAGGGCAATTGGCCAGCGAATCGAAGCAAGAGATCTTGCTTGAGTCAGCTTACCTTGTATTCGATGACGGTCAGCTTGAAGAGTGGCAGGTATTGAACAACCAGGGCGTTGAGATAAAAGCGCTAACGAACTCTATGGCTTCTAATGATCTGGTGACTAATCATTCTGCTTATGCGGGCAGACGTTACGACATGTTGGAGCATGGCATCGACCTGTTTGAGCTAAAACCAGAATCTAAGCTGTGTGAAGCATCGACGCAAGACGCGTCTAAATGTGCGCCTGAGACGGCCTATGGCTTGCACGCTAAATCAGTCGTATTTGACCGCAGCATCGCGAGCATCGGCTCATTTAACTTCAACTTGCGCTCTACCTATCTCAATACTGAATCGGTTTTGATCATCGAGAATAAAGAGATTGCTGAAACGTTAGCAAAAACCATCGAACAAGCGATGAATGAAGACAACAGCTGGCGCTTGGAACTCGAAGACGGAGACGTGTATTGGTATTCAGGTGAACAAAGCTGGGATAGCGAACCAGAAACCGGTAAGTGGGAACGAATGCAGTCAGGCTTTTTGCAATTGCTACCGATTGAGAAATATCTGTAAGCTAGCCGCCTCCGGATAAATAAAAATGTCAGCGTATAATACGCTGACATTTTTGTTTGTGGCGATGGAAAGGTAGCTTATTTATCTAAGCAGCGTCTTGAACGTTATCTTTTAGTCAGTTGCTTACTGTTCAAATACGGCAGAATATGTGGGCGAGATTCGCCAGACAGCTTTTGCGTGATCTGCTGTGACCAACTGCTCTGCTTTTGGTTGCTTGAACGGCTTGCGTAGTAGCTCTGCATTGAATCATCGTAGCTGGCAATTTCATCTAGGCTCAGCGGTTGGTATTGGTTTTCGTGCATCACCACGTGAGCTGGAAGGCGAGGCTTCACCTCTGGTTGTTGTGCCGGGTGACCTAAGCACATTCCGAACAATACGGCGGTGTGTTGTGGCAGTTCTAGCAGTTCATCCACTTGTTGTGCGCTGTTACGCAGCCCACCAATATACACGCCACCCAAACCTAGAGACTCAGCAGCCAGCATGCAGTTTTGCGCCATGATGCCTGAATCGACTGCGCCAATCAGGGTCAGTTCAGTAAAGTCGGTTTTCACTTCAGGGTTGATTTGAGCGTGGCGTTGATAGTCGATACAGAACACCAAAAACTCTGCCGCGTTCTCAACGTAAGCTTGGTTACCTGCGTATTCGGCTAACAGTTTTCGCTTATCTTTATCTGTCACTCTGATGATAGAAACAGCCTGCAGTAAGCTTGATGATGACGCAGCGAGACCTGCCTGGACAATTAAATCGAGGTGCTCCTTCTCTATTGGTTGATCGGTATATTGACGAATGGAGCGGTGCCCCAGAATAGTTTCAATCGTGCTGTTCATAACTCTCAGACAGTCCTTGTGATGATGGTGTAGAGAATCACAATAACGACAATTACTATGAGCGTAAAGGGCGTTAGAGCCTTTCTGATTAGCGTAATGTTGTAGTGCTAGCTCCGATTTTTGAGCTCCTGTTGATAATTGATTCATGTCGGTTGTTATGCTGCTGGTTTTGATTGTTGAGCAGAAATTGCTTCGAAATAGGCGTTAAATGCTCAGAACAGTCAGATAAAATAGGGCATACTGGACTGAATATATAAACCAAAGAAAGTAACCACGCGCATGAATCCAATCTGCCTCAACGACCCTTTTTCTCTTCCTAATGGTCAAGTAATCAAAAATCGCCTGTTCAAATCGGCAATGAGTGAACAGCTAGGTGATAAACACCATAACCCTAAGCAAGGTTTGGTCACGCTTTACCTGCGTTGGGCTCAAGGAGGAATTGGTCTATCCATGACGGGCAACGTGATGGTCGATAGAGGTGCGCTTGGTGAACCTAAAAACGTTGTGTTAGATGAGCACAGTGACTTAACCGTATTTCGTGAGTGGGCGAGTGCCGGAACACAGAATGGTTCGCAGATATGGATGCAACTGAATCACCCAGGTAAGCAAATCCCTAAATTCTTATGTGATAGCCCGGTTGCGCCTTCGGCTATCTCTTTAGAGCGTGGATTAGAGAAGGGCTTCAATACGCCACGAGCTCT
The DNA here is from genome assembly GCF_003050085.1 of Vibrio sp. 10N.286.48.B8. Taxonomy (NCBI): domain Bacteria; kingdom Pseudomonadati; phylum Pseudomonadota; class Gammaproteobacteria; order Vibrionales; family Vibrionaceae; genus Vibrio; species Vibrio sp. 10N.286.48.B8. The sequence continues at coordinate 433,568 of NZ_PIGD01000001.1, read as the reverse complement.
GACTGAAAAAGAAATAATCGCAATCATTGATAAATTTGCGCTGAGTGCAAAGCTTGCAAAACAAGCAGGCTTTACTGGCGTGCAGATTCACGGTGCTCATGGTTATCTTGTAAGTCAGTTTTTGTCTTCGAGACACAATCAACGCCAAGACAAATGGGGTGGCTCACTCGAAAACCGACTTCGTTTCGTGCTTGAGGTTTATCGCGCGATTCGAAAAGAGGTCGGTGACGATTTCCCTGTCGGGATTAAGCTCAACAGCGCCGACTTCATGAAAGGTGGCTTCACTGAAGAAGAGTCAATGCAAGTTGTGCAAACATTGAGTGATAACGGTATTGACCTGATTGAGATCTCCGGCGGCACCTATGAAAGTCCATCAATGATGGGTTCAAAGAATAAGGCTGAACCAATCAAGTCCAGCACAGTAAAACGTGAAGCGTATTTTATGGATTACATGGTTAAGGCGAGAAAACTCGTCAGCACTCCGCTGGTGGTCACGGGTGGTTTTCGAACCGCGCAAGCAATGAATGACGCATTAAACACCTCGGCGACCGATTTTATTGGTATTGCGCGCACAATGGCGGTTGATCCTGATTTCCCAAACAAGTTAATTGAAAACCCTAGCCACGGCATGCCGCTAACGGTGCCAACCACAGGAAAACCCGCATTAGACAAAGTGGCGATGGTCGGGCTGGTTTGGTATGAACATCAGATGTGGCGCATTGCCTCTGGCAAGAACGCCGACCCAAAACTAAGCGCACTCGGTGTGGTGTTAAAAACAATTTTCAGCGCTGGCTGGCACGCTTTCAAAAAGCGTAGAGCGTAAGCAGTCATGGATTGTTAAAGCAGAATTTTGAGGAATTGAAGTTCTGCTTTTTTGTTTGGTCAGCGAGTTTAGCCTGGTCAGCGAGCGCAAATAGAAAGGTAAGACGTTATCGGGATTACAGGTTCTCTTAATGCGTATGCATCATGCTAGGCTCTGTTTTTTGACAGATATGAGGAATATACAGCTTAAGGTAAGGCTCGGTCAGTCGGATTGCTTCGTTGGCAAGTTCTGGTGTGATGCAGCCATGTTGGCGATAAGATAACGAGTATATTTTATCTGCGACTTGCAATGAGATAGCGAAGACATTGATGGATTGTGGTAACTGAGGAACATCAAAAAACTGTCGATAAATCGTTTCTACTTCTTTACCAAGAATTAAGTCATTCTCGGTGTCTGCATGTCCTAGTTCAGTGAATGTATGACGACCTAGAATTAACTTTTTAGCAATCGGGTTATTGTTGTAATAATTAACATACGCTGTTTCAATCATGCGATTGATGTCAGTCCAATGATTAACATGCTCGTAATCTATACATTTACCGAGCAGAGAGTCGAAATCAGTAAAAACGTCATCTAATAGATTATGAAATAAGTTCTCTATGTTTGGATAGTGGTGATAAACCGTAGATGTTGCCATTCCACACTCTTTGGCAACATCGTACATTGAAATATCAGTAGCTTCACGGCGTTCCATTAATTGCACAACAGCATCATGAATTCGAATTAACTTTTCTTCGGTTGTTACTTTGCGCATCTAATGATCCTCATTTTTATTTGGAACACAAAAAACATAAAGGGTTTTCAAGAAAAGTTCCAATCGGAATATCGAAACTTAGACTTTATTACCCTTTATTTATATAAAGCATTATAACCCAATATTAAGCATTAATATGTGTCCCCGTTTTTCCTTCTATGATCTCTAATGCACTAGACAGGTCACCAATGTATCCATGCTGTTTTGTTTTTTCTACAAATTGACAACATGCGTCGACCTTCGGCCCCATAGAACCGGCTGGGAAAGTGTACTTTTTCATTTGTTCAACTGACACGTTCTCAAGCTTCTCTTCCTTTGGGGTTCCCCAATCTAAACAAACATGAGAGCCGTCAGTGAGGATCAGTAAATGTTCTGCGCCGATTTCTTCTGCGATAAGAGCCGCTGTCATGTCTTTGTCGATTACCGCTTCAAAACCCACATAAGCGCCATCTTTTTCGACGACTGGAGCGCCACCGCCACCGCCACAAATAATTAGGTGCTCTTTCTCTAGCAAGTCTTTGATGGCTTTTATTTCTAGCACTTCTTTTGGTGAAGGCGATGGCACCACGCGACGCCAGTGTGCGCCATCAGGTTTCACAACCCATTGGTTGGCTTCTGCGAGTTGTTTGGCTTGTTCTTCTGTATAGATAGGGCCAATAAACTTGGCTGGGTCGGCAATTGCAGGATCATTCTCGTCGATAACGATGCGAGTTAGAATCGTGGTCGTAAAGCGGTCTTTAATTGCAGCATTTAGCCCCTGCTGGATAAGGTAACCAATCATTCCTTGAGTCTCGGCACCAAGCACATCAAATGGATAAGGGGGGCAATCTTTATAAGCATTGTTCTGTAATGAGAGTAGGCCGACTTGAGGGCCATTTCCGTGCACAACCACTAAACGGTAGTCTTTGCTGAGTTCAGCCAAAGAGCTGGCGGTTTGCGCGATGCTCTTTTTTTGGTTTTCGCAACTCATTACTTCACCACGCTGTAGTAAAGCATTCCCACCGACAGCAACAACAATAATAGGCTTCGACATGTTTAACTCTCCAAATAATATTTTGCTCAGTGCAAATAAGTTAGCTTGAATTGTATTTAAATATTGTCGGTGTCGTGGGGATAAAAATCACAATTCGATTTGTGCTCAATATTTGATGTTTTTAGTTGCCTATATGTCACAGAAATCCTTAATTACCCCTAGATTAACTAGATATGTGATCTTGGTTTTGAAATAGAAAATGTATTTATTAATCGAATGGTTATTGACCAAAATCAAGTATTCCGGTTTTTAGCATTATAAATCTAATATTTGTTGGGTTTATTTTGTTTTTACCCCGAACTCGTTTATGTAAAACCGATATTCAATTCTCATCCCAGTTCACTTCATCGCTTTGCCGTTTAATTAATCCCGAATTAGAGATTAAGGAGCTAAGAGATGAGTAACGAAACGCAAGGAAAAATGGGGGTTACGGGAATTGCACTCTTTACACTGTGTGCAGTTTTGGTGGTCGACACATTAACCGCGTCAGCCAGTATTGGTGTCAGTGCCATTGGTTGGTGGGTGTTAATGCTGGTCTTCTTTGTCATCCCATATGGCCTAATTACTTCCGAATTGAGTACCACCTACCCGGGTGAAGGTGGGATATACGATTGGGTAAAACAAGCCTTCAACTTTAAATGGGCAGTCAGAACAACGTGGTTTTACTGGATTAACGTTGGTTTATGGATGCCAGCGGTATACATCATGTTTGCAGGTATGTTTGCCGAACTCTTTATGCCGGGCCTGTCTTTATGGGGCCAAATCGCCATCTGTATCTTACTTACCTGGCTAACTGTCTGGATTTGTAATGTGTCAGCTGATATCGGTGTTTGGGTCACCAATATTGGCGCGGTATTAAAAATCATCGTGATCAGCACATTAGGCGTAGGTGGGTTCATCTATGCAATGAAAAACGGCGTTGCCAACGAATTTACGTTGCCAGCTATGATGCCTTCATTGGATTCTGCGGTCTCTTTCTTACCCGCGATTGTGTTCAACCTAATGGGTTTTGAACTGGTTGCGACCATGACTAAAGAAATGAAAGACGTTCGTGATATGCCTAAGGCTGTCTTCCTCTCTATCGGTATCACCGCTTTCTTATACATCTTCGGTACGGTAGGCATTTTGATGGCGCTACCTGTCGAAAGCATTGGCTTGGTGTCTGGCCTTATCGACACATTTAGAACACTTTTCGGCACTGGTGTGGTTGGTACAGCGATGGTGTACATCTTCGGTACTTTCGCTTTGTTAACGCTTATCGGCAACATGGTGAGTTGGACAATGGGCGCTAGCCGAGCTGCTGCTGAAGCCGCTCAAGAAGGTGAACTTCCAGCCCCAGTCGCGAAAGTGTCTGAGAAAGGCTCTCCAGTTGGCGCAAACAACATCACAGGCACAGTATCAACGGTCGTTATCCTGTCTTACGCGCTGTTTGCTCAGGGTAATGATGATCTGTTCTGGTCGATATTTGCCTTCTCTAGCTGCATTTTCTTACTTCCTTACCTGTTCATGTTCCCTGCATACCTAAAGCTTCGAGTGGTTGATGGTCAACGTGAACGCCCATTCAAAGTACCGGGCGGTATGGCGGCTCAGTGGGTCATGTCCATTGTTTGTTTCTTCGTCATCCTTCAAGCCGTGATTTTATTCATATTCCTTGAGGCGCTTGATTTAACCGTTGCTGGTTGGGGATACACAGGACCTGTTTTGATTGGCGTGATTGCCACCGTTCTTGCTGGTGAGTGGATTCTACTCGGCGCGCTAAAGCGCAAGAAACAACAAGGCTCGGACGATAACGACACTGCCGATTCGCAAGATAAAAAAGAAGCTCAAGCATAATTTAGGGGACATAACGATGAAAAAACTGATTGAGACTACTCCAAAACATGATGGCTTCAGAATGCCAGGAGAACACGAGCCACACAGCGAAATTTGGATGGCTTGGCCAGAACGTACCGACAACTGGCGCAATGGTGCAAAACCAGCACAAGCGGTCTTTGCAGACGTTGCTACCAAGATCAGCCATACAACACCAGTCACCATGCTAGCGAGCTCTGAGCAATACGATAATGCGGTATCTCGTTTACCTGAGGACATTCGAGTGTTGGAAATCTCCACTGATGACTCTTGGATGCGCGACATCGGTGCGACTTATGTTGTTGATGACAGTGGTGAGCGCCGAGGTGTGGATTGGGAGTTCAATGCTTGGGGTGGTTTTGTCGATGGTTTGTATTCTCCTTGGAATCGTGACAACCAAGTCGCTCAAAAGATGTGTGAAACCATCCGTGACTCTCGATACCGCGCTCCAATCGTACTAGAAGGCGGCTCAATTCATGTCGATGGTGAAGGCACGCTTTACACAACAGAAGAGTGCTTATTACACGAAAGCCGCAACCCAGATATGAGCAAAGAAGAGCTGACCGAAGTGCTTTGTGAACACCTCAATGTTGAGAAAGTGATTTGGCTACCTCGTGGCTTATACAACGATGAAACCAATGGTCACGTCGACAATATTCTCCACGTTGTGAAGCCGGGTGAAGTGGTTCTCACATGGTGCGATGACAAGAACGATCCTCAATATGAGATCAGCAATGAAGCCTATGACTACATCACCAGTCAGACCGATGCCAAAGGCCGTCAGATAAAGGTACACAAGTTGCCAATGCCAGGCCCTCTATTCATGACCGAGGAAGAAGCGGCGGGTATCGATATCGCAGACGGAATGGAGCGAGAGGCGGGTGAGCGTTTAGCGGCGTCGTACGCCAATTACCTGATTACCAACAACCAAATCGTGCTGCCGTTATTGGACAAACGCTACGACAACGATGTTATTGGGATCTTAGAAGATATTTATCCAGGCTACGAAGTGAACGGCGTCCCAGCGCGAGAAATTTTGTTAGGTGGCGGCAATATCCATTGCATCACACAACAAGTGCCAAGAGTTTAGTTGGAACAATAAAACCAATTTAGAAATAAGAATCAAAAGAAAACAAAGACTTAAAAAAGTCGTTAACACCAATATTTAATCCAAACGTAGCGGTTCTTGAAAGTGATGCCAGGTATTCGAAATCAAATCGCCATGAAAGTGACTGAAAAAGAACCGCACACAAAATTATGAAAAATAGGAACTTATTATGAAATTACCTTCTTCTAGCGCAACTGAACTAAACAAAGCAAACCTAGAGCACATGGTTTCCATGAAAGACTTCTCTGTCGAAGAGATGGACAACATGATGGAGCTGATGACTCACCTGAAACAGGCACGTAAAGACAATGCAATTCCACCTCTGTTCAAAGGCAAATCAGTAGGGATGATCTTTGAAGCGGGCTCCACTCGTACACGTGTTTCTTTCGAGGTGGCGGCAACATTATTGGGTGGTCACGCACTATTCTTGTCTCCAAAAGACATTCACTTAGGTGGTAAAGAGTCTATTGATGATACGTCTCGTGTTTTATCACGTATGTGCGACATCATCATGGCTCGTACTAATAGCCCTGAAACACTCGATGGCCTACTTGAAATGTCGACAGTGCCAGTAATCAACGGTCTTGATACGCGTTTCCACCCAACTCAAATGCTAGCGGATCTCTACACGATCAGAGAGCACATCACCGATGGACGTAGATTGTCAGATCTCACCTTGGCATTCATGGGCGATGCGACAGATGTGTGTCGTTCGCTGATGTTGACGTGTGCTAAGTACGGCATGGGCTTCAAGCAAATTGGTCCTAAGAAATACCACATGGAGCAAGAGTGGATCGACATGGCACTGAACTTCTGTGAAGAGTCTGGTGGCACGATTGAAATTACTGATGATGTAGAGCGTATCAGTGACTGTGATGTGGTGTACGGCGATAGCTTCTACTGGGTGACCCAAATGGATGAGAAGGAAGAGCGTCTTGCGGCATTCATGCCTAACTATGTGATTACCGAAGAGCTAATGGCTAAGGCTCGTCCGGGCGCAATGTTGCTGCATTGCCTACCTGCGAATGACAAAGAAGAAGTGACTCGCGGCGCACTAGAAAGTGAATACTCAGTGGCGTTCGATGAAGCTGAAAACCGACTCACTGCTCAGATGGCGATTTTAGTGTACTTCACACATAAAGATGCGGTTATCCCAACACCAGAAACCGTTAAGCATCACGAAGAAAAAATCAGCAGCTTCTTAAGCACTCTGTAGGGGTTTATTTGTGGGGGCGTAAGAGCCTCCACTGTGATGCTCGAATCAGGCTGAACCAGTATTCATCACGATTTATTGGTTCGGCTATTTTTGTACCTTTTATTTTGAAATGTCGGTAAACATGTAGCTAATTGGCTCTATCTGACATCAATACTCGAATAGGAGATGTATCGACATGAGTGCCGATATTATTAAAGTTTCAAGAAACACTGAAGATGCACCATTGAGCCCTTTCTCAACACAATCGGTGGCATTCTCACACTACAATAACCTGTCTGCTCAATTACCGACTGATCCTAAAACAGGCAGCTTAGTCTTTGGATCTTTAGTGGATCAAACAAAGCAGTGCCTATTGAATATTCAAGCGATAGTGGAGAGCATTGGACATTGTATGCATGATGTTGTGAGAGTGAACGTATACTTGAAAAACATTGCCGATCTTGACACTGTGAATGAAGTTTATGCATCGTTTTTCCAGTCTTACACACCAACGTGTACGACACTTGCTGTTGCTGATTTACCGCTCGAAGGTGCTCATTTGCAAATGGATGCGGTGATCTCTAATGGTGAAGGTACTTACCCACAAGATGCTTGTGAGTTGGTAAAAATCGCGAGAAACACCCAGAACGCACCAGCCAGTTCTTTATCGACTCAGACGGTCGCTTTTTCTCACTATAATCATATTTCAGCTCAGCTGCCGATTGATCCTAAATCGGGCAATATCGTTGTGGGTGGAGCAAAAGAGCACGCGATTCAATGCCTAAAAAATATCAAATCGATACTGGAAAGTATTGAAGTTCCACTTGATGACATCGTAAAGGTTAACATCCATGTGAGAAGCCTTGATGACCTCGCTACCATCAATGAAGTGTACACCACTTTCTTCCCTGACTCGGCGATTGCAAGATCTGTGGGCTATATGCCAGCACGTTCAGTAACTGTGGTTGAAGGCTTAGCTATGGGAGCGTTAGTACAAATGGATGCAACCGTGTCACATGGCGATGGTACACCACCACAAGCTGTTGAAGATCGTCATGGAATAGTGATTAAGGCAAACAACACTAAAGCTGCACCAATCAGCGAGATCTCAACACAAACCGTGGCTTTCTCTCACTACAACAATATCTCCGCACAGCTGCCGCTTGACCCTAAAATTGGTGCGATTGTGACGCATGGTGCCAAAGAGCAGGCGATGCAGTGCCTCAATAATATTAAAGAAGTGATTGAGAGCGTTGGCCATGTCATGGATGACATCGTGAAGCTTAATATCCAATTAATATATATGGCTGATCTAGATGTACTCAATGACGTTTGCACGCATTACTTTGAAGGTCCATTGCCTGCGCGCACGGTTATCGGTGTGTCTGATATTCCTATGGGTGCCTTGGTGCAAATCGATGCGATTGCTTCCAATGGGGAAGGGACTCCACCTAGCCTTTAAGCTATCTATTTAGCATAAAAACAACGAGGGTTAGCTGTGAGGTTAGCCCTCGTTTTACGTCTGTTCCAATAGCAACATAAACAGCGGTTATAGTGTTCATAAGTGGAAAATCAGAGTAGACCAATTAGGATGAATTGAATTAAACCCTACAATTAATTCAATAACATGGTAGTTGCTATGAAGAAAATAACCCTTTTGTCAGTTGCGATTTTATCTAGCCTCTCTTTCTCATCTTTTGCTAAAGACTGCGACCCCAATTTGCTGCCTTCATGGAAGGATAGTGAGAGTAAATCCGCTATCGTGGATTTTGTTGGTCAAGCTACGAAAGCGGAGTCTGATATGTTCGTTGCGGCCCAAGATCGCATCGCTGTATTCGATAACGACGGTACGCTTTGGTCAGAAAAGCCTTATTACTTCCAGCTGGCCTTTGCACTAGATCGTGTAAAAGAGATGGCGCCTGAACATCCTGAATGGAAAACGGAAGCACCGTTTAAGTTCGTGCTTGAAGATGACATTAAGAGTGTTCTAGGAAGCGGCGAAGAAGGTTTATTGAAAATTATCATGGCGACGCACTCTGGTATGACAGTCAAACAATACCAAAAAGATGTTGAGCAATGGTTAGCTGCAGCGAAAGACGCTCGTTTCAACAAAGCCTATACCGATTTGACTTACCAACCAATGAAAGAGATGCTGGCTTACTTGCAAGAGCATGACTTTAAAACTTACATAGTGTCGGGTGGCGGCGTTGATTTCATGAGAGTGTGGGCTCCCGAGGCCTATAATATCCCGCCAGAACAGATCATTGGCAGCGCGCTTAAATACAACTACAGCTTCAACGACGGCAACCCGACTGTAACCAAAGACTCGTCCATTTTGACGATTGATGATAAAGCCGGAAAGGTCACCAATATTCAGCATATTATCGGCAAGAAACCTATTCTAGCGGTCGGTAACTCAGACGGTGATCAAGCCATGATGCAATGGGCAACGAGCCAACCCAACTCTATGGCGATGATTGTTCATCACACTGATGCTGAGCGCGAGTGGCAGTACGATCGTGAGTCCCATGTGGGCAAGCTAGATAAAGCACTCGATGAAGCGAACTCTAGAGATGATTGGACGTTAATCGACATGAAATCCGATTGGTGTGAAGTGTATTAACGCTCATAAACATTCAGATAAAACAACAAAGGCTCGGATGGTTCATTCGAGCTTTTTTGCTAAATAGCGAAGGCTTCGTCTCATTTTCAGCAAGAACGTACTATAAATTTTTAACGCATGACGCTTTAATCGGGATAGTCAGAAATTAAAGGAATAAAAAATGAAAACGATCGGTTTGCTTGGTGGCATGAGTTGGGAATCGACCATGAGCTATTACAAATCCATTAACGAAGGTGTTAAAGCGACGCTGGGTGGGCTTAACTCGGCAAAGATTTGTATGTATAGCGTGAACTTCGATGAGATTGAAAAGTTACAAAACCAAGGCCGTTGGGCTGAGACGGCCGATATTTTAGCTGACGCGGCATTGTCGGTAGAGAAGGGCGGGGCTGATTTCATTCTGATTTGTACCAATACCATGCATAAGGTCGTTCCTGAGATCGAAGATAAGATCACGATCCCTATCTTACATATCGCTGATACCACAGCGCAGAAGCTGCTTGAACAGGGCGTAAAGAAAGTAGGATTACTCGGTACCGCTTTCACGATGGAACAAGATTTCTATAAAGGGCGCCTGACTAACAAGTTCGGTATTGGTGTTGTGATTCCAGATGAGAATGACCGACAGAAAGTGCACAACATCATTTACCAAGAGCTGTGCCGAGGTGAAGTAAGAGAAGAATCTCGAGCTGTCTATCGTCAAATCATCGAGAAGCTAAGCCAGCAAGGAGCAGAGGCCGTTATTCTGGGCTGTACTGAAATCGCCTTACTGATTCAGCAGCAACATACGGATGTACCGTTGTTTGATACGACAGCAATTCACTCTGAAGCGGCGGTGCGCTTGGCTACGAGCGACTAACATTTAGCGACTCGTTTTTTAGATCCTCGTCATGGCTCCACAACTGTCCTCTTTCAGTTTTTGATCGATTTTTATTTAGTTGAGTGAAAGTTTTTTGTACAAAAGCAGGTCGTTAATTAATGAAGCAATGCTTTGTTTATTAACCAAGGCTTTATCGACAGGTAAGGCTTTAGTTAATAGCTGAGGTATCCGCGCTTTTAAGCACTATGCTTTAGTCATGACTAAAAGAGGAATTATTATGAAATGGCTTATCTTATCTGTAACGCTATTATTCGTGGCAGGATGCCAATCTACGGGGTCTGAATCACAGGTTGGTGATGATATGAATCGAGTACATTCGGGTGGTTGTAGTAGCTAGCCCCAATTTATGTAGCAAAATTTGTTAGCTATCGTTTATAACAACGACCAGTCTAAGGCCTCACGATCAAGTGAGGTTTTGTTTTATTCAAAGGCTATAAAAAACAACTTGGTGATATGGCATATCGTCAGTGGCAGATTTTGTTATTGAGAAAAACCTCAATCCAATACCATAGCTTTGTGGTGGAAGGTTGTAAATTTGTTAATTTGAATTGTTTAAATTCTAGGCTGTGTACTGGATCTCATTTGTCATTTGAGTCCCTTGCTAAGGTAAATAATGAATGTGTAATACCAATCACTTTACTCAACTTAAGAGGTTTCTATGCTAGGTGAAAATCACTCTCTTGTTCACGAATTTCCTGAAATGAAAGACAAAATTGCTGAGCTTGCTAAAACTGACGATGGCTTTGCAGCAGATATGAAGACATACGACAACCTTGATAAAGAGATTCGTAAACTAGAGCTGAAAGATTCACCCATTGATGACGGCTCGATGCACCAACTAAAACATGATCGTTCTGAGCTTAAAGATTCACTGCATGCTCGCTTAATTGCCTAGCTAGCGGGTTATTTTGCTGAATAGCTAAATTAAATAGTTAGTTAGCGAATTGCAGATTGAGATAATAAAAACTCCTTCGGGAGTTTTTTTGTTTCTGCACTCCAGTCCCTATCTGAACGCATAAGAATGTTTGGATACAAGAAACCTTAGATATAGGTAAACTCAATTAGCACTATGGTTTTGTAAATAGGGTATAAAAAAAGCTTAGCGCGGGGGACGCTAAGCTTCGTTGTTAAGTATGTTCTTGAACCATTTTTAGGCTGGTGGGGTTAGCCTACTTGAGAAAAGCTCACTACCTTACTTTGTAGTTTCTCTTTTAAGTAATCAGTCACTGCTTGCTGCTCTGATTCACTCATGTACAGGCCAAGCTTGGTTCTGCGCCACAAGATGTCTTCGTCAGTCATCGCCATCTCTTCATTGATCAAGTAATCGATTTCAACTTGATAAACGCCATGGGCTTCGCTTGAGAATTGGCTGCCAAGGTCAGCTTCGCTATTCGCACCTTCCAGTAGTTTCCACGTGTAAGTACCAAATTGAGTCACGTAGCGAAGCAATAGCGCTTCAGATGCCCAAGGGTATTTAGTGTGGATCATCTTCGCAAGCTGCTCTCTGCTGCAGCTAAAGTTACCGCCTGGAAGCGTGTTGTTGGCTGTCCAAGGCGCACCCATGTTGGTTAGGTGTGGTTCTAACTTCTTAAGTGCCGCTTCGCCGAGTTTACGATAAGTGGTCAACTTACCACCGAAGATCGAAAGCAGTGGTGCTTGATCAAGCTCTGCATCTAATTCCAGCGTGTAGTCACGAGTGATCGCTTGTGGTGAATCCGATTCGTCGTCACAAAGCGGTCTTACGCCACTGTATGTCCAAACCACATCTTCACGGCCAAGTTGTTTAACAAAGTGCTGGTTAACGATATCAATCAAGTAATCCACTTCAACATCATCAATTGCGACGTTACGCGGGTCGCCTTTGTATTCAAGGTCGGTAGTGCCGATGATCGAGAACTTATCTAGGTAAGGGATCATGAACACAATGCGATTGTCTTTGTTTTGCAGAATGTACGCTTGTGGTTCGTCATGAATGCGTGGCACAACAATGTGTGAGCCTTTGATCAGACGAATATTACGAGGCGAAGCCTGCTCTAATCCATCATCAAAGAACTGTTTAACCCAAGGGCCTGCAGCGTTAACAAGCGCTTTTGCTTTGCGTTCAAAGCGTTGGTTTGTCATGACATCAAGGATCGTCACATGCCAAATACCACCTTCACGGTGCGCTTTTTCAACACGGCAGTAGTTACGTACTTCTGCGTTGTTTTCTTTTGCTGCTAATACGTTGAGCAATACCATGCGCGCATCATCAACCCAGCAATCTGAGTATTCGAAACCGGTCTTCATTTCTGGCTTCAGTAAACCTGATTTAGCCAAGTTCACCGTTTTACTTCCAGGAAGTGTGGTGCGTTTACCCAAGTTATCGTAAAGGAATAAGCCACAGCGGATCATCCAAGCTGGGCGTAAAAATGGTCGATGAGGTAAACGGAAACGCATTGGTTGAGCAACATGAGGTGCTTTTCTTAACAATACTTCGCGTTCTGCAAGCGCTTCCGAAACCAAACGAAACTCGTAATGTTCAAGGTAACGTAAGCCACCGTGGATCAGTTTTGAACTTGCAGATGAAGTAGCAGAAGCAAAATCATTTGCTTCGTATAAGCCAACGTTGAGACCACGACCTGCTGCATCTGCCGCGATACCTGCACCATTGATGCCGCCGCCAATCACGATCAAGTCTAAAGTGGAAGATGTACTGTTGTTTGAATTATTTTGTTGAGCACTCATGATTTTGACCTCTTGCTGAGCGAACGAGCATTTTAGAACATAAGTGAATCCTATCTTAACTTTCGTTTGCGGTCATTTATTATTTTCGTTTATGCGCGTTTTATGTGATTTGGACATAAAAAAACCTCTGCTTATGAAAGCAGAGGTTCAAATAAATCTAATTCGAGCATAGAAGCGACACTGGTAGTGAGCAAGTTTTACTTTTTTAACTTTTCTATAAAGAATCGTGATTCGTTTAAGAAAATGGCTTCACTGAGCACTTATGTTGAGTTATTCGCTCACAGGACGAGCGGTATCAATCACTTCTAATGGTATTGCTGAATCTTTAAGGATGTTGAGAATCTCTTCCGGTGGCTGCTTATTAGTAAACACCATGTGCGCTTGAGAGATGTTGCCGAGCTTAACCATCGCGTTACGACCAAACTTAGTGTGGTCGACGGCTAAGAAGATACTGCGGCTGTTTTCGATGATGGCTTGTTTCACTCGAACTTCATGATAGTCAAAATCGAGCAGTGAGCCGTCAAAGTCGATACCACTGATCCCTAAAATGCCGAAATCAAGACGGAACTGTTTAACGAAATCTAGTGTTGCTTCACCCACGATGCCGCCATCACGGTTTCTCACTTCGCCACCCGCCAAGATAACCTTTATCTCTGGGTTTGGAAGAAGGATGCTCGCAACATTGATGTTGTTGGTCACGACTCTCAATTGTTTGTGATTTTTGTTGAGTGCGCGGGCGACTGATTCTGGTGTAGTGCCGATATCAACGAACAGGGTTGCACCATCAGGGATGTGTTTAACCAGTTCATCGGCAATCACGTCTTTTTCGTTGAAGTTAAGTGCTTTACGCGTGTTATAAGAGGTGTTTTCCGAGCTTAAAGGAATGGTTGCACCACCGTGATAGCGACGGATTTTGTTGCTATCAGCCAGCTCATTGAGGTCTCGTCTGATGGTTTGTGGGCTGACATCGAATTTTTCAACGAGCTCTTCTGTGCTCACATATCCTTGTGTTTTTACCAGGTCTACAATCTGCTGGTGTCTTGGTATCTGCTTCACTTAACTTACCACTCCCTGCGCGCAAAGGGCTCTAGCGCGTCAAAATCGAAAATATAAACTCACGCTATTGTGCTCGAATTGATGAAAAGAGAGAAGTAATGATGGTAAGGAATCATGTCTAAACCGCAAAAACGCTGCTCAAAACATGGAATTTGAGCCTGAAACGCAAAAAAGAGCACAAAATAGTGCTCTTTTTAGTTTCGTTTGCTGAGGTTCGAACAATCTAATCGACTAAGAAGGGATTATTCGTGCTCCTCTGTTAACTCAAGCTTAGATTACTCTTCGTCGTCATCGTGCAGTTCAGACCAAACTTGTGCACACTTGATTGCACGCTTCCAGCCTTTGTAACGGCGGTTACGCTTCTCTTCGTCGTGGTGTGGCATGAAGGTGCGATTCAAAACGGCTTTGTCTTGAAGCTCGTCAATGCTGTCCCAGAAACCAACCGCTAGGCCAGCAAGGTAAGCGGCACCCAGAGCGGTCACTTCCGTTACTTCAGGGCGGTGAACTTCTGTATCTAGCACGTCTGATTGGAACTGCATTAGGAAGTTGTTCGCTACTGCACCGCCATCAACACGTAGGTTTGCTAGCTTGATGCCAGAGTCCGCTTGCATCGCATCCAGTACGTCACGAGTTTGGTAAGCAATACCTTCCAGTGTTGCACGGATGATGTGGTTCGAGTTAACACCACGAGTTAGACCAACAATCGTACCGCGAGCGTAAGCATCCCAGTATGGTGCGCCTAGGCCAGTGAATGCAGGAACCACGTAAACGCCGTTTGAAGAGTCTACTTTGGTTGCGAAGTACTCAGAGTCTTCTGCGCCAGCCAGTAACTTCATCTCATCACGTAGCCATTGGATTGATGCACCGCCCATGAATACCGCACCTTCCAGTGCGTATGCAGGTTCACCTTTAGGGCCACATGCCAGTGTTGTTAGTAGGCCGTTTTTCGAGGTTACTTTCTCTTGGCCTGTGTTCATCAGAAGGAAACAACCTGTGCCGTACGTGTTCTTCGCTTGGCCAGCTTCTACACACATTTGACCGTAAAGTGCAGCTTGTTGGTCACCCGCAATACCCGCGATTGGGATACGAGTACCACCTTTACCACCAAGGTTCGTTTGACCGTACACTTCAGAAGAACGCTTCACTTCTGGCATCATTGATGAAGGGATACCCATCTCATCAAGTAGCTTTTGATCCCAGCATAGGTCGTTGATGTTAAATAACATAGTACGTGACGCGTTAGTGTAATCCGTAACGTGTACACGTCCTTGAGTCATCTTCCAAACCAACCAAGTATCAACCGTACCGAATAGCAATTTGCCTGCTTCAGCGTCTTCGCGAGCACCTTCAACGTTGTCTAGAATCCATTTTACTTTTGTACCTGAGAAATACGGGTCAAGGACTAAGCCAGTATTGTCACGTACGTAGTCTTCTAGGCCACGTGCTTTTAGGTCTTCACAGATGTCTGCTGTACGGCGACACTGCCATACGATTGCGTTATAAACAGGCTTGCCTGTCTCTTTGTTCCAAACAATGGTGGTTTCACGTTGGTTAGTGATACCAATGCCTGCTAGCTCATCGCTGCGGATGCCTGCTTTAGCAAGTGCTTCAACCAATGTAGAGCTTTGAGTCGCCCAGATTTCCATTGGATCGTGCTCAACCCAACCAGCTTTTGGATAAATCTGAGTAAATTCGCGTTGAGAAGAGCTTACGATGTTTGCATCGTGGTCGAGGATTACAGCGCGAGAGCTTGTGGTGCCTTGGTCTAGGGCAACAATGTATTTTTGCTCGGTCATGGTAAGAATCCTTTTTCTTTCGTTATTTATATTTTAGTAAATGTAAGGTCGCTTAGGGATTAAGCTTGAGCTTGTTCAGCTTCTTCTTCTGTTTCACATTGGTTTGGAATTGTGCAGCCTTGGCCTTCTACTGGTAGGTAAGCACCGATAACACGTGGGTACAACCAACCACCAAAACACGCACCAGCAATTGGAGCAAGAATTGGAACGATGAAGTAAGGAATATCACGTGCACCGCTTAGTGCGAAATCCCAACCTGCAAAGTAAGCGAACAGTTTTGGTCCGAAGTCACGAGCAGGGTTCATTGCAAAGCCCGTCAGTGGACCTAAAGAACCACCGATAACCGCGATAAGAATACCGATCAGTAGAGGGTTCATTGCACCGCGAGATGCGCCGTTGTTCTCATCACCTAACGCTAAAATGGCAAACATCAACACTGCAGTAATCACGAATTCCACAGCAAAAGCGCCGAAGAAAGAAAGTGAAGCATGTGGGTAAGTCGAGAAGATACCAGCAGTTGATAGTGCGTCTTGGCTGCTACGAACAAAGTTATGTGCGATTTCGTAGTCAGTAAATAGGTTGCTGTACAGGCTGTAAACCAATGCTGCAGAGCAGAAAGCGCCAAGCAGTTGCGAAATGATGTAAGGCACCACTTTCGCTTTATCAAAACCATGGAACATGGCCAGTGCAATCGTTACGGCTGGGTTGATGTGTGCGCCTGAAACGCCGGCAGTACAGTAAATTGCAATCGCAACACCGAAGCCCCAGATGATGCTGATTTCCCATTGTCCGAATGTCGCACCGGTTAATACCAGAGCGGCCACACAGCCAACGCCAAAGAATATGAGTAATCCTGTACCGATAAATTCAGCCAAGCATTGCCCAAATAAAGAAGGGTGTTTGTTTGTTGTCATGTTCGAGTCCTTTTTAGTTTTGCTTATCTAGCACGTGTATTGTGCATATATTTGCGAACTCGAAAATAAACGAACATCAAAATTGAGCGTTTGAGCGTAAAATTGTTAATTAAAGTCACTTGAAATGTTAATCCGAACACTTTTGCTCGAAAAAGATGCTCGCATGAACGTCATTGCTCGAATTGATAGGTTGCGAAGCCGCTCAAACTACCTATATGTAAATGAATGCGCAACTGGTACGAGGAGTTTATGTTTGGATTTGTGATGCTACTTCGTGAGTGGCGGATTATTAGACTTAATTAGGGAGGGCTATGTGATGTTTTTGCTATGTAACAAGGGCGTTAACAAATGAGCTTATATGCATAAATGAATAAACTGCCAACTATGTTGTAGTTTGGCAGTTTTCATTTGGGTGTATGTTCTTGTTATACGATACGAACTTACCGCTCTAAACCAGAGCTGCCACTTTCCCTTTCGCTACTAATTGATCTCGAACCGAGTCATACGCCCAGTTGAACGCAATCGCGTAAAGTACGAAGAAAATAACTAGGCCGATGTCCATGATCAGTACGGTTAGGAAGTCGAGTTGTAGAACCCACATCAAGACAGGTAGAGTCACTGTCATTAAGCCAAGCTCAAAACCTAATCCGTGCAGGATACGTGTTTTCGTGGTTCTTTTGCTTCGGTCTGTTCCGTAAATTTTGTCGTAGCCATAGTTGTAAACGTAGTTCCAAGCCATCGCTATCAATGATATTGCAAGCGCTAAGCCTGCCATTTCACCTGCGCCATTTCCTGTAACATAGGTTGCAAGCCCTGCCATTAGAACCAAAGCAACCAATTCAAATAGCACCATGTGCAACATGCGTTCTTTATGTGACATTTTTCTAACTCTCTTTACGATTAAATAGCCGCCGATGGGCTAATGACTTGGCTAGATAATATCTACTTAAGTGATAATATAAAGATAGTTAGTATCACATATAGTGATAGTAAGTTTGGGAGAAACCGAATGTACAACATTGAACAACTGAAAATGTTTGTGTATGCCGTTGAATTAGGGTCATTTTCTGCCAGTGCTCGTCATTTGGGTAAGGTACAGTCGGCGGTGAGCCAAGGCATCAGTAATCTTGAAATCGATTTTAATGTTGAGCTTTTTGATCGTTCGACTCGAAAGCCTTCACTAACCAAAGCGGGCGAGCAGTTATTTAAACAGGTGAAAGCAATCGTGCTTCAGGTTGAAGATCTGAATGTGACGGTTAACGCGATGGGTAGCGGTGAAGAGGGGCTCATCAAAATTGCATTAGATGATTCATTGCTGGTTCCGAACCTATCTAAGATCCTTAGTCAGTTCAGTCAACAATTCCCTGCGACCGAAGTTGAACTGGTTGCGTGTACCACGACAGAGGTCAATCCGTTGATTATCGAAGAGAGGGCCGACATTGGATTGATGTTTACCAACTTGGCTTTTGATGTCGGCTCTGAGCCTTGCTTTATCGGTCACTTACCGTTTATTGCTGTGTGTCATCCAAGTCATGCGCTCGCAAAAACAGGTGTGGCGAAACTCACTGACTTACTCCCGCATCGTCAGTTAATGTTGAGGGGAGACAAAGGCAAGGTGATGGATCAGTTTCCGCTGATTGCCGGAAAGGTATGGTGGTCAAACAGCTTTATTGTGATCAAAGAGATGGTACTTGGCAGCGATATTGGCTGGGCATACTTACCGAGTTACTTGGTGGAACATGAGATTCAACAAGGAAAGCTTAACCAGATAAACGTCTCGTTTGACCATAAAACATGGTCGCCTCCTGTCGATTTGGTGATCTCCAAGAAAGCGATGAAAGGGCCGGGCTTGCTGTGGTTGGAAGACAACCTCAAAACCTTACTCGATTGATCTTTTCCAAACCATAGACAAATGAAAGGGCTTACCCCGAAAGGTAAGCCCTTAGTTTTTCTAATCTTCTGCTAGATGCTAGATGCTAGATGCTAGATGCTAGATTTAACCGTCAGACCGTTGTAGTACTTGTCTTTCATCTTAAGCGCAACGTTCACTAGGTAAATCAATACTGGCACTTCAATCAGTGGACCGATAACGCCTGCAAACGCTTGGTCTGAATTGATACCGAATACTGAGATAGCAACGGCAATCGCTAGCTCGAAGTTGTTGCCTGTCGCTGTGAATGCGATTGATGCGTTCTTGTCGTACTCAATGCCCATCTTCTTGCCAATGAAGAAGCTGATGAAGAACATCGCTGTGAAGTAGATAGTCAGTGGAACAGCAATCAACAATACGTCCATTGGCAGTTCAACAATCATCTCGCCTTTTAGGCTGAACATCAGCACGATAGTCGCCAGTAGAGCAATCAGTGTGATTGGTGAGATACGTGGAATGAACACACCGTTGTACCACTGCTCGCCTTTCATCGACACTAGGATCTTACGGCTTAAGAAGCCCGCTAGGAATGGTATACCTAGGTAGATAAGAACACTGTGTGCAATATCGATCATTGAGATATCAACCATCATGCCTTCGTAACCAAATACTGGTGGAAGAACGCTGATGAATAGCCACGCCATAAAGCTGTAGCTCACCACTTGGAATGCACTGTTTAGAGCAACTAATGCCGCACCGTATTCTTTGTTACCACCGCCGATGTCGTTCCAAACCAGAACCATTGCCACACAACGAGCAAGACCAATCAGAATCACACCGACCATGTAACCTGGGTGGTCGCCTAAGAATGTTAGCGCCAACACAAACATCAGAATTGGGCCGACAAACCAGTTCATGATCAAAGATAGTTTGATCGCTTTCTTATCTTTTACCACGGTGCCTAGCAGGTTGTAGTTAACCTTAGCCAGAGGTGGGTACATCATTAAGATAAGGCCAATTGCCAGTGGAATGTTGGTTGTGCCAACAGACATTGATTCGTTCCACTGTTCGATTTGTGGAAACAAGGTGCCAAGCAGTACACCAATGCCCATGGCGATGAAGATCCACAGCGTTAAGTAGCGATCGAGAAAACCTAATTTTGGTTTCATTATATTATCTCTTTGGTTGTTATCGTTAATCGTCGAAAAGCGATATTTAAAGGCAAAAAATACGCTTAGTTTATTGTGTTCGACAAACTAAGCGTGGTTAATCTATTTTAATATGGTGTCTATCAGCGACTCAAATTGCTGAATATTATCTCGATTAATTCGGTAGCACATCTTCGGTGGTATTGATTCAGCAGTGATGAAGCCTGAGGTTTTCAAGATTCTTAGGTGCTCTGATACGGTTGACTGAGCTAAACCTAATTCGCTAACCAAGTCACTGTTCAAACAGCCCCCCGATTTTTCTAACGTTGAAAGGATACTCAATATACGAACTCTTGCTGGGTGAGCGAGCGCTTTAGCCAGAGCGGCCATTTGTGTTTCAGCTTCGGCATCACCATGTCCGATTGGCAGAGCACAGCCACCAGTTGTAGGGCAAGTTTCGTTCATATTGATGTTTCGCTTTCCATAATCGTTAAAAGACGATTAATAGTAAGCCCATTTTATATAAGGGTCAATGTGATCTTTCAATTTGCTTCTAAATTTGATGTCAAAATCCATATTTATCATTGAAATTCAATGGACTAAGACTTGGATGAACCAAACCAGTATAACGGCCACTTTTGTTCTGAATAGCTGTTATTCAATAGCGCACCAATACCAACCAAAGCGATGCTGCCTACTAATACGGGAGTGAATAAGAACATCCAATCCACATGTGCGGTACCTGCCAAAGCTATCACAATCGGATTGGCGCCAGCGGGTGGGTGAACCGCTCGACAGTATTGCATTAGCATGATGGATGAGCCGACAGCGATAGCCATAGTCAAATAAGAATCCCCAAAGCCATATAACGCGATTAAGCCCACAACAGCTGAAATAAAGTGTCCCGCAATGACGTTTCTAGGTTGAGCTAACGGCGATGTTGGCACCGCAAACAGCAGTACGCACGTCGCACCAAATGGAGCCATTAACCACGGGAACCCAGAACTTTCGGCTAATAGACACAAGGTCAAGATGCCCAGCGTACCGCCAATAAAACCTTTAATAAGCTGGCTAATGCTTGCTTTCGGAGGAAGGGCTCCACCACCAGATAGTTTGTTGATCATAATCGTTTCCTCTTCGTTATCTCTTTTATATTAAGTGTACAGATCTGTACCATTTGATTTGGATGATACAGATCTGTACACTTCTTGCAATGATAAATTGAGCTCTACGATTTCAGAGCGATTTGAGGTTGATGAACGATGAGTAAAAAAGATTTGATTCTGGATGTAGCAGAGTCGTTGTTTAATCAGTTTGGTTATACCGCTGTTGGGGTGGATATGATCCGAGACGAAGCGGCGGTTTCCAAAACATCTATGTACCGCCATTTTGGCTCGAAAACCAAGCTGATTGAAGCTGTGTTAGAAAGGCGTCATCAGCGTTTCGAGTCGAGTTTAGAAGCGGCACTATTATCAACTTCTGGATTACAAAACCAACTGGATGCGCTGTTAGATTGGCATCTTGCGTGGTTTGAACAACCTGACTTCAAAGGCTGCATGTTCATGCACGCGCTAGCCGAATTTAAAGAGTCGGAAGATGACATTACGATGCTCTCGCGACAGCACAAGGTTTGGCTCAAAAACAGCATTCGTGATGTGGTAAGAGGTAATGAAGAAGTAGACACTGCAATACTCGAATTACGCAGTGAATCGGTTATGACTTTTATCGAAGGACTTATTGTAAGAGGTGAATTTGGTCAGCTTGATTCAAAGTCAGACTCAAACAGACAAGCCTACCGAAAAGCATTGCATTCACTGGCTATTCTAGCGATATAATCGAACGCAGAACCGTTACACAAGATAACGAAAAATCATAATTTACACTTTAATCTTTACTTATAGGTAAGCCCTGAAATGCCACAACAGAACATCAAATTTATCGCTGCTGATATGGACGGCACTCTGCTTAATGAACACGGAAAGTTAGACCCAGAATTCTTCAATCTTTATGAGCGACTAGAAGCTCAAGACATCATTTTTGCGGCGG
Organism: Vibrio sp. 10N.286.48.B8; assembly: GCF_003050085.1. Classification (NCBI taxonomy): domain Bacteria; kingdom Pseudomonadati; phylum Pseudomonadota; class Gammaproteobacteria; order Vibrionales; family Vibrionaceae; genus Vibrio; species Vibrio sp. 10N.286.48.B8. The sequence continues at coordinate 411,750 of NZ_PIGD01000001.1, read as the reverse complement.
CATCGGGTCGTCAGTACTACAGCTTGATGGAAACATTTTCTCCGCTAAAAGATCGCATGATGTTCGTTGCTGAAAATGGCACATTGGTGATGCACAAAGGGCAAGAGCTCTACAGCTGCTTACTTGATACTGATGCCATCAAAGACATCATCAAAGAAGCGCGAGCCATTGAAGGTGCACATGTGGTGCTTTGTGGTAAGAAATCAGCGTACATCGAAACCAAAGATGAGCGTGCTTTAGCGGAGATCTCTAAGTACTACCATCGCCGAGAGCAAGTCGAAGACTTACTGGCGGTAGAAGACGATTTCATCAAGGTGGCTATCTGTCACTTCGACGGTTCACAAGAGAAAGTGAACCCAACTATTGATGCCAAATTCGGTGAGAACTACCAAGTGGTTGTGAGTGCAAAAATTTGGTTAGATGTGATGAACGCTGAAGCGTCAAAAGGCGCGGCGATTAAGCATCTACAAAGCACATTAGGCTTCACTTACGAGCAGACCATGAGTTTTGGTGATTACCTGAATGACTTGGAAATGCTTAAAGAGAGCTACCACTCTTACGCGATGGAAAACGCGCATCCAAAGTTAAAAGAGATCGCACGTTTTAGCGCGCCAAGTAACGTCGATGCCGGTGTATTCCAAGTACTTGAGAAACTGCTAGCGTAACGCGGTTAAGCTCAATCCGATTTTTATCAAAGCCAACTCGTGAAGATGAGTTGGCTTTTTTGTTGGTGAGCCTGAGCTTTATAATCCGTCTTAACATTGATTCGCCAACGTACATTCAGGTTTGATTTGTTTACCAAGTTTACTCATCCAAAATGTAGCAGCTAGAACCACAACCCCCGCAATGGTAAAACCGTACACAATGGCATCTGCTTGCGCCAATACCGCAATCAACACATAGCTTAGGCTTTGTGTGAGTGTGGCAAATAGGGCTAGCCCTCCATCCACTCTTCCTCGCTGTTTCATTGCCACCGCGTGGTGCATCCAATTGGTACGTGCGATTCTATTGAGCGCGTTGAATGCCCCGAAGATGAATGTCAGCACAATGATATACGCTGGGTTTTCTACTTGGCTCATGAGCAGTAAAGAGACGGCGATAATCACCATGGCTATTTGGATGATTGTTTTGTGGGAAGCGGACTTTAGAATTAATGGTAAAGACACGCCAATGATCAATGCACCCATGCCGAGTGAGATGTTGTAAAGCGCGAGCCAATCTCCGGTCACATTGAGCTCTGAAAACCAGATAGGAACCAATCGACTTAAAAAAGTCATCATCGGATATGAGAGACAAGAAACAATCAGGAATCCGTAGAATTGTGGCGACTGAGAAAATACTTCCTTAATCTCGGTTAGCTGCTGCTTGAAAGGTGTGTTGACGCTGTCCTTGATTCGTCTTCTGTACGGTGTCATTAGGTAGCTGATAGCTGAAATGGTCGAAGCAATACCTGCAAAAATCGCAAACTCATTGATGCTCCATTGTTCTAGTAGCACAACGCCCAAAGCCCCTGCACCTAATGTTGTCGACTGCAGAATAATTTCTTGGTGGCTAGAGATTTTGGCGTATTCGTGGTGATCGTAATTTTCTTGTGTAAAGGCGTTGTTGGTGTGCCATGCAAGGCTACTTGAGACCCAAAAGATCAGCTGAGCCGCACCTAACACCATAATCGAGCCAAATCCGAGCCAGTATATAGCTGCGACAATAAATGCGGTTGAAGCTTGAATTATCTGCGCGATGATCAGAATGTGTTTACGAGAATGGCGGTCGATCAACGCAGAAAAATACGGGGTTACTAGAAAAGTTGTGACGGTACAAAGCAGGGCGGTCAGTGCGACAAAAGTCCCCATGTTAGGTGTCGCTAGCATTAACCAAGGCAGCGCTAACATAAACAGCCCTGAGCTGATGCCATCAAAGAAACGTCCGGTAAGGTAGGGTGGTGTTTTTCTCTTCATATCGTTGTCTCATAGTCTCTGTTTTGCATAACTCTACAACTTAAAGTTAACTTTAAGTCAAAGGTTAATTGGCAGAAGTTGAAGTTATTTTAGAGGGAAGATATTGATATTTGAACGATTGTTCAGATTATTGTAATCTTAGTGACAAAGATGGGTATTCACTTTGTATTGGATGCGCCTTATCAACGACATTTGGAATGACGATGAGCAAGAAACTTCAACTCGATATTATTTCTGACGTAATGTGCCCATGGTGCGTGGTCGGCTACAAAAACTTAGAGCAAGCCATTACGGAACTTGGTTTAGCGGAGCAGATTGAACTTGAATGGCAGCCGTTTGAGTTGAATCCAGACATGCCGCAAGAAGGTGAAAACCTGCGTGATCACATCATGAGAAAATACGGCTCTAGTGCGGAAGAGAGCCAAAGTTCCCGTGAGCAACTGGCTGTTCGTGGCAAAGCGGTAGGGTTCGATTTCAATTTCTATGACAGCATGAGAATGGTCAATTCACGTCACCTACATGTGCTGCTTGATTTTGCTCTAGCGCACGGTAAACAGACTGAGTTAAAGCTACGCTTCTTTACTGCGCACTTTTCAGAGCAGAAAGATCTGTCTGATCTTGAGGTTATCGCGCAAGAACTTGAAGCGGTTGGCTTAGACTCAACGAAGGCATTGAAACGCTTGAAGAACATCGACAACTTAAAGCAAATTGAAGCGCAAGAGTTTGAATGGCAACGCATGGGTATATCTGCGGTTCCTACTGTGGTGTTCAATCGTAAGAGTGCTGTGACAGGCGCGCAGACGGTAGAAACCTACAAGCAGGTTCTTCAAGAGCTGATTGCTGAATCATAAACGGATCATTGGTATCAATTAGAGTCTGAATTTCATGGAATCACTGTCCCTCGCTCAAGCGCAAAAAATTGTACTGCTTTCGCAAAAATTGCCGCCCAAAAAGCAACGCAATGGAGGCACTTTGGCGAACACGCTGTCTGCGATTGAAAACCTTGGGTATGTCCAAATTGATACCATTTCCGTGATTCAGCGAGCCCACCATCATACGTTGTGGAATCGCAATCAAGACTACCAACTGAATCATCTGGATAAGTTGTTAGAGCGTCGAGAGGTATTTGAGTATTGGTCGCACGCCGCCGCTTATCTGCCTATGCGCGACTACCGCTTCAGCCTGCATCGAAAGAACGGGTTTGCGAGCGGTAAGCTTAAACATTGGTATAAAAAGGATGACGCACTCATGGCGCATGTTCTCAAACGCATTGAGAGCGAAGGGCCATTAATGGCGAAAGACTTTGAAGGGGATAGACCAAACCCCGGCGGATGGGGCGGTAAACCTGCCAAACAGGCACTAGAGACTTTGTTTATGCAAGGTGATTTAATGGTGCCGAGCCGAGTGAACTTTCATAAGGTGTATGACCTAACCGAACGAGTTTTGCCGAGTGGTATTGATACCTCTGAACCGACGGAGCAAGAGTACATCGAGCATCTGATCACGCGTTATTTAGAAGCGAACGGTGTGGGAATTGCGCCGGAAATTAGCTATCTACTCAAGAACACTAAGCCTCTGATTCAGAAAACACTCCAACAGATGCTTGAAGATAAGCAGGTCTTGAAAGTAGATATTCAAGGCTCTGATTATTATGTCCTGCCAGGTGTGTTTGATCTGCTGTATCAACCCCTTTCCAGAACCAAGCTTAAGATACTGTCACCGTTTGATAACCTGCTGATTCAACGAAAGCGAATGCAATCATTGTTCAACTTTGACTACCTTCTTGAGTGTTATGTACCTGAAGCTAAGCGTCAGTTTGGTTATTTTAGCTTACCGATTTTGTGGCAAGGTGAACTGGTGGCACGAATGGATTGTAAAGTTGATAGGAAGAGTGGTTTGCTCAATATCCGTAACTTGGTTGTGGAAGAGCGAATTAAAAACCATGAGTCGCTGGTTCATGCTTTATGCGATGAGCTAAAACACTTCATGGTGTTCAACCAATGTGATGAGATGATCGTCCATAACACCACACCTTCTGATCTTGGCAAGCGCTTGATGAGCCATTGGCAAACAGTCTAGCGGTCTTTGTTGTTCCGGAAATCCTTCATTACTTAAAAGCCTTTTTTGAATTAGTCAGCGCTTAGTTACTTGGAAAGAGAGGCTAATAAAAACTCAACAAAGGTTCGGTTCTTCAACGACAGTTGCTTGGTTTTGTAGAGTAAGTGAATAGGCTTGGGTAACGGTGCCATGCCGGGTAGGATTTCCAATAGTGCACCACGATCAATCTCTTCTGATACCAAGATAGTCGGTTGCAACAACACGCCCACACCTTGTAGGGCGGCATATCGCAACACATTACCATTATTCGACATCAAGCGAACACGTTCTTTATTCGATGTGGCGTGAGGGGCTTGGCTGCTGTAACCGAACCCAAGCGATGGGTGCTGTGCCAAGTCTTCTAATACTTTGATTTCAGCATGTTGGTTAAGGTAATCGGGAGCGGCGCAATAACACATCTCATAGTCCCCTAAATATCTTGCGACCAAACTTGAATCGGATAGGTCACCAATTCGCACCATCAAATCAATGTCGGATGAGTAAGGATCAACAAGGTCATTATTCAACATCAGCTCGACGTTTATGGTTGGGTGATGTGCGAGGAACTTAGCCACAATCGGGGCAAGCACCTTGTTCCCATAGGTGACCGGGCAGTTTATCTTTACCGTCCCTTGTGGCTGGTTTTCCAAGGTTTGAATCAGGTTTTCAGCATTGCTGATGTCTTCGAGAATTCGTTTACATTCTCGATAATAAAGCTGACCTGAATCGGTTAAAGACTGCTTACGCGTGGTGCGATGAATCAGTTGAGAGTTAAGGCTCGATTCAAGATGATGGACATGTTTACTGATCATGGTCGCCGACAAGTTGAAGTGGTTGGCGGCGCTGCGAAAGCTGCCTTGCTCGACCACATAAACGAAGACCTTCATACTGGTTAACTTATCCATTAAACACTCTCAGTTAATAAATAATAAACAAAAGGTGAGTTTATCAATTATTAGGGGTTAATTATATTAATGGCAAACCGATAATTAATTAAAATAAGAGCTTGAAATGTCTCAAATGAATGAAACCATCTTTGTTACTGCCGAACTTAAGATAAAAACGAACATTGAACGTGATGCTGCAGTAGAAGCCATCGAACAGTTTTGCTTAGACATGCAGAGTGAACCGGGCTGCCTACAAGCAATAGCAACCTATGATCAAAACCAAAGTGATCGCGTGATCTTGTTGGAACAATACGAGAACCGTGAAGCGATCAATCAGCACTTTGGAATGCCTCACACTCAAGCGTTTATTGAGCGTGACATTACCGAGTTGGTTCAAGCGTTCGAAACTCAGAAGTAGGAGAAATAAACCATGAAATGGGGAATCCTAGGAACCAGCTTTATATCAGGTGTAATGGCGGATGCGATTAAAGGCGATGCTCAAAGTGAACTGTATGCCGTAGCTGGACGCACAGAGAAAACACTCAATGAGTTTGCGGCGCAGTACCAACCAACATTGACCTTCAACAGCTATGAAGCTTTGATTGAAGATGAGTCAGTCGACATCATCTACATTGCTCTACCAAACCACGTTCACCACGAATACGTTATTAGAGCCGCTCAAAAAGGCAAAGCGATTCTGTGTGAAAAATCGTTGTCGGTTGATATGGAAAAAACCGAACAAGCTCTGCAAGCGGTAAAAGAAGCGGGCATATTCTTCGCAGAAGGCTTGATGTATCTAAACCACCCGCTTATCGCCAAGCTTCATCAAGAGTTGGCAACCGGTGAGATTGGCGAAGTGCGTTCAATTCAAGGTTCATACGTTGCGGCGATTGATCAGTTTGTGAACCCTGCGAGCAAAGGCGCTTTGTATAATCTGGGTTGTTACCCAATGTCTCTGATCCACTCTGTCGCACAACAGCAGTTTGGTGAGAGTGTGTTTGATGATGTGCAGATCTCAGCAATCGGTCGACGTGGCCAAGATGGCAACATCTGTGAATCGTCGGCGATGATGCGCTTCAATGAGCGTTTTACCGCGCAAATTCATACCGCAGAAGACCACGGCTTAAAGCACGGCTTCACGATTTTAGGCAGCAAAGGCTGTATCACACTCGACACCAATCCATGGTTACCGACCGAAGAAAACTCGTTCACGGTTGAGATCTACGAAACGTCGATACGTGAAGTGAAAGTTGAAGCGCAAGGCGACGGTTTCCACTATCAAGTGCGTAATATTCGCCAAGCGGTTGAGCGAGGTGACACACAACTTGCTGCGCCAATGGCAACTCATCAAGACTCTCGCGTAATCATGAAGTTACTGACTGATTGGGAGCAAGCGGCGAGCTAATTTATTAACTAAATTCTGTATCTGCCTCATGTTTGATGCCTCGTAAGTTATCGAGCATGAGGTGTTTCTCTAATCCCTCTAGCCTATCACCCTCAATAAATACTTTGCATTTGAAAGCGCCACAGTGTCCAATGTCAGGCAGTACAAAACTGACAGAAAAACCTTATTTTTTAAGGTGTTAAATAGGACCTTTACCGCATGCGCAAATCAGATAAGAAGATCGAAAATCAAATCAGAGACGTGTTAACGGACGTGTGTGAAGATACGTTGAAAAGCTACGATGGTTTTCTTTGGGTGACTCATACGGTCAATTTCTCTTCATTCCCGCAAAGTTTAAAAATCGTCTGCATATTCGACACCAATCAAGATAGAGCGAATTTCTTAAATGGCGAAGGTCAACAGAGTGTCTCTGAGGCTATTCAACAAGCGTTCAATCAGGTTGGAATTCAACTGAAGAATATCGACAAGCATGTTAGCTACGATACGCAAGAAAATTGCGACCGCGACCATCAAGGGAAGTGGAACAAACGGCTTTAAGGCGCTTTATTGGTCGTGCTATTTGGTAAGCGATCCAGAGAAATGAAAGCCTACGCGAGGTAGGCTTTCATTATCGTTACTTGATTGCAGTACAGAAGCTGACATCTGAATGTTGAGTTTGCGGGTCGTAGCTGTGGTAAAGCTCAAAACAAGGTCGATCGTCTGTTTCAATACCGGACTCAATGACGTTACTCATTAAATCATCCCACGCTTTGGCATATTGGCCGATTTCGGTAATCGTTTGTCTCATCACCGCATATTGCCCGCCGGGAAAGTCCTTCAGTTCGATACCGCTGGGTACTTCCACATCTTCAGGGACCATTAAACAAATGTCTGTTCGGCACTTATCTGTCGGTGTAATTTCTGGATTGTCATGATAAATGAACATGCAGGTATTGCCTGATAACCCTTTAATTTCTGCCCATTGATAAAGACGACCGCTTGGCTCTTCATACCCTTGTCCATAGGGACCTGTTACTCGCACATACGCCAGTTTTGATGGTTCGAATTGTTGTGTTTTCATTGTCATGCTCCATGTTGAAAGTTCGGAGTCAGTATATGAATTGCCGACGACTGCATCGGTTCCATTCTTGCGCAACGTGTGTCCAATCTTGCTATTTCGAGTTAACTCACCGAAAGCTTGGTAGTCTTCACAATCACGAAAGGCACTAGGCGTCACACCAAAGTGTTGCTTGAAGGCTTTGGCAAAGCTTTGAGACGATGAGAATCCATAATCCAATGCAATATTAATAATAGGTTGTTTGGATTTGAAGAGATCGTTGGCTGCCGCTTCAAGTCTCAGCCGTCTGGTGAAATCAGCAAGCGTCTCGCCTTGAACGGCCTTAAAAGTACGATGAAAATGGTAGGGTGAAAAGTTGGCTAATGCCGCGACTTCGATCAGGTTGAGCGGATCGTTAAAGTGCTTCTCTAAATAGCGTATAACGGGAACAAGCCGCTTATGATAGTCAACGTACATCTCTTTATTTACCACTCTCTGTTGTCATCGTTCTTGTTTAGATGACCGAGACTAGCCTATCCAAATTGAGTTTCAACAGTGTGGCGTTGAAACTGAGATTCGATGCAGCAAATCTCAGCCCGTTCTGAGCTTTAAGTTCTGATAATCTTCTGTCTTCCAAACTGCTTTATTCTCATTTTGAGAAAATCTGAGCTGATTTTTCGTTAGCCGGAGATACTTGGTTTCCAAATAAAATTAAAATCACAAAAATTTATCTTTTCCTTAATATCTTGATTTTTAATCGACATTTTCTCATTTTCCTTACCACCGATGAAACAAGACAGACGAGCACTTGAACAATTCAGCAATGTAGTCGATACTTTTTTCGTATTTTGATTCCTAAATTGACACGTAAGTTGGCTGACTTTTCGTCTTGTGATTTAAGGCATGACAGTATCGATTAGGAAATATGATTCATGAAAACCTACACTTCTGGGCTGCTCGCACTCATACCGTCATGTTTAATCGCTGGCTACGCTTTTGCTGTTGGTACAGCAGTTGTGCTGCCAGGGCAACATGAAGCTGGTGTTGATCTTTCGGGCTCCCCACTATCTGCGAATGCTGTCATTGATTGGGAAATTACCAACAGTGATATTGTCTTCGGTGCCTATGCCGACAAAGCCGACAATGAGCGGGCTACGACAATTGGTTATATGTACAACCAAGTCATGGCGATGAACTCGGGTTGGTTGGAGAACGATCTCCGTAACCAAGCTGAGGTAGAAGGCCTCAATTTCGAAGATTATTTCCTACACTTTTCTGAAGATACTGTCATTGCCGAAGTTGATAATACTCACGGTGAAAACACTCTACTAAATCGCAAGCCCATGATCGTCGGTTATACCTCAGGTGAAGATCATGCTGGATTTTGGCTGTATCAAGAGCCTCCATGGGATGCCGATGTGTTTGAGAATTTTGAACAGGGCGGGGCTTTGTACGTCTATCATGCCGAGCAGTTCGAACGGCTTACCTTCAATTTCTCACAGTTTGCTGGCAGCGGAGAACTCTGGATTGAATACCCAACGGTTATTGATTCTCGCGGAATGGTGTCTCGGTGGGAAAGGCTTGATATTAAGAAAGACAGAACCCTCAATATGACCAAAAACCAGTCTGTGATTTGGAACCTACCTAATGATTGGGTGAGAGCGACAACTCATGATGGGAGCGGTGCGAGTTATGGTGGCGGCCAGTATTTTGGTTCAACCTTTTTGAGAGATGGTGGGCGCTTATACGCTGTGAGAGTTCGTTGGCAAAGTGAGAACGCTGACGACAGGCCGCGTTTAAAAGAAGTAGAACTCAAAAACAGTTTTCCAACCGTCAAATTAACCGATGCCCCGAGCACAACACCGGGTGGCGATGCTATCAGCCAATGGCGCAAAATCCGCGGTTTTGATGTGTCTGCAGACCTAGATGGCGATAACTACTTGTCGCCGAGCGAGTATCGAAATCGAACCAATAAGAACGCGACAGCGCGTTTTCGTTGGGAATCAAGAGTGGTGCCATTTGGTCGAATGTGGAGCGCTAATTCATCTTGGTCGTTAACGAACGTCGCAAACACGGATTATCTATCTGCCATTCATCGCTACTACAAGCAAAGCTGGACAAGCCAAGGTTTGAATGGTGCGTACAACGACGACACAAATAAACTCATTGGTTCAAACCAATTCTATGTTCATTCTGGCGGGCATGTTCAAGAGTTAGGATCCGTTGCGGGTTCGAATCAAGCGGATGATCTCTACAAAAAGCAGTTTTCAGCGTTTCTGAAAAATCTATCTGCTTTAGAAAGTGATGCGTCGATTGGGTTGAACATCGGAACCGCGAACTTGCTGGGTCGAAATGGACAGTCTCATCTTAGCGAGGCGGGATCTCTGTATTTACGAGAGCACTACATTTTTCCATCTACTGGGTTTAGTGGTTATTCGGGAATCTCTAAATTCTGGGATAATTCTGCGCTCGCCTACAATGGACAAAGTGTTATTTTTCAGGCGACAACGCGTTATGGGCGAGTTCAGTATCTTGGAAATAGTGAAGAGAACTGGAAGCAAGACCAATACTCGACCCTAGCGATCTACCACCTCAATCGACATGCTCAACATAGCTATTTCAATCAGTGGAACAATGGTTACGTCTATGGAAGTGGTAACACGACTGCAGATACTTTCTGGCAAAGTGGTGTCCCTAAAAACATCGCCTATCAACCAAGTTCGTTATTGGCCGTTGATTTGGGAGAGCCGAGTCATCAAATTCCACAAGGCTTTGAGCCGATCCCTTTGATGCTATCGACAACGACACCTCAGCCCGCTGACTACACCATCGTTGGCGACTCCTCGATGAACGAAATGGTGCATGCTGATCTACCCAATGGCATGACTCACGTTCTACCGACGTTCACGTACTTTATATATCAATCTGATAATCAGGTGGTTGCTGGTGGCCCTGAGGACATGGTGTTAGCGAGAGAGTTTAGTAATGGTCGTGTGTTGTATCGCACGGATTTCCACGGTAAGAATCCGAGTTTTTATGACGCGGAAAAACTCACCATCGCGCTGGATGTTCCAATGAAACCTGTTGATGCTAACGGTAACGTTGGTGAGTATGTGAGTGAAATAGAAATTAACGGTTATGAAGGACTGTTCTTACTTTATTAAAACCAATGCGAATGAGCACTCTCGAACCAGAGCAGACTAGAGCTTAGGTTCGGGATATCAGCTTATTCTTTTTACACTGCTTAAACTCTTTGGCGATCCACAATTGCTCGTTTAATCCATTGTCGATTAAAGCAAAAAGGTAACCATCGACTTTGCTTGAAGCCGCAAGGTGCTCCTGAAAAGCGTGCTTAGGGTAGCCGGGGTAATCCGTTTCGTATTGAGCGTCTAACTGCTTACCGAGTTGACGCCATTTTACAAATAACTCTGAAGAGGACGTTTCAACCTTATATTGGCCTAAAATGCGTTGATGGTGGGTTAACGCCACTTTAGCGCAGTGGTTGGTCTGTACGACTTTTTGTATCAATTCGACTTGTTCTTCACTCATGGATTTCGCCAGTACATTCTCTTGTTCGATGCGCGCCATTCGCTCATCAAACGTTTCAGCATGGGTGGGAAACACAAAAGTAAGCGGTAAAGCCAATGGCAAAAGGTACTTGTAGAACATAACCAGACTCGCTGAAGGGATTTGTGCCCATTATGCCGTCCGCTGATAATATTATTAATGAATATAGAAACTTAATTGTAAGAATTATTTTTATCGAGTGGATAAATAGATGGTTTTGGAGTTTTGGTATTCAGGCTCTGAATGTTTGATTGGTGAGCCTGAAGCTGAAGGGGGAACAGTTACGAGTTAATGACCTTAATACCTTTATCTTGAAGCTCATCAATCACACTACTCGAAAGATCAATATCGGTGATCACGCCATCAAGCGCACTTAAATCTAAGGCGTGGAAAGTAGCGATGCGCCCGTATTTGGTTGAGTCTGAAATCAGATAGTTTGAATGAGCTGCTTGAACAATGGCTTGTTTGACTAATACCTTATTTTCACAAGGTGTCGAGAGCCCTTTTAGATTCCAAGATGAAGAAGAGATAAACGCAATATCAATATTCATCCCTGCTAAGAACTCCGCTACTTTGCCCCCAATACTCGATTGATTTTCACGGTCAATCTTACCACCAGTATGGTAAATCTCAGATTGTGTACTGTTCATTAGGTACGCGGCAATCGCGAAGTCATTGGTGATGATAAGCAGATCATCTCGCCCTGCAAGTTGGTGGGCGATCTCCAAAGAGGTGGTTCCGGCGTCTAAGTAGATAGTCGAATACTCAGGAACTAATTGAGCAGCTAGTTGACCTATTTGAGCTTTTTCGTTTGCTTGCTGTTCTACCTTGATGTCGTGTGACAATTCACTGTGAAGTGCTTTAGTCAGCTGAACGCCACCCGAAACTGAAATCACTTTCCCTGATGTCTCTAGCTTTACGATATCTCGACGAATGGTCATATGAGACACCTCTAGGTGCTCAACAAGCTCAGAAATACTGATCACTTCTTGATGTGATAATAGTGACAAAATGGTTCTCTGACGTTCTGCTGGAATCATGATTCTTCTTCTATGTTCTTATTTTTCATTATCCTATCAACCTTTCGTTGTTTTGTGAATATCTGTGAATATCTGTTGTGATATAGCAATAAGAACTGTGATTGTTGCGGAAATTACCATTATCTAATGCCTCGAAAGGGGTAAATCACCCATGCGTGTTAACTTTTGTTAAAAGTGTGACTTGTCACTAAGTCGCATTCGGTTGCTTCACATATAATCACAAACATAAACAATAGTTAACAAATTTAAAATTCAATAATTACGTGAAAGGCATCTTGTTATGAGTGAAGTTCAATCTGTTGGTGTTATCGGTTTAGGTTCAATGGGCATGGGCGCAGCTAAGTCATGTGTGCGTGCAGGGCTTGATGTATATGGTTTCGATTTGAATCCGCAAGCGCTTGAAACCTTGGGTGAATATGGTGCAAAAGCGGTATCGACGAATGCGGTTGAGTTTGCAGACAAACTTGATTCTGTTTTGGTACTCGTTGTGAATGCTGCTCAAGTTAACACGGTACTGTTTAAGACTGGTCTTGCGGCGGCACTAAGACCTAACACGCCAGTTATGGTCTCGGCAACGATCTCAGCAGAAGACGCGAAACAAATCGAAGCTCAGCTTGCTGAACATGATCTTGTGATGCTTGACGCACCTGTTTCAGGTGGTGCAGTAAAAGCAGAAGCAGGTGAAATGACTATCATGGCTTCAGGTGCGATTACTACATTCGAGGCATTGGCTCCTGTACTCGATGCGACGGCGGCAAAAGTTTACAACATCGGTGAAGCTATTGGCCTTGGTGCGACTGTAAAGATCATCCACCAATTACTTGCAGGTGTTCACATTGCTGCAGGCGCTGAAGCAATGGCATTAGCAGCTCGCGCGAATATCCCTCTAGATCTGATGTACGACGTTGTGACTAACGCAGCGGGTAACTCGTGGATGTTCGAGAATCGTATGAAGCACGTTGTTGATGGTGATTACTCTCCAAAATCTATGGTCGATATCTTCGTAAAAGACTTGAACTTGGTATCGGATACCGCTCAAGACCTAAAATTCCCGCTTCCACTATCAAGTGCAGCACTGAATATGTTTTTAAGTGCGAGTAATGCTGGCTTTGGTCAAGAAGACGATAGCGCAGTAATCAAAGTGTTCCAAGGCATTGACCTACCGGGTGTTAATACACCAAAAGTGGAGAAGTAATCATGTTATTAGGTGTTATTGCAGACGATTTTACAGGTGCAACAGACATTGCTGGTTTCTTAGTTGAAAACGGGATGCGCACTATTCAATTGAACGGCATTCCGACGGGTGACTTTGATGCTTCAGCGGATGCGGTCGTGATCAGCCTTAAATCTCGCTCTTGCCCGGTAGATGAAGCGGTAACCGATTCGGTGACTGCGCTTAAGTGGCTTCAATCTCAAGGCTGCCAGCAGTTTTACTTCAAATACTGCTCGACGTTCGACAGCACAGCTGAGGGCAATATCGGTCCCGTAACCGATGCACTTTTGGCTGAGCTTGGCGAATCTTTCACTATGGTTTGTCCTGCATTGCCAGTTAATGGTCGCACGGTTTACAACGGCCACTTGTTTGTTTTTGGTGAGCTATTAAGTGATTCAGGCATGCGTAATCACCCGGTGACACCGATGACAGATTCCAGTGTCGTTCGAATGATGGATGCACAATCAGAGGGTGTTTCTGGCTTGGTTAACTTCCAAATTATTGAACAAGGCTCTGATGCAGTCACCGCTCATTTTGATGAACTAAAAGCTCAAGGCAACCGTTATGCGGTCGTTGATGCTTTTAACGCAGAACACTTGGTGACGTTAGGCCAAGCAGCTAAATCTCTGAAGTTAATCACAGGTGGTTCAGGCTTAGCAGCGGGCATCGCAAAAAACTGGACTGAACATCTTGCTGACCAAAGCGATGCAAAAAACGCAGGTAGTCCAATAAAAGCGCCAACGGTTGTGTTCTCTGGTTCTTGTTCGGTAATGACTAACCAACAAGTTACAGCTTACAAGCAACTCGCTCCTCACTTCGCTATCGATGTGAAGGCATGCTTAACCAACGATCAATACGCCAATGAAGTATTCGATTGGGTGATGACTAACAACCAAGGTGAGCTTGCTCCTTTAGTGTATGCAACCGCTGATGCGGCTGCACTTAAAGCCATTCAAGAAGAGTACGGTGCACAAGCTTCAAGCCATGCCGTAGAGCAATTCTTTAGCCTGTTAGCTATCAAGCTACAACAACATGGTGTGAAGAATTTCATCGTTGCTGGTGGTGAAACCTCAGGTGTTGTGACGCAAAGTTTAGCGGTTAAAGGTTTCCATATCGGTCCTCAAATCGCACCGGGTGTGCCTTGGGTTAAGTCGGTTGAAGGTGATCTTTCACTAGCACTTAAATCGGGCAACTTTGGTGACGAGAATTTCTTCGCTAGAGCGCAATCATTCTTTTCATAAGCGAGATTCAGATGAGTAAAGTTTTGATGAACGAACAGCAGTTAAGAGAGCAAATGGTAACGCTCGCTCGTTCGATGTTCGAACGAGGTTACGCGACAGGTGGTGCCGGTAATCTCTCTATCAAATTGCCAAATGGGCATTTTCTAGCAACACCAACCGGTTCTTCATTTGGTCGTCTTGTGGCTGAGGAATTATCGGTTGTCGATATCGATGGCAACCATATATCAGGCAAGAAACCGTCAAAAGAAGCGGCATTCCACCTAGCGATTTATAGAAACAATGCAGAGTGCAATGCGATTGTGCACTTACACTCAACATACCTGACTGCACTTTCATGCCTTGTAGGGTTAGATCGTAATAACGCGATTAAGGCATTTACGCCGTACTTTGTGATGCGAATTGGTGAATTACCTGTGATTCCTTACTTGCGCCCAGGAGACCCTCAGATCGCTGAAGAGCTTGCAAAGCGAGCTGGCGACTACCGAGCCTTTTTGTTGGCGAATCATGGTCCAGTAGTAACAGGCACTGATTTTGTCGATGCCGTGGACAATGCAGAAGAGTTAGAAGAGACCGCCAAATTAGCATTCTTATTGAAAGGGAATGATATCCGTTACTTAACGGACGAAGAAGTGATGGATTTAAAAGGGAGAGGCAAATAATGGCTAAGTTCGCAGCAAACTTAACGATGTTATTCACAGAAGTGCCATTTTTGGAGCGTTTTGAAAAAGCACACCAAGCCGGTTTCAAAGCAGTGGAATACTTATTCCCTTACGCGTTTGAAGCGGACGAGCTCGCAGAAAAAATGCAGAAATTTGGTTTTGAACAGGCCCTGTTCAATATGCCTCCAGGTGATTGGGATGCAGGTGAACGTGGCTTCGCAGCGATTCCTGGCCGTGAAGAAGAGTTTAAAGCCAGCGTTGATACAGCACTTATGTACGCTAAAGCACTGAATTGCAAGAAAGTTCACGCGATGTCGGGTCTACATGATGCGAATTTCACGAGGCATCAACACGTTGAAACCTTTATCTCAAACATTCGTTTTGCCGCAGATAAGTTTGCTGAGCAAGACATTGAATTGATGATTGAACCGCTGAATAGCCGTGATGTTCCTAATTACTTCGTAGCTCACCAACGTGATGCTGTCGAACTGATTAAGTTGGTCGATAGGTCAAATGTGAAGCTGCAACTTGACCTGTACCACGCACAAATCATGGATGGCGATTTAAGTACTTTGATTCGTGAGGTTGCCGCTTATACCGGTCATATCCAAATTGCTTCTGTACCAGAAAGACATGAACCATCGGAAGGCGAACTGAACTACCCACACTTATTTAGTGTTTTGGATGATTCGGGTTATCAAGGTTGGATTGGCTGTGAATACACCCCAAAAAATACAACTGAAGCTGGTTTGGAATGGGTTAAACCCTATTTATAGAAGCAGCCAGCTTGAGCCTTTAAGGCAGATTTGAACTCGTAAAAATAAGATAAAGCGGCCCAAAATAAAAGTCGCTGCACAATAAAGTGCTGCGGGCGGTACTCCTATGCCTCTCGCATGCAAACCCTACACAACAAATAGTACAAAAAGGAAAATACAATGGATGGAGCACTGATAGGCATCGTAATTGGCATTTTAGCCATGATGGGTATGATCATTAAAACGAGAATCCCGGTGGCACTTGCTATGATTATTGCCAGTATCATCATGGGTCTGTTTGCTGGAATGGCACCAACAGAGCTGATCAACGCAATTAAAGCTGGCTTTGGTGGCGTACTTGGCGGGATTGGTTTGATTATCGCGTTTGGCGTGATCATGGGCGCGTGTTTTGAGCGTTCTGGAGCCGCTGTTCGAATGGCAAAAACGTTTGTAAAGCTGTGTGGTAAAGGTCGCGAAGACTTAGCACTAGGTTTTACAGGTGTACTTGTCGCTATTCCGGTTTTCTGTGATTCTGCGTATATCATTTTGCATTCTCTTGTTCGCGCAATTTCACGTGACACTGGTAAGTCAGCGGTTGGCCTAGGTGTGACTCTAGCGCTTGGCCTACTGATCACTCACGCACTTGTACCACCAACACCGGGTCCAGTTGCAGTAGCCGGTATTCTTGGCGTTGACCTCGGTGAGTACATGCTTTGGGGTTTGATGGTTTCTATCCCTATGATGCTGCTTTCTATGATTTACATTCGCCGAGTAGGTAACGAGTACTACCGCGTACCAAACGGTGAAACATGGATTACTAACCAAGCTGATTGGGCAAACCTAGAGAAAGTAAAAGAGACAGATGACAAAGAGCTACCAAGTAACTTCTTATCATTTGGTCCAATCCTTCTACCAATCGCATTCATCTTAATCAACACGCTTGTTGGCCAAGGTGACACTGCAATGCATACCGTTATTTCACTAATTGGTAACCCAGTGGTTGCTGTTGGTATCGGTGTTCTTATGGCGCTATACGGTCTTACTCGTCACATTGAACGTAAAGACATGGTTAGCTCAATGGATGACGCGTTATCTACAACAGGTCTAATTCTTGTGGTAACTGGCTGTGGTGGCGCAATGGGTGCAGTACTTAAAGCATCTGGTGCTGGTCCTCAAGTTGCAGAAGCTATCGCGAGCAGCGGTATTCCACCTCTACTTGTACCACTAGCCATTGCTTCAATGCTTCGTCTAATCCAAGGTTCAGCAACGGCATCTATGATGGTTGCAGCAACGATGACGCTGCCATTGGTTGAAACGTTAGGTCTAGACCCAGTATTCGTAGCACTTGCATGTGCGGTAGGCCCGGTTGGCTTCTCTCATTTGAACGATTCGTACTTCCACATCATCAACCGTACGCTAGGGATTACTGAACTAGCAGACCAAATCAAGATCTGGTCTGTGTCTTCAACTATCGCATGGGCGATTGGTGCAAGCATCATCATGGTTCTAAACTTGGTGTTTGGTAAAGGCGGTACACTGATTGATCCATTGATTCCAATTGCAGTTTTAGCAGCAGTATTTATCTGGCTAAAAAGCAAAGAGAAATCACAAGTAAAGGCAGCTGTTACTAACTAATACCGCTTACCTTTATATACTGCCCCTATTGCTTGATTGGCTTGCTAATCTGACATAGAGGCATTTTTGGATCGACAGCCTATCAAAATTATTATTTCCTTGGATTTATCAGTATGAAAATTGTTATTGCACCAGACTCGTTTAAAGAATCTTTATCGGCGGTATCGGTGGCGGCGTGTATTGAAAAGGGTTTTCGTGAAATCTTTCCTGACGCTGACTATGTGACTTTACCTCTGGCCGATGGTGGTGAAGGTACGGTAGATGTGTTGTTGCAAGGTTTAGCAGGACAGAAGCGAAGCCACCAAGTAGAAGGGCCGTTGGGGGCACTTGTAAACGCGGAGTGGGCGATACTTGAGCCATCCGCAAGCAATCAGAAAAAAACTGCACTGATTGAGATTGCTGCCGCATCAGGCTTGGATTTGTTAACACCAGAGCAGCGTGATCCATTGGTAGCCTCTTCATTTGGTACAGGTCAGCTCATTTTAGAAGCGATGCAGCAGGGCGTTCAAACGATCATTCTTGGCTTGGGTGGCAGTGCGACCAATGATGGTGGTGCAGGAATTGTACAAGCGTTAGGTGGTAGATTGCTTGATCGTGCAGGGCAAGAACTCAGCCGAGGTGGCGCTGCGCTAGCTGATTTAGCATCTATCGATCTTACCGATCTAGATTCACGCTGTGCTGATATCGAATTGATTGTGGCGTGCGATGTGGATAATCCACTGTGTGGCGATAATGGTGCCAGCCATATATTCGGCCCACAAAAAGGCGCAAGCCCAGAACAAGTTGTGATGCTGGATCAGGCGCTTGCGAACTTTGCTCAAGTAGCTGAAGCGCAAGGTTGTGTTAGTGGCGATGAATCCGTTCACAAGCGCACGGGTTATGGCGCGGCTGGTGGTACGCCGATGGGACTTGGCTTGCTATTCAATATGCAGATTAAACCGGGCATTGAGATGGTACTCGATGTTTTACAAGCCGATGAAGTATTGAAAGGCGCAGACCTTGTGATTACCGGCGAAGGTCAGATGGACAATCAAACCCTTCAAGGAAAAACGCCTTATGGCATTGCTAAACGTGCGAGCTTGCAAGTCATTCCGACGATAGGGATTGCAGGATCTTTGGGCACTGAAGTCGAAGCCTTATATGGTGAAATGAGCAGCTTGTTCGGAACAGTGCGCTCTCCTCAGCCACTCGAGCAAGTACTACGAGAAGCTGAATTGAACCTAACCAGAACGGCGAGGAACATTGCCTCAACTCTGAGGTTAGGCCATGTAATTCTTAAATAAAGTTCGGTGATACAAAGGCTTAGTTAACTCACCTGTTCGATAGGTTTCATAGATAGCAACGATAAATATAAACGATTATATTTTCTAGTCACTCAGGTCTATTCTTTATCCATATTATTTTAGTGGTTTTTAAAGTACTGAATCCACTTTAATCGAAGATATGGCAACGATGCGATATCTTTTACCTTAAGGAGAATAGACCATGAGTAAAAAACTAACTACAGCTGCGGGTTGTCCTGTTGCTCATAACCAGAATGTTCAAACGGCGGGCAAACGTGGCCCACAGCTTCTACAAGATGTTTGGTTTTTAGAGAAATTGGCTCACTTTGATCGTGAAGTGATTCCAGAGCGTCGCATGCACGCGAAAGGTTCTGGTGCCTACGGTACATTTACTGTTACGCATGACATCACCAAATACACCAAGGCAAAGCTGTTTTCTGAAGTAGGTAAAAAGACCGACTTGTTTGCCCGTTTTACGACTGTAGCGGGTGAGCGCGGTGCTGCCGATGCTGAGCGTGATATTCGCGGCTTTGCATTGAAGTTTTATACTGAAGAAGGTAACTGGGATATGGTGGGTAACAACACGCCAGTATTCTTCCTTCGTGATCCTCTTAAGTTCCCAGATCTAAACCACGCGGTGAAACGTGACCCACGCACCAACATGCGCAGCGCGAAGAACAACTGGGATTTCTGGACCTCTCTACCTGAAGCGCTTCACCAAATCACGATTGTGATGAGTGATCGTGGTATCCCTGCGACTTACCGTCATATGCACGGTTTTGGTAGCCACACATTCAGCTTTATTAACGCAGATAACGAACGTTTCTGGGTTAAATTCCACTTCAAATCTCAGCAAGGTATTAAGAACTTGTCTGATGCAGAAGCGGCACAAGTGATCGGCGATGACCGTGAAAGTCACCAGCGCGACTTGTTAGACAGTATTGACAACCAAGACTTCCCTAAATGGACGTTGAAAGTGCAAGTGATGCCAGAAGCGGATGCAGCGACAGTGCCATACAACCCGTTCGATTTGACTAAGATTTGGCCACACGCGGATTACCCGTTAATTGAGGTGGGTGAGTTTGAATTGAACCGTAACCCGCAAAACTTCTTCGCTGAAGTTGAACAGTCGGCATTCAACCCTGCCAACGTGGTTCCGGGTATCAGCTTCTCACCAGACAAGATGCTGCAAGGTCGTTTGTTTGCTTATGGTGATGCGCAGCGTTACCGTTTGGGTGTTAACCATCAGCATATCCCAGTGAACGCACCTCGTTGCCCAGTACACAGCTACCACCGTGATGGTGCGATGCGTGTTGATGGTAATTTCGGTAGCACATTGGGTTATGAGCCAAACAACGAAGGTCAATGGGCTGAGCAACCTGATTTCGCTGAACCAGCATTGAACCTAGATGGCGCAGCGGCGCACTGGGATCACCGCGAAGATGAAGATTACTTCTCGCAACCGGGTGACTTGTTCCGTCTGATGACGCCAGAGAAGCAAGCGATTCTGTTTGATAACACTGCCCGTAACCTAGGCGGCGTTCCTAAAGAGATTCAACTTCGTCACCTAAGACACTGTTACAAAGCTGACCCTGCATACGGTGAAGGCATTGGTAAATTGCTTGAAATCGATGTGAGCGAATTTAAGTCGTAATCAATAAACTCGCTTAAATAGTCAGAAGGCCGCTGAGTTAATCACTCAGCGGCCTTTTTTGATCAGCTGTGTATTAGGTGAGTCATGTAAGTAGTATCAGTTACTTGAAAATTAGCACCATTTCTATTGATAGTTTTTACCTATCGAATTGATAAACACATCCCATTATCTTTATAAAATGGACGGGATTATCCTACAGCTATCAGTTTATAAAGTAATAGAGTTTGAGATGAGTAAAAGCGCATTAATCGTTGAAGGTGGGGCAATGAGAGGCATCTTCGCAGCCGGAGTGTTGGACGCCTTTATGCAAGACGATTTCCGTCCCTATGATTTTGCTATTGGCGTATCTGCGGGCGTGTCGAACCTTGTTGGTTACTTATCTCAAGCACCGAAGCGTAGTTATAACGTGATTACTACCATGGCGACCGATAAGACGTTTTTTAACCCTGCTCGCTTTGCTAAAGGTGGCAATTTGGTCGACGTTAAGTGGTTGTGGGATGAATCTAACCAACGTTATCCGCTTGATTACGGTCAGCTGTTCTCAAGTGTTCCTTTAATTGCTGCTGTAACTAACGTCGATACTGGCAGTGCAGACTACTACCATATCAAGCCTGAAAACCTTTCTAACGTGGTTGAAGCAACAACGGCTCTACCTATCGCTTACCGTGAAACACCGTGCTTCTCTGGTGGTTGTTATACCGATGGTGGCGTAGCGGATTCAATTCCGGTTCGCGAAGCATACCGTCGTGGTGCACGAGACATTACCGTGATTCTTTCTCATCCTTTGAGTTACCGAATGAAGCCTCAAAAGCACCAATGGATGCTGAAAAAACTATTAAAGAAATTCCCTAACATTGCAGAATCGATGGCAGTGCGTGCTGAAAACTACAACCAGTCTCTGGAGTTCATTCGTAACCCTCCAAAAGATGCGACCATTAAAGTGATAGCGCCGCCAGAAGCGTTCGCGGTTAAGCGATTAACCATGGATCAAACTGTTCTGGACGCAGGTTATCATATGGGCGTGAAGGCAGGTGCGGAGCATCTGGCCATTCGCAAAGGCGTTTATGGTTTGGATTCCGAGGATTGTCATTTCTGCGTTTAGCTGCCGCGTCGATTAAGTTATAAATAATCGACTTTTTATCATTGGCATTGCGATAATCCTTATTAAGCATTTATATGGTTTATGACTTTATTTGTTTTATAAAATCAATAAAGTCATTTATTTGTCAGAGAACTATATTTTGTGATTTTGGATTGGATTTTATGGAGTGAATATTAATATGATCTATAACGATTAGTGTGTTGGTACTAATGATTTATTAGGGGTATGAAAATATGGGAAAAGTAACATCTAGAATGATAGCTACGCACGCTAACGTTTCACCTAGTACTGTTTCGAGATATCTTAATCGCAGTTCATTTATTGAAAAGGAAAAAGTTCAGGCTATTGAAAATGCAATGAGTGAACTTGGATATGAACAAAAGAAACCTCATACTCAAGCCGCGGCTCGAACAATGGTTATTGGTGTGCTTTCACCTAGTTACGATAGCAATCACGTAACCAGTATATTTTCAGGAATGAATCGAGCGGTATCAAAACATGTTTATCGAATTAATGTAGAAGTGAGTAATTACGACATTGATCGTGAGCGTCGAATCCTTAAAGATATGGTTGCTAAAAAAGTGGATGGCATGATCGTTATTGGCTCATTTCTAAGCGAGAAGGAAATAAGTCAGTTATTAAAAGGTGCTCCAACATTAATCTTTGGAACACCGGCATTATCGACAAATAATCATGGCAAAAAAAAGTTACCGCAATTAAGCATGGATAATGAACTGGGAGCCTATTTAGCTGTAAACCATTTGATTCAAAAAGGTCATCGAAATATCGTACATCTTAGAGGGCCGAAAGATAACAGCGATGCAGATGCTCGTTACTCTGGTTTTGTTAGGGCAATGGAAAGTGCAGGGCTATCAGTGGAGCATGATTTAGTCACTTGGGGTGATTTTGACTCAGAAAAAAGTAGCCAAGCTGTTCGTCAACTTGTCTCTAATAATCATGAGTTCACAGCAATATTTGCTTGTAATGATGAAAGTGCATTTGGTGCCATGCACGGTCTCTATCGAGAGGGACTATACGTACCTAAAGATGTGGCTCTAATAGGGTATGATGATATGCCACTTTCAAGTTATACCGTCCCACCGCTTACCACTGTTCGGTTACCTTTTGAGAAAATGGGCGAGTTATCCATAGCATACATATTGGATCTGATATCAGGTAATAAACCGAAATATAAGATGCCAACAATGCAGCTTATTATTCGAGAGTCCACCTAGACTGAATATTTTAGACTTTGGCAGAGATAAAAAGGCAGCTACTTAGAAAAGTAGCTGCCTTTTCTTTTTAATATGCCCTATGGACTAGGCAGAAAATCAAGATGGGGTTACTTATTACCACCAAGCTTCAAACTGAGCGCCGAAGCTAACAGAGTCGAACTTGTCGTTTGCTACGGAAGAGTGCTCGCCAAAAGAGACTTCGCTCCAATGCGTGTCTTTCTCTGCGTATGTTACGTATAAGCGGATATGAGGTACATCACCAAAATGGAATTTTTGAGAAAGTGTCGCTTTAGCTGATGTATTTGTACCATCATAAGTCTTTGATTTTGCTTGTTGGTAACCAAGTTCTACCTCAGTTTGAGTGAACGAGCTCCAGTTGTAGCGTGGGCGAATACCCGCATTGAACCATTCTTTGCCATCTTTGTTATCAAAGTCCATGTCAATGTCTTCGAATGCAATAGAATAGCCAGCGCTCCACTTGTCGTTGAATGTGTAGTTACCGTGGTTAAACAGTCGAACACTGCTGCCAGGTGCTTCAACGTTAACGATCTGAGTTCCAGACCAACCAGCAACACCAATACCGTCGGTATATTGCAACGTTAAGATGTTATCAAAACCCGCAAAGTTACCGCGGTGAGAAGCCGTTAACATGTAACCGGTCGTTTGAGCGTTCGTGACGGTCTCTTTTAAAACTTCATCATCAACGACACTAGCAAGGTTAACACCAAGTGCTAGCTTACCGCCCGGTACTTCGATGTTATGAACACGCAGCTCTGGAAGGTGGACAGCGGTAATGAATCGCTCATCTTCTGCTGGTGTATCACCGGGGTTTGTCATCTCGCCGTTGTTGTAGTTATAAGTGACATCCATCAACATACCTGGCAATTCGATGTCACGAAGACCAAAGCCACGGCCGTAGTTATCCCAATACTCGTAATCTAGCATGTCATCAGCAATAGAACGTGGGTAGAGTTTACCCGCCCACATACTTGTTACGTCGCTGCCGAACACACCGTGCAGTTGTCCCCAAACTTGCATCACATCGAAAGAGTCAGAGATGCCACCACCAAACTCTTGAACATCATGCCAAGAACCTATCATGACGCCAATTTCTCCGCGTTGACTACCTTCAGAGAAAAGATCTGATTTAAGACCAAACTCTAGCCAATCGTCTTCGTTACCTAAGCGATATTTACCCGCGGCACCTTCAGCGGATATGTAATCAGGGTGACCATTTCCGTTACTGCTGTTTGGTGAAATATGAGCACCAGCACGCATGTAACCAAAGAAATCAATATCAGAGGTTGCCATTGCACTTGATGTGAAAAGCATTGCACCACAAGCTAAGGTTATTTTAGTTGGTTTAAATTTCATTTTATACCTATATTTATTAAAGGACTAATTAAGAAAATATTTTATTAATTATTGTCAGTGTTTAAGCCTGTTTTTTATCGGCTAACCCTACTGATTGGATGGAAGTATTCTATATTTTGTTATAGGTAGTTTAATGTGAGGAGAATAGAGTTTTTAAAATGGCTTTATATTTACCATATCAAAATGGTTCATGGTTAACTTTATGTTTTTATTGTAATAAATTAAATCTCCCTTGCTTGGTTTCATGACTGTTTCTCTATGTGAGATGAGGGTCAATATATTTATTGAACTGTTTTTTCTATTTTTTTTGTCAAGGAAAATAAAAGCCCACGTATTTTTGTGGGCTTTTTTTTTAATTATAAAAAATTACATGTGACAGAAGTTAAATTATTAGGCATTCCATGAGATATTTGCAAGGACAACATTAAGCTTACCTTTTGTATACAGCATAAATGGTGTATCTAAATATCGTAAGTCAACACCTTGGTCGATAAAGGCCTGACAAGGAACAGAGACTTTAATAAAATCATCGCTTTCAATTAATAGCTCAGTAATATCAACAGATGCGACTCCAATTGGCTCTTCGTTCTTAGTCCATTTCTGTAGTGACAATTTAACAGGCTCGGTTGGTGCCTCTTTTACTTTAATTTCAAAGGTAATTGACCCGTTACGATATTGAGAGAAATCTTCTACCGAACCGTCTCCGACTTGGATATACGTCGCGCCAAATTGCTCATTAAAGTTGACCTTAATCGCATCTTGTTGCTGTTCATAGTTATAGGGTTCGGTGTTAATCGCTTCAATCGCCATTGGGTTGTTTCTTGAAACTTCAGAACCGATCCAATGTCCGAGGTCTGAGATTTTTAAGTTGTAGTCGCCAATGTTTGAACGAACCCCGTACAGATGCTTAGATTCAGTTGCCGTTTCTGTTTGGTTTACAACATCAATATCCAGTTCAATGTTATCAAGGTCGCGTGTTTGCTTACGATCAGTATAGTTAAGGCCGTATCCGTATTCGAACAGTGGAGCGTGTTCACCGTTTGGATCTTGCTCGTTCTCTGGGCAAACATAGTTAGGTATGTGCTGTGGAATGCGGTTAACTGTCACACTGCGCTTTTTGTTTGGCCAAGAGTATGAAAGTTGACCAACAAAGTCATAACGAATATTGTCATTTTCATCACGAATGAGGACATCGGTGATACCCATGCCTTCGCTACCAGGAAGGAAAGCGGCTACGAATGCTTCTGATTGAGCGATTTCTTCGTTGAGGTAAAGAGGACGACCACTAAAGAAAATGCTAATGACTTTAACGCCCTGCTTATTTAATTTAGCGACTTTCTCGCAATCCGATCTATAGCTGCGTTTGAGCTTTGAAAACTCCAGCGATTGCCACGCTTTGATATCTCCCATCATTTCAGCGTAAGGATCTTCGCCAAACACAACGACAGCGACATCACCTGCTTTAATATCTGAACTTAAATCTAGGTCAAAGGTTACGTTCTCTGTTCCAAGTTCAGCTTCAAGTGCCATTTTAACGGTTGTTGCACCAGGGAAATCGTCGAGTGTATTTTCATCCCCTTGCCAGGTTAGGTTCCAACCACCGGATTGTTTTTGTAAATCGTTAGCAGCGCTGCCGGTTAGAATGATTTTCTGGTCACGAGATAGAGGAAGAATATCATTGTTGTTTTTAAGCAAGACAAGAGATTTACGCACAGACTCACGGGCAATCTTACGGTGAGATTGAGCACCAAGTTGCGCTTGTTTTCCAGCAAATTGGCGTAGGCTAGGGCGAGGCTTATTCCATAATCCAGCACGCATTTTCACACGCAGAATGCGGGTAACGGCATCGTCAATACGAGCCATAGAAATAACGCCGCTATTTACTGCTGACAAGGTTGATTTTATTACCCCTTTCCAGTGTTCACGAACTGGAACCATAAGAACATCATTTCCCGCATTAATCGCGTAAACGGCGTCAGTATCGGTACACTTACTTACCTCTGCATGGCCGTTCCAATCGGTAACAATTAGGCCATCAAAGCCCATTTTTTCTTTAAGTACGTCGGTAAGCAGGTACTTACTTCCGTGAATTTTTAGGTTGTATTCTTCACCTTGTTCAGGTGAATGGTCATAGTTCGCATTATCTTCCCAGCTATTGAAAGAAGACATGACCACCTGTGCACCTGCTTCTAGGCCACTAAAGTAACCCATCGCATGGATGTTGATCAGGAGCTCTTCACTGTAGCCATTTACACCACGATCGATACCTGTGCGTGTACCACCGTCACCGACAAAGTGCTTAACGTTTGAAAGAACACGTTCCTCGCTTTTTAATTGCTCCGCGTCACCTTGTAAGCCCTGTACCATTTTCGCGGCATACTCGAAGGTCACTGCAGGATCTTCAGAGTAACCTTCATAAACGCGGCCCCAACGATAATCACGTGGTGTTGCTACGGTTGGTGCAAATGTCCAATCAAGGCCGGTTGCTACAACTTCACGAGCGGTTACTTCACCAATACTATGGATTAGTTCAGGATCTCGAGCACATCCCAATCCGATGTTATGAGGAAAGACTGTTGACCCGAATACGTTGTTGTGACCATGAACCGCATCGGTTGCCCATACAAAAGGTATTCTAAAGCCACGACCTTCAAACATTTTTTCTGTTGCTTCCCAGAACGTATCTGCGCAATCAGCCCAATCTTGAGCAGAAGCATGTTTGTTTTCGTTTGGCCAAGCGCCGCCACCGTTAAGAATCGAACCGAGTTTATATTCGTACACTTCTTCAGGTGTCACTTCACGCAGGTTAGGTTGGATCATCTGTCCAACTTTTTCTTCTAGTGTCATTTGTTGAAGAATTTCAATTATTTTATCTTCAATAATAGGATCTTTCTTAATAGCTGATTCAATCGTTGGCCAATCCTTAAAATAAGGAAGACTATTTTTAATTGTCATTATAAACACCTAAATAATATAAATTGATGGATTTCTAATACGGCGGATACTACCTTTGAAATTCCTCTTTTGTTTGTGATCGTGATCTTGTTCTTATGACTCAAGGTTTTATATTACTCAAAACTAAATTCGGTACACATTTTAGTATGATTCCATGAATTGTTTTTATGCTATCAATATTTTGTTATATAAATTCAGTGATTTATTGTGAAATTTATTATTCTTCTAGTACGAGGTTAGCGATGGTGGATAATTGCGAGTGATGTGAATTATGAAGTTGTATGAATTTTGTTCAAATATAGGCCGTATTAGCGTGACGTAAATCGTTTTCAACCAATAATGCGTGAAATCATTCAGTTTTAATTGATTTTAATTGTTATTTATCAGTTGTTTACTGTGAATTGTTTTTTGATGGTGTAAATGGCTCGAGAATAAATTTTAGTGCTTGGATCACAATTTATAGAGGTATAACTCTGTATCATCCGCATCAGATGAGAAGTTCTTTATTGCTTCCTTAAATATAAAGTAACAATAATATTAATAGTGTTGGAGGTATGATGTATAGCAAAGGTTTATACCGTAAAATATATTCTGGAATACTAGGTAAGATTGTCGGTGTATATGTTGGAAGGCCTTTCGAGGGTTGGGATTATAGTCAAATAAGTAAAACCTTTGGCGATATCAATTGCTATGTAAACGAAGAAGTCAATCACCCTTTGATTTGTAGCGATGATGATATTACCGGTACATTTATGTTCACTCATGCTCTAGAAGATCATTTATTTCGTAAGGACTTCTCTTCAGTACATATCGGTCAAACTTGGTTAGATATCCTGATCAAAGGGAAAACCGTTCTTTGGTGGGGCGGGTATGGTCAATCAACTGAGCATACAGCTTGGCAAAATCTAAAAAATGGTATTCCAGCCCCAAAAAGTGGTTCAATCAAAACGAACGGACAAACAGTCGCGGAGCAAATTGGCGCTCAAATCTTCATTGACGGTTGGGGAATGCTTAACCCAAATATGCCGGATAGAGCAGCAAATATGGCTCGTGAAGCTGGTTTAGTTAGCCACGATGGTGCTTCGGTTGACGCTGCAGTTGTTATTGCTGTGATCGAATCCTTAGCATTTAACGAAACGAATCTAGATACATTGATTGATTCGGCACTGAGTCATATTAGCCAAGACAGTATCATCCAAAAAGTCATTGCAGATGTGCGCCAATGGCACAGTGAAAACCCACAGGATTGGCGCTACGCTTTTACTCAACTTCGCGAAAAGTATGGCTACGATAAATTTGACGGTACATGCCATGTTGTTCCTAATCATGGATTGATCATCCTTTCTCTACTTTATGGACAAGACAACTTCCACAAAGCGATGATGATTGTTAATACCGCAGGGTGGGATACAGACTGTAATGCAGCAAACGTTGGTTGTATTAACGGCATTCGTTTAGACCTAGACAGTATTAATGACGGTTATGACTGGCGTGGTCCTGTTGCTGATCGTATCTTGTTACCTACAGCTCACATTCATGAACATATTTCAGATGCGCTGCGTGAAGCAGACAAAATGATGGAATTGGTTGTCCGCTGGCATACCGGTGAAACACTACCGAAAAAACCGCGTTTCCACTTCTCTCTTCCGGGCGCAGTCCAAGGCTTCCAATTAGACAGCAAACATAACCATGTAAGAACAGCGGCACTGTCTAATCCAGATAGTGCATTGACGATTGATTACAAAAATCTGATTTCCGGTGTTCCACTGAAAGTCAAAACAGCCACGCATACAGACAAAGAATGCAAGGTTAACGAATCATCTTACCATGTTGTTGGCAGCCCAACGCTTTACCCTGGTCAAGATGTTGTCGCGGAACTTGAACTTACAAAAGAAGCAAATGCTGACGTTGATGTTCGTTTGTTTATCGAAATGTACGATACAGCGCTAAACATCACGACAGTTTCAAGCGAGTTTGTGCGATTAAATGCTGGTGAGCGAAATAGCCTTCAATGGGCGATTCCTCAGGCTAACTTCAAGATGATTGCGAATATTGGCATCGAGATTACCGGTACTATAGAAAGCTCGCAACACGGTCAAATCAAGCTTCACTCTCTAGACTGGACAGGTACGCCGACTCAGACGATTGGTTTTGATAATACGCCGCACCATGAAATTTGGGAAAGTAGTTTCATTAATACGATGGACACCAAAATCAAGTTTGATAATCAAGACATCTACCGTTTCGTAAATGATGACATCACAGACCCTGGTGTATTCGCATTTGGTAGCCAAGATTTTGAAGACTATGAACTGAGCATTCGCTTGGTACCGCAAACAAAAAATGCGTTTGGTCCTATCGTTCGCTACCTCGGCCTCACACGTTATTACCGAATAGAACTGACAAAAGATGACACCGCGATTTTGATGCATGAATCATTTGGTGAATCTCGTATTATCGCTGTCGCCCCGTTTGAGTGGCAACCGCATAATGCTTATGAGTTTAAGGTCAAGGCTGTAGATGACCATTTTGAATGTTCAATAAATGGTGTTGATACCTTTAGTGTTAAAGACGCAGCGATGCCAGAGACATTCAAATGCGGTGGAATTGGGTTCTATAACTCATTAGGCCCTGTTCACTTTACTGATATGAAGATTATTTCTGTTGACGCTCTTAATAGCTAATACGGTGTTAAAGCCGAATACTCTACAAACAATAAGGATAGGTATGAAAAAGTTACAATTAAGCACTGTATCTGGCGTTATCGCTGCGGCTCTATTTTCTACGGCTGCGCTTGCTGGAGAGCAAGTGACACTTAATGTCGCTGCATTTGCAAACTATGACCAAGTTGTTCGCTTGATTACGCCTGATTTTGAAAAACAATATCCGAACATCAAAATTAACCTACGATCGCTGTCGTTCCAAGATCACCACACCGCTCTGACAACATCACTGTCTACAGGCGCTAACGTACCTGATGTTGCTGCACTAGAAGTGGGCTTCATTGGTCGTTTAGCAAATGCTGGTGGCTTAGAAGATCTAAACCAAGCCCCTTATAATGCGGGTAGTTTCGCCGAGAGATTCTCACCATTTACTGTACCACTAGGTAAAAATAACCGCGGTGAGCAAGTGGCTATTCCTGTGGATATTGGTCCGGGCACGATTTTTTACCGTTCTGATGTGTTGGAATCAGCAGGAATTAGCGCTGAAGAGATGCTGAAAGATTGGGATAGCTTTGTCGAAATGGGCAAAAAGCTAAAAGAGAACAACGGCAGCTACATTGTTGATAATGCTTCGACAGCAATGAAAATTGTACTACGAAGCGGTTTAGACGAAGGTCAGTCCGTTTATTTTGGTGAAGACAATAAGATCTTAGTTGAAAGTGACCGTTTCAAAGAAGCGTTCCGTGTCGGCAAAGAGCTGTTTGATAACGACTTGTCTGCAGAAGTAAACCAGTGGAGTACCGAGTGGAACGAAGGTCTGCGCCGTGGTGATATCGCGACTCAAATGTTCGGGTCTTGGTTTGTTGGACACATTCGTGACTTTATCTCGCCTGATACTGATTATTGGCGTACTGCGCAACTACCAGGTGGCACTTACGCAAGCTGGGGTGGAACATTCTTATCAATTCCAGCACGAGCTGAGCATAAAGAAGAAGCGTGGACATTCATTAAGTACATGTCTGATCGCGTTGAAACTCAGGTTGCAGCACTAGAGTTCGGTACATTCCCTTCTTCTGTTGAAGCGCAACAAGCGCCTGAAATGAACGAAGAGATGACCATTCTTGGTAATCAGAAAGCGCGCTTGATCTGGCGTGAATCGGCAGAGCGTATTCCTGCTATTTCAGCTCACCGTCACGACCCAATTGCAGAGCGCATTATTGATGATGCATTTGAAAAAGTGATTAACCATAACGTCGATATCGATAAAGCGTTGTCAGATGCAGCTAAATTGATTAAGCGTCGCGCTCGTCGTTAATTTAAAAATAAATAAACTTTGCGGCTACGACTCTTGTAGCCGCGTTTCTCGCTAGCAAGTTCCACTTTTCTAAAGGTACAAATAATGAGTTCCGTTACTTTCGAAAACGTAAAAAAAGCGTACGGTCAAACGCAAGTAGTTAAGCAATTCGATCTTCATATCGATAATGGTGAGTTTGTGGTTTTTCTTGGCCCATCTGGTTGCGGAAAATCAACGACACTTCGTATGCTTGCTGGTCTAGAAGACATTACTTCAGGCGATATTCGAATTGGTGATCGTTTGGTGAATGATCTTCATCCAAAAGATCGCGACACTGCGATGGTGTTCCAAAGCTACGCGCTGTATCCGCACATGACAGTGGAAAAAAACATCGGTTTCCCAATGAAAATGGCCGGTGTTAAAAAAGAAGTCATCGCTGAACACGTTAAAGAAGTAGCTGAATCGTTAGAGCTTACCCCTTTGTTGAAGCGCTACCCAAAAGCACTCTCTGGTGGTCAACGCCAGCGTGTTGCTATGGGGCGTGCAATGGTTCGAGTGCCATCGGTATTCTTGTTTGATGAACCACTGTCTAACCTTGATACTAAACTTCGTGGAACCATGCGTGCTGAGATTAAAGCAATGCATAAGAAGATTAAAACTACGACACTGTATGTTACTCACGATCAGGTTGAAGCAATGAGCTTAGCTGACCGAGTCGTTATCTTAAAAGATGGTTATGTTTCGCAAGTAGGTACACCAAAAGAAATCTTTGAATCGCCTTGCAGTAAATTTGTGGCGACATTCATTGGCGCGCCAGAGATGAACATTCTTTCTGCACGAGCAACGTCATCAGATGACACGATTGTGACAGTGGGTGAGCAAACCGTTACGTTAAATAAAACACACGATTTGCCAACATTTGATATCGAATATGGTATTCGCCCAAGTGATTTCTATCTAAATCGTCAAACGGTTCAGTCTGACAATATTGGTACCTTAACAGTCACCGTTAATATGGTTGAGCTTCTGGGTTCAAATTACCACCTTCACTGTTCTTTGGACGGACAAAATATTCTGGCGGAAGTTGAATCTCCAACGGGCTTAGAAGAGTTAGAAAATCAGCAAATCGAACTTTACTTCGACCTAAACCGTACACACCTGTTTGACCTAGAAGGTCTTACAATTACTGGCACTGCGCAGGGGTAATTATGTCTGACGCTATTATAACTAAAAGTGAGCCTGTACAAACTGTCTCTCGGATAGAGAAGCTAAAGGCCAATAGCCACAAGTGGATACCGTACGTATTCATCAGCCCATTCTTTATCGTATTTGCAATTTTTGGTTTATTCCCAATGTTGTTCTCTCTGTTTCTATCGTTCCACTACTGGGAGCCAGCAGCAGGATTTGGTGCAATGGAGTGGGTAGGGCTTGAGAACTACATCTTTACTCTTGGTGATGATTGGTTCCATACATCTCTATACAACACGTTTTGGATGGCACTTGCTTCGGGTATTCCACAGCACTTAGTGGCGATTCCTTTAGCATTCTTTATCCATACCGCTTTCAAGCGTGGTCGTAATACCATCATGGGTTTGTATTTCTTGCCATACATTACTTCGACGGTAGCGGTAGCGATGATCTTTACTACGCTATTCTCTCGTGACTATGGCTTGATCAACATGATGTTGACCTCTATCGGTACGATCAGCATTGGTGACTTCCAACCGTTTGCGATCTTATTCCCAACGGAAAATATTGACTGGAATCAGCCTGAATACACTAAGACGATGGTGTCGTTTGTTGTTTTCTGGCGCTATGTTGGTTGGAATACCATTTTGTACTTATCAGCAATGCAGACAATTCCTAAAGATCTTTATGAAGCAGCAACGATTGATGGGGCAACCAAGCTTAAGCAGTTCTTCTACATTACGCTGCCTATGCTTAAGCCAATGATGTTCTTTGCAGTTACGCTTTCCATTATCGGTAGCCTACAGATCTTTGAAGAACCATTCATTATTACCGATGGTACTGGTGGTATCGACCAAGCTGCAAAATCGGCCGCGATGCACATGTACATCACTGCATTCCAAGAGGGTGATTTTGGTACAGCGTCAGCAATATCTTGGTTCTTATTCTTAATAATTGCGGCCCTTACGTGGGGTAATAACAAAATCTTTGCTGATAAAGAGAGCGAGAGCTAATCATGAAAATCAAATTTACACTTAGTGAGCTTGTCGCGTACGGATTTGTCATAATGGGCGCGTTGATGATGCTGATACCGTTTTACTTTATCTTCATCTTTGCGACTCACGATAACCAAGCGATTCTTTCTGTCCCACCGCCAATGTGGTTTGGTGATCAGCTGGGCGTGAACCTTAACGCTCTGATCGGTTATCTTCCGCACTTTTGGAAGAATTTAGGTTGGTCATTCTACATCGCACTGATTACGACGATATTGAATCTACTGTTCTGTTCATTGGCAGGTTATGCGTTCGCAATGTTCGAGTTTAAACATAAGAACCGTCTGTTCGTGTTTGTAATGGCTACGATGATGCTGCCAGCGTTCTTAAGTATGATTCCTACCGCTTTGATCATGTCTTGGTTAGGCTGGATGAACACACCAAAAGCGCTATATATTCCAATGGCGGTGGGTGCGATGGGGATCTTCCTTATGCGTCAATACATCAGCTCTGCAATTCCAAGAGAGTTGATTGAAGCGGCTCGTATGGATGGGTGTGGTGAATTCTCGATTTTCTTCAGAATCATTATTCCTTTGATCACACCAGCATTGGGAACATTAGGTCTGGTGACATTCATTGGCCAATGGAACAACTTTATGGGCCCACTTGTTGTTATGAACGACATGGAGATGTTCACGCTTCCACTAGCCCTTCGTTCACTGCAAGGCAGTACGGCGCTTATCCCTTACGGCGCGATGTTTACTGGTATTGCGGTCGCGGTTTTACCATTGATGATCTTGTTTGCTATCAGTTCTCGACAGCTGATTGCAGGTCTAACGTCCGGTGCTGTCAAAGGCTAGAAGTTCAGTTTTGATTTGGAGTAACAATATAGACTTAAGTACAAAACTTGTTCTGTTTATTATCAATAGACTATAAATAGGTGAGATTTTTTACTATCTGAATAATGTCATTACAACGACTTTTCAGTTGAAAAAGCACTGTGAAGCGCTACCAAATGATTGGTTTTATCATCAGAAGGTCAAGACATTTGAAGACAGTGAACTAAGACGTATTAAATAGACGAAAGAGCCACGCGAGTTCATTTTTTGGGCTAGCGTGGCTTCATATTTAATCTAAGAGCAACTCAGCTATTAAACCAGTTCATTGCCGCTGGTGTTGCCTGCAAAGAAAGCATCAACACTGGTTAGGGTTGTATTGGCGATGTTGAACAGAGCATCTTTGGTTAAGAAAGCTTGGTGACCTGTGAACAGCACGTTGTGACAAGCAGATAGGCGACGGAATACGTCATCGACAATCACATCGTTAGACTTGTCTTGGAAGAACAGCTCTTTCTCGTTGTCGTAAACATCAAGGCCAAGCGCGCCAATCTTACTCTGCTTAAGCGCTTCAATAGCTGCAGTTGAATCTAGCAGTTCACCGCGGCTAGTGTTGACGATCATCACGCCATTTTTCATTTTCTCAAATGCAGTCGCATCTAATAGATGGTAGTTTTCTTTACTCATAGGGCAGTGTAGAGAAATCACATCAGACTTTTTGTAAAGCTCGTCTAGCTCTACATATGTAGCGCCTAGCTCAACGGCTAGTGGGTTTGGGTATGGGTCGTAACATAGGATGTTCATGCCCAAGCCTTTCAGAATACGCATGGTCGCTAGGCCAATTTTACCGGAACCAATCACACCAACGGTTTTACCGTGGAAGTTAAAGCCAACCAAGCCTTCTAGAGAGAAGTTTGCATCACGAGTACGTTGATATGCCTTGTGAAGCTTACGGTTTAAACACATCATCATGCCGACCGTGTGTTCAGCTACCGATTCTGGTGAATAAGCCGGAACGCGAACCACTTGCAGGCCAAGCTCTTTGGCTGCGTCTAGGTCGACTTTATCAAAGCCAGCACAGCGCATTGCAATCAGCTTGGTGCCGCCTTGTGCAAGAATCTCCAGCACTTCTCGTGATAGATCGTCGTTTACAAACGCACAAACCACTTCATTGTCGTGCGCCATTTTCGCTGTGGTTGTGGTGAGGCGAAAATCATGGAAATGAAACTCAGCGTTGAGTTCGCCTTTCGCAAGGTTGAATGATTTTTCGTCATATGATTTTGAGCTAAAAAAAGCAATGTTGAGCATGGCTTCCTCTCTTACCTAAAAAATGAATACCCCAATTATGTTTATTTGATAAGGGGTAAAAACTAACAACTCCGTTCAGTGTGCTAGAGTTTTTTTGTCTTGTCTATCACCATTAGTCATTGTAATCACTAGGGTTATTTGGTCTCTTGTTGTTATTTACTGAACATCAAAAATCACATTACGATGTAGATTGCTTATAAGTTCATCAATATCGAATAGATATTACTTTCGAGTGTTGAACATCTTCTTGGTCTCTTTTTCTGACCAGAAGTTAATGTTGAATTGTGCGTCGTCACTCAGTTCTACTCGGTGCCAATATTGAGGTGGACTGGTGGCAAATTGCCCTGCTTCGATAGTGATAACGGTTTCTGGGTCTGTTGCTTCTGCATCAGCAAAACCATAGAAGGTCACTGTGCCTTCCATTACGCAGATCTGACCAAACACGCCTTTAGCTGTATTGTGATGATTGAGCAGTGCTGCTGGGATGTTGTCCTTAGTGAAAAACGGTGTTGAACGTTGAATTTTCCAGTGAGAAGGAATACGTAAATGACTCATATAAAACCTCTTATTTAACTTTAACTGTTCTTTGAAATAGGTACTTCGGTGTTTTAGGTAGCCTATCTTTACCAGTAATTTTCACTGCTGAATTGACCAGGCTTTCGACGTAGATGCTTTTCGAAACCTAAACTTGTTAGTGCGTCACTTGTGTCACGAACCATTTGCGGATTGCCGCAAAGGTAGAAGAAACTGCGGGTTTGATTGAAAGTGACAGACGCGGCTTGCTCGAGGTCGCCTCCAAGTAACAAACTTGGGATTCGTCCGCGCAAAGTTCCGGTAACTGATTCTCTAGAAATAATTGGCACATATTTAAGTTTTCCTTGAAAGTGATCGACGAGTTGAGTGATACGGTCTCGATAAGTCAGGTCTTGTTCTGTTCTTACGGCATGAACCAATACAAGGTTGTTGAATGAGGCGGCTTTTTCTGTAGCCAATCCATTCTGTTGTTGAATCTGCATGCTTTCGAGCATTGAGATGAATGGGCCAACCGCGGTTCCGGTTGAAAGCATCCATAGATCGTCGACGTTCTCTGGGAGCTCATCCAATGTCATAAAGCCGCTTGGGTCTTTGCCGACAAAGATGTCATCGCCTGCTTTCAATTCATGAAGCTGAGGAGAGAGCTGACCGTTCTGATCCTTAATAATTAAAAACTCGAGATGTTGATGACCTTTTTCGTGCTCTGGTGCGTTTACCATTGAATAAGCACGTCTCACGAACTCATCTTCACTATTTAGCAAACCGAGCTTAGTAAACTGACCTGCCTGATAAGGGGAGACAGGAGCACTGACTTGGAGTGAGAACAATTGTTCTGTCCACTCTGTCTTGTGTAGGACTTTTCCGGTTACCAAACCATGAGGAATATCTGTCATATCATCACCTTTAAGAAGAGAAGTTATCTCATTAAGGATACTCAACTATTTACATTTTGGAGTTGCATGTACCATGCCAATAATGAGAATGCTTATCAATACTAACTTGATGGCTGGAATTAACTGTTTTTGTGTCAAAAAGACTCTTTTGTAAATTGGTCTAAATGACTCATATGTGTGTTTGTTGTGTGCGTGGTGCGTTGTTTTGGGGGATTTAGAGCCGAGCTTTCGCAAAGTCCGAAGAGTGGTTTGACCCCTGAAGTATTGCACTAATAACTAAAGAGAATAATTTATAGATGCGTATAATGGCGGCTTTCGATCTCAATATAGCCGTGTTTTATGCTTGATAATCTTCGTATGGCCTTGAACGTGTTGTTCGTGACCCTCAATACCGCAATGACTGCGTTTACCGTGAGTTTCTTTGGCCTCATCAAACTGATTCTGCCAATCTCTGTTGTGCAAAAGTCGTGTACTCGTTTAGCTAACTTCACATTCTGGTGTTGGGCTTCGCTCAATCTTTGGATGTTGAACGTGAATAATGACATCGAGTGGCAAGTGGAAGGCGGGGAAGATATCTCGACTAAGCAGTGGTATTTGATGATGTCGAACCACCTGAGCTGGGCGGATATTGTGATTTTGTCTTCAATCTTGAAAGACAAGATGCCGATGACGAAGTTCTTCCTTAAGCACGAACTGCTGTATGTGCCTTTTGTTGGCTTGGCCTGCTGGGGCTTGGATATGCCGTTCATGCGACGTCACTCTCGCGAGTTTTTGCTACGTAACCCAGAGCGTCGTAATGATGACTTCAATGCAATCAACAAAGCGTGTACTAAGTTCAAGCTAGCGCCGACAACATTAGTTAACTTTGTGGAAGGAACGCGTGCCAACCACGACAAACTGGCGACAGCGAAAACTCCATACCGACACCTATTGAAACCAAAAACCGGCGGTGTGGCGTTTGCTCTATCTGCAATGGGGCCAATCTTAGATGGGATCGTGGATGTCACTTTGGCTTACCCTGAAAACCAAGTCTCTCCGTTTGAAGATATGTTGAAAGGCAAAATGACCAAGGTTGTGGTACGTATTAAATTGCACCCGATGGACGAGAACGTAAACGGTAATTACTTTGAAGATAAAGCG
This sequence comes from Vibrio sp. 10N.286.48.B8, assembly GCF_003050085.1. Taxonomy (NCBI): domain Bacteria; kingdom Pseudomonadati; phylum Pseudomonadota; class Gammaproteobacteria; order Vibrionales; family Vibrionaceae; genus Vibrio; species Vibrio sp. 10N.286.48.B8. The sequence continues at coordinate 373,809 of NZ_PIGD01000001.1, read as the reverse complement.
TTTAAACGTCGCTTCCACAGTTGGTTGAACAACACGTGGAAAGAGAAAGATGCTTATCTTGATACGGTTTATGGGGTTGATACGCCCTCTGAGGCTGAATCGATTGATGAGACAGATGCGGTTCATAAGAAACAACAGCAGTAAGCTCAAACCAAACTGATAGTATTGAAAAAGCCGATAGTTCATTGAACTATCGGCTTTTTATTGATTTGAATATTCTTAATATTCAGCAATAAAGTTAGTACTTACTATGGTTTAACCGACTGGTAGGCATCAATAACATGCTTCACTTGACTCGGTTTGCCTTGCTTCTCCTGTCCTTGATGGATACGTAAGTAGTGCTGCAATGTTTTGGCTTTGTATTGCTGTGATACCTTCATTTGTTCGTCACAATTTGGTGCCCAGATCTTGTCACCGACGTTCGATATCTCGCGAACGTTTTGGCTATTATCTGAATCACCTTGGTTATTACTCACCAATAAAACCTCGTAGTAACGACGGTTCTCTTCGATCAAAATTTCATCAATAAGACCAAAATTGAGCGCCTTTAAATGGCTTCTCAACTCGAATTGCTGATGCACCGGACAAAGCAAGAAATCGATCGCTTTGTTTGGGTGTTGACGATGAATGTCATCGACGAGTTTCTGAGTGAGATCGCCACCGACGCCTGCAATAATAACTAGGTGTTTGCCAGTATGTTTCTCAAGCGGAATAGCGGCGACATCCATGCAGTAGACTTGCCATTGACTGGTAACCGTTTGTTCAGCTTTATTATCTTGTGGAAAGTAGTGCGCTAGCTTGTCTTCAAGTTCACTCATTAGAGACGGGACAATATCGACAAAGTGAATCTGAGGTGCTTTATTATCCGACAACAGTTGAACACCCAAAAAGCCATGATCACAGCAACAGTCCCAAATATGCTGGTAGTCATTGCTGACAAGGGAGTGGAGAGTTTGCAGTCGGTTACTTAGCTTCATAAGATTCGTGTCGTTAGAAAAGGGGATATTGTCTTATCGAAGGCGCATTGTAATGACTTTCTAGAAAAACAAAAGCACCTTGAATTTGGAACCCTAGGTGCTTTGTCGTGTGTGATAATCTACAGGCTTGTTGGAATGCGTTTAAGATGCTTTGGCAACGGCTCTGATGTGGCTTTCCACTCGGTTCTTACCAAGTTGTTGCGCGATAAGCTTTGCCTGTTCCGCTAGCGCTAAAGCTGAGTCTGTTTCGCCTTCTATTTGTGAGTACCCCACGCTAACCCCTAGCGATAAGGTGATATCTGGAGTGACGATGGTTTTCTCCGCGATTCCGACTCGGCACTGGTCTAGCTGGAATTTGGCATCTTTCACATCATTGGCTTTGAACAATACCGCGAACTCCTTTCCTCCAACACGCGCCAAGCAAAGTCCTTTCGGTTTCGGGAAGTAATAACGTATCGATTCTGCAGTCAGCTTGATCATCTTGTCACCGACTGCTTCACCGTAGGCACGGTTTACGTGGTCGAAGTTATCGATATCAAGCAGAGCAACATAGGTATCGGGCTCGCTCGCGTAGTTTTCGATGGCGATACTGAAACTGCTCTTATTGTCTAACTGCGTCATCAGATCTTTGCTACTCAATTGATGTTGAAGCAGTAAGTTCGACAAAGAGACCTCAGTGTAATCCCGGATCATTCGCAGAATACTCTGGCTGATCGGTAAGTTTGCGTTTACGTACAACACTGCGATCAACTGCTTACGAGAGTGCAAAGGAATACAGTAATGACGTTGGTGTATTTTGAGTTTACACGCTAATGGGTCGGCGTATTTTCCGCTTCTGTAAGCCATGGTGTCCGGTGTAAATCGCTCTGCAAGGGCTTTGTCACAATGTACCGTTGACTTGTTTCCGTGATAGTCGATGGTACTGAATGCGTGGTTCTCAGGCTGATAGAGACAGAATTGAATGCCTTTTTGGTAGGTGAAGCTGTCCAGTATGGATCTTAACTCTCGCTTAAAGCTTACAAGGTCATCGACTTTATTCAGTTGTGACAAGGACACATTCAAACGATAAGCCAGATAGTTTGCGCCAATCCACAATAGAAGCAGTGAACCAAGTACCAAGCCAGTTAACGTAAATTGGTGTGAGCTGGTTAAGATATCATGGCGATCGGTGCCTGCGATGAATACCCAGTTCAAGCTGTTGTCAGCGTCAAATACCGATATTTTGAAGTTATCTTGATAGTAATATTCGTGCTTACCAACGGTTTCACCTTGTGAGAGTTGATGGCTGATACCTGCGTGATAGCTGACTGATTTAGATCCGATACGCTTTGGGTCTGGGTGGAAGACCAGTCGTTCTGTTGCTCGGTCAACTACAAACACATAGCCGTGATTAAGCGTTTTTAAGTCTCTTAATCCTTGTGTGGTGTGTAAAAGGTCAAACTCAATCCATATTTCTTCATTCAATCTTTCCGCTGTATGTTTAACTGCGAACACCCAACGACCATCTGCTTTTTGGTAAATCGAAGAGATGTAGAAATCCTCAACCACACTGTCTATTGAGTTCCATTTTATGGAATCGATTTGTTCATGGGAAAGAGGTAATCCACGACTTGATATATATTGTTGGGATTGTGGTTGGTATCGAACGATATCGGAGAAGTTTGGCGTTCTTTTTAGAATATTATCGCTCAATTCTCTGAATTTTTTATCACCGATTGGAGCCGTTTTAGGTAGGCCTAGACTGGTTTCTAAAAAATAGAGCTTGCCGAATGTCGCTTCGATGTTGGAACGAATAGTGGAGCTTGCGATACGAATGTTTGACGATGATTGTTCAGTTGCTGCTGTTTCTACTTTTTCAAGCTGAGCCACAGCTAGATAGAGCATCCCTCCAGTTAATAAAATAATGTATGGTTTAAAAAGCCGAATTAATGTTTTAGGTAAAGCCATGATATCCAAAGACGTTATAGATTCATTTTTATAGTACGGCCATACTAAACAGTTTTCGTAATCACATCAATGCAAATGATTCCATATAAATGAATGCGTTTTGTGATATTAGGCTAACAAAAAAGCCAGTCATAAATATAACTGGCTTCTATGGTTTTCGGTGTTTTATTACGTTGGCTTAACTTTTAACTTAACTCAGTTTTGCCTGGCGAATAATGCAAAATCGCCATCGAAGTTGGCGACAATAACATTTCACCTTCAGCATGACCTGGTTTTACATTTCGTAGGTTAGTATCGCAGATCTTCACCCAGTTTTGATCACGATCACTAGGTAAAGAAAAACGTGCTGGTGCGTTGGTTTGGTTGATCAGATAAATCAACTCGTCACCATTTTTACCAATGCCTAAATGCAGCGCAACTGAGCTTAAACGGTTCCAATCATCATGCTCCATCAGAGTGCCATCGACACGGCTCCAGAAGATGCGGTTAGAATTACGTTTTTCGCCACTGAATGCCTTAATAAATGGCACCATGTATTGCTGACGAGCAGAAATCATTTCCGATAGCCAAGTCTTGAAGTATGTCTTGCGCTCAGAGTCTTCCCAGTTTAGCCAGCTGGTTACGCCATCTTGGCAGTAAGCGTTGTTGTTACCTTTTTGAGTATGAGATAACACATCGGCCGTCAAAATATGCGGAATACCAAAAGCAAACAGCAAGCTCGCCATGAAGTTGCGTTTCTGCTTTTCACGTGTCGCGATCACTAACAGGTTTTCGGTTTCACCTTCAACACCGTAGTTTTCAGAGCGGTTGTCACCGTGTCCATCGCGGTTGTTCTCACCATTCTCTTCGTTGTGCTTATGCTTGTAAGAAACAAGATCTTGCATGGTGAAGCCATCGTGATAAGTGATGTAGTTGACGGTTAATTTGTACGGCCAGTGCGCAGCGCTATAGATGTCACGTGAACCCATCAAGCGAGTTGCAAACTCTTTCAGGTAGCCTTGATCGCCACGCCAGAAGCTACGAGTGATGTCTCTAAGCTTGTCATTACATTCATTCCAACCTAGCGGGAAATTACCTACTTGATAACCATTAGGTCCAATATCCCATGGTTCTGCGATTAGCTTGGTTTCTTTCAGTACAGGATCTTGAGCAACGGCTTTAAAGAAAGCAGCCTCAGGGTTGTAGTTGTCACCTTCGCGCCCCAGTGTTGCTGCTAAATCAAAACGGAAGCCATCGACTTGGAACTCATTTACCCAGTAACGAAGCGTATCCATGACTAAGTTGAGTGCCGGTTGGTGGGTGAGGTCGACCGTATTACCGCAGCCTGTGAAGTTCGCGTAATGACAACCATGTTTAATGTAGTAGCGGCTATCTAGCGCTTTGAGGTTGAAGGTTGTACCCCCTTCACCACCTTCAGCTGTGTGGTTGTATACGACGTCAAGGATGACCTCGATACCATTGCGGTGCAGTTCACGAATCGCGGTTTTGAGCTCAGTAACCGCGTCTTTTTCTGCATAGCGAGGGTCTGGCGCCATGAACAGATATGGGTTGTAACCCCAATAGTTTACTTTCCCCATATCCAATAGGTGGGGTTCATGCATACACGCAGCAATAGGTAAAAGTTGTAGAGAATTGATATTTTGCTGTTTATAGAACGCAAGCATTTCAGGGCTAACTAACCCTAAGTAACGTCCTTTAGTATTGGTCGCTACTTCAGGATGAAGTTGAGATAGGCCTTTTACATGGGTTTCAAAAAGAACGGTCTCTTCGCGGCTAATGCGTGGTTTTTCCACGCCTTGCCAATCGAAAGTGTCATCAATAACAACACATTTCGCCATAGCAAAGCTCTTCTCATTGGTATACGGCGTGACGTAATCGAGCGGTTCGCTGATTGCTTTGGCATACGGGTCTGAAAGTAGGATTGGCCCATTGTCCGTTTCTGCAATGAAACCGTATTTTTGCCCCGCTTTTATACCATCAATAAAAACATATCTGATATCAGCGTATTCATTTTCCAACTTATAAGTGGTGAATTCATCGTTCTCGTCAAAAAGAGCAAGAGAGAGGGATTTACAGTCAGGAGAATAAATTGAGAAGTTACAGCCAGTGTTTCCTAGCGTTGCGCCTAGTGGATAAGGGCGAGCGAGCGTTCTAGTCATTGCTTGATTTCTTGTTCGTTTATCAACATCAGTGAACTATAAGTAAAAAGCTTTGTCACAGTAAGGTCAAGCAACTTCATAGAATAATTATTGTTAAAAAAATAATTTACCGATTAGGTTCAAATTATATATTTGAAGTAGATCTCACTTAAGGTGAATAATTAGATCTGTGTGCTGTCTACTCCTCCTAGATTAAGTGATCCACCTCTTTAAAACACCGTTCTGTATATTTTCTACTCCCCTCTAGTCCCCCTTAATTAACTTAGGGGTGGAGGAAGTCAAACTTGTCATCCCCTCTTAATATTGACCCCGTTGAAACGAATCAGGGGAAACCCTAAACCTCTCTATCTTACGACTACCATTACTGCCTTTGGTTGCCGCAAGAGAGCAAAAATATAAAAACCTAAAATAAATCGTCCTTAATGGAGTTAAGAATGAAAAAAGTAAGTTTGATTGCTGCTGCAGTGGCAACTACATTAGCTGCTGGCTCTGCGTTCGCTGTAGATTTTAATGGCTACATGCGTGCTGGTACTGGTATTAGCGGAAATGATGGTGGTGACGTTTCATTCATGAAGAATGGTATTGGCCGTCTAGGTAATGAAAACGACAACTACTCTGAGTTTGGCTTGGCTGAAGAACTAAAAACTGGTGAGCAAACTTGGCGTTTAGAGTCAATGATTGCTTCTGGTGCTGATGGCGCAAATGGTTGGGAAGACGGTGACTTTAACGTTGCTCAGTTCGCTGTTAAAGCAACTGGCGTGTTATCTTTTGATGAAGAAGCGACTCTTTGGGCTGGTAAAACATACTACCAACGTAAAGATATTCACATCACTGACTTCTACTTCCTAAATACATCAGGTACTGGTGGTGGTATTGAAAATATTTCAGTTGGTAACCAAAAACTTTCTTTAGCAATTATTCAAGATGGCGAAGATGAGAACGGTGCTGGTTACATGGCTGATGCTCGCCTAGCGAATATCGGTTTATGGGAAGATGCTAGTTTAGAGCTTGGTGTTGTTTACAACTTCGGTACTGAAAACAAGAATGGCAAATACGATGGTGATGATGGTCTACTTGCTACAGGTATTATCCACCAAAACATGAGCAATGGTTTTAACCAAACAGTTGTTCAGCTAGGTACTGCTGGTTACGGCGTTCAAATGGCTAACTTCTGGGGTTCTGGTGCTTACTATGATCGCTCTGGTGCTCAAGATGATGGTTTTGGTTACCGTATTCTTAACTGGGGTGTAATGAACCTAGGCGAATCTTGGGAAATGGGTCACCAACTTGCATACCTAGCAGGTTCAGACCTAGGTGTTGATAAGCATGATTCAAGCCAATACTCTATCGTGGCTCGTCCAATGTATAAGTGGAACGACACAATGCGTACTATCTTCGAAGCTGGCTATAACGCTGGTGAAGTAGACAACGTTGACTTTGGTGGCGCTAAATTTACTGTTGCTCAAGCATGGGCAATGGGTGACAGCTTCTGGGCTCGTCCTGAAATCCGTGTATACGGTAGCTACCTAATGGATCTAGAAGGTGATTCATTCGGCGAAGTGAAAGATGCGAGCGGAGATGTAACAGCTAAAGGTGCTGACAACGACTTCGTTGTTGGTATCCAAGTTGAAGCTTGGTGGTAAGCCACTTAGCTTAAAATCCTAAACTGTCCTAATTCATAGCCGGCTTGCGTCGGCTATTTTTTTAAGGAATGTACGATTAAGTTGATCGTTCCCTAGGTGAATAGTTCTCTTTGTGGTAATTAAAGTTAGTAAATTTCTTAAAAAAATAAAAAGGAAGGGTTATGTATTTTAAAGCTCTGATGTTGAGTGGTTGTGTTGCATTGGCCGGTTGCCAATCTGCACAAGTAGTCGAGCAAGTGCAAGTGGCACAGGCTGAACAAGTTAACTCGATTACTGGTCTTCAATTTGCCCCGATGAAGCTTCCAAGCTCGGCAATTTTTGATGTGACACCAAATAGCCAAGTATTAAACTATCAAGGAATAAACAGCCCTGTAGTAGCGATTGAACTGCCTGCAGATCGCGGTGAGTACTCGATTAATATCACGAGCATTATCGGCGATACAGCGTTTGTTCCTAATGCGGTTATCTATGACGAAAACGGTAGTGAGCTAGAGCGTTACGGTAAAGAGAGTTTCGAGTACGCTAAACCAAGACTACACTTGGGGAACCGTCTCGTTGCTGAGAACGATTTTTACCCACCGACAACAGCAAAATCAGTTTATTTAGTTATCTATACAGATCAAGCTGATATTGGTGATTTTACTGATGTGATCCATCCTGCTCGTTTAGATGCGGAAGGTCGTGGTAACTATTTACCTGAAGTGAAAGATATCCCGATTCCAAATGCTAACGTTGGTAAGATAGAAGTAACAATCGATAAAGCGAGCTTCTTTTCTATTGGTTCATCGAGCAGCGAATCTAACGCTAAACCAGCCGCTGCGACTAAGATCGATACCATTCAACCTGAAACGCAAACCTACTATCACAATGCGATTCAAACGGCTGTAACTGAAGACAATATTCCTAAAGCTCTGAGCTTATTAGATGAAGCAAAAGCACTAGGTATTGAAGGCGCGCAAGAAGTATTTGTAAAAGCCGTCAATAAAAAGTAGTCGAATAGTTTGTAAATACTGATTGATATAAAGAGAAGGGCTCCTAGTAGGGAGCCTTTTTTATTGATTGTAATAAATTAAAAGTAATACTCATGTTAACCAGAATATTTGAATGTAAATAATCTCAGGCTTACACATAATAACCAATAACCAATAACCAATAACCAATAACCAATAGCTAATATAAATGGGCGTAATTCGTTGTTTATAGTTTTGATTTACTAACTACTAAAAAACACTCTCGTCTATTTTACTCTTGTCAAATAGCTGAATACGAGCTCTATTGACGAATCGCTATTTCATCTAGTGACCTAAAGTCGGCCTCCTAAACTTTACGTACACTGGAATTATACGTTCACACGACATCGTTATACGTTCACACGACATCGTTATACTTTCTACCAAGAACCAAGAACCAAGAACCAAGAACCAAGAACCAAGAACCAAGAACTTAGGCGGTTTGTTTATCTCTTAACATTTATGTTAATCAAGGTCAGGGAAGGGGGGGACGTGTTGGGATTGGTGTTTGTTGAGCACAAAAAAAGGGAGACTGAGGTCTCCCAAAAGGCTAGCTTGCGCTGGTTTTATTATCTGTTTATTAGAATCGTAAGCTTTAAGGCTTAATTCTTGGTTACTGAAACGACCGCTTTTTCTACATTGTCATCCAGCTCATTAATCGCATTCAGAGTGAAGGTGTAGCTGCCAGCTTCTGCTACGCTTAGTTGGCAGTTACCATCACTACCTAGGTTGATTGACCCATTAGCAAGTTCAACGGAGTCACAACCAAAGTTAGGTGTTTTCCAGTCAGCATCTGCAAACTTGAAGCCATAGTTACCCGCTTCCAAGCTACCTGTTACTGAATAAACGCCGTTACTTACAAAGCTCATTGCCCAACCCTCAACAGGGTTCCAGCCATTCATATCACCACGTACATACACGGTAGTTTGACCGTATGGCGGAATGCTAGACACATCTTTATCAGAGTTATCAACTGGCAGACCGACACCTTGTGCATCACCTTGAGCTTGTACAAATACAGCGGTGGTTAGTGCCGGTACTGTGAAGGTCTCAGCGGCGAAGCTTGCACCTTTCACTGTATCATCAGCAGAGTTTTGTTGAACGTCATGAAGTGTAAAGCCTGTCGCTCCTGTGATTTTGAACGATTGAGATTCATTAGTTGAGTTTACAACTGCCACAATCGCATCATTTGCAGGGTCAAGATCGTCGCCCGCAGACACACCATCATCGATAGACATGACAATCAGGCCTTCGACTTGATCTTCGCCAACATTTCGGAAATCGACACGCTTCATGACTTCGTCTGCTGTATCTAAGCGGAACAGTTCACTTGAGCTACGGATTTTTAGTAGTTCTAGGAATTGCTGCTTAGTCAGTTCAATGTCGTCTGCGTCTGGTTTAGCAGTGCTGTCAGCAATGATAGTTTTGATCAGATCCCAGTTCGCACCATCTTTATCTTCACGTGGTAAGCCAACATTCCAGTTGTTGTCAGTACCGTCAAACATGACGCGGTTATACCAATCACCAGAGTCGTAAGAATCGCGCTGCATTGACTTAGAGCGCAACAGTTCAGAGCCCATATGGATGAATGGTATGCCTTGGCCTAACATGACGGTAGAGAGCGATACAGATTGCATGCGAGCACGCTCTGCAGAACTAGTACCTGCAGCGATCTTGTAAGCGTTGTTGTCCCACAGCGTTTGGTTATCGTGTTTTGAAACGTAAGAAATGTTCTCTGAAGGCATCTTAGTGTAACCAGCTGGCGCGCCGTTGTAATCAACGTTTTTACCCAGTTTGGTATCGCCTTTGTAATCAATCAGTACGTATTCTGCGAGGTTACCTGCCATACCTAAACGAACAAGGTCTTGGTTATGCAAACGACCATTAATCGAATCTTGATCAACTTTGGTTTCTTCGTTGGCAATCGCTGCGTTACCAAAGCCTTGGTTAAAGCGAAGTGGGTGGTTGCCTTCTGAATCGACGCCACCATCAAACGGGCTACCGCCACGAACAGCGTCACGTAATCGATCAGAGAATGTACCTATCTCTGTGCCTGCCATATTGATTTGGTTCGCTTGGTCGAAGCGTGCATTGTTAGCTACTTCACCAAAGTCCCACCCTTCACCGTAGAACAGTGTGTTCTCGTCGATTTTACGAACTTCAGCAAGAGCTTCTACCATTACGTCTTTTGGTTGGTGACCCATTAAGTCAAAACGGAAACCATCCACCTTGTAGTCGTCAGCCCACACCTTAAGTGAGTCGACCATTAACTTACCCATCATTAGGTTTTCGGTCGCAGTGTTGTCACAACAGGTCGAGTTTTCCACGCCACCTGTGTTCACATTAAGACGGTGGTAGTACCCAGGGACAATCTTATCCAGTACCGACTTATCGTTCACACCAGACGCATTGGTGTGGTTGTATACCACGTCCATGATCAGCTTGAGATCCATGTCGTGCGTGGCTTTCACCATTTGACGGAATTCTAGAATACGTTGAGAACCATTAGGATCGGTCGCGTAGCTGCCCTCTGGCACAGTGTAGTGGAATGGGTCGTAGCCCCAGTTGAAGCTGTCCAGCATGCGCAGGTCGTTCATTAATGCTTGCGCATCGCCTGTTGAAGGGTCATAACCATCGAGTACATCTTCGATGACTTTATTTTCGTCTTCGTTTCCACATAAGGCAGCAGTCGGTTTTACATCACACAGTTTGCCAACGGTGTCGGTGATATCGACGCGGCTTGCTTCATCTTCATCAACGGTAGCGATATCAAATGCTGGTAAGATATGCAGCGTGGTTAAACCTGCATCTTTCAAAGCTTGTAGGTGCTTGACCGACTCGCGATCTGCTTCTGTGAGAGCGAGGTATTTTCCATTTAGGCTAGGTGTGCCGAGCTTATCGCTGAAGCTGAAGTCACGAAGGTGTGATTCGTAAAGTACATGATCTTCATCTTTCTCTACCGTTGGACGCTCATATCCAACCCAACCTTCAGGCATTAATGCTGAATCATCAAGATCGATCACTTGAGAGTATGCTGAGTTTTTCGACAAACTGAGTGAGTAAGGGTCGGTTACTAGGCGAGTTTCAATGTTACCTGTGGTTGGATGGTAAACCTTCACTTGGTAGCGATAGTAACTGTTGACAGCGTTAGGTACCGCGTCAGTCGCCCAAATACCCGTCTCAGTGCTTTCCGTCATTGGGAACACTTGTGAACTTTGCAGATCTTCGCTGTACAAGACGAGTTCTACATCTTGCGCGGTTGGTGCCCAAAGCTTGAAGGTCGCTGCACTGCCTTCAACAATCGCGCCTAGTTCTTCACCCATTGCGTTACCAGCATCTTCGCTAGCAAATACCGCATCAAGCACACCTGGCTTTTGAACCTCAGTTGAAGAGATAACATCGCCATTGGCATTATAGGCAACAAAAATTATCTGAGATTTTAAGATGGTGCGTAATGTGTTGTCGTCAACGTCGATAGCAAGGGCAGGTAAGCTTGCAAGGTGGCGGAAACGCTCTTTCAATTCAGAAGACAATTCCCCATCTTTGCTTAGTTCAATTGCAGTGCCGCCCACGATCTCTTTGTCGTCGTTCATCGTGATGCTGTTATCGAGTGCGTAGAACAGCTTGACAGAATCGGCGTTACCAGCGGCTTCCCAAGCGATAGTGTCTGCGTCTAACCAATGCGCTTTTTGGCCATCAATATTCACTGGGCGCTCTGAAATTGGGTCGTAGTACAGCTCGCTGCTGCCATGGAACCCGAATACACCTTGCGAATCACCAAGTTTGGTTAACTCGATTTTTGAATTGGCACTACCAAACGCTTTTTCGTCGCCATTGTGTAAGATGAAGTTCATGCATTTATGTGGGTCAGAAGCATCTGGATCGACTTTCAACACATAGTAAGCGCCGTAGGTATCACTGATACCATCAAATTCGTAAGGTGCTTCCCAGTTAGTACCCGTTTCGCTTAGCCCCATGCCTTTTAAGTCTGTGCTAGTACAGCCTTCGCCATTCCATAGGTGAAGCCCCCAACCGTCGTAAGTTGAGCCCGAAGTGCTCGCGGCTGCAACATCACGTTTGTAATACACAACGACTTCGTTTTCGCCTGCTTTGTATAAGCCATCGTTGCCTGCGTCTGTGTCATTGTCGCTATCACTGCCACAACCTGCGATCAAAGTAGCGGTGAATAGAGGTAAAATCGCTTTGGCCAAAGTCGAGCGCTTGAAGCTTCTCTTTTTGGTCATATTGAAGGTGTTTCGTAGAGATATAATTTTATTAATATTTATGTTGTTCACGTTTTGATATCCATATTTCACTTTTTATGAAGATAAATATCCTAGCTTTAACCAAGGTCAACTATTTGTGATGGCAATGTATAAAGTTATTTTTAATTCGTAATTATAAGAAACCTAGTGTCAATATCACGCTTTGTATTTGGTTAGTGCTGGATTAATTGGATCAATGACTCATATGTTCGGAATCAATAACCTAAGGCGTAGAGGATAGGAGTAGATAATAAGGATGAGAACTCATCCTTATTAATGTGAGACGAATGCCACTTTTTTTGGCTCTTATTTTTCAATGGCAATAAAGTTTTATTTATTACCGTTTTTATTGCTACTATAGCTAATAATAACCCTATTAATTAGTGTGGAGTAACCACAAATATTTTGACACTAAAAATGGATTCACATAAGTGTGAAAATACTGTCATTTCTATTTTCAGATCCTTTCGATTACGATAGATCCAACGTGTGTTTAGGAAGAGGTTTCTTAGTAGACTAGCTCCGTGCTACTGAGCTCTTTCTATCAAAATCTACAGGGCGTAATTGCCACAATATGTGAGCTGTTACCCAAAAGGAGTTGATGTTGTCTTCATCTATTAAAATTGCTATCACCTATCTGATGTTGGTTGCGATATCTGTGTTGTTTGCAGAAAGTTCTAAAGCGCTGTTGGTGTGGTATTTGGTTATCGGATTGGTGACGTTTTTTGTGTACGCGAAGGACAAGAGAGCGGCAATCAATGGCAATTGGCGTGTGCCAGAGAAAACTTTGCATATTTTTTCTGTAGCTGGTGGTTGGTTGGGGGCTTTGCTCGCACAAGACAAGCTGCGTCATAAAACGCAAAAGCAGCCGTTCAGAGCGATTTATTGGCTGACGGTGGCGATGAATATAGCAGTGTTTATATGGACGTTAACACCGAGTGGGCAGGCGATATTCGGTCGTTGGGTTAGTGAGGTTATTGGATACTTGTAATGAAATTGATGGTTAGTAATCACTTGCTAACCATCATATGGAAGCTATCTGGCTACAACATCGGAATCGTTGAGGCTAACAGCAACCCCGCCATGCCATAGTTGAAGCTTTTGATGCGGACTGGCGTTGTTAGCCAGTGTTGCAGTTGCTTGCCTGCTGCCGTCCAGAAAGTTACGGATGGCAAGTTAGCTAGTGTGAATATCGCTGCGATGATTGCAAGTTCCCACCATGAACTACCGCTGCTATAAACAGAAATGGCTGTCAGTGCCATTGACCAACCTTTCGGATTAACCCACTGAAAACTTGCCGCGCCAATGAAGGTCATCGGTTTATAAGCTTCAGTGCTTTTAGCTTTTCCACTCTTTGCTATTTTAATCGCTAGGTAAACCAAGTAAGCAAGGCTCAGGTATTTTAAGATTTGGTGAGTCACCGGATACGCGTTGAAAATGCCCATTAAACCGAAGCCAACTAACAGCAACATGGCGGCAAAACCTAGAGCAATGCCAAGCATGTGCGGAATGGTACGAGCAAAGCCAACATTGGCACCTGATGTCATCAGCATGATGTTATTTGGACCCGGCGTGAAGGTCGAGACAAACGCAAATAAGGCAAGTGCGCTAAGTTGTTCTAAAGGCATTATGGTTCTCCAGCAATAAAATGAACGAAGTGACTGACCGGTCATGACTTTCACGTGTTGAGAAACATAGTAGGTGGAAAGTGAGGCAATTATGTGCTTTTATTTCATCTATTATCACTAATTGCACAATAATAAGTACCTATGGATAGATTTGACGAAAGGATATTGCAAGAGCTTAAATTGGACGGCAGAATCTCCAACATTGAGCTTTCAGAACGAATTGGTTTGTCGGCCTCTGCAACCTTAAGACGCGTACAAGATCTTGAGCGCAAAGGCATCATCCAAGGTTACCGCGCGGTTTTGGATAATGGCCTAATGGGTGTCGGCTTTATTGCCTATGTTTCGATTGGTTTATCGAGCCACAGCAAATCGGCTCAACTAGAGTTTGAACAACATGTCAGCATGGAAAAAGAGGTAGTGGAATGTCACAACATCACTGGCGCTAACGAGTATTTATTGAGAGTCGAAACCAAAGATCTGCCGGGATATAAGAAGTTTCATGCCGATGTACTTGGGGAATGTGCTCAGGTTCAATCCATAACGACTATGGTTGTGATGGATACCCCTAAAGATGAACGCTAATCGAGTTTTATTGCAGGAGAGGCGAAGTGCCCAATACTAATCAGTTGTTATTGTTCTTAGATGTGGTTCAACAAGGGTCGTTCACCAAAGCGGCAACCTTGCATGATATGGACAATTCATCACTCTCTAAACAGATCAAAAAGCTTGAGCAAGACTTAGGTGTTCAGTTGCTCAACCGCTCTACGCGCTCGTTCTCATTGACGTCGGCAGGGGAAGATATTCTCGCGCAAACCTATGTGTTGAAAGACACCATCAATCAGATCCAAGGCATTGCTGATTCATACCAGTCTGAACCCAAAGGTGTGTTACGAATTACATCTCCGATCTATTTTGGTCAGCAATACCTGCAACCTATCATCACTCAGTTTATGAGAAAGTACCCGGATGTTCAGATTGTCCTTTCACTGGACGATAAGATCGCCAACATCATCGCAGGCCAATTCGATATCGCCTTTCGCTTCAGCAAGCTTGTTGAATCGAATTTGATTGCGAAGAAGATTGCTGACAGTAACTTCATGTTGGTCGCGTCGAATGATTTTGTTAAGCAGCACGGTGAACCTAAGACACCACAAGATTTGCTAGCTTTGCCTGCGGTGATTTATACCAATGGCGATATGACGGTTGATCATCTGCGTATCAGTGAAGAGCCGCATGGCAATACTTTCCAAAGCCTGACGATTCGTGGCAACTATAAGGTGAGTGATGTTCGTACCATGGTGTCTTGTGTGAAAGATGGTCTAGGTTATGGCTTCCTTGATCAATCAAACCTGTATGCCTCAATGAAAGAACTTGGCTTGGTCACTTTACTGCCAGATTATCCGATCTCTACAATCGATACCGCAATCTACGCTGTGTATCCGCACCGTAAGCAGACCAAGCTGGTGAAAGAGTTCATCACTACGGTTCAAGACTATATTGGCTCTCCAACCATTTGGGAGAAGATGCAGCAAGGTTAGCTGCTTCTATGCCATATCAAATAAAAAAAGGAGCCAGAACTTCATACGAACTGGCTCCTTTTTACTCTCAGGCTATAACTGATTTACAATGTAAAGTGTAGCTATAGCTGGTGTGAACGGCTCTTTTCTCGAAAAGAGTCCCTCTTTAAGTGAAGCTAGTGATTATGAATCACTTCTTTGCCACTTGGATAAGCTTTTGTACCCAATACGTGGCCATCCACTTCTTTACCGTAGTAGCCCTGATGTTTGTGATAGCGTTCTGCATTATCAGCCACATCGCCCTTGTATCGAGGATCTTGTGGGCGTTCATGACTATTCACAAATGCAGCCACATCCCATGCATCTTGAATCGAAAGCTGCTGGCTCTTTCCGAGCGGCATGTTTTCGTAAATGAAATAAGCCGCTGTGTTTATACGGTGCATTCCCGCGCCCCAGTTAAACGCGTTTTCGCCCCACAATGGTGGGAAGTATGATCGGCCGTCTGCTCCTTTAATACCTTCACCATTTTGACCATGACAGGTTTGGCAGCTGGTTTGGTAAACCTTCTCACCACGCGCTATTGACGGTTCTTGTTCAGGGTTAGCAATCTTAGGGTAGCCACGGCCTGCCAACTTGCTGCGATCATCGATCGGGTATTTACTTAACAGCTCTTCCGGAAGAGGGAAGCTTTCCGCTTTACCACCGATTTGTAAATCTGCATCACTGATCTCAGGAACTGGCGTATCTTGCATACCGTTCTTATCTAAGATGCCGCCCATCGCCAACCAGTAGGAGTAAGCGCTGAGTGCGACCAGTTCTTTTGAGTCTAAGGCTGGTGCGATTCCGTTCATTGAATAGGTGAAACAGCCTTGAATACGCTCAGCGTAGCTGTTGACCTTGTCGTTCTTCTTACGATAAGCCGGATAAGCCATGTACGCGCCCCAAAGTGGCGCTGCATTGGGCTTCATGCCTGCTTGCATGTGGCAGTTAACACAGTTTTGCTCGTTGCCGACGTATTCGCCACGCATCTGTTGCGAGTCAACAAACAGTGAGTAACCTAATTTTACTTTGTCGCCAAATTCTCCTGCTGGGATATCCACTAAGTCGCGTGGCACTAGGTACTTGTTGTCTTTCACTTTTTCGACGGCTGGCAGTTCGGTTTGGCGATCGGGTAATTCACCTTCGGCATAAGCGAGTCCAGAGGCAAGGGTTGCGGTGATTAAAAGTAGTGTTTTCATGCTAGCCCTTTAGTATCGAAAAGATGCGAAGTAGTAAGACAGGTTTTTGATCTCATCGTCGGTCAATTTGCCTGCGATGTTGCCCATCATGTTCAAATCATCACCCTTGCGAGTGCCGTTTTTCCATGCGTTAAGCTGAGATTGAATGTAGTCGGCATGTTGGCTCGCAAGGCGTGGAAACTTGTCTACGCCCATTCCGCTTGGTCCATGGCAGGTAGCACATGCTGGAATATTTCGGTCCCAATCGCCCTGAAATACAAGCTTGCGATACGGGTTCTCGATATCCGCTTGTGAGCCGCGCTGCTCTAAATCTGTGAATTCGTATGAAGGTAGTGAGGCAAAGTATTCGGCAACTTCGCGACGAATAGCTGGGTCAGACACGCCATCGGCCATGCCTTTCATGATCGCGCTTTGACGCTCTCCACTAGAGAATAGAATCAATTGATGTTCTAGGTAGTCAGCATTCAGCCCGGCAAGCATAGGGGCGATGTTAGGCATCCCTTTCCCGTCAGCTTGATGGCACCCGCTACAGGTTTCTGCGGCTTCGGGCATTGGGTTAGACGCTGCTTGTGCAAAACCGGATAAAGAAAGGCTTCCTAAAGCAGCGATGCAAAGCGTGAGAGTTTGAGTTTTTATATTCAGCTTAATCATGAGGCGTCGCTATTGGTTATAATGCACGCATTTTCGACATAATTGATTGCTCGCGCTATTGTGGATTTCCACATTAATTCACTTGGAACTTGAGGTAAGTCTCACATTAATAACCTCAATCACCATGGTGGTATTGATGTGGATTTCAATAGGCGAATCCAGCTGCCGTTAACGAAGTGCAAGGGAACTGCCATGTTCGCCTCGGTGTGACTGCTTGTTAAGGCTCTTTATGGCACCGATTGTATAAGCATAGACGGTTGATGGGGCTAGGTGAGAAACTTGCAGGGAAGTGATATGAAGAATTGATGGTTTGGTGTTGAATAGGTTAGAAAAAGAAGAGCAACCTCGAATGACGAAGTTGCTCTAATATGCTCAGTCTTGATTTGACTGAAATAGGGGAGGTTTTAACACCTAGACCTTGTAGATCTTCGCAGGAAGCGCCTGTCTTGCCGCTGCGCCCACAACCCAATCCAACATGACGCCTTTGCCTTCTCTCGTTGGGTCAATTAAGCCAATATCATTGATGTTAACGCCATCGTTGGACTTCATCTTCACTGGTTGCTGTGTTTTACCAATCCAGTGCGCACGTTCGCCGAGTTCTTTATGGCCAAAGCCATGTTCAAAGCCTAATGTGCCCGGCTTGATGCCATCAATCACCATCGCCAACGCTTTTGTGGTTGCGCTCGGCGTTTCGATCGCAAATACGTCACCGGTTTTTATGCCCGCTGAAGAGGCGTCTTGCGGGTGAATGTACACTGGGTTCACGCCTTTGATGGACTCCAAGCGTGGTGACAGGTTAGACACCGCACTGTGAATGTTGGACTTAAAGTTAGTCAGGGTAAATGGCCACTCTTTTGCTGGGAACTGCTCTGCCAGTGGTGTGCCGTCTGCCAGTTTTTGTGGATACCATGTTGGGCAACCCATGTACCGCTCGCCACTAATGGTGTTGCGAGAGGTGCCAAGCTTTTCATTCCAAATAGCCAGGGGCTTGGTCCATTTGTACTTCATGGTTTCGTTGGTGTAGGCATTGGTAGCGTCTTCAAAACGACCACCGCGCGCGAAGATGTACGCCACTTTTAACATCTCTTCAGGCTTAAGTGTTTTGTTCATCACAGGAACAAGGCGCTCAAGACCAGACCAAACAATGTCTTCTGCATCCACATTCGGCACGCCGCCTTTGGCAAATGCTAAGTTCGCCGCAGAGCGAAGGTAGAAGTCTTCTGCACTGTGGATACCGTGCCAATTGCCTTGGCTGTCTTTGATTGCATCATCACCAAAGCCGCCCAGCTCGAGTGTTTTCGCCAGATCAATAAAGAAGTTCTCTAGATTGATGGCACGACCGTCCTGAGTGCGAGAGGTTTTAGGTTCAACAATCGGCCAACGAGCAGTGATCGCTTTAGTTGCAACGCCATGCCAAGGTGTTGCCATGCCCCAGCTTTCGTAGGTTACCGTGTCAGGCACGAGATAATCTGATAGTGCTGTGGTTTCATTAATGAAGGCATCGATAGAGACGATCAAACCCAATTGCTTTGGATCTTTAAGTTTCTCGCCTAATAGGTTGTCTAACCCCGGAACGCCATAAAGTGGGTTCGCCATGTGGTTGATCCACGCTTTTGCGCGATATGGGTAGCCATCAATCGCCGCTGACAAATGCTCGGTTAGCAGCGGTGCTGAGATTGGGTACCAAGGCGCGCGAGTTGGGTAGGGTGACTCACCGGCTGCAACGCGACGTTTGTATTCGCTGGTTTTTTGGTACGGGAACTTGCTGCGAGACAAGAACACACCTTGCGGCTTCGTCTTACCCTTGAACTTGGTAAAGTCGTAACGAGGGCCTGCAACAGAAGTCGGGTAGCCACCCGCTTTCGCCATCGCGCCGCCTTTCGCGTTGATGTTACCGATCAGAGCGTTCAACATCAGAATAGAGAATGAGTTGTAGAAGCCGTTGGTGTGCATGTTGCCACCGTGAGTATCGACGACGGCTTTTGTCCCGTAACTGGTGAAGCGTTTTGCTAACGCAATGATCTGATCTTGTGGGATTTCACACTGCTCGCTGTAGTAAGCAAGGTCAAATTTGAAGGCTTCTTCTTTCAATCTTTGTAGAGAAGATTTAACGCGAACAGCCTGACCATCGATTTCTACATCTTGATCGACGAACAGAGCCGCCTCATCGACCTGAATGTTTGATGTTAATAGTGACGTTGTCACATCTAGTGTGATAAATGCATCATCGTCAGACATCGGTTCGCCTGTTTCTAGCAAGCCAATATCCGATGTGCGAAGCATACGTCCGTTTTGTGGGTGCGTTTCGTCGCTGATCACTAGGTGAGACGCATTACACCAGTGTGTGGTGCCGGCTTTTTGCATTGCTTGCGCGCTTGGGCGAGACAAGAAGTCGTGATTGTAGCGTTGGTTTTCGATGATCCATTGGATCATGCCTAGTACTAATGCTGAATCGGTGCCCGGTTTGATTGGAAGCCAGTTGTTGCGATCGCCTGCCGCAAGGCTTGAAGAACCTGCAGGAAGGCTAGGCGTCACTATGGTGTAGCTGAGTTTTCCGTTGGTACGAGCCTCAGCAAGTTGTCGTGCTTGACGCTTAAACGGGTTACCTGCTTGAGCCGGAGACATGCCGATGAAAAGAATGAATTCCGCATTGTTGAAGTCGGGTTTTAAGTGCGAGAATTTGTCCAAGTCATTCATGATCGCGCCAGAACCTGCACGGAATGCGTAGCCACAGTAAGAGCCGTGGTGACCGAAGTTTCGTGTACCATAGCTGTTGAATGCAAAGCGCTTCAAGATGTCATCACGGCCTTCATTACCGGCATTAGTCACCAACAATTGGTTGGCTTTGGGACCGTATTCAGGGTTGTTTGGATCAAGTGGTGTTTCGATATCGCGAATCGATCGTAAGCCTTCCACTTCGCCTTCACCGAACAAGTCACCACCTTCGGTGATCTCAGTGATTAGTTGCTCGTAGCTGATCGGTTCCCACTTGCCTTCACCACGCTTACCGACACGTTTGAGCGGTTGAGTGATTCGGTATGGGCTGTTTTGAATCTCTAACATGCCGTTACCACGGGCGCAGGCTGTCGAACGATTATTGATACCGGATTCTCCAGACAAGCCAATGTAGGCGTCTTTTACCGGTGTTTTGAACGGGATTTGCTGATCACTTGATAGCGGATGGTAGGGATTGCCCGAGATACGCAAAATTTCGTCATTGCGATTATCGATACGTACACGCAAGCCACACAGTGTCCAGCAACCGAAACACATTGATGGTGCTACGCGCTGATTTGGATTCGGCGAGATCTTACCTTGTTCATCGACACTGTATTCCGTTTCTAGCGAATTACCGTGGTGGATGTGGTTGGTTTTCTTACCCGCGGTGCCATCAATAGCACCGTGAACCATGTGTTTTGTGGTTGTCGCATAACCTGCAGCAAAAGCTCCAACACCACCGGCAGCAAGGCCTGCTTTTAAAAATTGACGACGTTTGTTATCCATGATGA
Source organism: Vibrio sp. 10N.286.48.B8 (assembly GCF_003050085.1). Classification (NCBI taxonomy): domain Bacteria; kingdom Pseudomonadati; phylum Pseudomonadota; class Gammaproteobacteria; order Vibrionales; family Vibrionaceae; genus Vibrio; species Vibrio sp. 10N.286.48.B8. The sequence goes on along the minus strand of NZ_PIGD01000001.1, from coordinate 353,265 downwards.
TTCCCCAGACTACAAGCTATGTGAGCGGTTAAGTGGTGACGATGTTTTTTGAGCTGATTTAGCTGATTTAGCTGATATTGTTTTTGTCGATACGATTTCAGAGGCGAACAACGCAAGTGCTAACCAAAGACCACACATACCAACAATGCCAAGTAGACCTGAGCTACCCATTGGCAATTCATAAGGGAATGCACCCACATCGAAACGTGGAATGGTTTGAACTTCCATCATGGTGACCCAACGTACCGCCCATGCAGAAACTATGGTCGCAAGTGCTACACAGATAATTCCAAGCTTGCTTTGAGATAAGCGCTGCAATGGAAGAACTAAGATCATGCACAGCAAAATGCTGGTGGTCATGATGCCTAAATTAATACCCCAAGCGTCGTCCTCATACAGGTTGAAGTGACCATGGTTAGAGGCCCAAATCGACGTAAGAATGATGGCAAGGCCGCCCGTTAAGGTAATGGTTCTTTGTACGAGAGCGAGGTCTGTCGATTTTAAGCTAGGCTTGGTTGAAGGAAGCAGAGCCCAAATCAACAACGTTAAACCTGTTGCAGCAAAGAATGCGGTCGTAAACCAAAGCAGCGGAGAGGCCGGTTGATGCCAAAGCGGGCGACTTGCCAAAATTGCAATCTCGGCACCTGTGTAAAGCGCGATACTTAAGCCAGAAATAGCCGTCGCAGCAGCGAGTACAATCATCAGTTTTGTTGAAACCTGCCATTGACCTAGGGTTAGCCAAGACAAACGTTTTAGAAGTGGGTTTTCACTCTCTTTAAGTTGTGCGATGTCATCACGTAAGTAAACCCAAGCCGTCGCGACAGCCAGACCAGAGAACAGAGGGAGAAACAGAGAACCTAGAGACATCCACGACCAAGGCGTGATGTGAGCGTAGAAGTGCCACGCCCTTCCAGGTTGGTGTAAGTCACCAGTAAGGGCTAATGGTCCAACAATCGCGCCGATGGCCATCACAAGCACAAGGGCTGCACGAAATTGATGACTGGTTGAATTTTTAAATATCAGGGCAATCAAAAACAGAATCGCAGCCGCGTAAGCCGAACCTATGTAGAAGAAATACTGAACCGCCCACGGTAGCCAAGCGATCTCTTGAGCGGGAACTAACACCTCAGTGATATTCATGCTGTCTCTCCTTGTTTGCTTTGTGTCGCGATTGCCAATTCTTGTTCGCTAGAAGATGAGTTATCAATGGCGGCAGGATCATAAATCGCAGGTTGGCCTTCAATGTGACTAACGAACCGCTCGTTCATGCCGATATAGAAAACATGTGGGTTGGTATTCTGTTCTGGTTTAAGCACCTTGATGTCGTCTTGGTTTTCATTGAGCAGACGGTTGATCTCGCTGTTTGGATCTTTAAGGTCACCGATTACGCGCGCGCCGCCGACACAGGTTTCTACACAAGCGGGTAGCAAGCCATCTTCAAGGCGGTGTGCACAGAAAGTACATTTGTCGGCGGTCAGTGTGTCATGGTTAATGAAGCGAGCATCGTAAGGGCAGGCTTGAACACAATAAGCACAAGCTACGCAGCGTTCGTTGTCGACCATGACAATGCCGTCTTCACGTTGGAAAGTGGCTTGAACAGGACAAACCTTGATGCAAGGTGCGTTGTCACAGTGATTACACAGGCGAGGCAGCATGAATGACTTCACCTCTTGTCGAGCTGTCGAACCATCATCAAGGGAGACTTCATACTGTTTTACTGTGGTTCTGAACTGACCAATTGGCGCTTGGTTTTCAACGCTACAGCCAACAGTACATGCCTGACAGCCTACGCATTTACGCAAATCAATCGCCATGGCGTAGCGTTTGCCTACTTCGCCTTTGCGGTCAGGTTGGTTGTTATTGCGAATGGCTGTGCTTGCGACTGCGGTGTTGATTCCGGTAATGGGAATGAGCGCAGCACCGGCGGAAACTTTGCCGAACTGGCTGAGAAACCGTCTTTTCAATGAGTCCATATTGGTACCTATAAATGGGTATTGGTTCTGTTGAGCTCATTGTCAGATTTTGACCCTACACGGGGTATTGTGGATTTCCACATTCCCAGATCAAAGTTGATCTAGAACAAATGTGGTTTTCGCTATCTAGCTGTTATGCTTTATTTAAAAGTGCTTCAACGCATTGAGAAATCATTGAATAGGTAACCCGATTGAATAAAGAGATGTCCGTGACTGTTCGCAACTTCACTACATTCATCAGTACGTGCTGGCTGAGTTTGAGTGCAGGTATTTGTTTCGCTGCTCAAACGGAACCGGTTTCGGTAGCGACAAATACGATTGAATCAGACCAGACGATTGAAGTGGGTGTTTTAGCCATCAGGGGCAAACTTGCAGCGCAACAACGCTGGCAACCAACGATGGACTGGTTGTCTGAGCGTATCCCGGGAAAACACTTTGTTCTCAAGCCCTTTAACTTGGAAGAGATGGCCGAAGCGGTAAAGAAGGTCGAGGTCGATTTTGTAATCACTAATCCAGGTCAGGCGGTTCGTTTAGGTCGTCAGTATGATCTCTCTTGGATGGCAACCATGACCAGTCATAATTACGACGCTCAAGGTGTGAGTAGCACGCGTAGTATCGGTTCTGCATTGGTGGTCAGAAGGATGTCACCGTATATCTCGTTTGAACAACTGAGCGGAAAGCCGATTGCCGCGGTTTCTGAAAATGCGTTTGGTGGCTACCTGACTATGCGTTACCAAGTAATGCAACAAGGGCTCAACCCCAATCACTTTTTCTCTAATACTCAGTTCTTAGGTTTCCCTATTGATGCCAGCTTGTATCAACTGCGTGAAGGGAACATTGAAGCTGCGGTGGTGCCTGCGTGTTTGGTCGAGAGCATGATCAGCGAAGGTTTGCTGGTGGCTAGTCAATATCGTGTTATCGACAATCAAGCACCAGAAGGGTTCCGATGTCAGGTGTCTACGCCGTTGTACCCTAACTGGTCGTTTGCCAAAACAGAGCGAGCGTCTTCGGCACTGGCGAAACAAATGAGTCAGGTGTTATTTGCGGTGCCAAAAAGCAGTGCGCCAGCCATTGCAGCGAATGCATCGGGTTGGACTTCACCGACAAGCCTGCTGTCGATCGATAAGCTATACCAACAACTCGACATGCATCCACTGCAACAACCTTGGTGGAAAGAAGCGTTAATCTGGCTTAAGTACAATCAGCAATGGGCATGGGCGTTTTTCTTGTTAGTCGTGTTCTTGAATGCTTACCACTTTTGGTTGGAATACAAGTTCAGCCGCAGCAAAAAGCAGTTAGAAGCGACACTTAACAAGCTAAAGAGGAAGAGTGAACAGTTAGAGCATTCTCAACGCATCGCCGTCGTGGGCGAGCTAGGGAGCAGCCTCGCACATGAGATCAATCAACCTTTGGCGGCTATTCGAAACTACAGTGAAGGTGGTCTGCTACGTATTTCCAAAAACAAACCAATCACCGATATTGAGCCGGTCTTTGAGAAGATCCAATCGCAAGTGGATCGAGCAGACGCGATCATTCAGCGCCTAAGAAACATGATAAAGAAACGCTCAGCAGAGAAGTCAAGAGGCGATATAGAGCAGTTGCTCACGGACACTATTGAACTGTTGCAATTCCGTCTCGAACAGCACCAAATTACCATTGAGCGTTACGTCGTGGGTCAACCTGTTGAGCTCTATATTGACCCTGTGGGCCTCCAACAAGTGATAGTTAATCTCATCAACAATGCGACCGATGCGTGTAACACCCAACAGCAGCGTGCAATGTCTGATATTGATAATAAAAACCATGAGCCAGCGACAATTAAAGTGATTACCGAGTATCAACCCGATAAAATGATGATGTCGGTTATCGATAATGGCACGGGATTAGATTTTACCGAGCATCAAGTGACTCAAGCTTTTGTGAGCAGCAAAGAAAACGGCTTGGGGCTGGGGCTTGCGATATGCCAAGACGTCATTGAAGACCACTGCGGTCAAATGAGCATAACGTCTCTCACTCCACATGGTTGTCATGTTGCGGTGACGTTACCTTTCTCTCTTTCAAATGATTCATGAGGAATCTTGTTATGTCTGAACTTCATCAAACGTTGCAGGTCTATGTGGTTGATGACGATGAGTCAATGCGCGATTCATTGGTGTTCTTACTGGAAGAGCATGATTTTAAGGTGTCAGCCTATCAAGATGGCCCGAGTTTTCTTGATGCCGTTGATTTAAGTGCGGCTGGGTGTGTGGTGCTCGATAGCAGAATGCCTGAGATGAGAGGGCAGCAAGTACATGAACTGATGTTGAAAGCACAGAGCCCACTTTCGGTTATCTATCTCACTGGTCATGGTGATGTACCTATGGCGGTTGAAGCGCTACAGGCTGGTGCGGTGAATTTCTTCCAGAAGCCGGTCAAAGGCAGTGAGTTAGCTGAGGCGATCAAGCAAGGCTTAGTTGCATCAGAAAAGCATTTGCAAATGAACGTCTACCGTCAAGCTTATGCCTCGTTAACCGAGCGTGAGATAGACATCCTTAAACAGATTATTGATGGTAAACGCAATCAGAAAATTGCCGATGAGCTGTGCATCGCAGTAAGAACAGTTGAAGTTCACCGAGCGAGTTTGATGAAGAAGTTTTCTGCAAAAACGGTCGCTGAGTTAGCTTACATCTATGGTCAATTGACCTAGTCATCGCAGCCTTTAGGCACAGGCTTCTAATCATCAGTTTCTGGTGAATGGTTGAGTCTAACTTGATGAAAGGCAAGCTCGAGAAACCCTCCTTATTGAAGCAAGATCACACGATTTATGGAGTGCGTACGGATTAGTCTTTGCAGACTTCTTATCGTTATGTATTCCTGAGATACTGAACCGAGTTTAAGGCGAAGCGTATAGAGACTGCGTCTCTTGTCACCATCAGGGCTAATAGCCCCAGAAATTAACTACTCAATATAGGTTGCTTGTGGCCGATATAGGGTAGAACGGAACCGAATTAGGTTAAACATTTTATGAGTACAATGGGAATCGCAATTGGTGCGACCGCTCTTTCGTTAATACTTGTTGCTGTGTGGCTGATTTCTTTATCACTAAGAAAGCAGCGCTTGGAACAAGAACGTAAAGCGCGAGCTGTCGCTTACCGAAAGGCGATTGAAAAAGCACGTATCCAAGAGCAAAAAGAGCGCCACTTTAAAGCAGAAACAGGGCATGTCCCGTCGATTCTATATTTAGCGAAAGAGGCTGAACGTAACAATATCAAGGAAGCGTTGTATTGGTACGATAAAGCGGCGCATTTGGATAACGTCAACGGCATGTACGGCATTGTTCGCTTAAGTATGAAGCGCAAAGAAGATCTGATCTTGAGAGAACAAGCCAACTTTTGGCAGCTTGCGATCTCTGCCTTAGATAACGATATGTCGGCGAAATTTGAGATGGGTAAAGCGCTGGTCCATGGACGCGGGACCGTGAAGAACATCCCCAAAGGCTACACCTATATTGAAGAGTCTGCCGCTGGTGGTAATACCGAAGCGATGCTATTCATGGGTGACTGGTGCCTAGACAAAGAAAACCCAGACTACTCTGCAGAAAGCTCTGTTGGTTGGTATCGCAAAGCGGCAGAGAAAAACAACCTAGATGGCAAGATCAAACTGGGTATGAGTTACTTAAATGGTGTTGGCGTAGAGCCTAACCATGGTGAGGCTGTGTACTGGTTTGAGACAGCAGCAGAAAAGAACAGTGCAGAGGCGATGTTTAGAGCGGGTGAAGCGTGGATCGACCATGGTGAACACGGTAATGCAATTGCTTATATCTGGCTATTCCTATCTGCTCATTTTGGCTACTCAGAAGCTAAGCAGCAGAGAGATAAAGTGGGCGGTGAGCTAGGTGTCGATGCGGTTGTGGGCTTACAAGCATTGACTAAACCGATCATGACCAAGCTGACCCAACAAGCAATCACCAAGCACTCAATTATTAAGGCGCTCAACAAGCTTTACAAACGCAATATACCGATTCCAAAGAAAGTGAAAGAAGCGTCTGATGAAGAGGCTGAGCCATTAAGTGTAGAGACCAGCCATCTAGAAATACCGGTATCGACTGCACAGGAAGCGAATGTCGATTACAGCCAGCAACCTAGTACCGAACAAACATCCTCAGAGACACAAGCCAATCACAGTATTGACCCTCTAGATTTTAGTCAGTCCAACTGGAACAGAAACTAGTCGATGGTGGTCATCGGCTTATTTATTGAGCCTGCTACCTATCAGCGATGAGTTGATTTAAGTTTTAACTCTTATCTAGAAAATCTAGACAACAAAAAAGGGAAGCAGATGCTTCCCTTTTTCTTTATATAGTTTTTGGCTTGAGAGCCAATAAAGGCTTATTAAGCTTTGTTCTGCTCTGCTTTACATACTGCAGCTGTGAACACTACGTCTGTAGAGCTGTTAAGCGCTGTTTCAGCAGAATCTTGAATCACACCGATGATGAAACCTACCGCTACTACCTGCATCGCAACATCGTTTGAGATACCGAATAGACCACATGCAAGAGGGATAAGTAGCAGTGAGCCACCAGCAACACCAGATGCACCACATGCCGATACCGCAGCAACTAGGCTTAGTAGGATTGCAGTGAAGATATCAATCTCAATACCCATCGTGTGTACAGCAGCCAGCGTTAACACAGTGATAGTGATCGCAGCGCCAGCCATGTTGATGGTTGCACCTAGTGGAATAGATACAGAGTAAGTGTCTTCGTCTAGGTTTAGCTTCTTACAAAGGTTCATGTTTACTGGGATGTTCGCAGCACTTGAACGAGTGAAGAATGCAGTTACGCCTGATTCACGAATACATTGGAATACTAGAGGGTATGGGTTCTGCTTTGTTTTAACGAAAACAAGCAGTGGGTTAACCACTAGAGCAATGATGAGCATTGAACCTAGTAGTACCGCTAGAAGTTGACCATAGCTTGCTAGCGCCTCAAAACCAGTGGTTGCGAAAGTCGCTGAAACTAGACCGAAGATACCAAATGGCGCTAGGCGAATTATGAAGCGAACAATGTGTGAAACACTGTGGCTTAGATCTTCGAAAACCGCTTTGGTTGTTGCAGATGCGTGGTGCAGAGCAAGACCAAGACCGATCGCCCAAGCAAGAATACCGATGTAGTTTGCGCTCATTAGCGCGCTAACTGGGTTGTCTACAAGCTTGAATAGAAGCGTGTGAAGAACTTCACCAATACCTTGAGGAGGAGTAGCACCTTCCGCGCCAGCAACCAGTGTCAAAGTGGTTGGGAACATGAAGCTTAATACTACGGCTGTAAGTGCTGCAGAGAAAGTACCAATCAAGTAAAGCACGATGATTGGACGCATATGAGTATGCTGACCTTTCTTTTGGTTTGCGATAGAAGCTGCAACAAGAATGAATACTAAAATTGGGGCAACAGCTTTCAGAGCACCAACAAACAGACTACCTAAAAGGCCTGCGTCTTGAGCTGCTGAAGGAGAAACCATGGCGAGAACGACACCGAAAACAATACCAGCAAGGATCTGTAGGACAAGATTCCCACGAGCGATGCGGGCGAGCATGTTGTGATTTTGCATAAAATACCTGCAATTGTTAATTTATTATAGTGATGTATCTTTTATAAAGTTGTACCGATTCCAACTATACACTAGTGGAATGGGCGGTCATATTAGCGGGATCGTAGCGGGTGTCTAGGAATAGTTTACTTTTAGTGTGATTGTTTGCACTACGTGGTGTTTTTAGAGCTAAATGTTAAATAAATGTATTTTGATTTAGCTAAAAATCTACAGATTCATATTTGATAGAGCTAATATACTGTAAATTAGAAGATGTAAATGGCGATTAGTAAGAACATTGTGTGCGTAAATAGTCGCTTTCTTATCTAATTGAAACAAAAAGCCCCACGCGATTGGCACGTGGGGCTCGGTGTTTCAGCTCAGTGTTGAGCGATTAACTCAGATTACCTTTATATCTAGCTGCTTAAGCTGAGCCTTTCTTAATATTGCGGCTTTCTGACTGTACGTTTCGGTACATTTTGGAAAGCTGCTTATTGTTAGCGCGTTGCTCTGCAAGAGAAGCGCCGTTTCTTGCTTGCTCTCTCAGTAGCTTTTGATAGTTAGTAAATCGTCTTTCAGACAGTTCACCACTCTCAATGGCAGCCCTTATCTTGCATCCCGGCTCTGATTCATGATGACAATCAGAGAAGCGGCAGTGCATTGCTAACTCTTCGACGTCTGAAAAAGTTTCACTCACGCCTTCAGCGCAGTCTGCAAGTTGGAGCTCTCGCATTCCTGGAGTGTCGAGAAGCAAGCCACCTGATGCGAGCAAGTGGAGTGATCGTGATGTGGTTGTATGACGACCTTTACTGTCGTCTTCACGAATACCACCAGTTGCCTGCGATGCTTCACCTAGCAATGAGTTAACCAAAGTCGACTTACCCACACCAGAAGAGCCCATTAGCGCGACGGTCTTGCCGATTTTACACCAAGGTGAAAGTACTTGGGTTGAGCCTTGATCTAGGCTGTTGACCGCTTCGATCATGAGCATCGGGTCTAAGCTTTGTACCTGTTGTACTTTGTCTTCGTAGTCGTCACACAAGTCTTTCTTCGTCAGGACGATAACCGCTTCAACTTGTGCTTCATTTGCGAGTGCCAGGTAGCGTTCAATGCGACTCAGATTAAAGTCGTTGTTCAATGAAACCACGATAAACACTGTGTCGATATTGGCTGAAATATATTGTTCAGCCACACGACTGCCCGCAGCTTTTCGGCTAAAGAGCGATTGGCGTTCTAGTAAGCGATCGAATTGCAGTTCAGAGTTCAATATTACCCAATCGCCAACCGTCATTGCAGGTTGGTTGTGATGAATAGGTAGAGTGATTTCGCCCTGTTCAGAAGCCAATGTGTAGCCACTGCGATGGTGCGCGGTGATACGGGCGATCACTGAATGGTCGTAATCTTCAAGTGTCAGTTGTTGTTGGAATACAGGTTGCCATCCAAGTTGTTGAAGTGACATTGGATGAGAAAATGCAGCTTGTGAATTCATGTCTATTTACCCAGACGTGCGAGCTTTCTTTTCTTATGAGAGCATTAACTTCTTGTGAGATCTCTTATTGTTGGTGAGATCAGAAGCGTTAAAAGCCCAAAAGCGTCGGGACGTCAAAAATGCTTTAGAGTTTGGGTCGAATTCAATAGATAGGACCCCGGATTGATTCATGCATAATGAGCATGCTTTGACCATGTGCGATCAAATGTAAACCGGGTAAAAGTGTGCGGTAGCCAGCTGGTGGCTTAATGTTGGTAGTTCGGAATTAAAGTTGGTTTAACCAAACAAAATTAACGCGTTACTTTTACTGCCAGTTTTAGTGTTTTCATTACAATCATCTTCTCTTCTCCTTGGTTATTAATATGGTTAGGCTTTGCATAAAAAGCGAGTGCAGTTTAACAAAAAGCCACGATGGCGAGAAGTCATCGTGGCTTATTTTGTCTAATTTTTCACTGATGTGCTTTGGCTCTTGATAAGCCTCATGAGCATCAGTTTCTAGAATTAGTGATGATCGTGATTCATCTTTTTCATGCCACTCATCACTTTCTTAACTGGTGCTTCGAAAGTTTGTGTTTCGCCATTTGCGAAAGTCAGTGTCATTTCGATCTGCTCGCCTTCTTTTAGACCATTTTTTAGGTCGAACAACATAATGTGCAGGCTGCCAGGCTTAAGTACGGCTTCACCATTTGCTGGGATTGTGATCTGTTGAACCTGACGCATTTTCATTACATCGCCTTCAACGATCACATCATGAAGCTCTACCTTACCTGCTGCTGGTGTTGTCGCTGAAACGATAGCGCGGTCTTTGTCACTATGGTTCATCAGGGTCGTAAATACTGCGCTGTTCACAGCCGTTGGCGGTGTCGCACGAGCGTACGCGTCATGTACCATGATGTCGCTTTTTGCCTGGGCAAGAGGGGTGAGCAATAAGCCTGCTAGAGCAAGTGCTTTTAACTTCATGTTGTTGTCCTTATTGTTTTATGTTTTGGTCTGGGACCTGACTTTACGTTTTGAACTCGATTAGTTGAGTTCTTTATTTTTATACACGCTGCTTCTAGAGTGACTTAGCACACTAGCGTGTCAATGTGTTGATGGCTTCAACAATTGGCGCAGGCGTCAACGTGTGCGGTACTTTAGTAATCAAGGTACCGTTGGGCTTTAAAAAGTAGAAATATGAGCTGTGGTCGAGTGTGTATTCCAGCTCGGAACCTTCAAGCTGTGTCTTTCGGAAAATAACACCGTATTTATGTGCCAGATTCGTGGTGACATCCAATGGGCCACTCATACCTTCAATCATTGGGTTGAAGTACTGCGCGTATTCGTATGACGCTTCCGCGGCATCACGCTCTGGATCAAGAGAAACAAACATAGGACGAATCTTGGCTTTCGATTCATCAGAGATCTGGTTGAGCGCACCCGCTAGCATTGCTAATGATGTTGGGCAAACGTCAGGACAGCGTGTGAAGCCAAAGTAAACGATACGAATTCTGTCATCGGTTTCGTCAAAGAGTTTTATTGATTGGTTGTCTTTTCCAAAAAGCGTTGTTTCGGAGAATTGTTGTTTTTCAACGTGTTGCTCTTGAGCCTCTGTTTGACCATCGAGATAGCTTTTTACTCCAAAGCCAAGTACAAACGCTACAACCAGCGCTAGCGACCAATTCTTACTCATCTTGTCATCCTTATTGCAGGTTTTACGGTTTCAACACCATCGGTGAGCTCACCAAGCCAAGTCATGTGATCCATGGTACACACGGGTAAAATGACATCACCTTCATAGATGTTGTTACCAGTATTTTTTAATTGGAAACGTGCTGAGCCCATTTCCATCTCTAAACCGGTCAGCGATAGCATCAAGGTTTCAGAGGCCGCGCCTTCCCACACAACTTTGATTTTTGTTGGGACTAGAGGTTGAGCTGTTTCATGCTCAAGGGTCATAGCAACGCTGTCTTGCTCACACGATGTTGTTGAAAGCATGCAGTAGTCATCTAAGTTGACGTCAGGAGAGTGGCTCTCTACTACCGATTTAAATTGCTCGACTGCCTGTGGTCCATAAAAGCCAGCGACCAGCGCAATACCGAGCGCAGCAACCTTTAATGCTGGGTGCATGTCGTGTTCTCATTTGATTTTATAAGAACGGCGATGGTATCACACCACTCAATACGTGCTTGTATCAAAAAGCAATTTTGTGCGTATGGTAGATATAAAAAAGCGAAGCCAGTAGCTTCGCTTTGATTCAATTTACTGACACGTCGCTATTTAAGGAAAGCACCCTACATGCGAAATGCCGCTCGATTGTTAGAGGTTAGTCAGCATTGCGCTCGGCAAACTTTTCTAAGCCAAGAACTAATGCGATGGCAACCAACATCATGATCACAGCCAAGGTCAGTTGAGAAGGCTGAGAGGTGACGGCTTCGAAGTTAAATGGAGACAAGTTCTCTTGAATGAGAGGCACTTGCTCACCTTTAGAGTTGATGCGCCAGCTGATGGTCTCTTTCCAAGGCCAGATCTTAGGCAGCGTACCGATCATCAAACCAGTTAAGAACACAAGCGTGAAGTCGCGGAATGAACGCAATAGCCAAGACAGTACATGTGAGAAAGTCAGCAGTCCAATCACACAGCCCGCAAGGAATAGCGCAAGTACATCGACTTGAAATGATTTAACGGCGCCAAGCACTGGGCCATACATGCCAATCAGGAGCAGAATAAAGCTGCCTGAAATACCGGGTAAAATCATCGCGCAGATAGCAATTGCACCCGCAATTAAGACGTTGATGCTGGTTGGCTCCATTTGCAGTGGCTTAAGCACAGTAATGCTATAAGCGAAGGCAACGCCAAGCAGTAGAAAGACGAATCGAATCATATCGCGCTTTTCTACTTGCTTAAGAATGTGGAAAACCGACACCAATATTAAACCAAAGAAGAAAGACCACAGTGGGACTGGGTGGGTGACCAATAACCAAGAAATCAGTTTTGCGAATGTCGCAATGCTGGTGAACACGCCTGCGAATAATGAAATTAGGAAAAAGCCATTGATGTGGTTAAACGCGGCTTTGAAGCCTTCGCGCTTCCATAAACCAAGTACGCTAGGGTTAATTCTGCGAATGCTTTCTAAAAGCGTATCGTAAATACCTGTGATGAATGCGATGGTTCCGCCTGAAACGCCTGGGACAACGTCAGCCGCGCCCATGGCCATGCCTTTGAAAAAAGTACTTAAGTAGTTCATTGCTTCATAGAGTTGAGGGTGATTTCGTGCAGTATACAAACTTTGCTGTCAAAAAAGTATGAATATGCTACTGAGAAGGTGCTTTTCTTACTCTCTTAATTGTAAGGCAATACGTTGATGTGAATATCTGCCTAACATTTAAAATACAGTCACTTAGTAATTTATCATTAATGCTAAGGATGAAACTGGTCTCTTATCAATATTGCATCTTGATTGCATTATGCAAATGCACTTTGCAATTCGCATGTAAAATTAGCCGCTTTTATGCGATGCAGGGCTTATAAAATGCCTAATTAAAGTTGGCACGCTAACTGCATAATACTAATCGACCCTTCTTAAGCCGAGGGTCACCTAGCCAACTGACGTTGTTAGTGAACCTATGATTTGTTCACAAATATATAGAGCCAATCGCGATTATTGCGGTTGGCTATTTTTTTGCCTGTCATTTGGTGTTCTCCTTTTTCTATTCCCGCCTCTATACTTTCAGGCTCTGAATTTCAGGTGAAAAAAAAGCCAGCCACCGTCGGTGACCAGCTTATGTTTTCTCGAATTTCGAATCCGTTTAGTAACCCATTAACTGCAACAAATTCTCTGCTGTGCTTATCGCTTCTTTACGGTTAGCGATGTTGAGCTTCTGATAAAGATTTCGAATGTGAGTTTTGATCGTGGTGCCTGCTACATCCAGTTCTTGAGCGATTTGCTCGTTACTGAAGCCAGAGTAGATCAAGCCCAGTACCTGCCATTCACGTTGAGTGAGTGGGCTGGTACGTACAAGTTCAGGAATGTTCGGGTGATTAACCAAGTTTTCAACAAAGTCTTCATCAAAGTGAACTGAGCGGCTGCGCTGAGTAGTCGAGATATCCTTCATGATTTGTTGTGCTCGGTGACGTTCTAAATCACCTAGGCCTGGCTTGTTGCTCAACTTATCTAAGATATGTCCGATAGTGCCACCATCGACCAAGAAGTTACCGACCATGCCTGTTTGGTTGGTCATGTGTAGGGCTTCTTCAAGTAATACACGTGCGCTGTCTTCATCGTTGATTTGCGTGCGTAAAACAGCCTCGACGATCAAGTTTCTATTCGTATCGGTAATCAAGTGTGAGCGCTGTGCTTCGCTCTTTAAGAATGCTAATGCCTCTTCAGCCTCTTCATATTGCTCAAGAATAATGTGAGCACGCACGATGTTTCGCCACTGAAGCTGACAGAAGTGGTTGCTAGCAGACTCCGGTCTTACAGCAACGCTTAGCCAGTCACGGATTGCATCTTTATCGCCTTTCACTTGCCAGAACAAGATCAGAGACAGTGAAGCATTCGCCGTCCAGTCAACGTGGTAGGTTGATTGGCGTAACAAGTGTTGGATCTGGTCAATAAACTTCGACGCTTTGTCGATCTCACCACGGCTCAATGAAATACGAGCTAGCATTGAGTAACTATGAAGGTGTTTACTTGGAGAGTGGTGACCGAGGATATCTAAGCCTTTGTAGCAACACTCTTCCGCTTCATCTAAACGGTTCCAACACCAGAAGATCTGAGCTCGTACGCGTAGCAAGAATTCATGTAGAGGTACGTATTGAAGTTGATGTTCTTCAATCAACTTGAACGCGCTGTCTTGCAATTCAAATGCCGCTTGAACGTAGCCTTGAGCAATCAAGATTTCACTTTGTTGAAGAATTGCCCACAGTGCTTGATGGTAAACCTGATACTGGCGAGCCAACTTCTCAGTTTGCTGCATCATTGGTAGAGCGCGGCTCAGGTTACCCATGACATGATTGACTTCGCCAACAACTGAGGTTGCCACAATGCGGCTGCGATAAACCGTGGTATTAAGCTGGCTTAGAGAAAGCTCTGCGAGTTCGAGTGCTTTCTCTGGTTCGTTGCTGTTAATGGCTACCTGTGCACGTAAGGCGTTGTACTGGCCTTGTTGCTGAGTATCTAGCTCGATGTTTCGTGCTTGATACTGAGTTTCTGCCTCTTCTAACAGGGTGCCCACCTGATCATATCTGTGCTGACTCTGCGCTAGCCATGCACGTAGCATCGACAGTTTTGGTTCGCTGTAGAGCTGATCGGTTGTAAGCTGCTTGATCGCCATTTCTAGTGATGACAATTCGCCTTGGTTGAACATTTGCCAACCGTGTTCACTGAGGATCTTAACAATTAAATCAGGATCATCGGCGCGCTGTGCGTGACGTAGGGCTTGGTGAGGTGTTTTCTGTTTGATCCAGGCTTTTGCTGCACTGCGGTGTAATTCAGCTTCTTGTTGCGGAATGCGAGCTTGGCGTTCATGAGCAAGGAATTCGCCAAACAGGTTATGGAAGCGATACCAGTTCTTCTCTCCCTCAAGAGGGTAGATGAACAGACCAAATCGATTGAGTGATTCAATCATACCAAGTGCATCTTCACGCTGAGTAAGCGCGCACACCAATTCATCGTTGAAATGGTCTAATACAGAACATTGCATCAGAAACTGGCGGGTTTCTTTGTCTAGCAGGTCGAAGACTTCTTCAACCAGATAATCCCACAAATGAGCATGGTTGAAGTGAGAGAACGACTCAGCAGACTGGGCCAGTGTGCGTTTTTGGTGCTGTGCTTGAAGGGCGATAAGTTGCAATGCAGAAGGCCAACCTTCGACATAACTACAAATACTATCGGCGGTTGTGTCATCAATGCCATCGGCAACGCGTTGATTAAAGAAGCGTGTGGTTTCTTCGGTATCGAATGCTAAAGAGTCATTGCCCAGTTCGATCATTAAGTCACGAACGCGAAGGTTTGCTGTACCCAGTGGCGGTGTGCCGCGGCTGGTCACAACAAGCGTTAGGTTGTCGGGCATGTGCTTTAGGAAAAAGCGCATGGCTTCATGGATGTCGTCATTATTCACTAAGTGATAGTCGTCCAACACGAGGAAACATTCCTGATGGAACTCAGACATCTCGGCGAAGACTTCGCTTAATAGAGAATGCAGCGATGAAAATTGTCTTTTTTCTGCCAGCTTTTGCGCATTAGGGCAGGCGTTTTGCGTCGCTTTATTGAGTGATTGAAGTAGGTAGTTGATAAAACGGAAGGCATCGTTGTCACTATCATCGATGCTATACCAACCTACGTTAGGTTTTTCTACCAACCACTGGGCAGCCATGGTGGTCTTGCCGTATCCAGCTGGGGAGCGGAACAGTACGAGTTTATAGCAATCTGCATTCTGAAGCAGATCGAGAACCCTAGGACGCAGAATTGCATTGTGTAAGCGGCCGGGACGAGTCAGTTTCGAAGGGATCCACATGTCGAAGTTTTACACCTATTCCGTGGCTATGGTCTGGAATCTATCACGCACGCATTGAGTGCTGTCCAATGACACTAGCCTAATTACTTAAGTCTTTACTCATATTACGTGAAGCAAAACGACACCGACTATGATCCTCCGCAGAAACCTTGCACTCCTGCATGTTTTTGAGTCTCTACGCCCTTTATTTGTGACTTTTCTCACAAAGTGTGGTGGTTCGATAATGTGACTTTGTTTCTGTTTGCACTGCATTTAATGCAAATGATGATACCCGGAAAATATTTTCGTGATCTGAAACTCAGATTTGACAATGACTCTAATTAGGTCAAATAAAAATCACATCAACCGAAGTTAAGTTATCGAACGGGAGCTTGTGATCTTAGTCACTCCAAGTTTTTGTTCGAAGTCAGAACATGAGAGTCAGATCACTAACCCTATGTCGGTACGCCCCCTACGCCCTCCCATCTACTCCTAGTTTGGCGCGTTAGCGGGAGGATGTTTAGTTTCTAGTGACCATGCACGATATGTCACAGATGAATTAGAACTATTAAAAGCGAGATTTCTGAAATGAAACCAACTCAGCAAAAAACTTTCGATAAAGTGTCGTTCCAAGAAAGCGTTAAGAAACATCTATCTGCAACCTACGCAACTACTATAGAAAACGCAGATAGCCGCGCATGGTACCTAGCAATGGGTCGCGCGCTAGCCGAACTTACAACATTTGACCTGTTAGAAACTGAAAATGACGAGAAAGTCAAAAATGCGAAGAGCGTAAACTACCTTTCGCTAGAGTTCTTGATTGGTCGTCTAACGGGTAACAACCTAATTAGCATGGGTCTGTATGAGCAGATCACGCATGCGATGGAAGAGTTAGGCCAGAACTTAACGGACCTTCTAGAAGAAGAACGTGACCCATCACTAGGTAATGGTGGTCTTGGTCGTCTAGCAGCATGTTTCATGGACTCTTGTGCTGCACAAGAATTCCCAACAGTAGGTTACGGCCTACACTATGAGTACGGTCTATTTAAGCAGTCTTTCGAAGACGGTCGTCAAAAAGAAGCACCGGACGCATGGCGTGGCGTTGAAGGCTACCCTTGGGAAATCGCTCGTCCAGAACTAGCGCAAGAAATCGGTTTCTACGGTCACGTTGAAGTAGTTAACGAGAACGGTAAAGAAGTTCGTAAATGGGTACCAGGCATGTCTGTTAAAGCAATGCCATGGGATCTACCAATCGTTGGTTACGAGTCAAGCACGGTTTACCCATTGCGTCTTTGGGAATGCCAGGCAATTGCACCATTCTCACTAGCAAGCTTCAACAACGGTGATTACTTCGAAGCGCAACACGCACTGATCGATGCTGGTAACATCACTAAGGTTCTATACCCGAATGATAACCACGAGAAGGGTAAAACGCTTCGTCTAATGCAGCAGTACTTCCACTCTGCAGCGTCTGTACGTGACATCCTACGTCGTCACGAAGCAGCAGGCTTCTCTCTAGCGGATCTTCCTAAGCAAGAGACTATCCAGTTAAACGATACGCACCCAACAATCGCGATCCCAGAGCTAATGCGCATTCTTATCGATGAGCGCGGCCTATCTTGGGATGAAGCGTGGGAAATCAGTGCACACACATTTGCATACACGAACCACACTCTACTTCCAGAAGCTCTAGAGACTTGGTCTGAGTCGCTAATCCAGCGTCTACTTCCACGTCACATGGAAATCATTTTTGAAATCAACCACCGCTTCCTGCAAGAAGTTCGTAAGATGTGGCCTGGTGACGGTGAGAAGCAAGCGAAGCTTTCTATCATCCAAGAAGGTTTCCACCGCATGGTTCGCATGGCAAACCTATGTGTAATTGGCTCTTACAAGGTAAACGGTGTAGCAGCGCTTCACTCTCAGCTAGTTAAGAAAGACTTATTCCCTGAGTTCAACGAAATCTTCCCAGGTAAACTGACTAACGTAACAAACGGTATTACACCACGTCGTTGGTTGAAGTTCTGTAACCCAGGTCTGTCTGCGTTAATCACAGATAAGATCGGTTCAGAGTGGCCTGCGAAACTTGAGCAGCTAGAAGGCATTGCTAAGTACGCGACAGACGCGAAATTCCAAAAAGAATTCATGGCGGTTAAGAAAGAAAACAAACAGCGTCTTGCTGATTGGGTTCTAGAGAACATGGGTATCGAATTAGATACTAACGCTATCTTTGACGTGCAAATCAAGCGTCTGCACGAGTACAAGCGTCAGCACCTAGACTTGCTTCACATTCTATCTCTGTACCACCGCATCCTTAACGAACCTGGTTTTGAGTGTGAGCCACGCGTATGTTTCTTCGCAGCAAAAGCAGCACCGGGTTACCACCTAGCGAAAGAGATCATGTTCGCAGTGAATAAGGTTGCCGAGAAGATCAACAACGATCCTCGCATCGGTAACAAGCTTAAGGTGGTATTCATTCCTGACTACCGTGTAAGCATGGCGGAAATCATCATCCCAGCGGCTGACGTTTCTCAGCAAATCTCACTAGCTGGTAAAGAAGCATCAGGTACGGGCAACATGAAGATGGCTCTAAACGGCGCGCTAACTATCGGTACGATGGATGGTGCAAACGTTGAGATTCGTGAAGAAGTGGGCGATGAAAACATCTACATCTTCGGCCTAGACGTTGACGGTGTTCAAGCACTGAAAGCTCAGGGCTACAACCCATACGACTACTACAATGCAGACCCACTACTGAAAGCATCTCTAGACCTTCTGACTGGCGATGAGTTTACACCGGGTCAACCAGGCCTTCTACGTGCAACGTTTGATAGCCTGCTAGACGGTGGTGACCCTTACCTATGTCTTGCTGACTTCGCATCTTACGTGAAAGCGCACGAAGACATGGGTACGCAATACAAAGACCAAGCAGGTTGGGCTAAGAAAGCGATTCTTAACACCGCATTGGTTGGTAAGTTCACATCAGACCGCTCTATCCGCGACTACGTGAACAACATCTGGAAACTTGAAGCGGTTAACCGTTAATACTTCCAAAGTAGCCAAGGCAGTTTCTGCCTTGGCTCAATTAGCTTGTGAGCAAACAGATGGCTTATCCGATAGCAATGCTTACAAACTGATTGTCACAAGCTAATTGATTAGTAAGAAATTAAATTAACAACCCTACAAAATAGAAAGCGTCAGAACGTTTTCGGAGAGAGCGATGAAAGAACAGACCGTATTAAAACAAGTCGCAGAAATGGCAAACATTGCCGACAGTTACGTTAGTGCGTGGGGCGATGAAGCACAAGTATCAGACGAGACGATTACGTCTCTATTGGCTTCGTTGGGCTACGATACAAGCAGCGATGATGCACTGCTTAAGTCAGCAGAAAGAAAACACAAAAAAGATGTACTAGACCCAGTTCTTGTCTTGCGTGACGGTGAGCCAGTAGAAGTGGCGCTTAATCTAGGTGTAAGTGCTCGTGAAAGTGAGTTCAGCTGGCGCTTAGAAACCGAGCAAGGAGAGGTACTTGAAGGCTATCTTCAATCTCAAGTCGTTCGTGATGAGCGTGCTGAGGGTGGCCCTTTAGTGTTTGCATTGCCAAGTGATTTGGCATGGGGTTATCACAAGCTAATTGTGAGCCGTAAGCGCCGTAAGAAGCCTTACGAGATGACACTGATTATTACGCCAAAAGCGTGTTTCAAGCAGTCACCAATCGAGCAAGGCAAAAAGCTGTGGGGACCAAGTGTTCAACTTTACACACTAAGAACTCAGCACAACTGGGGTATTGGTGATTTCGGTGACCTAAAACAGCTTGTTGCTGATATCGCTTCTCGCGGCGGTGATTTCGTTGGTCTAAACCCAATCCACTCATTGTTCCCTGCGAACCCTGAAGGCGCGAGCCCATACAGCCCGTCTTCTCGTCGCTGGTTGAACATCCTATACATTGATGTGAGTTCAGTACCTGAATTCGCACTAAGTGCAGAAGCACAACAAACGGTAGGCAGCGCAGAGTTCCAGCAGCGTCTACAAAAAGCGCGTGAAGCACACTGGGTAAACTACACTGAAGTGTCTGAGCTGAAGATGAGCATCTTGCCTTTGCTATTTGCAGAGTTTAAGACTCGTCATTTAGACAAGAACAGCGACCGTGCACAAGCGTTCTTAGCCTTCGTAGAAGAGGGGGGCGACAGCCTAATGCATCAAGCCGCGTTTGATGCTCTACATGGTGAACTACATGCTGAAGATTCTGGCATGTGGGGATGGCCGGTATTCCCTGAGAAGTACCGTACATTCGACAGCCCAGCGACACAGAAGTATATCAAAGAGAACCTAGAAAACGTTCATCTGTACATGTACCTACAATGGCTAGCAGATTGCCAGATCAACGATGCACAGTCTCTTGCTGAAGAGAAAGGCATGGCTGTTGGCCTGTACCGTGACTTAGCGGTAGGTGTTGCAGATTCGGGCAGCGAAACTTGGGCTGACGAAGGCAACCTAGTGATGGATGCGAGCATTGGTGCTCCACCTGATATTCTTGGTCCTCTAGGCCAAAACTGGGGCTTACCACCACTGAACCCAGAAGTGCTTCAAGAAACAAGCTACGATGCTTACATCAAGCTACTTCGTGCGAACATGAAACATTGTGGTGCACTGCGTATTGACCACGTTTTAGGTCTACTGCGTTTGTGGTGGATTCCAAAGGGTGAAAACGCAACCAAAGGCGCTTACATCTACTACCCAGTACAAGACATGCTGTCGATTCTTGCGCTCGAATCTCACCGTTACCAATGTAGCGTTATCGGTGAAGATTTAGGCACGGTGCCTGATGAGATTGTAGACATTCTAGCAGATGCTGGCGTGCACTCTTACAAAGTGTTCTTCTTTGAAACATCAGAAGAAGACGGTGGTTTCATCTCACCGAAACACTATGCATCACAATCAATGGCGGCACTGTGTACGCACGATATGCCAACATTACGTGGCTTCTGGCACTGTGATGACTTGAAGATGGGCCAAGAGATTGGTTTATACCCAGATGCAGCACAGCTAGAAACTCTGTTCGATGACCGTCTTGAGTGCAAACAAGGTATCTTAGACTCAGTGGCATGGCATGGTTTCCTACCTGAAGGTGTGGGTCGCGATGCAAGCAAAGTACCGATGGATTCTTACCTTGCTGAAGCTCTTCAACTGCACGTAGCAGCTGGTGGTTCAACACTATTGAGTGTTCAGCTGGAAGATTGGTTAGAGATGGATAAGCCGGTAAACATTCCTGGCACGGTCGATGAGTATCCTAACTGGCGTCGTAAACTATCAATGAACTTGGACGAAATCTTTGCTCATGAAGGCGTTAATCGTATCGCTTCTAAGCTAACTGACGTTCGAGAAAAAGCAGGTAAGTAATGACGTTGAGTGACTTGAAATTAGGTGGTTTTTTGCTTACGCCGTACGAAACTACAACCTCGGTCACTCAATAATGAATGCTCATCTGGTAGAATAAACCGTCGTTATATTGCCCGCACTAATAGCGGGCATTTTTGTATTATATTTTTTGGATGTTTGGTTAGGGAGAAACGTTTTGGAACTAAGTTCGATTTCAAAGCAAAAACAAATATATACCCAACTATCACAGGCTTGCTTCACAGACCCATTTGCGTTTTTAGGTCCATACTTACCTTCTGATCAAGGTGCATTACGTGTATGGATTCCTGGAGCAGATAAAGTCGAGTTGATTGTTGGAAAGGAACCTCGTATTGAGTTATCGCGAGAGGGTGAAAGTGGTTTCATTCTTAAGCAAGAGAGAGATTTGCGTTTCACTCACTATAAGCTTGCGGTTGATTGGGCTGGTGTAGAACAGATCATCGATGATCCGTACCAGTACCACGATCTGTACGCGAGCTACGAAGATCTTCACACACCGAAAGATATGTACCATCACATGGGGGCTCAGTTTATTACGCTAGAGCGTGATGGACAGACGATTGCAGGTACTCGTTTCTTGGTGTATGCACCGCACGCAACAGCGGCAAGCTTGATAGGTAACTTCAACGTTTGGGATGGTCGCCGCCACCCAATGCAACGCTTAGATTACGGTATGTGGGGCCTATTCATTCCTGAACTGGAAGAGGGCGCTCAATACAAGTTTGAATTAAAAGGACCAAATGGCGAAGGCTTACCGCATAAAGCCGACCCATGGGGTTTTTACTCAGAGCAATACCCATCATTTTCTTCTGTGACTTACGATCACGCTCGTTACGAGTGGCAAGATACTAAGTGGCAGAATCGTCCAGTGACGCAAAAGCGTAAAGAAGCGCTTTCGTTCTATGAACTGCACGCGGGTTCTTGGAAGCGTAACGCTGAAGGTGAGTTCTTAAATTATCGCGAGCTTGCGGCAGAGCTGATCCCATACCTAACAGATCTTGGCTACACGCACGTTGAGCTAATGCCAGTTTCAGAGCACCCATTCTACGGTTCTTGGGGCTATCAGCCAGTAGGTCTATTTGCACCGACTAGCCGTTTTGGTTCTCCAGATGATTTCAAATACTTCGTCGATCAATGTCACCAAGCGGGTCTTGGTGTTGTTCTGGATTGGGTTCCTGCTCACTTCCCAAGTGATGATCACGGCCTAGCAAACTTCGACGGTACGCCATTGTTCCATGATCCAGATCCACGTCGTGGTTGGCACCAAGATTGGAACTCGTACATTTACGATTTAGGCAAAGAGCATGTACGTCGCTTCTTAGTTTCTAACGCATTGTACTGGTTCGAGCAATTCCACATTGATGGCATTCGTGTTGATGCAGTCGCTTCGATGCTTTACCTCGATTACTCGCGCAGCCATGATCAATGGATTCCGAACGCAGACGGCGGCAACGAAAACTACGATGCTATCGCTACGCTTAAGTGGATGAACGAAGAAGTATACAAGCACTTCCCGAATGCGATGACAATTGCTGAAGAGTCTACCGCTTTCCCGGGTGTTTCAGCACCGACCTTTATGGGCGGCTTAGGTTTCGGCTTTAAGTGGAACATGGGTTGGATGCACGATAGCTTGTCTTACATCCAAGAAGATCCAATCAACCGTAAATATCACCACGATACGATTACCTTCCCGTTAGTTTACGCTCACAGTGAGAACTACGTATTGTCTCTGTCTCACGATGAGGTGGTTTACGGTAAGGGCTCTATCCACAACAAGATGCCTGGTGATGAATGGCAGCAAACGGCAAACCTTCGTGCTTATATGGGTTACATGTATGCTCAGCCGGGTAAGAAGCTGAATTTCATGGGTGCAGAATTTGGTCAGACGGCCGAATGGAACCATGATGACCAATTGCAATGGTTCTTGTTAGATTATGATCGTCATCAAGGTGTTCAGCGTTTAACGAAAGACCTGAATAATCTGTACCGCTCTGAAGCTGCAATGCACGATCTTGATTTTGACCCGAAAGGCTTTGAGTGGCGTCTACAGGACTCTGCTGAAGCGAGCATTCTTGCACATGAGCGCATCAGTGAATCTGGTGAGCGTGTATTAGTTGTCTCTAACTTTACACCCGTTCCTCACGAGCATTTCCGCTTAGGTGTTCCTGCAAAAGGTGAGTACTCACTACTGTTGAATACAGACTCAACTGATTATGCGGGCAGTGGTTTTGAAGTGAAGCAGACAGCTGAGATTGAATCGGTAGAAAGCGAAGGTCTAGACACTTCGATTGAGCTGCGTTTACCGCCACTTTCAACAATATTCTATAAGTTGAAATAAGCGCTAGCTTAAAATAAGACGGGAGCCGAAAGGCTCCCATTTTTTTGTTGTCAGTTGCTGTTTTACGCTGGAGTTCTACTAAAATTGGTGAGTTGTAGTAGTGAGCGTCCAATGACCACTTCAATGATCGCCCTTGCATCAGCCCCGAACCTTTCAGTCATCTTTTGGCGAAATTCACCATCAACTTGTAAGTTGAACTCTTCTGGAACACAGTTTTGCGATGCATGGAAAAACATTAGTTTGATAGAGTGTCTAAAAGGTTTTTCAGTAAGTGCGCTTTGCCAAGAGCGATAAAACGTCTCCTGATCTGAAAAGTCTAATGACTTCATCATAATAGCTAATACGTGTTCATGTAAGACAGTTCTTA
Organism: Vibrio sp. 10N.286.48.B8; assembly: GCF_003050085.1. Classification (NCBI taxonomy): domain Bacteria; kingdom Pseudomonadati; phylum Pseudomonadota; class Gammaproteobacteria; order Vibrionales; family Vibrionaceae; genus Vibrio; species Vibrio sp. 10N.286.48.B8. Next base: position 329,645 of record NZ_PIGD01000001.1, on the reverse strand, counting down.
CTGCACGTGTTGAAGGATAGTACCCTTGCAACGTAGTTAAACTAATGCCGATTTCTTGAGCAATCCTTGCATAAGTTAGCGCTTCATGTCCTTCTGCTAGAAAAAGATTTAATACGATTTCATCGTAGTTTTTTTGATTTTCTATTTTCTGAGCTTGGGTAATTCGAGCCATTACAAATCTCTATTGAGTGTAACATTCTGTAAACACATATATTAATAGTTTCTGATAGAGATCTCAAAGCCTAGAGGTAATAAAAACGTCAGTTTATCGTCAAAATTCGATAGATATAGATCGTTCGCTTGAATTTCAACCAGCTCTAAGTCCATATAAAAACACCGCTCTATTGAGCGGTGTGTTATCTAAAGTCTTTGTTTATATTGCTAATTCAGAAAGCTAGAACGGATACCAAAATAACTGCGGCTCTAGAATGCGTTTCGCAATGGCTAACACCACGATAAAAGCGATGACACTCAAACAAACAAAGTCGATACGTTTCAAAGGTGCATAGCTATACCAAGTGCGAGATTTATGTCGTCCGAAACCGCGCAGTGTCATCGCATTTGAGATCTCATCTGCTCTATCCAAGCTTGAAAAAATCAATGGCCCTAACACTTTAGCAACATTTTTGATGCGAGTAATGAGTGGTGCTTTCTTGGAAAGTTCTACTCCACGAGCCTGTTGAGCGTGCATGATATTGATGAAGTCCTTCTTAACCTCAGGCAAGTAACGCAGGGTTAAACTCACCGCATAAGCAATTTTGTAAGGAACTCCGATACGGTTGAGACTCGCTGCAAACTCAGTTGGATGCGTTGTGAAGACAAAAATCAACGCTATCGGGAACATGCTCATGTACTTGAGCGTGACAGTGACTAAGTAAAACAAAGTCTCTTGGCTCAACGAGTAGTTACCCGGTAATGTCAGCAATAAGGTTTCGCTGCCGATGAGCTCTGTACCTTGCTGCGGAGCAAGCAGGTACATGAACAAAGCATTTAGGCTCAGAACACTTGCAGTACCAATCAATAGCGGCTTGTAAACACGAACAGGAACTTGAGTCAGCTTTAATAGATATAAGCCAGTCAGGATCAAAACAACGATGAGTCTAAGATCGAACGTTGTAAGAACAACGGTTACCCAAGCTAAAAACAGTGCAAACTTGGTGATGCCATTGAGAGCGTGTAGCGGTGATTTGGTATCAATGTAATTGATGCCGAATTTTACTTTTGATGCATTCATTGAGCACTTCTCTCGTAGTCGATGAAGTACTGCATAAATGCATTGGTGTCGTCGATTTTCATCATGGTCGCGAGTTCATAAATGCTGGTGGTACAAAGATTTGCGCGTTCTAACAGCGAAGGCTGACTGAATACTTCTGTCATCGCGGCATTGGCAATCAGCTTGCTGTCTGCAATCACGATTGAACGTGTGGTGTACTCTAGAACCAGGTGCATGTCGTGTGAGATGATTACAACAGTAATACCCAAATCACGATTAAGCTTTTGGATGAACGCCAGCATCGATGTGTAGTTACGGTAGTCTTGACCTGCAGTCGGTTCATCCAAGATAAGAAGCTCAGGCTCCAGTACTAGGATAGAAGCGATGGTTACACGTTTTTTCTGACCGTAGCTCAGTGCTTCGATCGGCCAGTGGCGGAACTTACTCAGCCCACACAGCTCAAGAACATGCTCTACTTTTTCTGTGATCAGCTCTTCTGCAATGTTGCGGTTACGAAGACCAAAAGCAACCTCGTCAAAAATCATATGATGCGAGATCATATGATTTGGGTTCTGCATCACGACACCGACTTTCTGGCTTCTTTCAAAGATAGAAAGTTCAGATAGGTCTTCACCATTTAGATAGGAAGAGCCTAAATCGGCATCGATCACACCCATGATGAGTTTAGTGATGGTTGATTTACCCGAACCGTTTTTGCCCAGAATCGAAACAAACTCACCTTTGCCAATCTTGAAGCTGACATCTTCGAGTGCGTTCTTCTCGCCGTCATAAGAATAAGTCAGACCATGAACTTCGAGTAAAGGTGGGTACTGCTTCTCTGCTACCGGGGCTGGGCGCTCAGCAAACCAAGCTTGAACAGCAGGGCGGAACCTTTTGTAGTCTAAAGCTTTGAGGTTTGACAGCTTGTCTTCGCTGGTTAGTGGGGCTTTCGCCGCCTTAAGCGCCGACAAGTAAAGCGGTTCACGAATACCGTGTGTATCAAGTAATTCAGAAGCCAAGATTTCATCGGGTGTCGTGTCAGCGACGATTTCACCGCGTTCCATTAAGATCACGCGGTCGATATCGCGATGTAGGACATCCTCGAGGCGGTGCTCGATAATCACGATGGTCTTGTTGGTTTCTTTATGCAGCTGGTCGATGATCTCAATCGTTGCCTTACCCGTTTTAGGGTCAAGGCTTGCTAGAGGCTCATCAAACAACAAGATATCAACGTCGTCAACTAAGATGCCCGCTAATGATACTCGCTGCTTTTGACCACCAGAAAGGTCATGAGGTGAACGCTCAAGCATGCCCGCTAGGTCGACCATTTTTGCAGTCGACTTAACTAACGGGTACATATCAATGTTCGACATCAACTGGTTTTCGAGTGCGAAAGCGATATCTTCACCGATACTTAAACCCACAAATTGGCTGTCAGTATCTTGCAATACTGTGCCTACATGCTCGGTATAATCGTGCATCGAAAATTCAGAGACATTCTTGCCGTTGATCTCTAAAGAACCCGTGACCTCACCCTTGATTGCGTGAGGTATTAAGCCATTGAGACACTGACCTAGCGTAGATTTACCACTACCACTTGGCCCAATAATGACGATTTTCTCTCCTTTCTCTATCCTTAGATTGATATTTTTTAGCGTCGGTTTATCCAGCGACTCATATCTAAAAGAGAAGTTCGAAAATGCTATAGTCATTAGCGTTTATGCCTCAGTCAGGTTGCGGCTTTGCTTGTTACGTTTAGCGACTGATTTTAGGATCAGGAAGCCTACAACAGCGATCAGAACGGTGTTGCCCGCAGCGATGATAGAGAGTTGAGTGAAGACTTTAGTAAACGGTTCTGCGTATAGGATGGTGTCTAGGAATGCAGAGCAACCGTAACCTACAACGTTACCCACGAGGGCAAGTACCACGAACAAGGCAAAATCTTTCATTGGCAGTTCGCCTTGTTGAAGACGGTTCTTAGTCATCATTGGGAATAAGCCGATAACCATACCGACAATACCTGAGCCTAATACCCAAGTTAACCATACCCCCCAACCTGCAAACAGATCCGTTACCCAGTGGCCGATGAAGCCAACCAAGAAGCCAACGATAGGGCCAAACAAAACAGAAAACAGTGCTAGCACTGCCATTGCTGGTTTCAATGTTGTGTTAGCAAACACTGGGACACCAAACATAGGTAAACCACCAATGCCGTACAGTGCCGCGCCAATAGCAATAACGACGACTGTTTTAGCTGAAAAGTTCATAGATAACCTCGAATACTGAAAATAAAGCATAATATTCGCCATTATTAATATGTGTCTCAATGAGAACGTTTTTTGGGCAAATATAAAAAATAAGGCGCGCATTATACAGTAGAACCCTTCTATAAGGGAAGGTAAGTGTCTAGATGTCTAAAATTCCATCTAGACGCATTAATATCATGTAAAAAGCGTAATTTTATGGTTAATCAAGCAACAAAAAAGCCAGAACGGTTCTGGCTTTTTGATTTGCTTTAACAATGTGTTAAGCGGGTTCGTCGTATACCAACGGCCATTTAGTGGTCTAGCTCTAGTTAGTGGTCTAGATATAGATAGTTTTGCCAGCTCTTCATACGAATAAGGACTTTACGCATGATAGATACGTGAGTGAAGCTGTCAGAATAAACGGCAACCTCAACCGCGGTACCCATTGGTAAATGGTAGTCAGACAGGTCATCAGTGATGGTCAACTTAACAAATACACGGCCACTGGTACGCAGCGCGTCAGTACCGAGAAGTGTTCCTCTAGCTTGAAATTGGCTTTCACCAATGGCAGGGATCACTTCATCTATGCGTCCTTTAAACACTTTTCCTGGTAATGCTCTAAATAGAAACTCAGCTTCGTAGCCAGGTTGCAGGCGCTGTAGCGAGTTTTGTCTAAAGGCAGCAGTATAGAATTGAGCCTCAGTGTGAACAAAGGTCATCACCGGCGCTAATGGTAGCGGTACAGCCATTACGCCAGGGCGAAGTGCTAGTTGAGTGACGTAGCCATCGGTTGGTGCTCTTACTATCGTTTGGTCAAGGTTGAATTCAGCTTTACGTAAATCGGCAAGCAAGCCTGCCACCGCTGTATTCTCACCGCCAATCTCAGAGTTCAGTGCGATCTGAGCTTGTTGTTGGTTCGCTTCGGCTACTTTTACTGCCGCTTCCGATGCTTTGTAAGCTTGTCTGCGAGTATCTAGTTGTTGTTCAGTGAATGCGCCACTCTCGAAACCACGCTTGTAACGGGAGAACTCGCGTTGAGCTTTGTCTCTTTCGGCAATTGCTTTGATTTTGGCAGCTTCAGCTTCTCCAACTTGAGACTCTAGACCTAATGCGCCTTGGCTTGCTTCTTTTACTTTGGCTTGCAACTTAGCAACTTCAGCTTCGAAAGGAATTGGGTCTATCTTGAAAAGGATATCGCCTTGTTTGAGAGGTTTATTCGCTTCAACCGGCACTTCGATGACTTTACCTCGAACCCCTGAAACAATCGGTGTGGTTGAGTAAACTTGGTTACCGATTTGCGTGAACGGATGGTTGTAGTTCATCAATAGAATCAAAGTACCTATGAGTACGACCCCACCCAATACGGCTGTGGGTACAGTCCACTTGTTTAGAGGGATATTGAATACTTTGAAAATCGTAATACAAAGTGCCGCGTAGGTCATTATCAGCAGTAAATCCATTACTTAGCCTCCTGATCTTGATCGTTGGTGGTCTCTTTCTCTGTGCTGTTTTGCACAGTAGCCGCTTGTTTGAGTTGGGCAATTTCGTCCTGAAGTGCGCTCACTTGGTCGATTAGAGAGTCGACACGGTGATGAATGTCGTGTTGTTCTTCTTCAAGCTTAGCGAAGCCCCAGCCACGATCTTTGCGCCACAACGTAGCCCAAATCCAAAGGAACGGCCAAATAGTGTGTAAAGTGAATAGGCTAACCCAGCCTGAGACGTGAATGGCATCTTGATGAGGGTGGTTGCGTTCTTTCGCAATTTCATAGGGAATATCGTGAATAACGATGATGCCGTAAAAGATGACTAATGCTACGAAAATCAGTAGACCGAGTGCAAAGTAGTCTAAAAACATAACAGATCCTTGTAATGTTAGATGTTAGTTATAAATATACTACGCTATCATCCAAGTAATTGTTATAAAAATGATTTACCAATTTGAAATAATATGTTGTCGCTTCTTATATGACTCAAAGCATGGATGGATCTTATAAAATTCAATCGTATTTGAAGAGGTTATTTCGGCTTCCTTGTTGGTATTCAAGCTGACATGATGACAGTTCCGATTCAAACGATGCGCATAGCCATAACCATAGTCATAACAACAAAAAATAAAGGACAAACACGGATGTATGTAGGTGAATTAGCGGCCATCGGCGCTGCGATTGTGTGGGCGTGTGCGACATGGATTTATGGCCAATTTGGGCATCGATTTTCTGCGATGCAGCTGAATATTGTTAAGGGTGTTGTTGCCTCTGGCATGATGCTGTTGGTTATCCCCTTAGTACCTATGCCTGAATTAGAACTGAGTGCTAACCACTTTCTGATATTGGCGATTTCAGGTGTGATTGGCATTGCGATTGGAGATAGCGCCTATTTTGCGGCACTAAAAAGAATTGGCGCCAATAAGACCTTGTTGCTGGAATCTTTAGCTCCGCCTCTTTCTGGTGTTTTGGCATTAATGTTTCTTGGCGCGGCACTCACATTGCAAAGCTGGCTTGGTGTCTTAATCACAACGTTAGCGGTGAGCTTTGTGGTCTTTCAGCCGTCGAAATCCGCGAACGGTAATGATATTTCTAATGACAAAGCACAGTGGGGTGGCATTGGTTATGGGCTTATGGCAAGTGTTTGTCAGGCGTCGGGTGTGGTTATTTCCCATTACGCGCTTGTAGCGGGTGACATTCCACCGTTGTTAGGCGCTTTGATTCGTCTAATGATTGGCGTGTTTGCCGTCATGCTGATTATCCCTTTCGTTGAAAAGAAGCCCTATTCGTCGATAAAAAGAGATTTATGGGAAATGACCAAGCTCGACAAACTTTGGTTATTAGGGGCGATCTTTGTTGGGACGTTTCTCGCCCTTTGGCTCCAGCAAGTGGCGCTGAAAAATGCTAACCCTGCGGTTGCACAAACATTGATAGCGACCAGCCCTGTCTTTATTTTGGTGATTTATGCGCTGAAAGGGGAAAAGGTGTCAAAGCAAAGTGTCATCGGCACACTTGTCGCCCTTGCGGGAATTTCTTTGTTCTTTTATCAATAAGGGGCAGGCTTTTAGTTACAGAGCTAAAGAGCTAAAGAGGTAAAGAGTGCCATGGCTCTACTCTGTACAGACTTGATTGCGGCCGTTGGCTTTAGCTCGGTATAGCGCTTTATCGGCACGGTAGAAGGTGCGTTGAGTATTCTCTCCGTCACGATGCAAAGTGATACCGATACTCACGGTCAAACCGCGCTCCCCAAGTATTTCATGCCATCCGAACTGGAAGATGCGTTCTCGATAATTTTCAGAGTGCATTTCTGCCTTAGCGAGATCGCTGTTCTCTAGGATGACCAAAAACTCTTCTCCGCCAAATCGTACACAGGATGCATCTCTGAACTTGAAGTACGATCTAAGCTCTTGAGAGACGCTGACGATCGCTTTATCACCCACTAAGTGGCTTAGTTCATCATTGATAGACTTAAAGTGGTCAATATCGATAACCATCAATGCGAAAGAGGTGTCGTGCAGCAGCATATCTTTCAGTTTCACATCTAACCAACGACGGTTGTGTAATCCTGTCAATGGATCGGTGAATACGTCTTGTTGAAGTTGAGCAACCGCATTCTTGTGTTGTTCAGTCGTCTCTTTTAGTTCTTTGTTTTCTTGTTCAGAGAGAATGAGTTTGAGTTGTAACTCAAAACGAGACAAGCGGCGTAACTGGCTTGCACCGAGTTCACTGATCGGGATCTGCTTCATTAGATCGGTTTCAATTCGGTAGCCTTTTTTCTCATAGCTTAGCGCTTCTTGAAAACGTCCTTGATTCATACACACGTCACTCAGCGAATCGTAGAATCGCTTCGCAAGCACTGGCGACGAGTAGGCTTTCACACGTTTGTCTGTGCTCGACAAAATCATGCTCGCGTAGTCTTGCTTGCCAGTTGCACTTAGACAATGTGCTAGCTCTAGACGAGTCATAGTCGAAAGCCAGCTTGCTTGAGTGCTGTTGGCTGGGTATTGAACCTTGGACAGACAGCGTAGCGCTTCATGATATTTTTTCTTAGCGCGCAGCACCTTTGCTTGGTAAAGCAATATTTGAGCTGTGAGTAACTTGTCACTCACCAAAATACTCAGTTCTTCGCACTCATTCAGTAAATCGCTGGCTGCAGTAATACGGTTGAGCAGAAGCAAGCTCGCCACCATATGCAGCTTGAATTTGAGGCGAAGTGAGCGACTGCTTATCGCATGGTCTATGCTGCTGATTTTTTGGTAATAACGAAGGGCTCTGTTGTGATCGCCATAGGAATCACACAGGTTCCCCATGCCTAAAATTGCTAGTACATACTCATCGATATGGCCGTGTTCAACCGCGATTGTCGATGAACTGATGAATTCATTGAGTGCTGACGTGTAATCACCAATTTCAACTAAGCGGTCACTTAGGCTGGTCTTGACTGTCAGAATGTCTTCAATATCGGCAGGAAGGTGGAGCAGATCGAGTGCTCGTCTCAACTCTTCGATACTGGTTTGATTTTGTTGTAACTCGGCACGGTATTCAGAGCTGATGATATAGCAGTGCGCTTGCTCTGTTTGCGTTGTCGAAACGTGCTGGCGAATGTGGTTCCAGAAGATGATCGCTTCTTCACCTGATACCGATGAAGGGTCTAAACCGGCGTCTGTGATCTTGCTTAATAGCGTTTCCATTATTCTATTACCTCAGCATCGTCTTCTTCTAATTGTTCAAGCGTAAACGGGAACGTCAAAATATCATTGAGGCTGACGGTCGGTCTTGAACCTTTTAATCCTTTTCTATGCCAAGGATAAATATCAAGCATGGTGCTGAGAGTTTGGAAGGTTTGCTCTGCGGCTTCGCCTTTTTCGGAAAGCATAAGAGCCACACGTTCAGAACTTAGCCTTGCAATGAAGTCATTCTGGTTACATAAAGCATGAGCAATCTCGGTACAGACATCTAAGTAATCAGTATCGACATGATGGAACATAATGATGCTGTGGTTTGAACGCTTAAGCTCTGTCTTAAAGAGGACCAGTTTTTCCCACCAAAAGGTTTCAGAGACAACGTAAGATAGGTGCTTTTCAGGATCGTATTCGTGTTGGCCACGAATACGATTAATCAGCTTTCGTGCCCTCTGTTCAAGCTGGCGTTTTGAACTGCGTGCTTTGTCCAAACCGACACGATTAGTTTGCTCTTTAAGCATGCCGATAGAATATTGACGGTACTTTTTAAAGGCGACTAATGCTGCTTTGAAATCCTGGTTTTCTTCTGCAACCAAGGACTGTTGGTAACAAATTTGGCTAAGCAATTCACCATTATCAAATTCATTGGCGGATTGTTCAGCGAGTCTCAGTAATTCTGCCGCTTGTTCTGGCCTTTTTCTCAGGAGATCCAATCGAGCTCGACTGATGTATGAATGCGCCTTCATCCAAACTAGGTTGTGTTCGACTGCCAGACTGTGCGCTTTGGCAGTGGCGCGCTCTGCGTCATCTAAGCGTTCAAGACCAAGTAGAGCAAGGCCTCGGAAGTCCCATACTTCTGCATGCCAAGTGTTATCTTTATGGTCTTTTAATGCTTCTTCTGCACCGTCTAGTACCGATAGCATTTCAACATAGTTGTTGAGCAGATAGTAATCCCACGCGAGCAGTATTCTGGCTTTGCCCTCTAACCAACCAATGCGGCTGTTGTTAGCCACTTTAACGGCAAGTTGGTGAGTAGAACGTGCAAGTTTATATTCGTGGGTCATTCGCCAAATATTGCCGAGACCAATGAGGCATTCAATTTGAATTTCGACTTCATCAACCAACGCAGATTGCTCTAAAGCATTGATCCAAAACTGTTGGGCGGAATAATATTTGGCTTGCCCCCAGAACTGGAGAGCGTGTAAATGGAGGATTTCAGGGAGAAAAAGGTCGGTATCTAATCGGCTTTGGCGCTTATAGGCTTCCTTGATGTGCTTTAAACCTTTCTGGTAATCCATCAGGTTCCAGCTACACCTTGCCATTAACATCAATGACTGGATGGCACCCTCTTCAAACAGAACTTGCTCTGATCTGACTAGGCACTGTTGAGCGATCTCTAGGATCACCGATGGCTCAGAGTCAACACGAGTTTTGAGTTTTTCTAATTCTGTTTCAAGAAGGTACTGATTTTTGTCCAAGACTTAGATCCATGATTATCGAACATATTGATAACACAATCATTATAAGAGTGTAATTTGAGATAAGCACCAATTATCTTTCTTAGAGCGTCAAAGGAACATCGATCTTTTCTAATTATGGGTGTTACCTCATGTTGTTGCTTTAAAATCAATGAGTTCCCGAATAATTATCTAGAGGCTTTGTTGCTATGAAAGTAGTTGCTTTAGAGTTAATGGCTGCTCTGCTACGCCCAAGCGTTGCGCTGCCGTGAGCCCTTGCTTATCTTGGTAGCACAGATTGTGCCAAGCTCTAAATATGTCGAGCAATGGAAGAATGCCCCCAGGACGAAGTTTACGTCTGGGCTCATTGATGAAGCTATCAAATAACAGCTGAAAGCGCTGTTGATAGAACTTAGTTTGTTGAATTGAGGCCGTGTTAAACCACTGTTTTGGTTCTGGATTGTTACCTGTTAGGTAGCAGATGCCTTTCTGATTATCACCTTGATTCGCAATAGCCCAACGATCTCGCCACCAACTCATATGAACGATGTCGATCTTTTCAAAACTTTGATCGTCTTGCCAGCCTGAATCTTCCTCTACATACATAAGGTCAATATTTTGACTCTGAATGCGCGGCAAACATACGCTTAAAGCGGCAGATCTTAGTAATGGATCTTGTGGCATATAGATGGCGACATGTTTGTCTTCATTACACATATCCAATACATGTAGGAAGTGAGCATAAGAGGTATAAGGCGGTCGAATTAGTGCGCCTTTTGAAGGGTAGCTAAATGTGGTGAGGTTACCCATAGGGTCCTCAACGTTACCTCTCGCAAGAATCACTTGGTACTGCTGTTCAATGCGCTCTTTTAGTTTGTCAGAGGGCTGAGGTAGTTCGAGATTCGCTTCTGAAGAGTGCTCTTTGGATACAAAGCGTGCAACATCATCATAAGGGTTGTGGTCGACATTCCCTGATGGCTCTTCATTTTGAGAGTAGTTAACGTGTTGGCAAAGGATGTAGCCAGAATGCGCCTCGCCAGTCGCTATCCAAACCACACCGTTGTTACTTTGTGGCTGTAGACGCTGGTAGTGAGATGCGAACTCGTAATCTTTCGCATGGTTAACCCATCGTGCATCGATCATCGCTAATTTACGACGACAACGGCTCGCGATATGGTCAACATGATCATAGAAAGTCTTTGGATTGATCTCTAATTTTCTACAGATTTCACGTACGGAATAGCCCATGAACAGTAAGCCCATGAGGTTTTCTTGAAATTGAAGTTTTTTATTGGATCCAGACCATTTATCAACGAAGGTTGATTGGCAGTCTTTGCATCGATAACGCTGCCTGTCGCCACTATAGCCGAAGGCATGATAAAGATGTTTGTGGGTATGAACCGATAAGCCGAAGTTATCGCAATCATCATTACGACAAGCAGGGAGCCCATCGCTGTGAAGTTGTCTTAGGCGATGAAGTTCGCTTAACACTTCACGATTGTTAAGTAAGGGGGGGAAAGCTCCACATTCACGACAAACCATCGCTGGACGCTTAGGGTTAGCGTGTTGCAAAACATACCGTTTTGCATCGCTCAAGCCAAAGTTGTCACACGCCAATGTTTTACAAAAGTTGAGTTGCAAACCATCCGCATCTTTTGGCAGCTTGTCGTTAGACACGATCTCCCCCTCGGGATTATTTGAGCAGCCAAGCGAGCTTGGCTGCGGGGTAACGCTTTTCAATGTATCTTTTATCAAGTCGTTAGATGTTGATTGCTGTCTCTAGAGCAACTTTCATCATGTCGTTGAAAGACTTTTGACGCTCTTCAGAGCTTAGTTTCTCGCCACGGATGATGTGGTCAGATACTGTTAGGATAGTCAATGCTTTAGCACCAAGGTCTGCAGCAACACCGTAGATACCAGCTGCTTCCATATCAACACCTAGGATGCCTAGTTTTTCCATTTTTTCGAAAAGGTCAGCTTCTGGAGTGTAGAAAAGGTCAGCAGAGAATACGTTACCAACTTTAACTGGAACTTCTTGTGCACGTGCTTGGTTTACTGCTTCTTCTAGAAGGCCGAAATCAGCGATAGCCGCGAAGTCGTGGTTGTTGAAACGAATACGGTTTACTTTTGAGTCAGTAGAAGCACCCATACCGATAACAACGTCCATTAGTTTAACGTCGTCACGTACTGCGCCACAGCTACCTACACGAATAACATTTTTCACACCGTACTCAGCGATAAGCTCGTGTACGTAGATGCAGCATGATGGGATACCCATACCGTGGCCCATTACAGAAACTTTCTTACCTTTGTAAGTGCCTGTGTAGCCAAACATGTTGCGAACGTCACAAACTTGCTTCACGTCATCAAGGAATGTTTCTGCAATGTATTTTGCGCGAAGCGGGTCGCCCGGCATAAGTACTGTTTCTGCGAAATCACCAGCTTGAGCATTAATATGAGGTGTAGCCATGGTCGTTCTCCAAAGTTTAAACGGTAATTATAGGAACAGGATTTAATCAATTACCGATTCTGTTGAATTGAATTCGTTTTGTTGAGGCAATATTAGCGAGTTAGAACGTGGCTCCATGAGACTTTAGTCACAAAATAGGTCTGTCATTATAGTTTTATTAATATTGATAACCAAATGTGTTGAAAGCGTAAAGGCAATCGATTTTGTATGGGTAAATTGCAAGCCAATGAGAGGAAAAGGCCCACATATAAACTTGTTGCCTATCAGTTTCGAGACAACAATACGTTGTAGAGACGTTTGATCAGCGATAATCTAAACTTTGATAAAAGACAAACCAAGGATTTGTATGTCGTATTGCGCTAACTCGACGCCTTTGCAGTCAATGAAAACCCGACTACACAGGGCAGCATCGCTTGTTGTAAGAACTACTTTGCTTGCCAGTGGAATAGCTTCATCGTGGGTGTCTGCTGCAACCTTTGAATTGCCACCAACAGAAAGCCGTATCGTGGGCAGAATACAGCAGCATGAAGTGGTGGCGGGCGAAACCTTGGCCATCATTGCCAAGCAATACGATATTGGTTTCCTCTCTTTAATGGCAGCCAACAAAGGAGTGGATCCTTTTCTTCCCGCGGAAGGTTATGTGTTGAGCATTCCAAGTCGTCTGATTCTGCCTGATACCCCAAGAAAGGGGATTGTTATCAACCTTGCTGAGTTGAGGTTGTACTACTTTGAGCCCGATAAAAATCAAGTACATGTTTTTCCTGTCGGCATCGGTCGAGTGGGACGCGATACCCCCGAGATGATCACCAAGATAAGTCAAAAAAGACCGAATCCAACATGGACGCCACCGAATTCAATCCGCAAAGAGTATCTTGAAAAGGGCATTGAATTACCGAGAGTGGTTCCTGCCGGACCGGAAAACCCATTGGGTGAGTACGCTTTGAGGCTTGCTTATGGCGCTGGTGACTACTTGATCCATGGTACTAATAAAGACTTCGGAATAGGTTTACGAGTTAGCTCTGGTTGTATCCGAATGGAACCTAAGGATATTGAATGGCTGTTTGAGCAAGTGAACCGTGGCGAACAGGTCACCATTATCAATGAGCCAATCAAAGTGTCACTAGAGCCAGATAGAAGTGTGTTTGTCGAAGCGCACGAACCATTAACTCGAAGTGATGGTTCAAAGAAATCATTACAGATCCCTGTGGAATTAAAATGGTGGCTTGAAGACGCAGAACTGCCTAATTCAAAAGCGAAGGCGGTTATCTTTGCTCAAAACGGCGTGCCTGTAGAGATAGCACCACCTGTGATTGAGTTTTAATTCGATTGCCTCTTCTGTAACAAGGGGCGGTTTCCCTTTCTCTACTCGAATTAGTCCCTTCTACTCAAGTTAGTATCGCCCAAAAAAAAGCACCACATCCGTTAAGAGGTGGTGCTGTCCATATACTGCTTTTGCGACTTATTTAAACTACAGCTTAATCGCACTTAGATCTCAAACTACTTAGTGTACGACTCAGCGATGTTGTCGATACGTTCGTTAGCACGATCCGCTTCTTCTTTTGCTGCCATAGCGGCTGCTTCTGCTTCTTGTGCCTTCATTTCTGCGGCTGCTTTGTCACTCTTAAGTGCTTCAACTTCGCTAGTAAGTTGAGCAACTTGGTTAGTTAGTTGATCCATTTCTGACACTGCAGCTTCTTCTGGCTCTGAAGAACAACCGGCTAAAATGAAAACTGAGGCTGCAGCTGCGATTAACGTCTTATTCATAAGAACTCCTTGCTTATTTATCATCAAAAGATGCGCTATACATTCTCTATCATATAGTCGCTTCATTAATGATTGTAGCGACTAATTTTTTAACTGCAAAAACAATAAATAAAGAAATTGCTAAATTTTTGAGGTAATTAGCTGAGCATCACGTTCTGTCTCACTTATGAGATGAAGGGTTTAGAGGCGACTGTAATGTGTTCTTGGAGAGCCATCCCTTTGTTGGCAATGCATACAATGTTCTAGCTAGAGATAGATTAAAGGATAAATTTACTGTGATCTCTATCCTTATAAAGTACTTTCGCGGTATCATGTCACGTTAAATTAATTTTATTCAATACCATCATGACTGGAGAGTCCTTTGCACTTTAAAGATTTAGGCTTAGATAACCGCTTACTGAAGAACTTAAAACATTACGACTTCAAGAAGGCGACAGAGATCCAATCAAAAGCGATCCCTGTTGCTATTGCTGGTAAGGATCTATTGGCTTCATCAAAAACGGGATCAGGAAAAACATTGGCGTTTGTGTTGCCAATGATACATAAGGCTTTAAAAACAAAAGCGTTTTCTGCTAAAGATCCTCGTGGTGTAATTTTGGCTCCTACTCGTGAGCTGGCTAAGCAAGTTTATGGTGAACTGCGTAGCATGCTTGGTGGTTTATCTTACGAAGCGGCGCTTATCTTGGGTGGCGAAAACTTTAACGACCAAGTTAAAGCACTGCGTAAGTACCCTCGTTTTATCGTTGCAACTCCAGGTCGTCTTGCTGACCACTTAGAACATCGTTCATTGTTCCTAGATGGTGTTGAAACGCTAATCCTTGATGAAGCAGACCGTATGCTTGACCTGGGTTTCGCTCCAGAACTTCGTCGCATTGCTAATGCTGCGAAGCACCGTCGTCGTCAGACACTAATGTTCTCTGCAACGTTAGATCACGCTGAAGTAAACGGCATTGCCAATGAAATGCTAGATGCGCCTAAGCGTATCTCTGTTGGTGTTTCTAACGAGCAGCATTTAGATATCACTCAGAAATTCTACCTATGTGATCACCTCGATCACAAAGAAGCGATTCTAGACCGTGTACTAGAAGAAGCTGAATACCGTCAGGTAATGATCTTCACTGCAACTCGTGCTGATACCGATCGTCTAACAGATAAGTTGAACGAGAAGAAGCTTAAAGCGGTTGCACTGAGTGGTAACCTAAACCAAACGCAACGTAATGCTATTATGAGCCAGTTTGAGCGTGCGGTTTACAAAATCTTGGTAACAACCGATGTTGCTTCTCGTGGTATCGATATTCCAAACGTGAGCCACGTTATTAACTTTGATATGCCGAAGCACACCGAAGAGTATGTTCACCGTGTTGGTCGTACTGGCCGTGCAGGTAACAAAGGCGATGCAATCTCTTTGGTTGGTCCAAAAGACTGGGACAGCTTCAAGCGTGTTGAGCTTTACCTTCAACAAGATCTAACTTTCTCAGTGCTTGAAGGCCTAAAAGGTAAGTTCAAAGGCATCAAGCCTCGTAAACCAGCCTTCAAGAAGGGCGGTCCAGCTAAGAAAGCGGGCAAACCTCAAGCGAAGAAGACAGCGAAGAAGCCAGTTAAACGTGATAAGAGCTTCCACCAAAATGTGGCAGTGGGTGATACCGTGTTTATCCCTAAGAAGAAAGTCGCACCAAAAGTGGACGACGAGTAATCAACTTGCGTGACCTAAAAGCTTAGCTTTGAAAGGTTGATGCAAATAAAAAACCGCCGATGATGGCGGTTTTTTTGTGTCTGTACCTTGTCTATTTCTCGTCTCTCTTTATCTTGCCCTATGCTCATTTAACTTCTGAAAAGCTTGAAAGGACACCTATCCTTGCATCTATTCAAAGTCGAAGGTCGAAAATGAAGACATGAGAATATTATCCGCTAGATATTTATGGATTGCGGTAGTTGGGTGCGTCACGCCCCAAAACACATATCGGTCTGAACCATAGGTTGCGCATTCGTTAGTTAAGCTATGGCGATATAAGTAATCGGAAGCTGAATGGCGCTGAATATCTAAACATGCATCTGTGGCGTTCTGAAATCCATGTTGCTGCGGGTTTTCAGTAATGTGGTTAAACAGATCATGAGCATTGAAAAGTACGACATTGACCCCCCTAGCTTGGTAATACTCAGCTTGCTCTTTGATGAAGAGGTTAAACTCAATTATTTTGCTATGCACAATAGAAATTTCATCTTCTGTCGAGTATTTAAATTGTGGAGCTTTTGTGGCGTCAGGGAGAGTGAAGAGCAAAATGTTTTGAGCACCACTTCCCGTTAAACGAATTAGAGCGCTGCTGAAATCAGCTTTTACATCAGCCACCGATCGTTCGTAATTCATAAAGTCGTTAAGGCCGAACTCCAAAGTAAATAACGAGTTTTCTGGACGGTAATTCTTCGCGGCTTCCATGTATTTCAGGTACGACGTGACTTGGTCATAAACTCCTTTGAGGACTCCATACTGATTTGTGCCTGCCGCCCCACCAACTGCCCAGTTATACAGAGGTATGTTTTTCTCTCTAGCTAGGTACTCTGTCCAGACTAAGCCATTTGAGAAGTGACCTAAGAACCATGAGTTGGCATTCGGAAGAACCCATTGCGAACCGTTGAATAAGTTTCCAGTATCAGAAAGGCTATCCCCAAATGTGATGATTCGATTAATTTTATTGTCTTGGAGTTCTTCGTCATTGGTCCATATTGAGTGGTTGTAGGAGAACCGACTGTCTGCTGCAAAATAAGTGATGTCGGCGGCATCATGCTGGATGTCTAGTGTCTCTTCGCAACGTTGTTCTATTTCTGATTGTGGTGTTCCACTAAAGAACATGTTTTTATACGATGAGGGCGACCACCAATATCCATCGATAGTGTAGTAATTGCCATCTTCGTTTCTTGCCCATTTCCAATCAGTTGCAACTGAGTCATTCGATATGTCGGTTCGGTACCAGCATCTGATATATGATCGTGTATCAAGCATCTGCCCTTGTGCTACTTCGTCAGGAATTGTTGCATCTAGAGGCATTGATGTATCGGCGATAGCTGATGCAATTAGAGGCATTGTCAATGTAAATACCAAGATCATTTTCTTCATTTTAGAGTACTCATTTAGCAAAGTAAGTAAGGTTAATTACTTTATTATTAATAATAAGAATAAATATCATTTAGGCAATGTATTGAATATTACTCATTGTTGCGTCAATAACTCATATGAAGCACGTATAATAAGTGTTACATAGATCCAACTTTCAACGGTTTTGCGTTCATTAATTTTTATCTGGGCGAGAGTCCATACCTACTTTATTCACATTTACTATTAATAGTTATCTCACTTAATTATTATTAATCAATTGATTACTTGTTTTATCGTTTATTGTGACTTTGGTTGAGCAATGTTCATCACTACTGTTTAATTCCAGTTCAATCTCACAAATATCGAGTCCCTACTTTCTGTTTTATAAAATCATCAACTACGGTTCTTTTACTCATCAGAGGTCTAATCTGTTTAAGGAAAGAGCATTGAAAAAGATATTAATTTGGACGATAGCTTGTCTATCCAGTTTTGGTGCCTATGCAGGAACGAGCGCATCGGCATTAGAAGTCAGCGGATACACTGAAACGAAATATCCCATTGTGTTGGTACATGGCTTGTTTGGCTTCGATACATTGGCGGGCGTCGACTATTTCTATGGCGTACCTGAATCCCTAACAAAAGATGGCGCGAGCGTATACGTCGCTCAGGTCTCTGCAACCAACAGTTCTGAAGTGCGTGGAGAGCAGTTGCTGGCTCAAGTTGAAACACTGTTAGCCGCGACCGGGGCAAGTAAGGTGAACCTAGTTGGTCACAGCCACGGCGGACCAACAGCGCGCTATGTGGCTTCAGTTCGTCCTGATCTGGTAGCCTCAGTGACAAGCATTGGTGGCGTCCATAAAGGATCTAAAGTTGCCGATCTCGTGCGTGGAAGCGTATCAGAAGGCTCAGCTGCGGAAGGTATCGCGGTTAAGTTGGCTGGTGGATTGACGACACTGATTAACCTTTTATCTGGTGGAACGGATCTAGACCAAGATGGCCTTGCATCTCTTGAAGCGTTGACCACTGAAGGTTCGCTTGCATTCAACCAGTTTTACCCTGAAGGCGTTCCGACGTCTGCGTGTGGTGATGGTGAATGGCAAGCAAACAACGGTGTTTATTACTATTCATGGACAGGATCTTCCACTTTTACCAACCTTCTGGATCCTACCGACGGAGCGATGACAATCCTTGGTTTAGCTTTTAATGAACCTAATGACGGGTTAGTGGGAGCATGTAGCGCGCATTTGGGCAAAGTGATTGGTGATGATTACAAAATGAACCACCTAGATGAGATTAATGGGTTGTTGGGTATTCATCATCTCTTTGAGACTGATCCAGTGACGTTATATCGCCAACACGCGAATCGATTGAAGTTGGCTGGCCTGTAAGTCGCGCTGCCCAAAGTTAAGATCATAAGGAAAATATAATGAAAAAGACCGCCATTTTGTCGATAACCACGATAGCCCTGATGAGCACAGCGGCGGTCTTTTTATATCTAAAGAAGGAAGAGGTAAGTTCATATAATAACAACGAACAAAGCGCTTCTTCATTGAAGGTTAGCTCTCAACAAGATACCGAAATCGATAGTGCGTCAGCCAAAGACATGATGGAATATTTCGTGTCAGGCAATACAGAATTAACCCTCGAAGAGATTCGTGACAATGTGGCAAATCACCACGAGCAATCACAAGCAGCGGTGGTCGATGAAGCATTGTTCGCAAAGTATCTTGAGTACAAGTCGGCACTGACAACATTGGATGTTCAATTCGACACCACCTCAATATCCGCAGAGGACTTACGCGCACTGAATCAAGCTCTGCTTGACCTTCAAACTCAATTTTTCAGTGAGAGCGAGATAAGTATCCTGTTTACCCATGACAATAAAATGAGGGAAATCGCTTTAGAAAAGTTACTTCTGAAACAAGAAGGGCTAGAGGAACAAGAATATCAGCAAAGGCTTGAATCTTACCTATCTGAACAACCCGATTATGTTCAGTCCAGTCATCAAAATCAGGTTTTATTACAGCAACTATCCAACTCACAAGGTCTAGACGAACAAGGTAAATACTTGAAGAGAAATGAACTGGTTGGCGAAGAAGCGACACAGAGGCTCGAAGCACTCGATAAACAAAGAGCGGACTTTGAAGGAGCTTTAGAGATTTATTTTGTTGAACGAAATGACATTTTGAATGACTCAGCCCTCTCGACAATTGAGCAACAAGAGACGATCGCTCAGCTTAGAGAAGCTCATTTTCAGCCACAACAGCTTAGAAGGGTAGAAGCGATTGAGAGAATCAGAGCCGCTGAGAACGGCCAGTAAGGTTTGGTGATTTAGTCAAAAATCTATCGAAAATAAAAAACCAGTCAAGAGTGACTGGTTTTTTATTATGGGTGAGTTGCAAGGTAAATAAAGCTAAATGTCTTTATCCCTTAAACCTTAAAATAATCCAACTGCTGCTTTTGCTGCTCGGCTAGGTTAGATAGCTCATGGCTCGCTGCTGCGGCTTGAGTAATACCGGTTACGTTTTGGCTTACTAGGCTGTAGATGTTTGAGATATTACGGTTGATGTCTGCTGTCACTTGGCTTTGTTCTTCTGCGGCAGAGGCAACTTGAGTGTTAATTTCTGTCATGTCGGTTACTGAGTTAGCAATACCAGAAAGTGCTGCGCTCACCTCGCCTGAGAGTGTTTGGTTGTGCTCTAACATAGACAGTGAACTGCTCATGCTCTCATTGGCGTTACCCGATTGAACCTGCAAGCCTTCGATAATTGCTTGGATCTCTTTGGTTGAATCTTGCGTACGAGCAGCCAGCATTCGAACTTCATCGGCTACAACTGCGAAACCACGGCCACTCTCACCAGCTCGTGCGGCTTCGATTGCTGCGTTAAGCGCAAGCAGGTTAGTTTGTTCAGAGATGCTTTGAATCACCTCAATCACTTTACCAATTTGTTCAGAGTGCTCTTTTAGCGTGCCTACAACGTTCGCAGCTTCGCTGAGCTGAATCGCCATTTGCTCATTGGCTTGGTTGCTTTCATTAAACAAGCTCATACTGTGCGTCGCCATTTCGTCGGCTTGCTTGGAAGCTGAATCGGCTTGTACTGCATTCTCGTTTACGTGCGATGCTGTGCTCTCAAGTTGGTTCACGGCAGAAGCCACTTGTTCCACTTCTTGCTTCTCTTGATCAGAGTTCGCACTTGATTGCGTCATTACTGCCGCCAACTCTGTTGATGCAGACGCCACTTCAATACTGATTCGAGATAGTGAACTTACGGTGTCGCGCAATTGCTCAACGGATTTGTTTACGTCTTGGGCAAGGCGAGATATTTCGTTGTCGCCATGCTCTTCCGCTTTTACTAGCAGGTTACCTTTTGCTACTTCGCGCATGGTTTCTTGGATATTGCTAAGCGGCTTAACAATGATGCCAGCTAGCGTCCAGCTGATGACTAATGCGATTGAAAGAATCACTAACAGTGCGATGGTTGCGGTGTTGAGTGTGCTGGTGTGTTGCTGGCCATTGATGTCCACTTCTTGAGTGGCAATACGGTTCAGTTGCTTTGAGAGGAGGTTGATAGCTTGCACCATTTCGTTACCCGCGTGACGATATTGGTCGATTGCGATCTGATAGCGGTTATCAAAGTCAGAAGGTAGCGCTGCGCTGCCATGTTTTGCTCTTAATAGAGGAAGCATAGTGGTGCGAGAAAAATCGACATAGTGATTCATCGCTTTGCTCATTGCGGCTACTTCATCTTGCATGCCTGGCACTGTGTCTAATGAGTTCAGTAGGCGAGTATTTTGGTCGCGTTTTTGGTTTAGTGTTTCAACCAGTGTTTTTACGTCATCAGCATTGAATAGGCTGTAGATCGCTTTGATGCGCATGCCATAGCTGTTGTCGACGATTTCACTGAGTTCTTCTTTATGTAGGATGAGTTGATCGGTTGCTGTTGATACATCTTTAAAAGCGTTTTCCAGTTTGTCACCACCGATGATGACACCCGTCAAAAGTAATACGACAGAAAAGAGTACTGGAATGAGAATTTGTATTTTTATCGATAAGCCACTGAGAAGTTGGCGCATGTAATGTCCCTCTTTGAATAAATAAATGAGCAGAAGCAATTGTTATTATTGTTATTAGTCAGTGATTCTAACTTCTGAGAATGACAATTCAATCAGTAATAGATTCGATTTTGATATATGCGATAGGTATTTCATAAATTCTGATTATTTATCGTACAAACAAGGCTTTAGCCATTTTTAAGATAGGGTTATTTAACACAGAACCCTGTGTGGTATTAGGTAATGAAAGGGATGGCGAGATATTGAGCGGTTTGGCTTAAATAGGTTGGAATGAATATTCAGTGCCTATAAGTGAGGCTAATTTATTACTTCAAGGTTTATTTGGTAGGGGGAAAACAAGAAAATAAATTGTAGTTGTCATATAGCCTTCAATTAAGTGAAACACAACTGTCACATTCAGATTCTAAAGTGGGCACCGTTCAAGCAAAACAACATTACGGCAATAACGCCACTAAAGGAAATTTGTGATGAAAAAGACAGTTATCGGTGCAATCGCACTACTAGGCGCTCTAACAGTGAATACAGCTTCAGCTAAAGAAACTATCTCTGTAGTTGGCTCTAACAGTGCTTCTCCACTGGTTGAAGTTTTTGCAGAAACCTACATGAATAAAGGCGAACCAGTGTTCATCGAAATTCAAGCACCGGGTTCTTCTGCAGGCATCAAAGCAGCAAAAAATGGAAGTGCTGACCTTGGTATCTCTTCTCGTGACCTAAAAGAAGAAGAGAAAACAGCTGACCTGAAAGAGCTCGTTATCGCTCGTGACGGTATCGCAGTTGTTGTTAACCCAAATAACGAAGTATCTGCTCTTACAGCTGAGCAAATCACTTCAATCTACAAAGGCGACATCACTAACTGGAAAGATGTTGGTGGTGCAGACAAGCCAATCGTAGCAATCACTCGTGATACTGCATCTGGTACACGTGGTGCATTCGAAGACATCATGAAACTTAAGAAGAAGATTGGCGACAAGAAAGTATCGGCTATCTCTCAACGTGCACAAGTTGCAAACGGTAACGGCGCACTTAAAGTTTCTGTAGCTAGCAACCCATACGCTATCGGCTTTATCTCTCTTGGTACTGTAGACAACACAGTTCAAGCTCTAACTATCGACGGCGCAGAAGCATCAGTTGATAACGTTAAGAACGGCTCTTACAAAGTTGCTCGTCCTTTCCTAGTTCTTTACAAAGCAGGCGCTCCAACAGCTGAAACTCAACAATTCCTAGACTGGATGGTTGCAGACGAAGCTCAAGCTATCGCTGACAAAAAAGGCTACATCACAGTTAACTAATCTTAACTGACCAACACTTAATTATTGCTCAGCCTAACTTAGGCTGAGCCTTTTCTTTCAACTTTGTCTATTTCGAGCTCTTGTTGAGCCACAAAGTTTGAGATTTTATATATGACCATCGCAAATAGTGAAAAGCTTATGAATACTGAAGCGACTCAAATCAACAAGCCAAGTCTACGTGCTAAGAAGCGCATCGACTGGAGAGAAAGAATCTTCCACGGCTTGTTCTTATCGAGTGCTGTAATCGGCATCGTATCACTAGCCGTTATCGCTTACTTTATCGTTGCAGAGAGTATCCCTGCATTCCAAGAGGCGGGTGTTTCTGGCATCGTTCTGGGTGTTGACTGGTTACCTCCAGCTCTATTCGGTGTTGCAACCATGATCGTTGCCTCGATCGTTTCGACACTTGGAGCTGTAGTTGTTGGTGTGCCAGTTGGTGTATTAACCGCTATTTTTATTGCTGAGATTGCTCCAAAGCGTCTGGCAGATATTATTCGACCAGCAGTTGAGCTTCTAGCTGGTATCCCGTCGGTAGTTTACGGCTTCTTCGGTCTGGTAATTATCGTTCCAATGATTCAGAACATTTTCCAAGTACCAGCCGGTAATACTATCCTGGCAGGTATCATTGTTCTGGGTATCATGATTCTTCCTACCGTTATCACGGTTTCTGAAACTTCGATTCGTGCTGTACCTCGTACATACAAAGAAGGTTCACTTGCACTGGGCGCTTCGAAAATCTACACAATTTTTAAGCTACTCGTTCCTGCTGCACGTTCAGGCATTATGACTGGTGTGATTTTGGGTATCGGTCGCGCACTTGGCGAAACGATGGCAATCATCATGGTTATGGGTAACGCGCCAGCAATGCCAGAAGGTATTTTGGATTCGGCTCGTACGCTAACAGCAAACATTGCAATTGAAATGTCTTACGCAAGTGGCGTTCACGCTAACGCACTGTACGCAACAGGTGTTGTACTTCTAGTGTTCATCATGATGTTAAATGGTGCTCTACTTTATCTTAACCGTGAAAAAGCGAAGTAGGCGAGGATAAGTAATATGGATCGCGTAAAATTAAAGCAAGCACGTCAAATCAAAGATAACATCTTAAAAGGTTTTATCTGGGCAGCTGCGGCTGTAACCGTTGGTTTCTTATTCTGGATTATTTGGTACATCCTATCGAACGGTCTGCAATACGTAGATTGGAACTTCATCACTGACGATTACACTCGTACTGGTGAAGAGCGTGGTATTTTCCCAATGATCATCGCCACGATCTACATGGTAATTGCATCGATTGCAGTCGCAGCGCCACTGGGCATCATGACGGCAATCTACCTAACAGAATATGCGAAAGTAGGTAGCCGTTTGGTGAAAGTGATTCGATTCTGTACTGAGTCGCTCGCTGGTATTCCATCGATTATCTTCGGTCTGTTCGGTATGACCTTCTTTGTTTCGATCCTTGGCCTTGGCTTCTCGATTCTATCGGGTGCATTAACGCTAAGTATCTTGATTCTTCCTGTAATCATTCGTACTACAGAAGAAGCATTGATGGCAGTACCACAAACTTACCGTGAAGGCTCATACGGCCTTGGCGCTTCAAAAATCTACACTATCTGGCGTTTGATCTTACCAAGCGCAATGCCAGGTATCTTAACTTCGGTCATTCTTAGTATTGGTCGTGTAATTGGCGAATCAGCACCTGTATTTTTAACAGCAGGTATGGTGGCACGTGTTCCTGAGTCGGTATTCGATTCTGGCCGTACACTAACGGTTCACCTATATAAGCTGACAACAGAGCTATTTACTATCGATGAGTGGAACCAAGCCTACGGCACGGCGACAGTCCTAATCGTATTGGTTCTCTTGATCAACATGGTTACAAAACTGATTGCAAGACGCTTCAACACGGCAACTTACTAAGCTGATTAGCAGGCTCAACAATAAAGAGAGCCTCCGTGATAAAGAAAGCATCAAGCTAGACACGAATTTAAGAATTTAGAGATTACGACAATGAACAAATTTGATATTGAGAACCTAGATCTGTTTTACGGCGACAACCAAGCGCTTAAATCTATCAACCTGCCAATTCCAACTCGTCAGGTTACGGCACTGATTGGCCCATCTGGTTGTGGTAAGTCAACGCTACTACGTTGCTTGAACCGCATGAATGACCTAATTGAAGGCGTTACTATCAAAGGTAAGCTGGATATGGATGGCACAAACATCTACGGCAATATTGATGTGGCTGACCTACGTATCCGCGTCGGCATGGTATTCCAAAAACCAAACCCATTCCCAATGAGCATCTACGAGAACGTGGCTTACGGGCTACGTGCTCAAGGTATCAAAGACAAAAAGCACATTGACGAAGTAGTAGAAAGCTCACTGCGCAGTGCGGCACTTTGGGACGAAGTAAAAGACCGTCTTAAAGCACACGCATTTGGCTTGTCTGGTGGTCAGCAACAGCGTCTATGTATCGCTCGTACCATTGCAATGGAACCGGATGTAATCCTAATGGATGAACCAACATCGGCTCTAGACCCAATCGCGACGCATAAGATTGAAGAATTGATGGAAGATCTGAAGAAAGACTTCACTATCGTTATCGTAACGCACTCAATGCAGCAAGCGCGTCGTATTTCAGACCGTACTGCTTTCTTCCTAATGGGAGAGCTTGTAGAGCACAACGAAACGAGTGTTATCTTTAGCGAGCCAAAAGATGATCGTACTAAAGGTTACGTAAACGGTGACTTTGGTTAATTGATTATTCAAGTGCTGTGTTTGGCCTTTTAGCGAAATCAGCACGCTAACTGATACGCAGGTTAGATAATCGAATAGATCGACAGAATTATCACTATAACTATAAGCGATGGAAGTTTTGCCCCACTTTAGGTGGGGCTTTTTTATGCCTTTAAAAAAGTCCCAATGTCGATGAAATTTTGGGCAGGAAATCCCATTTTTGTAGTCCTTCTCATGCTTGTGATAATGTAAAAAGTGAAATTGCGACCCGCTTAACATCTCATTTTTAGTTACATTGATTGCATATCAAGGCTTCTGTATTTTTGCTGTATTCTCAATAGCCAATGGACGGAAGCTGTGCCTGTAAAAGCCTTTGCAAAACAAATATCTGCTACGCGTGATCACCGTTTATTGGCAGAGTCTCTTTTTGACTACTTGACTAAGATGCTTACTCCAAAAGGGATTGGGATATTTGCAGAACCGATACCAGAAGTCGATTCGTTCCCCTTGTTTTCTTATGGAGAGCTAACGTCTCTGGCAAATTATCCTGCTACGTTTTGGCCTTGGGTTTCTCAATTCGATACCGCAGATGGTGTGCTCCCAATGTCTATCAACACTTGTAAGTGGGAACACATGAAAGTGTTAGGTGGAGAGTCATTCATCATGATGCTCGACAACGCGCCTGCCTGTAGAACTTATTTAATTGTTCAAAATTGCAATGCTCAACATATCAACCAAACCTTCGACCAAGATCTTGATGTTCTTCAACTTGCAGCAGCCCGCTGGCAATGCATTCGTGCAGAAAAGAACGCTGCGCTGGAGATCAAACACCGCGACACGCGTGAAGCGCAGTACCTTGATGAAATAAAGCTTCGTGAACTGTTTGTGGAGAATATGAAACTGGTTCATCAGGTGGCATTAGAGCTTTCTAATCCTGACTCTTTGGATGCCTTGTATAAAGCCTCGGTTGAGGCGGTTCGTGATCGGTTAGGATTTGATCGTGCGATCTTCATGCTATTGGATATGAAAAAGCGCTGTTTTAGCGGGACATACGGCACTGATGAGTCCGGTAAGACAAACAGTGAGCACCATACTCAATATGATTTACACCAGCTTGAAGCTGAATTTATTGAAGCTTTGTCTGACAATCACACCAACCTCATTGTTATCGAGCAAGCCCCGCTCTACACGGAAGGAAAAGTGGTCGGGCAGGGGTGGAATGGAATGCTCATCTTACGTGAAGGTGATAAACCCGTCGGATGGATTGCGATGGATAACTACATTCACCGTTCACCCATCACCAATTATCAAAAGCAGATGCTTGAATCCTTTGGCTCTCTGCTTTCTCAGATCTACATTCGCAAACGCCAAGAACAAAATATACGCATGTTGCACTCAAGTATGGTGGAGCTATCTCGCTGCGATACTGTCAGTGAAGTGTGTAAATCGGCGGTGAGCTTTGCGATTCAGCATTTAGGCATCGACCGACTGGCGGTTTTCCTCACCGATAAAAATTGCAGTTACATGCAAGGCACGTGGGGCACGGACATAAAAGGCGATATTGTCGATGAGTCCTATTATCGCTCTGAGCTGGTAGAGCGAGACATCGTAGCCGCAGCTCGTGCTTGCCCTAATCAAGTGGCGTTTGAAGAATCAGTCCCTATTTATCACGACTTCAATATTGTCGGAGTCGGTTGGACGGCCATGACTATGCTCACCACAAACACGAGTGAACCGATTGCGTTTATCGCAGCTGATAACTTGTTAACTCGCAGTCCCTTAACTTCACAGCTTCGCGAAGTGATTCGTATATTTGCCTCTAGCCTTGCAGAGGTATTGCAAAGAACCATGGCTCAAGAGGAGCTGAAAAAGCTCAATGAAACGCTTGAACAAGAGGTCAGCAAACGCACTCAAGAGCTTGAAAGAGCCAATGAACAGTTGGATATTATTTCTAAATTAGACCCTCTAACACGTCTTGGAAACCGTCGTATGCTGTCGCAGGTCTTAGAAGATTTGAACTGCGACGATCAAGGTGCTTTTGCCACACAACATGAAATTACATTTGGGCTTATACTTGTCGATTTAGATCATTTTGGCTTGTACAACAGTGTTTATGGTCATACAGAGGGTGACGCTGCTCTGCGAACCATCGGCAAGATACTTAATGCTCATGTTCATAGCGATAAGGAAACTTTCTGTCGTATTGGTGGTGAAGAGTTTATGTTGTTGATGATCGGCACTCATCACTCTGAAACTAAACAGCGTGCAGAGTCGATCAGAAAATGCATTGAAGAGGCGAAGATCCTTCATTGTGAAAGCAGCACCAGCCAGTATTTAACTGCATCTGTTGGTTACGCGTCGATAACCTCAGACCAGCATCAATTCGATTTCGACTTGCTGTATGGCAAGGCAGACAAAGCTTTGTATCAAGCCAAAGACTCAGGGCGAAATCGAATTGTCTCTGCTCTAAAGCGAAGAAAGGTTGCGACGCCACTGACTTAGTGTGGCATTTATTTTTTCATCTCTTAAAAACGACTGATGCCGTGATGATCACAATGTGGTCATCACGGCTTCGTTTTTTTTGTTTACTTAGATTCTCTGCTTAACTAGCGTTCTGCTTATTTAGATGGCTGGTTAATTAAAGCCTTTCTAACGTGCTCTTATGAGCTTTGTTCGAGATGCGTTTTGGCTTCTTAACCGCTTTGATTGTTAGAGCTGGATCCCATGACTGACTTGGTGATCCAGTTTCAGCATAGAGGCTTTGGTTGAGCTTGGTTAGCTCCGCTTCAATTGCTTCTAACGTTTCACCACTCAAGCTTGAGTTTTCTGTTTTCCATTGCTCAAACAAGGTTCTCGTCATCACCCCATCTTTCGCTTTCAGCGCGGTAATCAGCGCTTCGGCTGTATCGGATTGATGTTCATCTTGGCGCTTTGGTTTTACTGTTGTGCCGCGGCGTGACCAGAAGTAGAAAGCAACTGTAGAACTGATTAACCACAAGGCAGCGAACAGCGCGGTTAGGTAAGGCCATATGCCAGGGGTATCAACGGTAACAATCGTCGGGCTGGCTTGTTTGGTTGGTGTTTCTGTCAGAGGCGGCGGCGTGCTTGAGATCGCGCGATCACTTGCCTGAACCGACAACTCAAGTCCAAGAGCTTTACTGGTCTTTTGTGATTGCGAATCGGTGTTAAACCAAGTTTGAGAAACATCAGGCAGAGAGATGCTTCCAGATTCCTTAGGGATTAGAACCTGTTTATACACAACGATAGCATTACCGGATTGGGTAGTGCCAAATTGCGGTTTCTCTTCATAAACACGTACCGATTTAGGGTAGGTGATCTTCAGTTTTGGCAGTTGATGCTGGGTCAAGTTGCTGGCTGTCATTGTGATGGTACGAGTTAACGAATCACCTGCTTCCATTTCAATATTCTGCTTCTCGCCACCTAAAGTATTGCTATCTGTCAGCTCGTTGCCTTGGCTATCTGACCATTTCTGAATCAACTTGAAGTTCGATGTTGGTAACCACTCACCTTGATAGCCTTTTGGTACCGGATTTACTGTGACATCTAAGGTTTCAACAGGCGTGTCGAGCTGGAAAAGACGCGTTGTGCTTGAGTTGTTGGTTGAGTAAACAACTGCACCAGTTAACTTTGGCCCTTGAAGCTGAAATTGTCCTGCTTGCTGTGACGATATATGGAAAGATTGCTGAACAACGGTGACTTCTTGTCCGTTGATAACATCTTGAAATTGCTTAGACTCTCCAATCGGCTCAACGTCTAATTTTGCTGAACTTGGTGGTGCAATTTTAGGATCTTGCAGCCTTCTAGGATCAGCCTTAATGATGAGCTTTACATCAAGCTCCGCGACCTCTTGAGGGTATAGTGAGTCTTTACTCAGATTAAGTTGAAACACGGCCATGTCACTCTGCTTTGGAGCTGCTTTATTAACCGAAACGTTGATAGTGATAGGCTTCGTTTTAGCCCCTTCAATATCAAAGCTAGGAATATCTAATCGGCCTAATCGAAGTGGGGCAAGGGTAATATTCCATTCGCTAGACACAGTGCGGCTACCATTTACGATTCGCATCGACGACCCAAAGCTTGGGGTGCCGACGTAGAAATCCTTCTGAAGGGGGGCGAGATCTAAAGCGTCGGACGATACTTTTTCATCGGTCGCCACTCTAAGTAGGAAGACTTCATCTTTGGTAACACTGTTTTGCGAAACACTCGCAACAGCGGCTGCTGCTAATACAGAATGTGACGAGAAAACACCGATTAGCAGTGTCAGTAGTATTGATAAAAATGGCTTGTTTAAAAATCGCATGGTTACCACTTTTTGTTTTGGTTGTTAGGAGCACTTTTTTGTCGTGCTTGTAGAATCATTTGCGCTTTAAGCAGTTGGCTCGGATCACGGGCGCTTTCTACTTGTTCAAGTTTTCGCATATCAGGATCGCTCGACATAGGTTGACCTGATACTTGTGCTGAAGTTTGTTGAGTGTTGTTATCACTGTCTTCCTTAGCTGCCTCTTGAGCTTGAGCTGTCTGAGATGCAGAGTCATCTTTGTCTTGTGACGGCCTACCTGCTTGAGCCGCTTTGTTTTGTTGCACAGCTTGCTTGTCGTTTTCTTCATCCATC
Source organism: Vibrio sp. 10N.286.48.B8 (assembly GCF_003050085.1). Lineage (NCBI taxonomy): Bacteria > Pseudomonadati > Pseudomonadota > Gammaproteobacteria > Vibrionales > Vibrionaceae > Vibrio > Vibrio sp. 10N.286.48.B8. The sequence continues at coordinate 300,003 of NZ_PIGD01000001.1, read as the reverse complement.
TTGGAATCAGAGCGGTTATCAGCTTGGCTTTGGTCAGTATTCTGAGCTTGGTTTTCACTTTGATCTTGTTTGTTGCTTTGATCTTGTTTGTTGCTTTGATCTTGGTTGCCGCTTTGACTTTGCGACTTCCCATTGTCAGTAGAGCTTTGTTGTTGATCCTGCGAGCTTTTCGAAGAATCATTTTGCTGACCTTGCTGACCTTGCTGGTCTTGGTCTTTCTGATCTTTGGATTCAGAATCACCTTGCTGTTGCTGTTGCTGTTGCTGTTGCTGTTGCTTCTGAGCTTGTTCGACAATCTCTAGGTTCTTCTTCGCATAAGCATGTTCAGGATTGCTTTCGAGAATGCGTTGATACTCTTTTATCGCTTGGTCGTACTTACCTTGCTTTGCTTGTGCATTGGCGAGGTTGTAGCGAGCATCTTCGCCGGAAAGGCTTTGTAGCGTCTGTTCGGCCGCTTCGAAATCACCGGCTTTGTATTGCGCAATGCCTTTCCATTCTTGCTGTTCGAACTGTTCTGCGGCTTGTTGAAAGTCCTCATCTTGATATAACTGATAACCCACCTGATCATCGGTTTTCCAAGGATTCGCAAACACAGAATTCGGCTGGCTGAACGATACAAGCACAGCTAGGCCACACCAAATAACCCCTTTTCGAAATAGCCCAAGGGCAGGAAGTAACAAAAACGGCAATAACCAGAAACCGTTGTTCACTCTGGTATTGAGCGAGTTATTGGTTTTAGTCACTTCTGATGTTGTAGCAATTCGATCGAGATAACTTGCGATGTGTTCAACGTCTGAGTTATCAAATTGTACCTCAGTGAATGTGCCGCCAGAGCGACGAGTCAGGTCGCGCATATTGTCTAAGTTGGTTTTCGCAACCACGGTTTGTCCGGAGTCAGTCTGTAACATCGAACCTGTAGGTAATGAGATCGGCGCGCCGCTTTTCGTACCTACAGCCAAGACTGATAACGTCCAATTACTACCAGAGAGTAGTGAGTCGATATCTTTCTTCTCTTGACCATCAATATCATCAGCAATCAGTACCAGATCGCCTTGGTAGATATGAGCGCGAGTCATCATCTCAATCGCGAGCTTAACTGCCGATGCTGCATTGCCGCCTTGGAAGGGCATGATATCTGGTGATAGGTTGGGTACGAGGTTCTTGATGGTGTTGATGTCTGACGTTAGCGGACTGATGGTGTAAGCATCTCCGGCGTATGCCACCATTCCTGTTAGGCCTTCTTTCCATAACGAAAGCAGATCCAGAGCCTTGTATCGCGCCTGTGTTAAACGGTTCGGTTTAATGTCAGTGGCATACATAGACATCGACATATCCATGATCACAACTCGTGCCTCCGTTTTTTCAAAGCTTGGCTGTTCATTTTTTTCAAAGCTTGGACCGGCCAATGCGATGACACCGACCAACCACCAAACACCGAAATAAGTGCTGCGGTTTTTCGAGGGTTTGTTCGATTCAGGAGCCAAATAACGTGCGATGTGTGACGCCAATAACCCTTGCTTGGATTGTCTCTTGCTAAGCCACCAAATAGCGGGCAGCACGGCAAGAGCCAAGAACCAATATGGGTAGATAAAAGTAAAGTTAGACATTGTTTCTCCTAATGGCTAACAGCATAAATGCGAAGAACATTGCCGCAGACAGAGGCCACACAAACCACTCTTGTTGTGGTCGCCATATCTTAGTGGCGTTCGTCACGGGTTCTAACTGGTTGATGGTGTCGTAAATCGTTGCTAGCTCTTTGCTGTCACGCGCACGGAAGTACTGACCGCCAGTGCGTTTGGCAATTTCCATTAGGGTGCGTTCATCCAAATCTTGAGCAGTATTGACCTTACGAGTCATGAAGAACTCTTTGACCATCATTTCACCCGCACCGACACCCACGGTGTAAATCGTCGCGTTGTACTTCTTAGCAATATCGGCAGCTTCAAGTGGATCTAATACGCCCGCGGTATTGCTGCCGTCACTGAGTAGAATCATTACACGCTGAGGGGCATCGCTATCGACAAAGGTTTTGGTGGCAAGGCCGATACCATCACCGATCGCAGTTTGAGTACCGATAAGCTTTAACACCGCTTGATTGAGCTGTTGTGAAAGCGTGTCTCTGTCTAACGTCAGTGGCGTCTGCAAGTAGGCGTGATCAGCAAATAGCACCAATCCGACTCGGTCGCCTTTTCGTCGTTCAATAAAGTCACTCAGTACATGTTTTACCGCAGATAAGCGGTCGATGTATTCACCATTGAACTGCATGTCTTCTTGGCTCATCGAGTAGGAGAGGTCGACAACCAGCATCAAATCACGGTGTTTCGGCTGAAACTCAACCGGTTCACCGTACCAAACTGGGCGTGCCATGGCCGTTACCAATAAAAGCCAGATGATGACCGACAAGGCCTTGGGTAAGCGACTGCTCGGCGTTTTGGTATTGCTGTCCTCGGGCAGAAACGGAAGCCTTAGAGCGCTGCTTGATTCTGATTTTGGTGAGAATAGGTAAATAAGGAGCGGCAGTGGTACTAGGATAAACATCCACCACCAAACAAACTCCACATCGAGTAAACCCATATTTAGAAAATCATTCATAACGACCTCGCTTTGGAGGAAGGGCTTTACGAAGCCAGGTTTCGCAGTCATTAACCAATTGCTGTTGAGCCTTTTTCTGTTCGTCGTTCATTAAGGCTGCATCTTGGTAGAGCGCTTGTTGCCACTGGGATTGTTTTGCTACAAATAACGGCTTCGCTAATTGCGCATCTAAAAAAGCCAACCAATCATCACCAGATAAGCCTGCCACTTTGTCGCGTGGAAAATAGCTCAATGCAGCCTGACGAACGATGTCTTGAGCTGCGCTCGGAGACAAGGTATTTGAAGGCTGACTGTTACGAAAGCAAGCAAGTGCTTCGTTCTTCGCGTATTGGTTCTTTTGTCTGCGTTTTATAATGAAAAATACTAAGGCGATCACAACAATGGCCGTGATAATCCCAGCCCACCACCCCCATGCCAAAGGCCACCATGACGGTGCGCTTGGCGTAATAATAGGGCTCAAGTCGAGAGGTTGATTCATGACTGAACTCCTGATACTTGGCTCATTAACGATTGCGCACAAGACAATGAACTGTATGGGATCGCCAGAGAAAGGCTCATTTGCATCAGTTGTTGTTGCTTCTGATCAAATGCGTGACTGAGCTTTTCCTTTTCCTTGCTTGATGAAAAGTTAAACCATTGCGTTTTATTGCCGTCGGTGATCTGTTTTGAACCTTTGAAAGCAGTGACACCTTGCTCTAATGGATCGTAAAAATGCACCAAGCGAACTCGATTATGTCGACGTATTTGATTGATAAGTGAGTAATTACTTTCGCTATAACGAACAAAATCACTGAGCATAATGATATCGCTGCCTTTCGGGCAAAGCTGATGCAGAGACTTCAGCCCATGCTCTAAGGTTGTGTCGCTGTGATTGTCTTGGTTGGTCAGCGCTGCGTTATTGATTTCTATGACTTTTTGTAAAATACGCAGCGGAGCATGGTTGCTAGCACTTGGTTTAATCTCAATGATCTCTTGGCCAGTATCTATCACTGCGCCAATCCGGTCTTTTTGAGCGACGGTTAACCAACAAAGTTGGCTGGCAAAGTGTGCGAGTTGAACCGATTTAAGCAATAAGGTTGAGCCGAAAATCATACTGCTCGACAGATCTAAGAACAAAATCACAGGCTGTTCTCTTTCTTCTGAAAACAGTTTGGTATGCGCCTTGCCTGTTCTCGCCGTGACGCGCCAATCAATGCTACGGATGTCGTCGCCCGCCTGATATTGACGAACCTCAGAGAAATTCATCCCGCGACCTTTACGATTGCTCTCGTGTTGCCCGTTTAGTTGCGACCACAGGCTCTTGGCTGGAGGCAACCAGCGAACAGACTGCGCTTTGTATTGCAGCAGTTCGTCCAGATTTAACGTGACACCGTCACTATGGTTGGGTAATTGATTATTCATGCGCGTATTCCTATGCGCTACCAACCAACGAGATAAGGTGTGCGATCACTTGGTTTGCAGTGACCCCTTCAGCTTGTGCGTGGTAGCTACGAAGCAGGCGGTGGCGCAATACAGGGAATGCCATCGCTTGAACATCTTGTGGAGTAACATAGTCGCGGCCAGCAAGCCAAGCGTGAGCGCGAGCACAACGGTCTAACGCGATGGTTGCACGCGGGCTAACACCCATGTCTAACCATTGATCAAGTTGGTCGCTGTATTGTTTAGGTTGGCGAGTCGCCATTACCAGTCTGATTATGTACTGCTCAATGGTGTCTGCCATGTGAATGTTGAGCACTTCTTGGCGAGCTTCGAAGATAGTTTGCTGAGATACCTCTTGTGGCTGAACAGATTCGTTGCCTTGAGCTTCACCGCGGTTGAGTCGCAGGATCTCAAGCTCACTCTCCATATCTGGGTATTCAACTTCAAGGTGAAGTAAGAAACGGTCTAGTTGGGCTTCTGGCAGTGGGTATGTGCCTTCTTGCTCAATCGGGTTCTGTGTTGCCATCACCAAAAACAGTTCAGGTAGCGCATAGGTTTTTCGACCGGCAGTGACTTGTTTTTCTGCCATCGCTTCCAACATAGCCGCTTGAACTTTCGCCGGAGCACGGTTGATCTCATCTGCTAGAATAAGCGAGTTGAAAATTGGGCCTGATTGGAAAGTGAACTCCCCTGTCTCTGGTCGGAAAATATCGGTACCAGTCAAGTCAGCAGGCAGTAAGTCTGGCGTAAATTGAATGCGGTGGAAATCCCCTTCAACGCAATCAGCCAGTGATTTTACGGCGCGGGTTTTTGCCAACCCCGGAGGCCCTTCAACGAGGATATGACCATCCGCTAAAAGGGCGATCATCAGTTGCTTAACGAGCTCTTTTTGACCAATAATTTGAGACTCTAGATAGTTTTGAAGGACTTCGAAATTTGTTTTGTGCATTTTGGACTCTCTGGGTATCCATTTGATTTTTATTTTGAGTATTGGTCACTGATTACTAGGAAAAAGTTCCAGTACATTTGCGTAATTTATTTTTTCAAAATTGGAAATATTAACAAGTGTTTAGCTAAAAACATCGTTAGGTTGTGATTATTACCATATCAATTGGTTTTTATATACAAAAGCTCGACGGTGGAGAGTGGTTTGAGTTCGGTTAGATCTGAGGGCTGAGAGCTAAAAATCGACTCTCGACAATGCGGTGTTTGTATAGTTAATTCATGTTTAATGTGAATGTTTTTAAATGTTACATCACATTTGCAATTTTTTGAGAGAAAAGTCTCTAGTTTTATTAGTTGTGGCCGATACATCACTCAGATTGTGCATTGCTTGTTGGAGTGCACTAAAAAAGTCCTGTTCAGGGTATACCAATAACGAGCGATTCTTTTTAAAGGTCCAAATATGTTTAAAACTAACTCTCTGAGTATCAAGCAAAAAGTTGTACTTGGAATTACCTTTGCGGTTCTGGCTTCTACGGTCATCGTAGGTGCGATGGCGCAACAACAAGCAAGAGATGTATTGAGCCATCGATTGGTTGATATTGAGCTTCCTGGAATGCTTGAGCGAATCAACGGTGAAATTGATCGTGAAGTCTCTCAGCTGTTGTTGGCAGCGGAGCAAATTGCTTCGAATGAATTCATTTCTGACGCTATCGATTCGACTGAACGTGATGCGGATATTGAGAATAAGCTAGTTAAACAACTGAATAACGTGCGTAACCAATACCAGTTAAACGATGCATCGGTTGCCAACCGTGAAACAGCTTACTACTGGAATCAAGATGGTTTCTTACGCCAGCTAAACCAACAACAAGATGGTTGGTTCTTCGGTTTTACTCAGTCAGGCCAGCCAACTATGGTGAGCATGTTCCAAGAAGCCAATGGTGAAGTGAAGATGTTTGCCAACTACCAACAGCCTTCTGGTTTGGCGATGTCAGGTCTATCAAAATCGATGGATGACATGGTTAACCTGCTGAACGGTTTCAAGATTGAAAATACAGGCTTTGTATTTTTGACCGATAGCCAAGGTGATGTACAAATTCACCGTGAGCGCTCACGCAGCGACTCGTCACTTCAACAACTTTACGGCCCTCAAGCCAGTCAGCTACTGAATAAGTCAGGCTTCAACTTGATTACCACTGAAAGCCAAGGCCAAGAGCTGTTCGTTGCGAGTTTATACGTGTCGTCGATGGACTGGTTTGTCATTGGTGTGGTACCAACAGGCGAAGTATTTGCTGAGCTAGATGAGACGGCACAAAAGATGCTGATCATGACGGCGGTTGTGGCATTAGCGTTTATCCTAATGGGTGTAGTACTGGCGAACAGCATTACTCAGCCGATTAAACTTTTGGCTAAGCGTTTCGGCGACCTAGGTGAAGGCGACGGTGACCTTGCGCAGCGTATCGAAGTGAAAGGCAATGATGAAATCGCTCAGCTTTCAAAAGGCTTCAATGGGTTCATTGAAAAGATTCACGAGTCGATGAAAGAGGTGTGTTCGACAAGCCAAGCGCTTCAAGTGGCAGCAGAGAGTGTTTCTAATAAAGCACATATCACCCATGACAACAGCCAAGAGCAACGTGATCAAACCCTTCAAGTGGTTGCTGCCATTAACCAAATGGGTATGACCATCAGCGAGATTGCATCGAACGCGGCAACCGCAGCTGAAACGGCAACACAAGCTTCGGGTAATACTGAAGTTGGCCGCTCTGTGGTTAACAAAGCAAAAGATGCGATTAGCCGTTTGGCGCAAGACATCGAAAGCACCGGGCAGGTAGTAGAGCAACTGGCTTCTACTACTCAAGATATTGGCTCTATTCTGGGTGTTATCCGTGATATTTCTGAGCAAACCAACTTACTTGCATTGAACGCTGCGATTGAAGCTGCGCGTGCCGGTGAGCAAGGTCGTGGGTTTGCAGTCGTTGCGGATGAAGTTCGTAACCTAGCAAGTCGTACTGCGGATTCAACGGAAGAAATTCAGAAGATGATCAACCAACTGCAAAGCGATGCGAAAGATGCGGTAACGGCAATGAGTGCAGGTAAGGTTATTACCCTTGAGGGTGTATCTGCATCGGATGAAGCGGTAGACGTATTGGGTGGTATCTCAGACCGTATCGTTGATATTACTGACCGTAACACGCAAGTTGCTACGGCAACGGAAGAGCAATCGACCGTGGTTCACACCATCAACCAGAACATTGAAGAGATCAACGCAATCAATGAAGTGACAACCGGTACTGCTGAGCAACTTGCAGAGGCGAGCCAAGAGCTTCGTGACTTGTCTTCTCGTCTAGATAAGATGGTTGGTTCGTTTAAGCTTTAACCCTTTCAAGCTGTAACATGGCTTAGATAGCGGCATAGACTAAGAGCTGGATTCATTTAATCATGAATCCAGCTCTTTTTATTTTGTGGTTTTGTTTCTTTCTAACTGACCTTAGCTTGATCTGGTTTCGGGCTTTGCTTTCAATCAACCTAGCATCACAGAGCGGAAATGAGTAAAATCTGATTAGGTTTAATATTTAGGTAAGTATCATGAGCGATTTTGAAAAAGAACTAGAGCAGATGACTCAAGAGATGGGCGATGAGCCTGAGGTAAAACTACCATCACTTGAAGAGCAAAAAGCAATTGTTGCTGAGTTCAAGCGATTAGAAGCGGAAGGTAAACTGACACCTGAAGTGTTAGAAAAGCATTTTGGCCAGTTCAATAAAACAAGTGATACGCCAATTCACTAAGTTTCAATTGAGCAAGCCTATATCTTTATCGGTTAGATAGGATGGCTTTTAGCTCAAACAGACAAAGGTCTAGTATTCGCTAGGCCTTTTTTGTTTTTATGCTGAACAGACAACGCGCGATCTGTTTAATGAAAGTAAAACTAGTCGTCTTAAATGAAAAATCCCCCTTACAAGGTAAGAGGGATTCGATCTGGGCAAGTTATATCCTAAAAAGACGAACTGATTAGTCTGTGCCGTATTCTTTGTACAAACGACGACATGCGCGGCCATCGCTGTGGAACAGGTGACAACGGTGTGCTGGAATACCAATCGCCAACTTGTCACCTGATTCGATTTTCAACGTGTCTGGCTGGCGATAGATAACATCAGCATCAGCACTTTCAAGGTTTAGGTAAACCTGAGTTTCGTTACCTAGTTTCTCTACCATCATCACGTCAGCTTCAATCGTCGCGTCACCTGATTCAGCAGACATCAAGTGTTCAGGGCGAATACCCAGAGACATACGATCGCCAGCATTAACTGTCGTCCCGTCAACAGGAATCCAGAAAGTCATGCCATTAGAAAGTTGTACCAACACGCGTTCTGCTTCAGCTTGCTCGATGTGAACTGACATGAAGTTCATCTTCGGCGAGCCAATAAAGCCCGCAACGAAACGGTTTTGAGGGTAGTGGTAAAGGTCAAGCGGCTTACCGACTTGAGATACATAACCACCATCAAGAACAACGATCTTATCCGCCATTGTCATCGCTTCCACTTGGTCGTGGGTAACGTAGATCATCGTGCAACCAAGTTGACGTTGTAGCTTAGTGATTTGTGAACGCATTTGAACACGCAGCGCAGCATCTAGGTTAGATAGCGGCTCATCCAGTAGGAATACGTTAGGTTGAGAAACTAGAGTACGACCAATCGCAACACGTTGACGTTGACCACCAGAAAGTGCTTTAGGTTGACGCTCAAGAAGGTGACCAAGCTGAAGGATTTCTGCAGCATGCTCAACACGCTTGTCGATTTCAGCTTTGTTTGCGTTTGCTAACTTAAGGCCGAAAGACATGTTGTCGTATAGGTTAAGGTGAGGGTAAAGCGCGTAAGATTGGAATACCATACCTACGCCACGCTTTGATGGCTCAACGTCGTTCATGCGTTGGTCGCCAATGTACAAATCACCAGACGTAATGTCCTCTAGACCTGCGATACAGCGTAATAGCGTCGATTTACCACAACCTGATGGTCCAACGAATACTACGAACTCACCTTCGTTGATGTCTAAGGTTACGTCCTTAGAAATCTGTACATCACCATATGATTTATAAACGTTTTTTAACGTGACACTCGCCATCTAGCTTGTCCTCGATCGATCAAATTTTAAGTTTTACTGCTTATCATTATAAGAAATTTTTGGGTCAGCAGTAACTGTAGGAATGGGTAAGTATTGAGTGAGTAAGAAAAAAGTGGGTGAGACTTGGCTTCTTTAACCAAGCCCACCCGTCATAGCCAAACTGATGTCCATTTCCCCCACATCCAGCTAAACCTCCCCCGTGATTCAATCACAGATTTAGCTCGATGCTAATAATAAGACACCAGCGAGCAGTGAAGCCAACTAAATGAATAATGCGTCAACGCATAACACTTGCCGGTAAAGGGTTCTTACTATCCACTCTTGGATGACTGCAGTTTCGGTGAATTAGCGTAAGGGTACATCCTCCTAATGGAAAATTAACTAGGGGGAGTAGGAGGGGAGGAGTAGATAAATGGGGTTATCCTCAATTGGCGATCCAGTTCAAATAAATCCACCACATAACGGTGATGTTGATCACGATGACTATACGTTTTGTGATTTCAGTCTCTAATCTGACCGGATGGCGATCACGAATTTAAGCCATAATAGCTAGGGCGTAGTGGCTAGGATGATGAGCTATGGTCTGTTTTCTCAGATCATAACCTCCGAAAACTGGCTCGTCTTGGTAGATGTGCCCTACGTATAAATATAAAAAGGATATTCACATGAAAAACGCTCTAAGCGCTGTAGCTCTAGGTACAATAGTTGCTCTGGGTTCTTTTGGTGCAAATGCTGCTATCGAAGAAGGACAACTAACAATCTGGGTAGGTGGTGACAAAGCTTATGAAGGCATGGCTGAAGTAGGTAAACGCTTCGAAGAAGATACTGGTGTTAAAGTAACCGTTGCTTTCCCTGATAAGCTAGAAGAGAAATTCCCTCAAGTAGCAGCAGCTGGCGATGGCCCAGACATGATCTTCTACGCTCATGACCGTTTTGGCGGCTATGCAGAAGCAGGGCTTCTTGTTGATATCAAACCTTCTAAAGAAACTAAAGAAGGTATCGTAGACTTCGCATGGGACGCTGTTTCATACGAAGGTAAAACAATCGCATACCCTGTAGCGGTTGAGTCAGTTTCACTAATCTACAACAAAGCACTTGTTCCTAACCCTCCTAAGTCTTGGGAAGAAATCCCAGCACTTGATGCTGAACTTAAAAAAGATGGCAAAAAAGCGATCATGTGGCCTCTTCGTGGCGGCGCTTACTTCACATGGCCTCTACTTGCAGCTGACGGCGGTTACGCATTCAAACAGACTGCAGAAGGTTACGACATTAAAGATGCGGGCGTAGCGACTGACGGTGTTCAGAAGTCTCTAGGTTTCATCGAGAAGATGGTACAAGACAAAGTTATCTCTGCAGACATGGATTACTCAGTTGCTGAGTCTGAATTTGTTGCGGGTAATGTTGCAATGACAATTAACGGCCCTTGGGGTTGGGAAAACATCAAGAAAGCTGGCGTAGATTACGGCGTAACAACGTTACCTAAATTCAACGGTAAAGCGTCTAAACCTTTCGTTGGTGTATGGGCGGGTGGTATCAGCACTGCTTCTCCAAACCGCGACCTAGCTGTTGAGTTCATGGAAAACTACCTACTAACTGATGAAGGTATGAAGAGCCTAAACGACGACAAGCCACTAGGTGCAGTTGCTCTTAACTCTTTCCAACGTCAACTAGACAGCGATACTCGTATTGCAGCAACAATGGACAACGCGATGAACGGTGAAATCATGCCTAACATCCCTCAGTTCACAACATTCTGGTACAGCATGGAAGAAGCGATCGGCAACGTAGTTGACGGCCGTCAATCAGTAGACCAAGCACTAAAAGCTGCTGAAGGTCGCATGACTAAGTAACAACCAAGCACTACCTTTTAAGGAGGGGGTAACCTCTCCTTACTTTTCTATTTTTTATCTATATCGCTAGCAGGTTCCTCTATGCAGTCAGTTCAAGGTACAGATGCTATCCCAGCACCATCAAGCCTTCCAGGCAGTAAAAGCGTCTTCATCAAATGGGGGTTGCTTGGTAGCGTTGGCTTAATAAACGGCTACGCTACAATTCTAATGTATTCTCGCGGTGAGCTCGCTTTTGCGCTGCTTACAGTGATCTTAACGGCTTTGGCACTTTACATTTTTGGTAGTAAGAAAACTTACGCCCACCGTTATATTTACCCAGGTATTGCCGGAATGATTTTGTTCATTCTTTTCCCATTGGCATACACCGTAGGGCTTGCGTTTACTAACTACAGCGCGAAAAACCAGCTTTCTCTTGAGCGTACTCAAACCGTTCTTTTAGACCGTTCTTTCCAAAGTGGTGAGAGCTACCCATTTACTTTGTACAAGACAGATGATGGTCACCAGATCGTCGTAAAAGATGGCGACCAACTGTTAGCGACTGACGTATTTTCTCTAGACAATATGACAGAAACAGAGATGGACTTATCTGTCATCGAGTCTGCGCAAGGTGAAAAAGAGAAGATCAAAGCGATCATCCAAAACCGAGCAGCGATCAGTGGTGTTGATTTCAATCTACCGGACGGTGGTGACATCCGCATGAGTGGCTTACGTAAGTTTGCTTCTGTTGCTCCGCTTTACACCCTTCAAGACGATGAAGAAACGTTAATCAACAATGAAACGGGTGAAGTTCTCAAGCCAAATATGGATGTGGGTTTCTACCAGCCTGTTGATGCAAACGGTGAGTTTACGGGTAATACCATCTCTCCCGGTTTCGTGGTTAGCATTGGTACACATAACTTTGAGCGTGTATGGAAAGATGATGGCATTAAAGAACCATTTATCAGCATCTTTATTTGGACGGTTATCTTCTCGGTATGTACCGTAGCGTTCACGCTAGTTATCGGTCTTGTACTGGCTAACATCGTGCAATGGGAAGAGTTGAAAGGTCGTTCTATTTATCGTGTTCTACTGATTCTGCCTTACGCCGTCCCTGCGTTTATCTCGATTCTTATCTTTAAGGGTTTATTCAACCAAAGCTTTGGTGAGATCAACATGGTGCTAGAGAATATCTTCGGCTTAAGCCCTAACTGGTTCTCAGACCCGATTCTTGCGAAAACCATGGTGTTGATGGTTAACACATGGCTAGGTTTCCCTTACATGATGATTCTATGTATGGGTCTGCTTAAAGCGATTCCTGATGATTTATACGAAGCGTCAGCAATCGATGGTGCGAACTTCTTGGATAACTTTAAGCGCATTACGTTCCCATTGATGATTAAACCGCTTACACCGCTATTGATTGCAGCGTTTGCCTTTAACTTCAACAACTTCGTAATGATTCAACTATTGACGAACGGTGGCCCGAACATGATTGGTACTTCTGAGCCAGCGGGTTACACAGACTTGCTTGTAAGCTACACATACCGAATTGCATTCGAAGGCGGCGGCGGTCAAGACTTCGGTCTAGCAAGTGCTATCGCAACGCTTATCTTCCTATTGGTTGGTGCACTAGCGTTACTAAACCTTCGTTTCACTAAACTGTCTCAAGATTAAGGAGCACGACAATGGCTATGGTACAAGGTAAAGGCCTTAAATACCGAGTGTGGGCAACACATGCAGTGTTGTGGTGCTTCTTGGCAATGATTATCTTCCCACTACTGATGATCATCGCGATCTCGTTCCGTGAAGGTAACTTCGCAACCGGTAGTTTGATTCCAGATAACCCGTCATTGGAACACTGGAAGCTAGCATTAGGTATGTCAGTGACGAACGCAGATGGCTCGGTAACGTCACCTCCGTTCCCAGTACTGACTTGGTTGTGGAACTCGATCAAAGTGGCGGGTGTTACATCGATTTTAATCGTGGCACTGTCAACGACATCGGCTTACGCATTTGCTCGTATGCGCTTCAAAGGTAAAGAAACTATCCTGAAAGCGATGATGATTTTCCAAATGTTCCCAGCAGTACTGGCTCTAGTAGCAATCTACGCGCTGTTTGACAAACTTGGTCAATACATTCCGTTCTTAGGCTTGAACACACACGGTGGTCTAATCTTCTCTTACCTAGGTGGTATTGCACTGCACGTATGGACGATTAAGGGTTACTTTGAAACGATTGATAACTCTCTGGAAGAGGCAGCAGCCCTTGATGGTGCAACGCCTTGGCAAGCATTCAGACTGGTTCTACTACCGTTGTCTGTGCCAATCCTAGCGGTTGTGTTTATCCTGTCATTTATCGCAACAGTTGGTGAAGTACCAGTAGCATCTATACTACTTACAGATGTGAACTCTTATACGCTAGCAGTAGGTATGCAGCAGTACTTATACCCTCAGAACTACCTATGGGGTGACTTTGCGGCAGCGGCTGTACTATCAGCACTTCCGATTACTATCGTGTTCTTACTTGCTCAACGTTGGTTAGTTGGCGGTTTGACGGCAGGTGGTGTAAAAGGATAAGCTGTACTCTATAAGAAAGAAAAAGAGCGACCGTTAGGTCGCTCTATATTGGCATTTTTATTACATCATTTGGTTTGGCCGCCGATCAGTAATAAAAATAACCCTCAGGTTACGCATAGCTGGCTACTAATCAGGTTCCTTACGCTATTAATGATTAGTGGTTTTTGTAACTCTAACCCAGGTATTTACTTGGGTTTTTTTATGCCCGCTACTTTTTGTTTTGTCTTTGTGTCTGCTTTACTCGTCAACTCTAGTATCCATCACCGTTATTGTGCTGATAAGCGCTTTAATATTAAAAGCTTCGAGTCACTTCTCTCCTACACATTTCTTGACTCATTCCTCTTACTTGAAGGCGTGAACGAGTCTCACAAATCAGACACTCAGTATAAGGGGCTGTTGATCTATTGATATATTGCTAATAATCCAATGCGTGATACTTCAATGATTTGTATGCAACAAATGATGAAATTGCACAGAAAGTGCATATAGAAACGGGATGTGGCTGTGAGTTTTAAATGGTTATAACTCAGGGATATGAAACTACACTGGAGTTATAGTTGAGAGCTAATGATCAAAACGCCGGGATGGATGAACATAGAATGGGTAGCTACAGAATGTGGATAATGAGTTCTAGCTGCTAGAACTCTTTGCTTGAAGGTGCGCAACCTAAATGCTGCAGTAATACATAGATGCTCTCTTGATCGAGTGCGACACGACGAAACAGATCCGCAAACGTTGGGTCGCCGCCGAAGCACGTCTGGATATAGTGGTTGATTTCATTGCTGTCGTAGCCTTCGACGTACAAAGTTCTAACCCATTGATACTCAACAGCCTTCAAATTGTTCAGTGTAGATTCGCTAAGAGTGGGGCGTGTGACGCTCAAGTGTGGCTCCGGGAAATTTAAGTACATCCATTATGATTGGCGGTATTTAATCAGAGCAAAATGACGACTTTATTACAGTCAAAATAAATCAGTGAACAAGTACCGATTCATTGCCACCTTTGGCTGGGTATCACGCTCTTATTGTCTGTATTGGGTGTGCAGCGGATTTGGCTGTGTAGAGCACGAAGGTATCAAATAGATCAATGCCAAGCAGGTGCTTGGCATTGTAATAGGGTTTGCAGGGGAGGAGCTGGTGGACCTTACTTAAGGTACTTCACGTGAGCTTCCATCTCTTCACCAATCTGTTTTCGCATGTTCATTAGGCGAATAGCCGAATCTCGTAATTCGATGTCTTCTGGCGTCTCTGGTATCCACTCTGGCACTTTAGTCGGGTTACCATTCTCATCGACAGCGACCATAATAACGATACAGTGAGTTGTTAGGCGGTTATTGAGCTCTTTAGGGTCGCTGGCTTGCACGTCGATAGCGATATGCATTGAAGATGAACCTGTATAGATGACCTTTGCACTTACTTCCACAAGGTTGCCTACGTGAATTGGAGCAACGAATCGAATTCCGCCTGCATAAGCTGTTATACAGTATTTACCGCTCCACCCTGCGGAACAAGCGTAGGCTGCTAAATCGATCCACTTCATTGCTGCCCCACCATGAACTTTACCACCAAAGTTCACATCCCCGGGTTCAGCTAAAAAACGCAGAGTAACGTCTCGTTTGCCATCTTGTCGGCTATTGCTACTGCTCATCTATCTTCCTTCATTATTATTTTGCTGCATAACATGCTTGTTACTTACTAATAACAATATACTTAAGATGACATAAGTTAAAGCGGATAATCTCACGGTTAAGACAATTTTTTTCAAACAGATGATCAGTTGATGAATATCGGTGTTTAAAGGTGTATGAGGCGAATGGCAAACATGGATGAAGTCATAGCAAGCAAAAGATTAGAAATACTGATTAAGTCACTAGATAGGTCGATTACAAAAAAAAACACCTAGCGCAATGCTAGGTGTTTCTAAGCCGTGTGGTACTCATGTCGGTACCTTTTTTGTGTTAGCCAACTAACCGCTGTTGATTTGGTTTAGTTAAAGTGACTGTATCTTAGTTACTACTAAAGTGGTAGCTATTATTGTTTTCTTATCAGCTCACTTTTACTGTTTTACAAAGTATAGATCCTTCGCGTAGATATTTCCTTTCGGATTATTGTTTGGGAAGCCCTTTAGTGTATTTCGCACTAATCGTGTGTGGTTGTAATGATATAAAGGCATAACTGCTGCAGAATCGTTGAGTAACGACTCAGCATGCTGATATAAAGCAAAGCGTTTAGACTGATCTTCCGTTTTACTCGCTTGCTGTAAGAGCTCATCATAATCTGGATTACAGTAGCCACTCTCATTTGCTGTGTGGTCACAAGTGAAGGCTTCTAACAGTGCAGAAGGCTCTGGATAGTCACCAAATGCCCATGAGCGAGCCAGCTGATAGTCGCCACTCCCTTTCGCTGCAACATAGGCTTTCCATTCCATGTTCTCCAACTCAATTTTTACGCCAAGTGGCTTCCACATCGATGCAATCGCGATCGCTATCTTTTTATGATTCTCACTGGTGTTGTACGTAAGGGTAAACTTGAGAGGCTTGTTTTCGTTGTATCCCGCTTCTTCAAGTAGAGCTTTGGCTTTGGTTAAACGCTGCTCGCTGTCTAGAGAATTGAATTCGGATAAAGGCGCTGTGTAGTCAGGAATATTATTCGGCGTCACGCTGTATGCTTCTGGCTCACCTTGACCTGTAACTTTCTCGACCAGAATCTCACGATTGACGGCCATGCTCAGTGCTTGGCGTACTCTGACGTCATCAAACGGCGCTTGACGTGTATTGAATGAATAGACGTAAGAGCCTAGTAGAGCTTGCGCTTTGATCTGCTCAGGGCTTTCTTGGATTAATTTCTGGTAGTACTCAAGCTGAACGCGATTGGTCATATCAATTTCACCCGCTTGATAACGGATAAGCTCAGCATTTTGAGATGATAAGCCCAAATAGGTCACCTTGTTGATGATTGTCGATGTGTTATCCCAATAATTTGGATTCCTCTCGACTTCAACGTATTCGTTTGGCACCCATTTACTCAAAGTGTAAGCACCGTTGGTCGCGATATTTTCTGCGCGAGTCCATTGGTCGCCTTTCTCTTGAACCAACTCAGCAGGCAAAGGGAAAAAGGTCTTGATGCTCATTAAACTCATAAAGTAGGGCGTAGGTTTTGAAAGTGAAATCTCAACCGTGCGCTCATCTAATGCTTTGATGCCAAGCTTAGAGGGCTCTATATCTCTTGATAGAATCTCGCTAGCGTTCACTATGTTAGCCGTAGAAAAAACAAAACCCGTGTTATTACCTGTTTTCGGAGACACTGCGCGCTGCCAACCAAACACAAAATCAGACGCTGTGACTGGATCGCCATTTGACCATTTGAGGTTCTCTTTCAATACAAACGTCACGGTTTTGCCGTCTTTGCTGATAGACCATTCTTTGGCTTGCCCTGGGATGATTTGCCCGTCACTGTTTTCAATCACAAAGCCTTCAAACATATCATTGACGATGATGTCACCGGGCATGCCTGAATTTACGAAGCTAGGATCTAGTGTGTTGGGCTCTGCACCGTTGCCGCGTACAAAATGTTGTTCCTCAGCTAATAGTTCTTCAGCTAATGGTGCATTAGTATTAGCAGGAGCAGGAGCAGGAGCAGTGGCAGCAAAGCTTGAAACAGATGACAAAGCAAGTAGAGACGAGATGATCACAGGGATCGGTGGTTGAGTCATTGTACTTCCTTTTACAACTTAAACAGTACGTAATGCATTAAACCTGAGTCGGTAACATGTTGCAACCACAATGAACGCGTATTAAAAGCATTTAAAAGGCTTGTGAATAAAATAACAGTGCCTACTTCGGAGTAGGCACAGTAAGAAAAGTGAGTTTGAATATTTGCCCTAAAGTGAGCGTTGGATGATGCGTTTAGCTTTGTTGAGGGAGAGGAGCCTCAAGCCTTGGTTTTCTTTTAATTTGAGCAAGGATGACACCTGAAATCACCATCACACCGCCAATGATGTGGAACTGGTTAATTTCTTCGCCAAGCCATGTCGCAGCTAATACGATCGCAACAACTGGAAGCAAGTTCATGAACATCGCGCTTGAGTCAGCACCAATGGTGTCAATCGCTTTCACCCACATCCAAGGTGCTAAAATCGAAGCGGCAACTGCGGCGTAAGCAATCAATGGGATCGCTTGTTGCGGTGGTAAAAGTTGTTCGCTGGTAAGCCAAAGTGGCGTAAGCATCGCGACAGCAAACAGACCCTGAATGTAAATCACCACCCAGCTACTGATTGGCATTTTCCAGCGTTTCAAGAGCACACAGTAAGAAGCATAAACAAAGGCCGCAATCAGCATATAGCCATCGCCTTGGGTCAATTCTTGATGGATGAAGAACAAAGGATCGCCTTTACCTAACATCAGAGCTAAGCCTGACAGTGACAACACACCACCCACAATACTCAAACTAGAAATGGACTTATGCAACAAAGGAACGCTCAGAAATACACTGATCAACGGGACTAAAGACGTGATCAATGCCATGTTTGAAGCGGTTGTGGTTAAGCCTGCGTAGTAACCTAGAGATTGGTTCAACACCATGCCCAAAAAGCCGAGGAACGCTAATTTCGATAGGTTTGGCTTAATGACAGCCCACTGCTTCATCACCGGGCGAATACAGAAAGGCGTGAGAATTAACATCGCAAAAAACCAGCGGTAAAAACTCATCGCGCTAGGTTCTATGGTGCTTGCAGCAAGCTTGTTGACGATTGCATTGGCGCCCCAGATACAGACTGTAAAAAATGGTAAGAGATAATGCATGTGAATTCCGTCGCAAATGAGTTGATGCGGCTAGTTTGACAGGTCGTTATACTTACAAGTATCTTTAGAAAGACATCAGGCGCGATAGGAAGACAAGTTTGAAAAAACAGTCCAGAAACCTTCATCCATCCTTATCAATTGATAAGGCACCATCCAACGTATTTATGAATTTTGAAGCGTTTCTTTCGAACACTGAAACTCGAGTTCATAGCCACTCATGGGGACAGGTCCAGTTGATCAGTGGCGGTATATTAGAGATGGAAGCGGAAAGCACCCGATTTCTAGCGCCACCACATTTGGCGATTTGGGTACCGGCCGGGGTGATGCATTGCAGTTATAACCGTAAGCCTTTGGACTACTGTTCGCTAAATATCGCCCCAGAGCTAACGCAACATCTGCCAGAAAAAACCAGTCTTATAAAGATCACGCCGATTGTGTCTTCTATCATCGATGATTTTCGCGATCGTGGAATCAATGTTGCGGAAAGCGAACAAGATCAAAGACTCGTTCAGGTACTGCTTGACCAACTTGCGCAGCGTGAGGTTGAACACCACTTCTTACCTTCGACCGACAATAAGTATCTAGCGCCTATATTGGCTTCTGTTGAAGAAAACCCAACCGATGAAGTGACGCTGAAAGATTGGGCTGAACGTGTCCATACCACAGAGAGAACTCTGTCCCGCCACTGCCAGACTGAGCTTGGAATGAGCTTTACAGAATGGCGATTGCGTGTCCGTTATCTGTACTCGATGGACTTGTTAAGAAACGGCCAATCGGTTAAAGAAGTCGCTCTAACATTGGGTTACAACCAAGCAAGCCCATTTATCACCATGTTCAAACGTTACGCGAACCAAACGCCAGAACAGTACAAGAACCGTTTGTTGTGATTGGTTTCTTTTGCCAAACGTGTCAATAATCGGCTACTTCTCTTTTTATATTTAAGTTTTTGTTATTAATAGATTAAATTAGGTCTCGGTAGCGGATATACACGTCTATTTCTTCAATGGTTTGAATTTGGTTATATAGGCATTTAGTTTTTTTTCGTATTTGAGTGATTATTTATATAATCACTTGCTCAAAATTCCGAGGAAAAATTTGAAGTTTATTATCCCAACCATATCAGTATTAGTTGTAACACTTTCAGCATGCGGTGGTGGTAGCGATAGCGCTGCGCCACCACCTCAAAAGACTAAAACCGTAGTGCCTCAAATGTCCATAACCCCGGCATTAGGCAGTGTAGCTGATCCAAAAGATGATGTTGCAAAAAACCTTTATAGTAGCCCTGTAATGTATTCAGCTAATGCTATAGGCAGTACCGATATCAAAGAATGTATTAAGGCTCTGAACCTATTTAATATTTACAGTATTGGTTGGGATGATGAGTTCAATAAAGGGTTATCTGCTAAGCAAGAAAAAGATCTCAAAGGTTTCTATGGTGTTTATGGTGCAAACGGGATTGTAGATTACTCAGCTGGTACCACCGAAGCTATCGAAGCAAAAGATTGGATCAGCTACTTCTACTACGATGCAAACTTTCAAGATTGCGAAGCGCGTCGTTACAAGTCCTATGCCAAAGTAAATAAAGTAGGACAAGACATTACCGAGCTTAGTTACAAGTACAGTGTTGATGCCGATGCGACTACAAATACACCTCAACAAAATATAAGTAACTATACGGCTTGGCAAAGTGACGCTGCGAAAAACACAGTGGTTGGTTTAGTGACCAACATTACAACAGGTAGCATTCAACATAAGCAGCAACTGAAAAGCTTCACATCCGACAGTGGGCGTTCTGTTGATAACGTCAGTTTCAGCAAGATGTTTAGAAATAGCTATTTTTTAGAGTCTTATAATAATGGCGAAGTCGAATATCAAGTGGTTGGCGGTAAGGTGATTGATAGATATGCAAAACCAAACCTGTCAGATCCAGAAACCTACTATGCCGTTAACTTAATTTCGGCGTATTTCCCAGGTATTGGCACCAGAATCAACTGGTGTGTTCGAGGGAGCCAGTTCGTATCAAATAAAGAGACGCCAATCAGCGAAGCGCAATACAACAGTATTATTGAAAAGGGTGATTTAGGTGCAGCTTATTGCGACCCATTTGATACGAACATCAGCCAAGTTCGTTATTACGATACGAAAGGAAGTAAAGTCTCAGACAGTTCTGCAATTGCACTTGAATTAAATAACAAGTTGGCACAAGGCACTATTGTTAAAGACAAGTTGGATCAACGAGTAGCCAATAAGAAGTTGTACTTAGGAAAAACACACAGTGAATATTTCCAAGAGTCCTCTTTGGCGAATCAAGTCGATCAAATCAAAGCCGATTTAACAAAATAGATTTGCTACCGGAGCTTAAGCTCTTATCTGATTAAAGAAACCATAGCCGAACGCAGAAGCCTAACTGTGCTCGGCTACTTTTCGTACCATCCATTTCTTTTTATAAATGAACCGCTCGCATATGAGGTTGGTTTGTATCATGCCTTTGGCTTAATACCCAGTTAACTCCATATAGCCAGATCCAGAATGAGAACCTTTAATCACGATTGGCCCCTCCCAATAGGGAACTGATAGTGGCATTTTCGCATTTGGATTAAGCGCCGAAACAGTCAGTTTAATTTGTTGCGTCGGAATCGAAATTTGCCACTCTGTTGGGTAGTCACGTCCATCGATTTCCGTTTGCTTGATGGCGGTTAAGTTGATGTCTTGCTGTGAAATCGCGATGCCGGAGCCATCTTGATTCATCAACCTCGCATGGGAGTAACTGGCTTTGCCTGTTGTTGAGTTGCGAAGTTGAAACACCACCAAGCTGGTTTCATCACTCAGCCTTAGCGCAAACCAATCCCAACCTTGTTGCGAGTCGAGTAAAAATTGCGAGCTCCATTCTCTGTCTATCCAACCTGTACCGGAAACCTGATGGGTGACTCCATCAATGGTTACCTCGCCTGATACATCGATGAATGGTTGGCTGTAGTAGTAGGAAGCCACTTTGCCATCGCTACTTTTAGTGCTGTAGCCTTGTTCGCCTTGCTTTTGATAAGGCGCGTTGTTGGTTAACTTAAGCGAGTATCCAAATTGATCCGAGTTAGCGACTAATGTCGCTGGGAACAGGTCATCGGTCGTCGACGTCCATTGCCAATCATCGAGATAAACACGAAACGGCGAACTGCCTACACCTGCTAGTTCAGCTTGATCGCGAGACCACTTTTCATCGGCGTAGTGCTTGTCTTTAGTGGTGACAGCACTGTGCGCCATGTAGATTTGCTGGCTTTGCCACGTGGTTTTCTTAGCGCCATTGCCACTTTCTTGTGGTGCAGCCGCGAAGCGGAACTGTGTCCACTGCACGCCTAAAGTGTTGCCGTCTTCATCAATTAAGTTTGCGGTTAAGTACCACCATTCATGACGAAAACCTGGGTGTGCTTGATGGTCGGCAGGGAAGGTGATGTCGATACCTTTTACTACCGGCGTGAATTGCTCAGCCTCTTTTTGTGTTTCATCGTCGGTTTGTGTTTCTGCGCCAAGTATCGAACCCATATTTTGAGCTGATGGTTGAGTGGACTCCTCACACCCTAAAAGGAACAAGATGCCTAGTGTGAGAACGAAAACTCTTATTGCTCGATTCATCACAACACCTCGCTCTGTAAACTGGATACAACAGGTTTGCTGACCAAACGCCACAGTGGAATCAAGGTCGCAAACACAGCCACTAAAATGGTGATGGCTGCGATGCTGAATGCGTCACTCCAATTCCATACATAATTTAAACTCCAACCAAAGGCGCGCAGGGTAACGATGTCCGTCAACACATAACCGACCATAGCGCCGAGTGGTAAGGCGATAACCAGAGTGAAGGCGACCAGAACAACGATTTGCCCGACCACCATCGCCATCAATTTTTTCTGACTAACACCGAGCGCGTACAACCTTGCAATAGCGGCTTTGCGTGCATCGAGCAACATGAAACAGGCGCAGAACAACCCTATCACCGCCACCATTAAAGTGACGCCATTAAGCGCCCGAGTGATAGCAAAGGTTTGTGAGAAGATATCTAAAGCGATCGATTTGATCTGTGCTTGATCGTAAAGCTGACTTGGGTGCAGATTGAGTTGTTGGCGTAGCTGTTCGTACACCACTTGTGGGTCGCCAGAAACTTTGATTCCCAAGCTGGTGGGTAAATCAGTAAATCCGTTTTCGAGCCATAAATTAGGTGAAAGTAACACTTCGCCATTCGGTGAGCCGTAATCGTGGAAAATCGCCCCGACGATGAGTGTTTTGTCTTGGATCGCGTCGAGCTTGAGTCGGCTTCCAAGGGACAAGCCGAGCTTCACTGCCGTAGGTTCGCTGATTGCCACGAATTCACCTTGGTAAAAGCGCGTCCAGAAATCATCAAGGTGGGATTGGAACACCATGGTTTGCTCAAGTGTGTCTTTGTCTTTAGTGCCGAGCAAAGTCGGTAAACCCTGCAAGTTATCGTCGACATAATATTGCTTATAAACGGTTTCAACATTTTCAAACTGCTCTAACGCACGTTCGACATTCGCGATTTCACCTTGGGCAGGGCTAACGTAAATATCGGCATGTAAGCGCTGTTCAAGCCATTGCTTTAACGTGGATTCAAAGCTGCCGACTAAGGTATTCATTCCGATATTGGCGGTGACAGCGAGAAGCAACGCCATCATGGCAAGGGAGAGAGGGGAGATAAGTTCACGCAGCTCAGCGAACAGATATTGTATTAACCCCGATTGGGTGCGTTTTTCGCTCCAGTTCGCTAGCACGCTGAGCGTTTTGGGCAAATACAAAGGAATCGACACCACTAACACACCGAGCCATGCCATGGTGAGGCGGTGATGTTCGCTCATCCATAACCCTGCTAACGCTAGAATAGTTAATACTGACCCGATAACAAACAGCTGATTTTCGTTAGACGTTTCCGGCGCTTGATAGAAACCGCCATGGGAAGAGAGGGGTTGTCGCACGCGCTGTTTAAAGTGCTGCCAACACGCGACAAGCGTTGCGGCCAGCGTGAGTAGCAGTGCCTGCACTAACCATTGCCACTGCCATGTGCCGGGAAGCAGTGTTGCACCATAAAGTTGCTCAAGCGTTATCGCGACGGTTGGGTGTAGCCAATGGCTGAGTTGAATGCCGAAAATGAAACCAAGCGACGCGCCTAGTGTGACTAAAAGAGTCAGCTCGACTAACAGAGCTGAAAATACGATGCTTGGCGCAATGCCGGCTTGTTGAATTTGCACCAACAGCCGATTACGTTTCAGCAGACTATATTTCACACCGTTGTAAGCGATGAATAGGCCAACCAAAAACGCCAACAAACTCATGGCGGTGAGATTGAGGTGAAAGCTATCGGTAATTGAACCGAGATCTGTGCTTTGGTTGTTGGAAATCCATTGCCCTTGCTCGCCAATAAGGCTTTGCCATTTATCCTGTGTATTGCTGTTCGTGTCGCTCTTAGTGTCAAAAATAGCGATGTAGCTCAGTTGCCCTTGCTTGTTAAGCAGTTGCTGAGCGAACCCAATATCCATCAACATTCTGCTACCGAGCTGCCATTCATCTGGTAGCACTACCACTTGAGTGAGCACTTCATCCAAAGTGAGTGCGTCTACTTCGTCCAAACTCTGGTGCTGAGATTGGCTAATCATCACAATGGGTTCTCCCGCTAAGAGTTGCGGCAAAGGTAAGGCATTGTCGAACAGGGAAATGTTTGGCTCTTTGGCTTGAGTATTGCTTTTTTCGTCGATGCGAGCGTGGCGAGCTCTTGAAGTGAGGGCGGCGATTAGCTCACTGCCTTGAACTGACCAGCGTCGGCCTTGTTCGTCTCTTACTCGTCCTTCAATTACAGGTAGCGCAGCGCTTAATCCACTTTGTCTTAAGCTGAAGTAGAGCGATTCCGGCAAATAGTTTTGCCCTGGTGGTGGAATGATAAGGTTCTGCGCTTGAGCGCTAAGTTGCTCGGTCGATTCTGCATAACTGCGCTTGGCATTGAGGTTGATGGCTTGCACCGCGACAAACAAGGTGACCGCAAGCACAATGCCGATCAGAATCGCTGCGGCTTGCAATGGTGACTGACGATAGTGTGCCGCGAATAGATTCAGAGTCAGTTTGGTATGGGTGAGCTGGTTCTGAGCGAAGCCAGTTTGCTTCATTGGATTACTCACAACGCTGCTGCTCTTGGGGTTAGATCCGCGTTCCTTAAACAACCATCATCTAACACCAATTTTGTCTGCATAAAGCTGGCGCATTCTGGGCTGTGCGTAACCAAAAGCACCGCAGTGTTGCCTTGTGTGATGATTTCACTCAGCAGCTTCATTACCTCAATGCCTGCTTTGTGGTCGAGGTTACCTGTGGGTTCGTCGGCAAGCAATAGTTTGGGTTTATGGGCTAGCGCACGCGCTATTGCGACTCGTTGTTGCTGACCGCCAGAGAGTGCGGATACATGTCTTTCGAGTAGCTCGCTGATGCCCAATGCGTCAACTAAATAATCGCACCAGTCGCTCCATTTCTGTTGATTCAAATGGAGCGGGAAGGCGATGTTTTGTTTTACGTTGAGTGGGGTTAACAAGTTGAACTGCTGAAAGATAACGCCTAGTTTTTGATGGCGGAATCGGCTCCACTGTGGATCTTTCCAATCTAATGAGTTCTCGCCATCGAGCCACAACTCGCCACCGGATAGAGGCTCAAACCCCGCAATGATGTTAAGCAGAGTACTCTTTCCACTGCCACTCGCCCCTGTCAAAGCCACGCTTGCCCCTGTCGCTAAAGCGAAGTCGACATTTTCCAGTACGTGATGGGTATCTTTGCCATCAACAAAGCTTTTGTTGGCATGTGTGAGTGTGACAATTGGGCTTTCCATTTCCTTTCCTTATAACCAAAACTAACCATCAAAAGGTGTCGTTACTTGTGGCAATTACCGAAGCGACAAGCTCTATAAAACTGTAGACAAAAATCTCAAACAATAGAGCGATTTATATCGAATTATTAATAACTTGTACTGCGAAAAGAGGGAAATAGATCAGTGTGAGGAGGAATACAGATGTTAGTGGGAGCTATGAGTCACCGAGGAGGCTTTGAATTTATCGTCAGACGGTTCGTGCTGTTTCTCTAGTTTGTTCCTGTTCCATTCTTCTAATGCTGTTCATTGTGAATCCTCGCGTTGTATCTCGGGGGAAATTATACCTATCTAGCAGCACTCAAATAACTCTGATCTAGTTGCAATCTTGCACGGTAGCTCTTGAACATATCACTATGTAGAAAAGTTTATACTGGAGGTGCTGAAAACTCGAAAATAGCATAAGAGATTTTAATGAAGTAAGAAATTTTAGTAGAATCAATCTACTACGAAGTGGGATGAAGATTTTACATTCGGTATGGAAATTATCTGTTAGGTAAATTTAGATGAATGAACATTATGTTATCGAGCTATTTCAACGAGTTTTAGATCAAGCAATATGGTGCGGAAGTGATGAATTAAGAAAGCAAGGTTGGTGTATTACTTCCGAAACTTTAGAAAATGAACTGTTTGATTACATACGGGAACATGAGCTAAGTGAAGTTCAAGCAATAGAAGAGCTATTGACTGAGCGCTTTGAATCATTATTACAAGTTGAGTTAGAAAGAGAAACTCGACTATTGATCCCACCTTACAGTGACATGTTAATCGAATCTATCAAATCGTTTAATTTAGGTTTTTATAATATTTGTATACCGAGTTTATTTAGTATCATCGAATCAGCGTTAATGCATCTTGCAAACAAAGGTGAATACAATAATATTCGCTACGTTTCTGGAATTAGAAAAAGAGAAAGTTCTGAAGCTTTACACTTAGGTCTAAAGAGTAAGCTTTTTCAGATCGCAAACACAACTGAGGAACTGTTTTCACCGATGCGGTTCGATGCTAGTGAATGCGACATTACTTTAAATAGACATGTTTCAGCCCATGGTCGCAGAGAGAGCTCGTACAATAAAACTGATTGCTTGAAATTATTTCTGCTTTTAGCATCCATAAAATCTTGTTACTCAAATTAAACATTTCTAAAAACAGTGACAGGCTGATTTTTAACTCATAGTACTTTACCAACTACGAGTTAGCCTTTTCAGCTCATTCATCGAATATCACCGTTTACTCAGTACAGATGTGATGTTGTAGGGTGGGAATGACAACGACTTAACCACGCTCTAAGCGTCGTTAAGTCGTTATTGGTTTGAGGTCAGGGTTAATAGAGCGCTTTGATCAGAGTGATTTCGCGTTTGATTTGCTTACCCTCTTGCTCAGTCGCCTGCGCCAGTTTCTTTTCGCGTGTGGTTATGGCTGCTTGTTTGGTTTCGTCAGATTTGAACATCAGTTCTTTTACGTTGATAGAAGCGATGTTTGTGTAGCGGCCATCGTCACTGGTCGGGATTGATATGGTTTCATCATTAATCAATGACTTTACGATCTCTCGCTGTTCATTGTAACGGCTCTCTAAACCAGAAAGTGCCCATCGCTGCTGAGTTTTACCTTCATACTGACCGTTCTTTTCTTCTTTAAGATACTTGATGGTCATATTACGGATTGTGCCTGCTTCTTCTCCATACTCTGCTTCCGTATCAAAGAGTACAGGGAATGATTTACCTTCTAGCACGCCGCCTTTCTTGGTTAGATGACCCATTCGATAGCTATTCATACCAATACGGATTTCTGTTTGATCAGTAACCGGTGTGCCATCTGCAAACGCGAGGTTGGTGATGCGTGTACCTGCAGGCTGAGTGAGGTCGATGGTATAAGTCACGCCCGCGAAGAAGTCATTAGTTGAGTATTTTGAAGCTCTGCGTTCAGGGTTAAAGCTGTAGGTCACATCACCGGGTTGCACTGAGTTGAAGTAGCCCGCAGACCATTCCATGTAGGTTCTTAACTCTTTGCCTGTCATCTGGTAGACAGTGATTTCGCCACCTGCGTATTGGTAGTTGTACGCGATGTCTTTGGCTTTGATTGGGCCAACATCGAGCTCTGCATTGTCGTTGTCTATTTGAAGTGCAATGACATTGGCTTTGGGTGCATAGAAGAAGCTCGCTTCTTGGTATAGCGCACTGATGCCTGTGTCTTGAACATGGACTTGAGGGATACCGCGGATTTCGTTTTCTGGGACTAAATCAACGCCGGTAAGCTGAGCGACAGGTCGATTCGCCATTTCTCGGAGTTGTTTGTGATAAGGCTGGTATAACTCGTCCATATTCTCGTCAGAATCTATACCTTTAATTTTACAGGTGAAGCTGTCTTTGTTGACGAGAGTGAATGTGCCATCGCGCTCTTCAAATTGAAGATCGATACGAGATAGGGCGCGGCCATATTTGTCGGGTTCAGTAATAATAACGCCATTCACAACGGCTTTATCGATGCGAGTGTGCATGTGGCCAGCGACGATGGCATCGAGCTCTGGGTTTGCATTGGCAATGTCGGTGACACCGGTGTCGGCAATGTCATTCTCGTTTTCAATCCCCATATGGGCAACCAATACGATGGCATCCACTTTATCATCAATCTCTTTGACGATTTTCTTCACTTCCAAGGTTGGATTAGTGAAAGTGACGCCTTCTAAACGGTTTGTACCTTGCGCAAAGACCTCCGTCATTGGGGTATCCATTCCGATCACGCCGATCTTAATACCACCTCGTTCTAGAATGGTGTAACCCGGTAAGAATGGGTTTCCGTTTTTGTTCTTGATGTTGCCACCGAGAGATTGCCCTTTAAATTGGGTAACGGCTCTGTTGAGGGTTTTAAGGCCAAAGTCGAATTCGTGGTTACCTAAAACCCACACATCGTATTTCATGTGATTAAAGCCAAGCATCATTGGATCAACGGGCTCGTCTTTGAAGGTTTCTACGAAGTTGCCTTGGATGGTGTCGCCAGCATCGACAAGGATAATGTTAGATTGCTCTTTTCGGATCTCACCAACCTTGGTCGCGATTTGGCTCAAGCTACCACGAGTGTTGAGTTTATCCGCCGCGTAATCCCACGCCATAAAATGACCATGAATATCTGAAGTACCCAGTATCGTGACATCGTGTATGTCGCCATCAGCTGCAAAGGTGGGAAAGGCTAGAGAGAGTAGGATGGCGCTTGATAGTATGTGTCTTTTCATAAGTATGTTCGCATCGTGGTTTTAAGTATGACGCTACCATATAGAATCGAGATTACCTTATGGGTGATCAGTGTCATATTTATAGTGATATAACTTACTGATGTTTCAAATAAATGTGATTCATGACCATCTCGTAACCACTTAAATTATGGAGAAACGCATTACAACTCTTTACTGCGTTCTCAATACTCAATTCCTTGAATCAAACTTTCTCAGTGAATCAATTTCCGTAAGCACTTCTGTCTTTGTTTAAGGTGATTGGGTTATCCCGCCATTCCCATTACTTCTTAGAGCGGTCTTAATATTTCTATTAATAACTATACCTTTAATTTATTGTTATGTTATAACATAACAATAAGTGTTGTTTTTGGATGTTCGGTGGGAATTTGAATAAACCTGTATTGTCTGTGCGCGGGCTCTGCGCTGATGGCTTGGCTAACTGGAGAGCCGTCTCCGACGTGACATTTGATGTGAACGACGGTGAATGCGTTGCCATCATTGGGCCTAATGGAAGTGGAAAGTCCAGTTTGCTGAAAGGCATTACAGGCGAATACAAAACCGTCGCGGGTGAGTTGATGTTGTCTGGTATTCCGCTTGGAAGCCTTGAGCGGCAGCAGATAGCCAAACAAGTCGCGGTGGTTACTCAACATGAGCATGTTGATCCTCGTTTGAGTGTTGCTGAATATGTTGGCTTAGGCCGAACTCCTCATACATTTTGTTGTAGTGCAAAAGAGCACAAACGAGCGGTTCAGCAGGCGATGCAAGATGTTGGGCTGATTCACAAAAGCCAGCGGTGCTTTGGTGAGCTATCCGGTGGTGAACAGCAACGTGCAAGTATTGCTCGCGCCTTTGCACAAGAGCCGAGGCTTTTACTCTTAGATGAACCCACAAACCACCTTGATCCTCTCGCTCGTCTTGAACTTCTGAGCCTAATTAAACAACGCGGCATTGCGTCTGTTGTGGTGTTGCATGATTTACCTTTGGTAGCGCCATTCGCCGACAAAGTCTTGTTGATGTCAGACCAAAAAATGGTGGCGTTCTCAGCCCCAGATACCGTGATGCGAGACCGATACATGATCCCTGTTTTTGGATTGCGGGTTCTTACGTTCAATCATCCTGTTATATGCAGCACCATCCATCATTTTGAAGCTGCATCAACTCACTTAACTCTTTCTAATCACTCTTTAATAGGAGCAGCCCAATGAAGTGGCCTGTAATTTCCAGTCTTTTGTTTCTTTTACCTTTCTCTTTTGCGCATGCGACAAGCACTCAATACCCAGTGACGGTTGATAACTGTGGGAGCCCACTGACCATTGAAAAGCGGCCCTCGCGTGTGGTTGTACACGACATCAATATGACCGAGATGGCGTTTGCTCTTGGTCTTCAAAAGGAGATGGTGGGCGTTACGGGTATTACCGGGTGGTACAAGATGTCGAGTTCGTTTGAAGAACGTTTAGGTGATATTCCTGAGCTCGCACCTAAGTATCCTTCATTAGAAACATTGATTGCTGCTGATGCTGACTTCTTTTTCGCTGGCTGGAATTATGGAATGAAAGTAGGTGGTGAAGTGACGCCTCAAACACTGAAGCCATACGGGATTGATACCTTAGTGCTCTCTGAAAGTTGCATTCATACCCAAGACCAAAAAGAAGGCGCGACAATGGATCTGCTTTATGGCGATATGAAAAAGTTAGGCGTTATTTTCGACAAGCAAGCAGAGGCCGAGGCTTTGGTGAAAAACTGGAAAGAGAGAGTTGAAAAAATAGCAGAAAAGCAAAAAGCATCAGGTAAGCCGAGCCCAAAAGTGTTCTTGTTTGATTCGGGTGAAGACAAGCCTTTCACCGCGGGTAAGTACGGAATGCCAAACGCAATGATTGAAGCTGCTGGTGGTCAAAATATCACAGGCAATATGGAAGCTAGTTGGGCTCGAACCTCTTGGGAGAATGTCGCTCGTGAAAACCCAGATGTGATTATCCTTCTGGATTACCAATCGGCGAGTGGTGCCGATTCGTTGCAACGTTTCCTCGAAGCCCATCCGTTAATGAAATACACCAATGCGGTCACTTCTGGTCGCTATGTCAAACTGCGTTATGAGCAACTCACCCCTGGGCCTGCCAATATCGATGCCATTGAGAAACTTGCAGAAGCGTTCGTTTCTGAGTGATCGGGAAGGTTATTATATGAAACCTTATTATTGATAAGAGTAGTAGTCCGTTGATTTTATTTGATAAATATCGGGCAGCATGGCTAACAGGTATCACTGCTATGCTGCTCGCCTTCATGATGAGTTTGCAGTTTGGCTCGGTTCCTTTGTCTTTCAAAGAAGTGCTCATAGGGTTGAGTTCTTTCACTGATCCAATGCCGGATATGACCAGTCGAATACTGATCGATCTAAGGTTACCTAGAGCATTGTTAGCCGTTATTGCGGGCGCAGGGCTGGCGATGGTTGGCGCGTTGCTTCAAACCTCGACACGCAATGATCTGGCGGATCCGTTTCTGTTTGGCTTGTCATCTGGCGCGTCTGCTGGTGCGGTGTTGGTGATCACCAAAGTGGGAGACGCTCTGGGTGTTTGGTCGCTGCCACTGGCTGCATTCTCGGGTGGTATTGTGTCGGCGACCGCTGTTCTGATTCTGTTTTCGATGCAGAAGAAAAAGGGCAATGACAACTTGATCTTGTGTGGTTTGGCGATCTCATTTCTATTCGGAGCCATCACCAGCTTTTTGATTTATTCAGGCGACCAAAGAGCGGCGAGTTCGATTTTGTTCTGGACTATGGGAGGCTTGGGGCTCGCGCGTTGGGATAATTTGATTTTTGCCTTGGCGGGCGTGTTATGTCTGATTGCGTTAATTTTCAAGCGTTATCGCGAGCTCGATACTTTGTTAGTGAGTGAACAGACGACAAGCTCACTGGGGATCAACGTACACCGCCTACAAAGCGAGATTTTTCTTTGTTGTGCGTTTTGTACTGCGTCGATTGTATCGATGACCGGAGTGGTCGGTTTTATTGGCTTGATGGTCCCCCACTTAGTACGACCATTTTCAGGCGTCACTCACAAGCGAGCTCTGCCTCTGGTTGCCTTGTGGGGCGCGGTACTTTTACTATTTGGGGATGTGATTAGCCGAACCATATTAGCGCCACAAGAACTGCCTGTAGGTATTGTTACAGCAGCGCTTGGCGGGTTGTTCGTTTTGTATCTTGTTTGGCGTAAATAGTGCGGCTAAATTCCACCAAACTACACAGGCAGTAAGACGATCTTGCCATCTAAGCGTGTGGTTTTCGATTCAATGAGATCAATCGCGGTTTGCACTTCATCGAATGGCAGGTAGCGGTCGACGTCGAGCTGAATGTTGTTTGTGATGAAGTGATCTAGCATGGTCGTGAATTTATCACGGCGAACATCTTTACCTTCTGCTTCTTCCCAATAACGTAAAAAGAAGGTGCTGAAATCGATACCTTGGTTTTTCGCGTACTCAAAGAAGCGTGGTTCGTAAAAATCCAGAGACAGCGTCCCATAGTTGATAAAACGCCCATTATTGCCAAGGGTGTGAATAAGATCGGTTCCGGGTGAACCGCCAATTGCATCAAAGGCGACGGTTGGAGTTGGCAAGCCTAAGGCCTTAATTTTATTAACTAAATCATCGTTTGCATCCAATACCCAGCTTGTGGCTGTTGGGTATCGTTTCGGCTGTGATGTAACAACAATGATGTTGAAGCCGAGCGATGCTGATAACTGGGAGAAGATCTTACCGATGGCAGAGTTGCCTGCGTTGATGATCAACACATCTTCTTGGGTTAGCTTGGCTACTTCTGTCGTCAGTACCCACGCGGTGAGCGCATTTATATACAACTGGCAGGCGTAGCCATTATCTAGGTGCTGAGGAATGTGGAAGAGGTTGTCTGGTGATACATCGACATAGTTCTGCCATGTTCCACTGGTTGCCACAAGCACGCGCTGATTCACTGCTAATTCGGTATTGCTGGACTCTACAACCTTTCCCACCGCTTCAAACCCCGGTACTCTCGGCGGCTGGTGGCTGTGTTTGTACTGTCCAACACCATAAATCGACAACAGATCACTAGGGTTGATGTTAGTCGCTTCAATTTGTATTCGAACTTTATCTTTGTCTAGTGCCCCTAAAGCGACATGCTCTAGCTTTAGAGACTCTTTCGGCTGCCCGAAACGGAACTGGCTAATTCGGGTATTTTGCTTAGTGTCAGTCATAGTTCGGGCACCTTTGTGGTTATGAGTACTGCATCGACTTTAAGTGTAGCGTGTTCATAAACAATCTTGGATCAGCAATATTGCTTAGCATTGCTGGCGTTGGCAAGCAGTCGTCATCAACGTAGTCGACATAGTCTGCTGCCGAGTCAAAGATCAAAATATCCAAGGCTAAACGATCTAGCCCGTATAGACCTCGATGGATCATGTCCGCTGAA
The DNA here is from genome assembly GCF_003050085.1 of Vibrio sp. 10N.286.48.B8. Taxonomy (NCBI): domain Bacteria; kingdom Pseudomonadati; phylum Pseudomonadota; class Gammaproteobacteria; order Vibrionales; family Vibrionaceae; genus Vibrio; species Vibrio sp. 10N.286.48.B8. The sequence continues at coordinate 267,150 of NZ_PIGD01000001.1, read as the reverse complement.
AACACCAATAAGTCGCCTGCGGCTAACGGTATCTGCTTGCCGCCAGAGATATCATCACTGCTCACTTTGCCGTTTTCTTCTTGTCGAACATTGTATTCTTCTTCATTGTCCCAGCGCTTGTGTGTTCCGGGGATAAGCTCCATACCGAGCTCATCAAAAAGGGGCACACGAAGATGCAGTACCTGGGTTTCCATGATGACTTTCATCTGGTCATCAATGTCGTAGTCGTATTGACAGTCGCGATGCCAGAAGTCTTTTTGTTGCGGGTTTACTGGGTTGAAGAACAGCTGTGTATTCATGAATGCCGGTTTGTTCGGAATCACCGCATCAACCACGTCCATCACTTGTTTTGAGCTGATGAAGTCGAAAAGCACGCTTCTATCGTCGGCAGGCAAATATTCGCTTCCCGTAATTAAAGACGAGTTAAATGCTTCTTCTTGATAGAATTCTTCGTTGTCTGCTTTCCATGATTCATGGAATTTCAGTACGACTTTTCTAAGCGATGTAATTTGAGCTTCATTGAAATAATTTCTGATAACAAAGTAACCATGTTCGTCGTAACGGTCACTTAATTGTTGGCTGTTTTCTACCACTGACTACCTTCGTTCCCACAGATTTCTTGGGCGCATAATGCCAGACAGTTGTCATTCAACCAAGTAACGAGTGCAGAAGCCTGTAGATTCAGTGATGCTATGAAGCCAAATGGGGGGGAGTTTTACATGCCTATCTATGTCATAGGCTCATGCGACAAAAGTCTCTGCATATGTGATCCATCCCTTACTTTACAAAATGTAAATATTCATATGGTGAATCTTTTTGTGGTTTACATGATTATTAAGAATGTTGCGATTTGGTTTGCGTATGGAAGATAGAAAATCATGGATGGTTTTTCGCTGGATATGAGAACACTTAATTTTATTATTATTTTGTTCTCTTTCATTTACTGTATTGGCTTATTGTTATTTCAATTCACTCAACAGCCAATTAAAGGGCTTTCTAGCTTTTCCTTTTCAATATTTGTTATTGGAACTGGACCGTTGATGTTGAGCCTAAGAGGGGAACTACCGGATTGGATCACTGTTATTGGTGCTAATATGGTCATTGCGCTTGGTTTTCATCTCGCTTTGTATAGTTTATGCCTGTTCCGAGAATACTCCTTAAAATGTACCTACTTCAGCAGTTTGATGATATTGGCTCTTCTGCTAGGTTTTATTCACTTCACGTACTATGAACCTTCCATCAAGGCTCGAATTATTCTCATTAGTTTCTATTTAGCCTTTGTCACTCTTTGCACTGCCTTTGTGGTGTTAAAGGGTCAACGTGATGACTTGAACTTAGCTACTCGGATGATGGCCTTATCATTTTTGATATATGGCGGCTTTATGGCTTTCCGGGTATTGGTGACGCTATTTTCTGCTGAGCTGCAGGATTTCATGACGGCCGCGCTGATTCATCAACTTGCCTTTTTAGTGAGTATTGTTCTTATCGTGTCGATGAGCTTCACAATGCTCTGGTTGATTAATGCAAGATTGCTTAGGTCTATTCATGATCTGTCTTACAGCGATCCTTTAACGGCACTTGGAAACCGCAGAGCATTAGATGAAATGGTTCCAGTTATCATGAAGCAGGCGGGGACTACTCCTGTCAGTGCCATTATGATGGATATTGATAATTTTAAGTCGATCAATGACCAACACGGACACATAGTGGGTGATCTCGTTATCAAGTCTTTTGCTGAAATGGTTCAAAGTGCAATCAAAACATCGCCTACAGCCAGTGCGTTCCGTTTTGGCGGAGACGAGATAATGATTTTATTGCCCAATGTTAATTTCCTACAAGCACAGGCTATTGCTTGCAAGTTGCGGTTGTCTATTTCAGAGATCTCAGCAGTGCAAGGAAATGAGATGTTTCTGACGTCGAGTTTCGGTGTTGCTCAGCTTCACCCGAATGAGAGTTGGAATGGGTTTGTTAGCCGAGCCGATAAAGCGTTGTATCAAGCGAAAACAAACGGTCGTAATATGACTTCAATTTGTCCTAGTCATATTAACGAACTCGTCACTGCCTGATGATGACAGGTCTTTATGCGTTAGTTTGACCCGCCACTATTTTGATAAAGCCATTATATTGTTGGCTGTGGCGCTGAGTCTGCTTTTTGGCTTTGCGTTAACGTCTGTGAGGCAGTGGCTTTAGTTTCTTCCGTAGACGTAAAATGTTTATCAGTTAGCGTCACGGTCATTCCTTCATGCTTCACTGTTGTGCTTGACGCTTCTAATTGGGCTTGGTTTGTTGTCGCGGGCTCTGCGAATGCCATCATTGAGGTTGTAAAAAAGATCGTTGTTAGTGCGATTTGAGTAAGGGTTTTCATTGGGCTGTATCCTATTGGGTAATGATTAATAGCTGATACGTGCACTATAAAAATTATGTGGAGGCCGTTCTTATCATTTTACGCCACTGTAATATTTATGCGGTGGGTGAATATTTCACTGGGGTATGATTTCCAGTCCTCTTTGACCCAACGTCCAAGTATGGCGACGTTCAAATCACTGCCACATCACCAATACCGCTGCGATAGAGAGTAAGATGAGTGCAACAATGTCTTTGCGAGCAATACTTTGCCCCAACCAGAAGTAAGAGATTAACACCATAAAGACCACCTCAACTTGTCCCAACGTTTTCACATAAGGCACGGCTTGAAGTGACATTGCACTAAACCAGCCAAGAGAACCGATCACACTGGCTAGGCTTGTCATCACCACCAATCTCGACTTCTTGAATATCTGGTGTAACGTGTCGCGTTCTCTGAAAAAGAGGTACGTACAGATAATCACTGTTTGAAGAGAAATAACTAGGAACAGCACCCACGCTGCACTATGAGGGAAGGGAAGGCCGATGTTCAAGCTGGCTTCTCGAACCCAAAGAGACGTTAAAGCAAACGCGGTACAGCAAGCCATACCTAACAAAAACACTTTGGGGGAAAGGCTTCGCCAACCTGAAGCGCTACTCATGATGAGCACGCCCAAGGTGCCAATTAATACGCCTACCCAGCCTGTAACGGTCAACGCTGTGCCAAAAAATAACACGGAAAGCACAGCAGAAACCGGAGCTTCACACTTGGCAAGTCCAGCACCAATCGCATAGTTTTCGAGCTTAAATAGCATCACCATCAAGCCTGTTGCAAGGATCTGCATGATTGCCGCAGCAACTATGTAGAAAACAAACTCACCGGAAAAATTAGGCGCGGAGACTGGCTGCCATTGGTACAGCGAATAGAGATAAATAAGTGCGATTGGGCCAGCCCAAATAAAACGAGCCAGCGTAACGCCAGCCACACTCATTGTGCCCGCTAGTTTGCTTTGAAAGGCATTGCGCCAAGATTGGCTGAAGGCAGCAAGCAGGGTAAAGGCGATCCAACTAAAAGACATGACGCTTCCATGTGTGATGTAATTTGATGGTGATACTAACAAAAAATCACATGATAAGAAGTGTCATGATCTGTTTATAGCCACAGGCTCACCTTTATTCTCTATTCAGTATTGGAGCGCTCTTCAGAAGATCGGCTGTTTCTTGTTTTTGAAATAAAACAACGCGCTGATTAACACGAACAGTAAGGCGAAGTAATAGCAGAATGAAGAGAGCGATGCTAAGAAGGCGAGGTTCTGTTCTATTTCTTGCTCGGTGTAATTATTAGAGACCAATTTGTAGTAGTAAGCGTACAAGATCCCGATCAGCCCGTATCCGAGGTTAAACATCAAACCTTTGAAACTAAGAACGGTGGCTCGGTTATGTGACTCGGTCTTTTTGTTTAGGTGGTAGCTGATGAAAATGTTCATCGTCATGATGATAAAGATAAGCACCAGCGCAGGAACTACCCCATAGATGGACCAACCTAAACTGATCCAATAGTAGGTCGCGATACTTGCTAAGCCCATGACAATAATAAAGGTTTTTGGCTCGATACTTTCTGCCAACCTCCGGCTTTGCCCCGCTAAAATGATTTTTAGCAGACTGATTCCCGCGCCAATAAAACCAAAATAAATAATAGGAATATCGATAGCGAGATAGTATTGGCTGTTCATGGTTAAGAACATGCGTGAAGTGTGTTCGAACAAGCTGTAATAGAGCAAGATGAACAGCACGTAAGGCGTAGCAAGTACCCACTTACCTGTATCAGCCGTTAACTTGAGGCTGGCGATGGTCGTTGCTAATTTGCTCTGATCGCTTGGCATCACCTTCTTTTCTTCACGCATGTTTATCGCGGCATAAAGTGCGAGTAACGCGACCAAGAGAGTCGCGAACACAGGGATTCGCATCAGGTCTTTGGTGCTTTCTGGCTCGGCTAGCCCAAGGAAATGAAAGATGTTCGCCATGAAGTTCACGTCGTACATCGCAGCGCCGATCAAGGTGACAAAGATACCGACACTAGAAGCGATACGGAGCTGGATTTGTAACACTCGCGGCCACAACTCTTCATTGCCTTGTTCTTTTAAGGTGTCGTAAGCCAATGCCTCATCTGCACCACTTGCCAATGCCATTGCTAACCCACTGAGTATTCGGTTGACCAAAAATACCATGAACACCAAGTTAGCGTCTCCGGTCGGTACGAGTGCGATCATGGCTATCTCTATGAACATCACAATCGAAGACAACACTACAAGCTGTTTGCGACCTAAGGTATCGGCGAATGCCCCAGATGGAACTTCTGCAAGTACGATGGTCGCCGCCCAAACTACGTTTAGCATGGCAAACTGAGAGAGAGTTAGTCCGTAATCTAAATAGAGTAGGGTGAATATAGGGTAATAAAAACGCGCAAAGTAGCTGCTTCTAAACATTAAGAAGTAGCGGACATTGGGAATTTTAAGAATCTCTTTGAGCGTCATGATAATTTCAGTAATTTAGATAATACATTCTTATGTATAACCCTTTTACTCTTTTAAATCATGGAATTGTTGCATTCTTCAATATCTTTTTGATTTATCGAGAATCTGTTGAATGGGTAAGGCTTGCGGCGTTATGCTTTTATAAGGAAAAATCATACCGGAGAGTGCTTGGTGCTCAATCATTGTCGCGTAATCGACAGTTATTGGCGTGAAACCCTAAATAGTTCTGTTTATTAAGAGATAGATTGAGTTAACGGGAATTAGAAAACTTAAAGAGATAGATGGAATATCTACTTAAGATTGAGCCTATACTTAAAGCTTATCAATAAGATAAAGGATGAAATAATTAATTTGGACGACTATCAAGTCATTGTTAAGCATCATGAATCGCACTACTCAGGCGAGGTACATACTCATGATTATGCTCATTTAGCTTTTATACACCAAGGCTGCCAAATTCTATCAACTGACCAGCACAGTTTACTCTCTATGCCCGGCTCTTTAATTTATATTCCCGCTGGCGTATCACATCGTGCTGACTTTCTAAAGCAATCACATGTTTCCTTACTTCGCCTACCCCAAGCTGCAACTCCTAATATCACTAAAATATGCATATTGGACGTATCTCCCATCGTTGCTCAGCTATTCAGTGTTTGGGAAAATGGAGGACCAGAACAAAAGCTCGTGACTCACTATGTGCACGTTCTAGTCGACCAATGCATCCTTTGTAAGCCAACCAATAACCCCCTAATTGCAAAGGGAGGGATGGACAGACGACTGCTATTGGTAATTGAAGCATTATCAAACAAACCTAACATCAAAATGTCTATCTCAGATTTATCTAAGCAAACAGGGGCTTCCGTTCGTACCTTAAACCGACTTTTTTTGTCGAGTTTCAAAGCATCTTTTCGAGATATCCGACAAAAGGTGGTGATGGAACGTGCTGAAAAAATGATGGCAAAAGGCATTAGCGCAACTGACATTGCATTCGAACTTGAGTACTCAAGCCTGTCTTCATTCTCCACTGCATTTAAAGAACATCAGAAAAAAGCACCCCAGAATTAAACTTGGCGCAATTTGTAAACACAGTGTCGTTTTACCCAAAACCTTAACGTGAGGATCTATTTAACATGATGCTCTGTTCTTAACGTTTATGGGAAAACGAGTGTCCAAAATAACCAATATATTTATCAGCATTTTAATGGCATCGAGCTATTTTTTTGCGTCGAGCATGTATACGCCAAGCTTTCCAGATATACAAAGTGAACTCCACACCTCTGAGGCGTTAGTACAACAGACGTTGAGTCTGTTTTTTATCGCTTTAGCATGCAGCCAGCTTATCTGTGGGCCGTTATCCGAGCGGTATGGGCGAAAGCCCGTTGCTATTCTTTCATCTGCGATTTTTGTCGTTGGTTCAATGACTTGTCTCATGGCTGATAACATAGATATTCTGTTACTGGGTAGGATCATCCAAGGTTTAGGGGTTGGTGGCCTTTACCTGCTCTGCCGAACAATACTCCAAGATGCCTTCGAAAAAACGGAACTCATGGGGATACTTGCTTGGTATGGGATTCTTTTTATGAGCCTACCCGGTTTAACGCTGATTTTAGGGGGATACCTGACTCAACACTTTGGTTGGCAAGGTAATTTTGTCTTCATGGCATCTTTATCGATCGCAACACTATTGATTATCACATTTATGAAACGTGAAACGATCAGCCAGAAGAACCCTGATGCAATTAAGCTTAAACAGATACTAAAAGACTATGCTTTCATCACATCGAACGTAACGTTTCTGTGTTATTTGGCAATGATGTTCAGCGGGACGAGTTGCCTACTGCTTTTCCAAGTAACGGGTTCTTTTGTTGCTCAGAATCAATTTGATTTAACGGCCGCAGATTACGGAATTGGGTCAATGGTTTTGATAGCGAGTAGCGTTGCATCAAGATTAATTTGGAACCAGTTTCTGAAGAATCGTATCAGCGAAAATATGACTCTAGTTTATGGGAGCCTGATTCAAATTGTAGGCTGTGCTGTTATTACTCTGAGCCTTTTCGTACATAGCTACTCACTAGTGTTACTCGGGTTTTCATTGATGGCGTTTGGCTCTGCATTTTTACTTGCGATAGCTGGCGTTTCTGCATTGTATTTGTTTCCTAATCACAAGGGGCAGGTTGGTGCTATCTACGGTGCTTTGCAGATGGTTGGAGCATTTGGTTTTACGTTTTGTTTATCGTTCGTTCCGGCCAATCACGAGGTAATGGTTCTGAGCAGCTGGGTATTGTCACTGATGAGCAGTGCCGCAATTATTGTCATGTACATGTGCCAGCGAAAAACGTTGGAAATGCCTGTCGCTTAATCAAGTTTGATTCAGAAAAGTCATAGAATTGATAATTTAGGCTGTTAATTTTGCTAACAAAAAAATCCCCTCAAGGTACGCTCTGAAGGGATTTTTTATTAACCAATAATGCAGTTGTTAGCCATTACCTGCTTGCCATTAGCTATTCATTTTCTGTTTCCTTAGAAGCATTAGACGTTGTGCCTTTTTTCAACCAATTATCAAGCACGTGTTGCAGTGCATTCAAAGAGGTTGGTTTCTCTAGGCGACCATCCATCAACTTGCTGATCATATCTAACTCGTGCTGTCCTGATTCGCCAGATAAAGCAATGATTGGTGTTTGAGGAGAACGTGCCTTGATGATTTGGCTTGCGTCAAAACCATTCATTATTGGCATTTGTACGTCCATTAAGATCAAATCGACCTTATGTGTTTTGAACTGCTCGACGGCATTCTCACCGTTTTTGGCTTGTAAGCTATTTACGCCAAGTCGATTCAGGTACATTTGAACAAGTGTGCGTTGTACTTCTTTATCATCGACGATAAGTACGGTTGGAGCCAAATGATTTCCTGGCTTTAATGTACTTGTGGGTTCTGAATTTTGCGTTGCCGCTTGGTTATCTGGCTTAGCTTCTACGTTGGTTTTGTTTTCAGTTGTGGTTTGATTACTTTTCCAATCATTGAAGTAAGGCGTACGAAGTGCGTCTGCTTTGGGTGCATTGGGTACCACAGGGAAGTACAGGTGGAACTCAGTAAACTCCCCAAGCTTAGAGTGGCATTCAACCCGGCCGCCAAATGAACGCATCACTCGTTGGCAATAGCCAAGCCCTAGGCCACTACCACCGCTTTTTTGGTAAGAGAAGAAGTCATCAAAAATCTTATGCGTAATGGCTTCATCAATGCCGGGACCGGTATCTCTGAATATTAGAACGTTCTCGTAAGATCCTGTGTTGGTGCTGATCTCAATTTGGCTTTCTGGGTAAGAATCAAAGTAGTAGATTGCATTGCGTATCAGGTTGAAAATGACGAAGTTGAATAAGGTTTCGTTCAGCTTTGCTACAAAATCAGCGTGTTGTGGTAAACGAATGCGTTCAATGATCTTTTCATTCTCAAAACCATAGTGGCTTACGGCTTGATCCACGGCTTTGTGGATAGAGGTCATCGTCACAGGACCGTTTTCCGGCGTACTGTCACTGACTTCGCGCAGGATGATATCAATCAGTTGCCGCCCGCGTTGAATCGCCGCTTGGCCATTCTCAATATCCTTTAGGATTTGTTTAGCTGGGGCTTGGTTATCTATGTGCTGCTTTAACACCTCAAAATGCAGCTGCACTTGAGCAAGAGGGTTACGCATTTCGTGTGCGATAGAATTAGCAAGGGCGCGACTTTGGCGAATGCGTCTATCGGCTTCAATGGTGCTTTGTACACGAGTTAACAAGGTTTGCAGGGCAGAGATCTCTTCGTTAGAGAACATCTGATCGTTGCTCTTGTGTGACGACACCAATAAGTGCGTGACCGATTTCCCCTGACCAAATAAAGGCATCACCAAGGCGGTGTCGTTTGAACTCATCTTGTCATACAGGGCTTTTATTGAGCGCTTGGCTGGTGCGGTGTAATCAAGCTCCTGAGAAAGTTCGTCAAACACTAAAACAGACTTGTTGGTAGACAGATAATCTTCGTAGAAAGTTTCGTTGTAGTTGCTGTTCACCAGACGCAGCTTGTCTTCTGGAATCTGCAGTAGGCTACCTAATCGACGCATTGCATCATCAATCGACAGCTTGAAATCGTCTTCTAGTGAGAGGATCTGCTGTACTGGCGTTTTCTTGTTTCCGTAGACAAAGAAGGAAGCGTAGTGGCTCACTCGTTTGTAGAGAACATGCCAAGTGATGCCGATAATCGCACAGATTGGGATAGCAACGAGCCATTGACTGTTGTCTGTTAGCGGGATAAATATCGCGCCAAAAGGGATCACCAAAATAGCACAGACCAACAGCGCATTTAGGCTCATGTACGCAAGGTATTTCACGCTGTAGAAGCGCGAGGTCAGCAGGGCATAGCCAACGAACAACATTTCACTGATCGACAAAGCTGGTGGCAGCCAAGTGAGCGAGAAATCACGCAAGAAGTAGGTCATGCCTAGGTGGATTGTCGCAGTGGACAGCATGAATACCAAGATACCTGCGATCATGTAGTTGGTTTTGGCTAAGGTCAGCTTACTACTGTTGGTGCGCATGGCCACGAGGTTGAGTAGTGTTAGGACAACAAAACTTATCATCCCAATGAAGAAGTAAGGTGTTTGAGGGCCGAACTCAATCACGAACTGGCTTGGGCCTGCAATGGTGACGTGTTCAACGGTTAACCCCGGACTTAAATTGATAAAGAAGGAGTAGACGGTTAAGGTGACGAAAATGGCTTGTTGCCATGCGTGAACCTTACCATTGCGTTGTTCGGCGGCGAGCTTACACGAGAAGTAATAGGCAAAGGCAAACGCAAAGAAAGAGGCGAGGTTGGCAAACTTTGCGGCGAACACGGCGGCCGGGGCCCCAAGTTCCGGTAATAAGTCGGTATGGAAATAAGCGTTACTGCTGATCCACGCAACAATGCAGATCGAATACGCGATGTAAGGGGCATGGTGTGTCCCCGCAATCACTTCGTTCTTTTGTTTCAGGCGATAGCAGTAATAGAACAACCACATGACAACCACAGCCACGGTTGCAAGCAGTGTGATTGCTTTTGCATAGATGATCGCCTCTAGGCCGAAATCAAACATGTTCATCCTTTCTTACCGAGCTCGATTTTTCTAATGACTTTCGGCTTTCTCGCACTGCGCGTTTGTAGCTGCGAAAATCGACATTATTGAACGCTTTTACCATTATCTCGAAATTCCAGAACCCACGATAAATTGTTGTGCCATCATTATTTAATTCGCAATACCCAGAATGGAAGTATGCTTTAGAATCAATGGTTTGATAAAACTGAAGCATGAAAGGTTGCTCGATAATAGTAAAACCGATTTTGTAGCCTATTTGATGTAATACACTCATCAGCTCTTTTTGAGCAAGGTAGAGGAAATAGAGTTTTTGTTGGGTATTACCACTGACTGTCAGACGCAGCACTTCACACAGGGCATTCTTATCGGACAATTGTAACTGGAATTGTTGGTCAAATTCTGGAAGAGAGTAACATTTTGACAGTGTAGGCGGTGTCAAAAGTTGTAACCCTGCGAGTTCAGCGTAGCCGTAATTGGGTAAACAGTATTGCCATTGCTCATTGCTGAACGGCGGTGCGTAACTTAGCCAAGTGTCATTCTTAGACCAGTCTTGAATCAGCGCAGAGGAAACCAGTGTTGGAAAGGCTTCATCGACCGGATGTTTGAGCAGAATAAAATGCTTACCTGCCTGAGAAAGGTGTAATAAAGGCAGCATCTCAAACCATTTTTCACCCTTGATGAACACCTCAAGATTGCTCAAAGCAATGGCATCGCTGATGGACATTCCTTGTGGGTGGCTCGGTGTTTGTACCACAAGCGGATCATCTTCTATTCGTTCAATGATTGCACCATAGTAAGCGCTGTCTTTGATAGGGAGTTCAGTGTGAGAGGGCGCACTTGCGTCCAACGGTGATTTTGCTTTGATGGCTGCAATTTCACATTCACACCAAAAATCTAACCAATGCATGTAACACTGACTTGCGGCCGCTTCTAACAGTGCCATCTCTTTCGATAAGGAACTTGGATAGCGTTGAATAAGCTCGCGATAGTCCATCAGTTCAAATAAAACTGAGAGGCTTTTGTGTTGATGTTCGGGGAAGAACGATTCCAATAGTCGTCGACGATAGTCTGTGACGGTTTGGAAAAGAGCGATACGTTCTTGTGGCTGATAAGCGTTGATCGTGAGCTCGATCAGCGCTTGTTGTTTCTTTTCGATAGACAGACTGCTAGCCAATAGTGAGTCTAAAGACGACGTTAATTTCATGGTGTGAACCTAGCCTAGGTTTATATAATTATTTTTATTTGATTTGCACCAGTCAACTCGACACGGATTTATAGTAAGTATTTGAAATAAAGTTACTTTGATGAACAAACGTAACTCTAATTGTGTCTATTGTTTTTAAAAACAAGTTGCATAATCGAGCGCAAGTTTACTACTTGTGCTGACCCTTAACAATATGGGTTAGTCATGTACGAATTAATTAATGATTCCCTAAATTAGAGTGCTCTCAATCACTTATATGGTTTGATCATGTGTGGAAGTTAATTTATTCAATCTGAGAATATCTTTTTGAATTTATAAATTGGTCCTGAGTGTTTATTTTTTGAACCAAGCTCATAAATCATACGCAACTCAATTCACCTTATAGATTGTAAGGAATATAACAGCGTGCTCAATTATATAATTAACTAATGAGTGTGGTATGTCTCATCTCCGTCTATTTCCACGTCATCGCTTGGCGATCGCTTGTATGCTTGCCAGTGCGTCCAGTTTCTCTTTTGCTCAAAATCAGTGTGAGGTGCTTGATCTTCAACAGGCGTCCAATCTTGCACTCGCTGTCTCTTCGGCAAACAACAGTTGCTACAGTTCTTGGTTCTCTGCATCGAATAATTCACTAGATAATATCTATAGCGAAGCAAACCTAAGCCGCATTCAAGTTGCACTGAACTCAGAAATAACTCGTTACCGAGGTGAAGCTGAACAAGCCCGTAAACTTGAAAACCTTGGTGAGTTTGTTCGTGCCGCTTATTACGTTCGCTATAACGCGCAAGCGCAAGACTTCAGCGAAGCGTTGAGTCAGCGTTTTGCTCAGTCGACGATTGCTTTCTTAGCTAACCCTGATGCGTTGGATCAAGGTCGTGAGCAGGTGGGTGCATTGAAAAGCCTGACGCTAATGGTCGATAACGTTAAACAATTGCCACTGACAATGGATGCGCAACTTGCGGCATTACGTCACTTCAACCAAGAAACGGCGCAAGACTCACAATGGGTCGATGGGTTAAACAATCTGTTTCGAGCAATGGCAGGGCACGCAGCTAGAGATGACTTCTACGATTACATGGCGAGCCATACCCAGCATATCGACACGCTTGCAGCATTCGCCCGTGATAACACGTGGGCTTTAGATACTGATGCGAGCTTCCTTGTTTATAACGCCGTGCGTGAAACTGGTCGTTTGCTGGCAAGCCCAGATAAATTAACGAAAGACAAAGCGCTGCGTTTTATGCGGCAAGTGATGGTACAAAACCCACTTGGCAGTGAGCATGACAAGCTTTGGTTAGCGGCGGTTGAGATGATGGGGTATTACGCGCCAGACGGCTTGAATGGATTGGATCTAGAGCAAGCAAAACGTGATTTAGCAATGCGTGTACTTCCCAATCGTCATGAGTGCCAAGGGCCTGCGATTATTCGCTCTCAAGATTTAACGCAAGCACAATCAATTGAAGCATGTGATGTACTCGCGGCAAAAGAGGCGGACTTTCATCAAGTTGCGAACACAGGCCAACAACCTGTCGCCGACGATAATAACGAGCGAGTTGAAGTCGCGGTGTTTGACAGTAAAGGTAGCTACACCGATTACTCTGCATTCTTGTTTGGAAATACCACCGACAACGGAGGTCAGTATTTAGAAGGTAACCCTGCCGAAGTGGGTAACGTGGCGCGTTTCGTCGCTTACCGTTACGCTAACGGCGATGACCTTTCAATTCTCAATTTAGAGCATGAGTACACTCACTATCTCGATGCGCGCTTTAACCAATACGGCTCCTTTAGCGACAACTTGGCACATGGTCACGTTGTGTGGTGGCTAGAAGGTTTTGCTGAGTTCATGCATTACAAGCAAGGTTACGATGCCGCTGTTGGTTTGATTAGCAGCGGGAAGATGAGTTTATCGGACGTGCTTGCGACCACCTACTCTCATGATTCCAACCGTATCTATCGATGGGGTTACTTGGCGGTGCGCTTTATGATGGAAGAACATCCTCAAGAAGTGCAGAGCTTGTTGGCACTGTCTCGTGCTGGCAAATTTTCAGAATGGGCGCAACAAGTGAAAGTGCTTGGCCAGCAATACAATGGTGAGTTTGATCGTTGGCTAGACACTGTTTCAAGTGAACCAACAGAGCCTACTGATCCCACAGAACCGACTGACCCCACAAATCCGACAGACCAAGCCAGAGTGCTTGCAGCAAACCAAGGTGTAGTGTTGAACGGCGAGGCGTACAGTGAGCAGCTGTTCTACGTCGATGTACCTGAGAACACCACGCATTTTGAGGTTTCGATTGAAGGTCATGCTTCAGGCCAAAGCCAAGGTGATGCTGATCTTTACATGAGCTACAACAAAGAAGCGCATTACTATGATTTTGAATTCAGCCAATACGGAAATGGAAGTAATGAGATGGTGACGTTTGAACCAAAGTCATCGGGTTTCATCAAACCGGGTCGTTACTACATGAGTATTGCAGGACGCACCGATTTCAATGACGTAACACTGTTGGCATCACTAGAGACAGAAGCGCCAACGCCGCCATCACAAGAACAAGATGATTTAACGCCAATAATACTGGAATCAGGTCAGCCTCAAATACTCACCGTGCACCAACGACGTTATGCGGCGGTTTATGTTCCACAGGGCGTGCAAGAGGTAAGAGTATGGTTGAATGATAAGAGTGACGTTGCTGAGAGTGGACAGTCGAATGCTGGCAACGTTGATCTATTTGCAAGTCGTTCATACTGGCCTACTTCAGGGCAACACGATTATGCCTCTAATTACCGTGGTAGCAATGAGTACCTGCAAATCCCTGTAACAGAAGAAGGCTATGTGCATTTCTTACTGAGTGCTGAACAGCATGGGGATGATGTCGAGATGTTGGTGTTCTTTCACTAGCAAAACAGGCAGCAATTAAAAAGCACTAACGAAAACGCCACCTAATCTAAATGATCTAAATATCAATTGAATAGACGGGTAAAAAGCCGGGCAGTAGTGTCCGGCTTTGTTTTTCTGACAGTGCTCTGTATTTATAGAGTAGTTACACCATAATCTCTGATGAAGTAATGACATTTAAGGTCTAAGCTTGCCTACATATGAAACATTATTGCGAGTATTCCCTCGTGAATGATTGAGGTAGAGAGAATTTATGAAGAAAGTACGATTAACATCATTACTTGGAATTGCAACCTTGTTTAGTGTCGCTGCGTTAGCTGGGTGTAGTCAGAAATCTGAGGTACCAATTCAGCCACAAGAGAATGCGAACCCTATCTGTAGCACTAAAAACCTAACTGGTGGTTGGTCGCAAAGCGATGTCACACCAGAAGCTAAGCAAGCTTTAGACGCAGTTCTTGGCCAAATGAACACTTCAGCTGAGCTTAAGCAGATCTTGAGTGTTCGAACTCAAGTCGTGGCGGGTTTGAACTATGCTATTGAGTTTGAGATGGATAATGGTGAAGTGTGGAACACCATCGTTTACCGTTCTCTACAAGGTGACATCGAAATGACACGACCTGCACAGAAAGGTCGTTTGTGTTCATAATCTAGAGGCTTCTGTACCTTGTGAGATAGGCTTGATAGCAAATAAAAATGGCTCCGTATCGGGAGCCGTTTTGGTTTTTAAGAAGACTGATTTATTGAACGCTTTTAATCGGCCAGTTCGGGCTCAGCTAACTCTTGAACACAAGCACGGCTGATGTCTTCATCAATATAAGCCATTCCCAGCTTGTTTAAGTAATCCATACGATCAGCGGTGCGAAGTTCAATGTCAGGGCCTGAGATGTTGTTTTCTTGATAAACCTTAGCCATGTGAGTCATGAAATGCTTGCCCACACTCATCATTAACAGGCTCATCGCACCCACGTCCGGTCTTACTTTGGCACGCTGTTTTTCAGACAGGTTTACCGCTAACACGATAGGTTGTTCTTCTCCTTCGAAACGAACACTACGCTCACGAACGGTTTGTTGCGCCCAGTAATACGCCAGTTCTTTGCTCTGGGTGAGAAACACTGGTTCAACCGATTCGGTGTAGTTATTGCCGATGGTCGCCATGGTTTTTGAAGCCGCTTCGTTGAGGGCTTTGTCTCCAGAGCGCTTTAGTCCTTGGCCTTGAATAGAAGCGAGTAAAGCTGAAGATGTACCGTGATACCAAGTATCACCCGTCGCGAAACCATTTTCTGATAGCAGCGTTTTTGCATCTTGTAGGTGTTTAGGTATTGAAGTCATAGGCACTCTCAATCAAAAGAAATATCAACAAACAGGAATCTCAAAAAACTTGAATACAGTTAGCTTAAACAGAAGTTGTTTGGTTAACCGTGGTGTGGAACACAAATCTGAGGCTTTGAGATAAAGCTGGCAGTAGTAGCTTTATCTCAAAGCCTTCCCCCGGATCTTACCTAAGTAAGAGAGAAGGACGAGGGAGGCTTTCGTGTTAGCGATTAATCAAATTGGTTCGATGTATTCGCTTCACCTGCTGCTTTTAGTGCGTTCTCACCAGCAAAGTACTCTTTGTGGTCATCACCCATATCTGAACCAGACATGTTTTGGTGTTTAACACATGCGATGCCTTGGCGGATTTCTTTACGTTGAACGTTCGCAACGTAGCCCAACATGCCTTGGTCGCCGAAGTACTCTTTCGCAAGGTTGTCAGTAGACAGCGCTGCAGTGTGGTAAGTAGGCAGTGTAATCAAGTGGTGGAAAATACCCGCTTCACGAGACGCGTCTGCTTGGAATGTGCGAATCTTCTCGTCAGCGCTTGCAGACAGTTCTGATTCGTCGTATTCCGCGCTCATTAGGTTTGCACGGTCGTAAGCTGATACATCCTTACCTTCTGCTACCATCGCATCGTAAGCTTGCTGACGGAAGTTTAGCGTCCAGTTGAATGATGGAGAGTTGTTGTAAACAAGTTTCGCATTAGGGTGTACTTCACGTACGCCATCCATCATCTCTTTGATTTGACCGATGTGTGGTTTCTCAGTCTCAATCCAAAGAAGGTCAGCACCTGCGTTGATTGCTTCAATACAGTCGAATACACAGCGGTCTTCACCTGTACCTTCGCGGAATTGGTATAGGCCTGAAGGTAGACGCTTAGGTCGAACTAGTTTGCCGTCACGGTTGAAGCAAACATCGCCTTCAGCCATATCAGCAACATCAATTTCTTCAACATCTAGGTATGAGTTGTAGATGTCACCTTGGTCGCCAGGCTCTTTCACTACTGCGATTTCTTTTGTTAAACCAGCGCCTTGTGAATCGGTACGAGCAACAATGATGCCGTTGTCGATGCCTAGTTCAAGGAAGGCGTAACGAAGTGCGCGAAGTTTTGCGTGGAAGTCAGCATGTGGAACCGTTACTTTGCCGTCTTGGTGACCGCATTGCTTCTCATCGGCAACTTGGTTTTCAATTTGTAGACAACATGCGCCCGCTTCAATCATCTGCTTAGCCATTAGGTAGGTCGCTTCTGCGTTACCGAAACCTGCATCGATATCTGCAATGATTGGCACCACGTGTGTTACGTGATTGTCAATTTTGTCTTGGATAAGGTCTTGTTGGTTAACATCGCCCGCTTCACGTGCAGCGTCTAGCTCACGGAATAAACCACCCAGTTCACGTGCATCAGCTTGGCGCAGGAATGTGTATAGTTCTTCTACTAGGCCTGCAACCGATGTTTTTTCATGCATTGATTGGTCTGGAAGTGGACCAAAGTCTGAGCGAAGTGCAGCAACCATCCAACCAGAAAGGTATAGGTAGCGGCGATCTGTCTTGCCATCAAAGTGCTTCTTAATAGAAATCAGCTTTTGTTGACCGATAAAACCATGCCAGCAACCTAAAGACTGAGTGTATTGAGAGCTGTCTTTATCGTAAGCCTCCATATCCGCACGCATGATATCTGCCGTGTATTGCGCGATATCTAGACCTGTTTTGAATTTGTTTTGAGCTCGCATACGAGCAGCAGATTCAGCATTGATTGCATCCCATGGAGCACCTGCAGCGCTTTTTGCAACTTCTATCATTTCGATATCTTGTGTAATTTGCGACATAACTATTCCTTAGTTTCACGTGGGGTATGGTTGCCAAATTGGCTTGGATTAAAACTTTGCTATGGACAAAGAATAACCACACGTGTGATAATTTTGTTAATTTATAGTTATTATATTCGGTATTTTTCTTATGAATATTGCTCGTATAGACCTTAATTTGCTTGTGTATTTAGACATGTTGCTACGTGAAAGAAACGTTACACGAGCGGCAAATCAATTAGGCATAACTCAACCAGCCATGAGTAATGGACTGCGCCGATTGCGTGATCTGTTTGAAGATCCACTATTGGTGAGAACCAGTGAAGGGATGGTGCCGACCGAGCGAGCGCAAAAGTTGCAACCGCTGATTAGAAATATCTTGGCGAATGTAGAAAAGACACTCCAGCCGACCACAGAGTTTAATGCAGAAGACAGTGAACGCGTGTTTCGCATCATGGCGAGTGACTATGCAGAATCGACCATTATTCAACCTCTTCTGAAAAGGTTAAGTGAGATCGCACCGAAAATACGACTGGATATCATGACGCCAAGTGACGTGAGTTATCAGGATGTAGAGCAAGGTACTGTTGATATAATCATCAACCGTTTTGACGACATCCCACAGTCGTTTCACCAGATGAGCCTTTGGCACGACGGGTTCTCTTGCCTATTTAGCTGTGATAATCCAATTGCCGATAACTTTGATATTTTGTCTTATTTAAAAGCGCAACATATCTGGGTAAGTAAGACGGGGATGGGAACCGGAGTGGGAATCAACCCAAGTGAAGCACAAAAGCTCGGTTGGATAGATGAAGCGTTAATGCGCATTGGTAAAACCCGCAATATCACGGTATTTACTCGACACTACCTGTCGGCGATTCTTTTCGCACAACAGAAGAACTTGATCCTTACTATTCCTACTAAAGCGGCGCAATTGCAGCGCAACAACCCTAATTTGTTAATCAAACCAGCCCCATTTGCTATTGAACCTTTTGAAGTAAAGATGGCGTGGAGCCCCTTGTTACAAACCAATCCAGACCACCAGTGGATGCGTCGCTTGATCAAAAGTGTAGCCAATGAAATCGAAAGTGGTGTGACGGGATAACACAGTTTTTATGGTATTTCTTTTGTGAATATCCAATATAAGCGGCATAAATTAGCTAAATTTTCGTCAGTTACGTAAATTTATTTAGTAGTCAGCGGTTAATTTGAGAGAGATTTTATGAGCAGTCGTATTCAACAGGGAAGCTTGAGCATTGATAGCACCCTCTACCAATTAATTAATGAGCAGGTCATTCCTGGAACAGGCATAGTCGCAGAGGACTTTTGGCAATCTTTCGCAGCCATCCTTAAAGATCTGGCACCAAAGAACCGTGCCTTACTTATCAAGCGTGAAGATCTTCAACATCAAATTGATGTGTGGCACCAAGAGCGTGCGGGTCAAACACTCGACGCAGCAGAGTACAAACAGTTCCTACAACAGATTGGCTACCTCGTACCTGAAGGCGAAGACTTCCAAGTAACTACTGCAAGCGTTGAGCCTGAAATTGCAACACAAGCGGGTCCGCAGCTTGTTGTACCTATTATGAATGCACGTTTTGCGCTTAACGCGGCCAACGCGCGTTGGGGTAGTTTATACGATGCGCTCTATGGAACCGATGTCATCAGTGAAAGTGACGGCGCGGAAAAGGGCGGAAGCTTTAACCCTGTACGCGGTGCTAAAGTGGTGAGCTACGCTCGAGGTTTCCTTGATGACGCTGCACCACTAAACGGTGTCTCTCATAAAGACGTGACCAAATACAGCATCAGTAACGCTAGCGTCGGCAATAAGCTGATAGCGACACTCGATAACGGTGAAGAAGTCACTCTCATAGATAGCAACCAGTTCATTGGCTATCAAGGTGACGCAAGTTCACCTTCGTGTATTCTTCTTAAACACAATAACCTTCATATCGAAATTCAAATCGACCCGAGTGCGCCGATTGGCAGCGTCGATGTGGCGGGTATTAAAGATGTACTGGTGGAATCGGCACTGACCACGATTATGGATTGCGAAGATTCGGTTGCTGCGGTTGACGGTGAAGACAAAGCATTGGCTTACCGAAACTGGTTAGGTTTAATGAAGGGTGACCTTCAAGAGTCGCTAGAGAAAAACGGTAAAACCATTGTTCGTAATCTTAACCCCGATCGTCAATACACCAGTGTGACGGGTGGTGAAATCTCACTTAAAGGTCGCAGCATGTTGTTCATACGCAATGTGGGCCACCTAATGACTAACCCTGCGATTATTGATGCTGAAGGTAATGAAGTGCCTGAAGGTATCATGGATGGCATGGTTACCTCGCTCATCGCGATGCACGATTTAAAGGGTAATAGCCCTTACCAAAACTCGACCGCGAACAGCATCAATATTGTAAAACCTAAAATGCATGGCCCTGAAGAAGTGGCTTTCACCAATGAGTTGTTTGGTCGCATTGAGGATGCACTAGGTTTAGAACGCTTCACCATTAAAGTCGGCATTATGGACGAAGAGCGTCGTACCTCTGTGAACTTGAAAGAGTGTATTCGCGCAGCCAAAGACCGTGTCGTGTTTATCAACACAGGTTTCCTAGATCGAACGGGTGATGAGATCCACACTAGTATGGAAGCGGGTCCGTTTGCTCCTAAAACACAGCTTAAAACCATGACTTGGATTGGCGCATACGAAGATCAAAACGTTGATCTTGGCTTAGCTTGTGGCCTGCAAGGTAAAGCCCAGATTGGTAAAGGTATGTGGCCAGAACCAGATAACATGGCGAAGATGATGGACGCGAAAATTGGACACCCACAAGCCGGTGCCAATACCGCTTGGGTTCCTTCTCCAACTGCGGCGACTCTGCATGCCTTGCACTATCACAAGGTGAGTGTTCCTAGCCGTCAGAAAGAGCTTCGTGAGCGTGTGAGAGCAAATGTTGACGATATTCTTACTATCCCATTGTTAGGCAATCAAAAGCTGACTGCTCAAGATATCCAAAACGAACTGGACAACAATACGCAAGGTATTCTTGGTTACGTAGTTCGTTGGATTGACCAAGGCGTAGGTTGTTCGAAAGTGCCTGATATTAACGATGTGGGATTAATGGAAGACCGTGCAACGCTGCGAATTTCAAGTCAACACATCGCTAACTGGTTACGTCACGGCATTTGCGAGGAAGCCCAAGTAATGAAAACCATGAAGCGCATGGCAGCAGTGGTTGATGAACAAAATGCAGGGGATCCAAGCTACCAAAATATGGCGCCTGATTTTGAAAACAGCATTGCGTTTTCAGCAGCGTGCCAGTTGGTATTTGAAGGCTGTGCTCAGCCGAGTGGTTATACCGAGCCAGTGCTGCACGCGATGCGTCTAAAGCTGAAAGCGCAGGAATAGCGAAGCAACCGAATAACAAAAACAGAGAATGTAAAATACTAAAAAAAGAAACCCCCTTTAACCGAGCCCAAGGTGCCGCGCTTTTATAACGCGGCTTTTTTTTGATTCATTTTTGTGGTGGGAAGGGGGGAGAGTGGGCCAGGTTAGTGCTCACTAAGATTTAAGTGCTTCTGAATCTTGGTTAACGCCGAAACCTACTTGCTACTAAAACCTAGTTACTACCAAAACATAAGTATTTAATGTCCATGTACTCATCGATGCCTTCTTTAGCACCTTCACGGCCAATACCTGATTGTTTAACGCCACCAAAAGGCGCGACCTCGGTTGAGATTAGGCCATCATTAATACCGACCATACCGTATTCAAGTGCTTCTGCTACCTGCCATACGCGGTGGATATTCTGGCTGTAGAAGTAAGACGCCAAACCATAAATAGTATCGTTCGCCATCTCGATGAGTTCCTCGTCTGTGTCGAATTTCATCACAGGTGCGACTGGGCCAAAGATCTCTTGTTGAACAATGTCCATACTGTGTTTCACATCTTTAAGAATGACAGGCTGAAGGAAAAGCCCATCAAGATCCTTAATTGGAGTAACAGGCTCAGCTCCTTGTTCAATCGCTCGGTCTATTAATGCTTGGATGTTGTTCTTGGCATTCTGGCTGACAACAGGGCCAATGGTTACACCTTCATCTAAGCCGTTACCAACCTTAAGTTGTTGAACGGCTTGATCAAATTTAGCCACGAACTCATCGTACACTTTACTGTGAACATAGAATCGGTTTGCACAAACACAAGTTTGGCCAGCGTTGCGGAATTTCGAGACCATTGCGCCTTGAACCGCAGCGTCGATGTCTGCATCGTCAAACACAATAAAAGGTGCATTGCCGCCGAGTTCCATAGAGGTACGCTTGATGCCTTTTGCGGCTTGAGCCATCAAAATACTGCCGACACGGGTAGAGCCTGTAAAAGAGATCTTTTTGATTAATGGGTGCGATGTGAATAACTCACCAATCTGTTCTGGGCTATCACCTAATACGACTTGGAGTAAATCCTTAGGAATACCCGCTTGGTAAGCCAGTTCGACCACAGCAAATGCGGAAAGCGGTGTCTCATCTGAAGGTTTCACGACAAAGCTACAACCGGCAGCTAATGCAGGCGCTGCTTTACGAGTGATCATTGCAACAGGGAAGTTCCATGGCGTAATGGCACACGCGACTCCGATAGGTTGCTTGATAGTCACCAAGCGTTTGCCTGCGACTGTGCTAGGAATGGAGTCACCATAAGTGCGCTTGGCTTCTTCTGCGAACCACTCAATGAAGCTCGCACCATATACCACTTCACCTGCCGCTTCTGCTAACGGTTTACCCTGTTCAATCGTCATGATTCGAGCAAGGTCTTCTTTATTCTCAATGATTAGCTGGTGCCAACGGTGCAGTGATGCAGCTCGAGATTTAGCTGGAACCTTTGCCCACTCTTTCTGCGCTACATTAGCTCGTTCAATCGCGCTTGCTAACTCTGTTTCTGATGATACCGGTGCGTGTCCGATGAGTTCACCCGTTGCTGGATTTGTGACTGCAACTGCGTTGTTCGCTTCTGTCACCATAAAAGAGAGTAAGTGCTGGTTCTTAATGTTTAGCATCGTGATTCCTTTGTTGTGATTACTTTAGACGTGTTGCTGATATGCGGGTTGGTGAGTGTTCAGATCATTTCGACCAAATGTTCATTAGTCGCAGATTGTGGTCGTTAATTCGATAGTTTTGAAGTCCTTGTTTGTGAAAGCATTGTTTACCAAAGCAAGGTACACAAAATCATTGTTTATTAAATTCGAGTTTTCGAAATCCATGATCAGCTAAATCATGGACTTCGAAATCTTTTAAGAAAAGTCTATTGCTGACTCCAATTATCAGCTTCGATTTTCGCTAGCGCTTTTGCAGCTTTTTGTAGAGCAGGTAGGAACTTGATCGCTTCGTCCGGCTTTACTCGAATCACAGGTGCTTGGATTGCTAAGCCGAGATTAGATTGGCCGGTTGGCGATGGAATGAGTACCGCAATACACACCAAACCAGGTAGAAACTCTTCATCATCAATCGCAAAGCCTTGGATCTTCGCTTCTTCGATGTCTTGCTCTAACACTGAGTAGTCGGTGATGGTTTTGACTGTGTACTGAGTCAGTGGCACGTTTTCAATCAGTCTTCTGCGCTGTGATTTCGACATATGAGCCAAAAACAGTTTACCTGTCGCAGAGCAGTGAACAGGAACGCGAGAGCCAGGCTGCAGGTGGAAGCGAAGTGGTGCTTCGGTCTCTGCGCGGTCAAGGTAGATGATCTCACCGCTCGATAGTGCGGTTAGGTTGCAGCTCTCGCCGACTTCTGCTCGAAGGTTTTCAAGAATTGTGCGTCTTGCGCTGTGCATGGTGCTGTTGAACAGTAGGTTTTCAGCCAGCTTTCTGAGTCGAATGCCAGAGCTGTAATGCTTTTCATCACCGTCTCTTTGAATGATGCCTGCGGATTCTAATTGTTGCAGCATACGGTGCAAAGTGGGTTTCGGCAGTCCGGTTTCTTCGACGAGCCCTTGAAGGGAAATAAACTCGTCTTTTTGCGCTATCACCTCTAATAGTGCAAAAAGTCGGAGAGTGGGCGTATCTCCTTGAACTTGTGGTGTTTCTGTTTGCATACAGTGATTCATCCTTGCGATATGTCTATTTGTAAGAGTGTACATACCAAATTAATATTCTTCAATTATCTGAATAAAATTTGACCTTTTTTATTATTTCAATAATATAAATATAAATTATGGAACAATTAATCTCAATAAATGGAATTTTAAAATGAAAGCAATTGAACGGATTATTGATAAGGCGCACCTAGATCGTAAGCGTGTGGTTTTGAGCGAAGCTGAAGATCCTCGTGTACTCAAAGCGGCACGATTAGCGATAGATAAACAACTCGCTTATATCACGCTAATAGGGGATGAAAAGGCGATTATCGAAGCCGCTCAGTTGCATCATATTAACCTCGCGGGCATTCATATTGTTTCACCACAAACATCGGCACTTAAAGCCGTGTTGGCTGAACGTCTGTATGAGCTCAGAAAAGCCAAAGGCATGACTTATCAAGATGCATTGGAGAAGGTTACAGACCCACTGATTTTTGCAAATTTGATGGTAAGGGAAGGGCTGGTCGACGGCACGGTCAATGGCGCGGTTTATACCACGTCAGATGTGGTGCGGGCTGCGCTGCAGATCATCGGCCCAGCACCAGACAGTGAATTGGTATCGAGCTTCTTTTTAATGATGTTGTGCGAGCCTTTCCACAATCTCAAAGGTGGCATGATTTTCAGTGATTGTGGTTTGGTGATTAACCCCAATGAAACCGAGCTTGCATCGATAGCAGTGGCCGCATCAAACAGTGCTCAAACGCTGTTAATGGAAGAACCTAAAGTGGCAATGCTGTCGTTTTCTACCAATGGCAGTGCGAAGCATGAATCGGTCGATAAGGTGCGTAATGCCGCCCAGTTAGTGAAGCAACGTTGCCCCGGAATTGCGGTTGATCAGGATGTTCAACTCGACGCAGCGATTGTCACTGAAATTGCTGCGAAAAAGTTGCCCGATTCCGAGGTTAAAGGAGAATCTAACGTGCTGATATTCCCAAACTTAGAAGCTGGCAATATCGGTTACAAGCTTGCTGAAAGGCTAGGAGGCGCGGTCGCGATTGGTCCTTTGTTGCAAGGGTTGAATCAACCAGCCAATGATCTATCCAGAGGTTGTAGTGCCGAAGATATCTTTAATGTAATCGCGGTGACTGCTGTGCAAGCACAACAAGGCAAAACGGCAAATGCAACGACGGATGTTGACGCTGATGCTCAAGAAGCTTCAGAAGATCAAAACGCTAAAGAAAGAGCTGAATCGGAATTTGAGTTTAGGTATTAAGGCTCAAACTTAAAGCCCGCACTCACACTAAGTAAAAACACCTAATTAGGATTGCTAATGGAGTTACCTGTTTTACTCGCCATTCTTGCCACCATTGCGGTCGGTACCTATTTCCAAACCGTCACAGGGTTTGGACTTGGCATTATCGTGATTGGTCTAACGGTCAGCCTTAATTTGGTATCGTTGCCCGTGATTGCTGCCGTAGTCAGTATTGTGACCTTGTTTAATTGTTTGGTCGCGTTGATGGGCAAGCCTCTGCTTGGGGAACTCAAAATTCTGGTGGTGTTAGTGATCGGTATTACCCCCGGCGTGTCGTTGGGAGTGTTTTTACTGGACGAGTTGAGTGAGTCGGCAACACATATCCTGAGAGGGCTACTGGGGGCAATGGTGTTATTCGCAGGTTTGAGTTTTATGTTCAAACCTAAAACCAGAAAAGAACGCTCGGCAACCGTGTCGTTTTTTTTATCTGGTTTTAGCTCTGGCTTAGCGGGAGGGCTGTTTGGGATGGCGGGGCCGCCGATTGTTTATCACCTTTATCGGCAGCCTTTTACACTCGATCTGGTGCGAAGCACACTGCTGATGGTGTTCGCCTGTACGTCGATGTCCCGTACCGTCAACGTCTACGCAGCAGGTGACATGGAAGCGAGCATACTGTGGTTGTCTGCTATTGCTGTTCCCTTGGTGGCGCTTGTGACTATGTTTGCTCGGCGCTTCCCGCCGCCGTTGTCGAATGATCAGCTCAGAAAGCTGGTATTTATGGTGTTGATGTTGATTGGTGGGTATTTGATGGCTGTCTCTGCATGGTCGTTGCTTGGCTCTTCCTAAAACATTCTCGACAAATGAGGCTAGTGATTCGCTAGCCTAACCCTCTATGTTTAAACACGCTTTAGCATCTCAAAGATACTCCTAGACAACCCAAATAAGCAGCTCTCCTGGACATCTAAAGTGGTGTTACTTCGGTAGTACGGGCTTAAATCGACGCCCATCCCCACACCATGAATTTCGATACTGTTTTTGATCGCCTCGTGCTCAATCACTTGTTTGAGGTGGTTATCCAAATAGAACTGATCATTGGCTGTGCTGGTGGCGGTATCCATCGGGCAGCCGTCTGAGAACACAATCAACACCTTTCGCTGTGCGCTATGTTGCTGCAAGCGCTGGCTAGCGAACTGAACCGCTTCGCCATCAATCCCTTCTTTAAAGATATCCGCTTTGCGAAGGCTAGCAATTCCAAGACGAGATCGTCTCCAATGGGTATCAAAATCCTTAAACACAATGTGTCGAACTTCGTTTAAACGACCTGGGTGTTTCGGTTGACCTTGTTTGAGCCACTGTCGATAAACCTTGCCACCATTCCAGTTGTTGGTGGTGAATCCGATGATCTCGAAAGGGATGTTGGCTAGCCCGACGGATTTGAGAATCGTATCCATCAGTAGACTCAGTTTGTGACTGTGTTTTTGCATTGAACCTGAGCAGTCCATCAAAAATGTGATGGCACATTGATGAGATGCGCCAACCTCTGGCTGATAAAAAACCGTGCGGTCTAAAGGAGAAGTGATGAGTTTGGTGATAGTGGTGGCGTTAACAATGCCTTCTTCTAAATGATCCTGACGTCGATTCCTTTGGGGCGTCGCAACAAAGCGGGTGAGCAGAGCGGCTAAGCGGCGGGTGTTCACTTGTCTCGCCATAATGTCATCAGTGAGCTTTTGCCTCAGCTCGAGTAACAGGGCACGCCTGACGAGCTTATCTGCGGCGACCACTTGGTCAAATTCTGAATTAAAGACCTGATAATTGGCGCCCGACAATTTGAACACCTTACTGTTGCCTGTGATGTCGGTATCGACCTCTTCATCTTGAATGTCGCCATCAACAATAAGGGCCAGCTGCGCGAGGATTTTGATGTCTTCTTCCACCGTTGGTGTCGGTGAATTATTACTCTCTTGTTCTTGGTTGATGAGCTCTTGTGCTAAAGAGGCCAGTTCATTGGCGCAGTGAGCAAACTGTAGTTGGTTGGTTCTATGTTCCTTCAAGCGCTTTAGGCTGCTTCCGAAAATAGGCACGATACCCGCACGAGTCGATTCAATGGTTTCGGCAATTAGTTCCGAAACTGGGACACTGGTTAAGCGGGTGTGGATGATTTGCATCAGCGTGAACAGCAACATCCCAATTCGTGATTCAGTAAAGCCATTTTGATGGTATTGATCGCTCCAATACGCAAAGTTGAACTGAATGCTCTTAGTCACACCTTTTAGGTAAGACGGGACTTGTGACTCGATTCGTACTTGTTCGCAGAAATCATATAACAGACGTTCGACTTCGTTTTTCGGTCGTAATGAACAGTGAAGATCAGTATCTGACAACAATAGTCTCAGTGCCGATGAATCGATCTTACCTTGCATTGAGAGCTTGCTGTTTGTCAGCTCATGGCGAGACACAAAGGTGAGATCGTTGGTGTGTGCCGACTGATAATAGCAGGGGACGTTGCCGTTATAGAGCCGCTCTCCCCGATAATTCAGGTTCAATTCACCACTGATCGCTCTGGCAACCGACACGCCAAGGTCGAGGATCTTTTTCTGCTGAGAAGAAACATTGGCCATGGTTTACGACTCCGACTGCGCATAACTCTGAGTAGGCGTTTCTAGCGCCTCACCAAAGCAACGGAAGTAATATTCGCTCACCAGCTCTTTCTCTTCATCTTCACAACGGTTGAGGAATGAAAGCCTAAATGCAGTCGCTACGTTATCGAATATTCGAATGTTTTCAGCCCATGTGATCACGGTTCTCGGAGACATTACCGTCGACAGATCGCCCGCTCTAAAACCATTTCGCGTTAAACCGGCGGTGGCGATCATTTTTTCGACTAACTGATGACCACTTTCATTATTTAGCTCAGGGCGCTTGGATAACACGATCTTAGTTTCATGTTGTGGGTCTAAATAGTTAAGCGTGGCGATGATGTTCCATCGGTCAAGCTGGCTATGGTTAAGCACTTGAGTACCGGAATACAAACCCGAGAAATTACCCAAACCAAGTGTGTTACAGGTAGCAAATAGGCGGAAAGAAGGGTGAGGCGTGATCACTCGGTTTTGCTCTAAAGAGGTGTATTTGCCGTCTTGCTCTAGCAGTTGCTGAATCACAAACATTACATCAGGTCGTCCTGCATCGTATTCGTCTAATACCAGAGCGATGGGTTGCTGGATGCTTTGCGGAAGAATGCCTTCTTTAAACTCTGTCACCTGCATTCCATCTTTAATGACGATGCTGTCCTTTCCTATGAAATCCAATCGGCTTAAGTGTCCGTCTAGGTTGATCCTCAAACACGGCCAGTTCAATCTCGCAGCAATTTGTTCAATGTGGGAAGACTTGCCCGTTCCGTGTGTACCTTGTATCAACGTGCGGCGATTAGAGGTGAAACCCGCCAATATCGCTAGCGTTACTTCAGGATCAAAACAGTAGTTAGGATCGACCTTGGGTACATACTCGCCAGCATGTTCAAACCCCAATACGGTTAGGTTGCTGTCGATGCCAAAACACTCTCTCACACTTACTGGTTGCGTTGGTATCAATTCCGCATCATTCATTTTTCTTCCCTCTCAATAGCTTCCATGACTGCCTCGATGGGCGATATGTCATCGATTATTAACAGCTCACTCTAAGTTAACGGCACTTTTTGTACGAAAAACTATCAATAATGTGATCTAGTTTTATTAATTAGAATGAATTGTTCCAATTTAATATAAAAAGTTGACGCGCAAAAAATCTACTACTAAGGTGAAAATGAATTCGAAAAAGAGACAATTCATTCCGAAAAATGAAATTTTGGTTAACTCAAGGAGAATGGAAGAATGAGTGAGCAAGAAAAACGTACGGTTGTTTCCGGCACAGTAACAATGACACCATCAGAAGCGTTCGTTGAAACTATGGTTGCTAATGATGTTACCGACATGTTCGGCATCATGGGGTCAGCATTTATGGACGCAATGGATATCTTTGCTCCTGCTGGCATTCGATTGGTCCCAGTGGTACACGAGCAAGGTGCTGCTCACATGGCAGATGGTTACTCTCGTGTATCTGGTCGCCATGGCGTGGTTATCGGGCAAAATGGCCCGGGTATTAGTAACTGTGTGACTGCGATTGCAGCGGCGTTCTGGGCACATAGCCCGGTCGTAATTGTGACGCCAGAGACAGGCACTAAAACAATGGGCTTAGGTGGTTTCCAAGAGTGTAACCAGCTTCCAATGTTCCAAGAGTTCACTAAGTATCAAGGACACGTAACGCACCCAGACCGTATGGCGGAATACACGGGTCGATGTTTTGACCGCGCGATGAGTGAAATGGGTCCGACTCAACTGAATATTCCTCGTGACTACTTCTACGGTGAAACTCAAACCGAGATCCCTAAACCTGCGCGTTTAGACCGTGGTCCAGGTGGTGAGAAATCTCTAAATGAAGCGGCAGACCTGATTGCTGAAGCGAAATTCCCAGTCATCATTTCTGGTGGCGGCGTGGTAATGGCAGATGCAGTTCAAGAGTGTGCAGCGTTGGCGGAAAGACTAGGCGCACCCGTAGTGAACAGCTACCTACATAATGACTCTTTCCCTGCGAGTCACCCATTATGGTGTGGTCCTTTAGGCTACCAAGGTTCGAAAGCAGCAATGAAATTGATGGCTCAAGCGGATGTGGTTATCGCTTTGGGTACACGTCTTGGTCCATTTGGTACCTTGCCTCAACATGGCATGGACTACTGGCCGAAGAACGCGAAAATCATTCAGATTGACGCCGACAACAAGATGCTTGGCCTCGTTAAGAAGATCTCTGTTGGTATCTGTGGCGATGCGAAAGCAGCTGCGGTTGCTCTATCTGAAAGATTGGAAGGCCGTGCACTGTTGTGTGATGACAATAAAGGCGCTCGTCAAGATACAGTAGCAACAGAGAAAGCACTGTGGGAAAAAGAGCTTGATGAGTGGACACACGAACGTGACTCGTTCAGCTTGGATATGATTGAAGAAAACTCTCACGAGACTCCGTTCTCTGGTGGCGAATATCTACACCCACGCCAAGTATTGCGTGAGCTAGAAAAAGCGATGCCTGAAGACGTAATGGTCTCGACGGACATCGGTAACATCAACTCAGTGGCAAACAGCTACTTACGCTTTGAAAAACCACGTAGCTTCTTTGCTGCAATGAGTTTCGGTAACTGTGGTTATGCGTTCCCGACCATCATTGGTGCGAAAGCAGCGGCACCTCATCGTCCAGCTATCTCCTATGCAGGTGACGGCGCATGGGGCATGAGCTTGATGGAGACCATGACATGTGTTCGTCATAACATTCCTGTGACAGCCGTGGTATTCCACAACCGTCAATGGGGTGCAGAGAAGAAGAATCAAGTCGACTTCTACAACCGACGCTTTGTTGCTGGTGAACTGGACAACCAAAGCTTTGCGGAAATCGCACGAGCAATGGGCGCTGAAGGTATCACGGTTGATAAGCTAGAAGATGTAGGTCCAACTCTACAGAAAGCCATCGACATGCAAATGAACGAAGGCAAAACAACCATCATTGAAATCATGTGTACTCAGGAATTGGGCGACCCGTTCCGCCGAGATGCACTATCAACGCCGGTTCGTTTCCTAGATAAGTACAAAGACTACGTATAAGTCATAGGAAGTTTGCCCGGCCAAAACAGTCTCATGAACGCTAGATAAAGCGTTATCGAGAATGTGGTCGGGCAAACAAATTAGGATTCAAAACTAGCGATTAATTGCAAATTGGATGATGAAACAGAATGGCTCAACGAGCGAGTTGTTTTCAAAGATTCTTAATAGTACTGATATCTAAGTATTGGGTCATATATTTCTATTATTTCGCTATAAATATTAGAGCCCTAATGAAACAACCAAGAAGAATAGGTGCGCGGTTTCAG
The DNA here is from genome assembly GCF_003050085.1 of Vibrio sp. 10N.286.48.B8. Taxonomy (NCBI): domain Bacteria; kingdom Pseudomonadati; phylum Pseudomonadota; class Gammaproteobacteria; order Vibrionales; family Vibrionaceae; genus Vibrio; species Vibrio sp. 10N.286.48.B8. The sequence goes on along the minus strand of NZ_PIGD01000001.1, from coordinate 236,689 downwards.
TAATAGAGACTTATTAATAATTATTATGAGTAACTTTTAAATAGTAATTATCGATAAGTCGATAGAGTTCTTAGACTTTAGTATGTGTGTTTTATTATATGTCAGTTTTTAACGAATAAATTTCAATTTAGTTATTTATATTATCGAGTGGTTGGAATCAAATATGAACAATAAACGTTATATCAGCACACTCGAAGAACTGTATGAAATAATTGATTCATTAATGACTGAATGCAGTGACCAACTTGGTTTGATGTATAACGTTTGTGATTATGAAAATAATAATCTAATGCCAAGTTTAGGCCGTTCCAATCGTAAGAACATACGCCGTGTCGAACAAGAGTTGCTTTCAACTGTGAGAGTTTACGGTGGTCACTCGCTGAACTCACACGACATAAATGACTGGTTATTGATGTGTTTAGCCAAGAAGCAGGGCTTTCCCACCCGTTTACTGGAATGGATCGATAACCTGTTAAATGCGCTTTGGTCGGTGTGTCACAGCCAAAGTAAAGACTGCATAAATATAATTAAAGCTATTGATTATCATCGGGTTATTGTTTTTAGCTCGCCGTGTGATCTCAACAAAACTCAGATATTTAATGTGGCGGATTGCGATCAGCAAGAGCCACGCAAGGACAAGTGGTATTCCATTCACCCATTTAAGGAAGGTGGCAATGATGCCATTCAGCCTTTGTACGATGAGAAAGAATATTCAAACGGTCTAGTGTCCGTTCATATTCTTCCATCAGTGAAAGTAAACCTGATAAAGGAGTTAATATCCATGAATGTTTTAAATGAACCGACAGAGTATGTCGAAGAGAAACTAACGGATTTAAAAAACGAAGCACATGCAGATAACAACCAAGTCATAAATAAAGGTGACGGCAATATTGAATTGCAAGTTAATACTCATGATCGTCAACTTGAACAGTATGGTCGAAAGTATCATCAAGACTTTGATTTCGACTAAAGGCTAACACGTTCTAATTTAATTATACCTCTTATGTCGTCAGTGAAAAGTTGATTAAATAAAATTAGAACACTAATTAATTTATAAAAAGATGAAATCTGTGAGCTTAGAGATTGTTTATAACCTAACTCGAAGTTAGAGTGATGAACCTTGTTATCAAATTGTTAAGTTTTCACAGATCTAGTTTAAATACTCTAATAAAAAAGTGGCGCAAAGCTACTGAAATTTAAACCAATAACGAAAACATAAAGGATTCTGGAATATGAATATGCAAACCAATGCGGCGACATTCGTGCTGGAAAACCAAGTCGATACCGCCTTTTTACAGTCTTTCAGTGATGCGTGGAATAACCATGATATTGAAGCACTCATGTCTTTCATGACAGAAGACTGTGTATTCCACACGGTGGCAGGAGAAGGCGTGCTTGGAAACACTATCGAAGGGTACGAAGCGGTTCGAAATAGCTTTGAATTGGTTTGGCAGAACTTTCCAGATGCGGCTTGGAGCGACCCTGTCCACTTTGTATGCGGTGACCGTGCTGTGAGTGAATCAACGTTTTCTGCGACGAACCCGGATGGCAGCGTCATCGAAGCTCGTATGGTTGATGTGTTTACCCTGAAAGATGGAAAAATCAGCGTAAAAAATGCCTTCCGTAAAACACGACCTCTTTTAACTCCCAGCAATACTCCCAAGAGCTAGACACGAAATCGCAACCCGTTCACGTGTTATGACTAGGAGAGTCGAATTATGAGTTTAGTAATGGAACAACCGGCAGCCGATGTGCCGCCAAAGGTGAAAAGCACCCAAGCAAAAGAAAGTACCCAAGCAAAAGACAAATACGATCCAAAATACGATCCACTTAAAGACAAGAGCCCAGGTCACGGTAAGGAATATGCCCCGACTTATTGGGTAGATACCGCAGGCGCACCACCTGAAGATGATGGCCCAATCACGTCAGACATGGATGTCGATGTGGCTATTATCGGTTCAGGCTACACAGGCCTAAGTACCGCGATACACCTTGCTGAAATGTACGGTATTAAAGCGACTGTGATTGAAGCTAACCGTATGAGTTGGGGCTGCAGTACCCGAAATGGTGGCCAAGCACAGTGTGCTTCTGGGCGTTTGAAGCGTTCTCAGTGGATTGAACGCTGGGGCCTAGATACCGCGCTAAAAATGCACCGCGAGTGTGTGGATGGCATGGAAACGTTCAAGTCACTGATCAAAGACATCGATTGTGACCCACAACCGGGCGGCCACTTATATGTAGCTCATCGTCCAAAAGTGATGGCAACACTCGAGAAAGAAGCCAAGTTGCTGCGTGACACGTTCGATTACGATGCGCAGATCTTAGATGCGGAAACCGTAAAGCGTGATTACGTTGGTGACCAAGAAGCGGCAGGCGCGATGCGTGAACCCGAAGGGATTGGTATTCATGCAGGGAAACTGGCGTTTGGTTACCTAAGAAAGGCGCGAGCTCTCGGTGTGAAAGTTCACCCGTCGAGCCCAGTTATGGGTTGGGAAACTCGTGGCGGTGTGCATTACCTGAAAACGCCAGGTGGTGTGGTGAAGGCGCGTTCTGTCGGTGTTTGTACGGGTGGGTATACCAGCCAAGGTTTGCATTCCGAGCTTAAGAATCGCCTTCTGCCAGTGCTTTCTAACTCGATGGTGACACGTCCTTTAACTCAAGACGAGATCGCTGCGTGTAACTTCAAAACCAATCAAGTGATTACTGATACTCGAATTCTGCGCCACTACTACCGTTTGTTACCGGATAACCGAGTACAGATTGGTACACGCAGTGCCATCAGTGGCAAGAACGCGCCTGAAAAGAAATATGAAGACATGCTGAGAGCGGATCTTACTCGAAAATTCCCGTCTCTCGATCAGATAAAAATCGATTATTCATGGTGGGGTTGGGTGGATGTTAGCCACGACATGATGCCGAGAATCTATCAGCCGAATCCAAAGCAATCGATATTCTACGCGCTGGGTTATGGCGGCAATGGCGTGATGTATTCCGCTCAAGCAGGTAAACGCCTTGCTCAGTGGATCGCAGGTGAAGGTCACAAGCTCGACCTACCAATATTTGAATCAAAACTTCCGTTCCCCAACGTGAGAGAAGTGGTGGAATCAGAGATGTTTGCACCGTTTCGAAGAATGGGGCAGCGGTTCCTTTATCAGTGGTATTCGTTAAAGGATGAAAGGCTGTAACTACCCGAACATTGTTTCCAAAATAGGGAAATAGAACTACGACCAGGAAAGTTGTACCAGGTCACCTTGTGAGCAAAGTACAGGCAGGAAGTCTGTATGATAGGAAAGGTTAAGACTATGAAATTGATTAAAAATAAAATTATTGCTGGTGTCACTATTGTAGCAACAGCGGTGTTATCTCATACCGCGGCAGCAGCGAATTTTAAAATGGCTATCGGCGATGCTGCTGGTGGTACGCAGTGGGAATTAGCGACCTCATTCTCTGAACTGATGGAGCAAAAAACAGACGGTAAAGTGAAAATCGATCTGTTTCCGAACGGCCAATTAGGCAATGAGCAAGACACCGTAAACGATGCTGCAATAGGTCTTCTCGACTTCTCTGTACTGGCGATTAACAACGTGACGCCTTTCTCTCCAACTGTTGGTCTATTGACCATGCCCTATGTGATTCAAAGCGCAGAAGAAGCGGTACTACTGACTCAAGGGCAAGTAGGTCAAGACTTAGTCGATAACACGATTCGTGATGCTGGTGTTCGTATTGTCGGTTGGGCTTATTCTGGCTTTAGGGTTTTGACTAACTCGAAAAAGCCCGTCGCTTCACCAGAAGATTTGAAAGGGCTCGTGATTCGTGTACCTCGTAACGAAATCATGATCGCGTCTTACCAAGCATGGGGTGTAAACCCAACGCCAATGGCGTGGTCTGAGACTTTCACCGGCCTGCAACAAGGCGTGGTAGATGGACAAGATAACCCTTACATCACAGTTCACGCGATGAAGTTCAACGAAGTACAAAAGTACGTGACCAACATTCGCTACATTTTCTCTCTAGAACCTCTAATCGTGAGTGAAACGGTCTTCCAACAACAGACACCTGAAATGCAAAAAATCATTCTGGAAGCGGGTCAGGAAGCAACAGAGCACAGCTTTGCTTATCTAGAAAATACGGAAAACAAGATTCGCGAAGAGCTACAAGCGAAAGGCATGGTATTCACAGACCCAGCAGACAACGAGCAAGAGTGGATCAACAAAGTGACTAAGTCAGTTTGGCCTAAGTTCTACTCAAGCATTGGGGGCAAAGACAAGCTAGACGACGTTCTTGAGTTACTAGGTAGAAAGTAACGATTAGATTCGCCCTATCTGCTGTTCTCCGCTACTTAATCACCTAGCGGTAGAACAGTGAGATAGGGCATTTACATGGCTGTACTCGTTGATCTGTTCTGTACCTGATCTTTTAGGACCGTGAGCGACTGGTTGTCATGTGAAAATCAACATTGGAGGTTATATGTCAGTCGCTAAAACAATAAAAAAACACCTGAACAACATTGAGGAATATACCTGTTGTTTGTTGCTTGCAAGCTTTGTCCTATTGCTGTTTACACAAATTATTACTCGTCAGTTTTTTGATTACTCTATCCCTTGGGGTGATGAAGTGGCGACCTACATGTTCGTTTGGTTTGCCTATCTAGGGGCTGTTGTTGCGGCCAAGATGTCGGCGCACAACCGAGTGAGCTTTCACTTTAAATTCTTTCCGCCAATCGTGCAGACCGTGAGTGAAACCATCGCTGACTTCCTATGGCTCTGTTTCAACGGCTACTTCGTTTACCTCAGCTACGACTTCGTGTTCAACAAAATGAATCTGTTTTGGAAGTCTCAAACCACAGGTATCCCGATGAAGTACTTCTACATGATTTTACCTATCGCGTTTTCACTGATGATGATTCGAATTATCTGGAACAACTATGAGCGTTTATTTAAAGGCGCAACCAACGAAGATCCAGAAGTCAAAGAGCTGCGCAAAATGACGGCACAAAAGTCCGCGCAATAGTCATCACAGAGAATAGTCGTAATAGAGAGATGTAATAATGGAATCCTATTTAACTCTAATTTTATTTGGTGGCTTTTTAACGCTGTTAATCCTAGGCGCACCAATCACAGTATCACTGGCCGGCGCTTCGATGGCGGCCTATATGTTGCTCGATAAAAATCCCATCGCCTTAGTACAAATCGCGTTTACCTCGGTGGGCAACTTCCCATTAATGGCGCTGCCAGCCTTTGTTCTTGCGGGTGCATTAATGGAGGCGGCGGGTATCTCCAAACGTCTGGTGGATATCGCAGAAAGCTTAGCTGGTCCCGTAACAGGCGGCCTTGGTGCGGCAACAGTAATGGCGTGTCTTTTCTTTGGTGCTATCTCGGGTTCAGGTCCGGCAACCACCGCAGCAGTAGGCATGTTAATGGTGCCAGCGATGGTTAAACGTGATTACGATAAGAGCTACGCTTCGGCCGTAACTGCTGCATCCGGAGGCTTGGGCATTATCATCCCGCCATCCATTCCTTTGGTTATCTTTGGTATCTCGGCAATGGGCTTAATGGCGCCACCAGAAGCCATTGCTCAACACGGCCAGTTTGCTTCCTTATCGATTCCAAAACTGTTTGTCGCTGGGGTTGTGCCGGGTTTCATTATGGCGTCGACACTAGTAGTCACTAACTATTTTATTGCTAAGCGTGAAGGCTATAAAGGGCTGACCGAAACGTGGTCGTTTGGCGATGTAAGGCACTACTTGCGCCGCGGATTATGGTCGATATTAGCGCCGTTCTTAATTCTTGGCGGTATCTACAGTGGCATGTTCACACCAACAGAATCAGCGGTTGTTGCGATATTCTATTCGTTGTTTGTGGGGCTTTTCATTCACCGAGAACTGTCGTTTAAAAGTGTGATGAAATCTCTGTCGACCACGACATGGATCACTGGGCGTGTGTTGTTGATCCTCTTTGCCGCTACCGTGTTTGGACGTTTGTTGATCGAGCAAAAGATCCCAGTAGTGGTGGCGGAATCGCTACTTAGTTTCACCGATAACATGTACATGGTGTGGGCGCTAACCATTACCTTGTTGTTGTTCATCGGCATGTTCATGGAAACCTTAGCGGCCATCATGATCATCGTGCCAGTGTTACTACCAATCATGTACATGCTAGGTGCTGATCCTACTCACGTGGGAATTGTGGTGGTGTGTACCTTATCGATAGGTTTTGCAACGCCGCCACTTGGAGAGAATATCTTTGTCGCCTCGGGCATAGGGGGCTCAACGGTTGAGCAAATCACCGCGAAGATCCACCCCTTTGTACTTGCTTCTGTTGTGGGTGTTTTCATTATCGCTTTCTTCCCACAAATTACGCTTTGGCTACCGTCCTTAGTCGGCTATTAGGAGAGAGAACCATGAATTTATCCAGAATCATCCTCATTGGTTGTGCCGTGTTTGCTGTAGTGAGTGGCATTGGTTTACGCGCCGAACATTCTGAAACGGAGAAAGAAGCCAAGCCTGTAAACGTGCTCGATATTTCTGAACCACACGTTGTCAGTGATGCAGAAAGAAGAGCCAAAACTCTCCTTGCTAAAGCGGTGGTCCATGTTCAAAAGGATGGCGATGAAAGCGTTAAAGACTTTATGAGTGACCCTGAATATATCGATGGGGAGCTATATGTGTTTGCTTTGGGCATCGATGGCCAATTCCTTGCCAGTGGCGGATCTTCGATGGTGCTGGTGGGCGACAGTGTGTTGGACACGCAAGACGTTTACGGCAATCCTTTTTTCCGTGAAATGATCACCAAAGCGGTACACAACGGTTTTGGTGAAGTGAAGTATCACTGGACGAATCCGACTGATCGTATGGGTGAACCGAAAACGACTTTCTTTGAGCGAGTAGGCGATGTGATTGTGGCTGTGGGTTATTACCCTGAACGTTCGAGTGCGGCTGAGGCTAAGAATTTACTGGCGAGAGCGATGACCGCGATAGTGGAGTCAGAACAAGAGAGCCTAACTGAGTTCAATGACGCGGAAGGCAGCTTTGTAGAAGGGGATTTGTATGTGTTTGTGATGGATATGAGCTCTGGGAAACTGCTGGCGCACGGGGTTTCTCCTGAGCTTGTCGGGCGTTCACACAACGAAATTCTAAGCCCTGACGATAAGCCAATTCTCACGGAGATGTTGAACCTTGCGAAAGAAAACGGCCGAGGTGTTTACACCTACCGATGGTTAAACCCGCTGTCGAGCAAAGTAGAAACCAAGCATACTTACTATCGAGTGATCGACAATAAGTTGGTTGGAGTGGGTTATTACACAAATTCAAACAACACGTAAACGTGTTTCTACTGAACCCTCAACCCAGTGAAATAAAGGGCTGGGGGCTCGAAATACCGGTTTGTGTAAAAAAGCGATTTAGTAAAATTCACAGTGTGTAATTTTTGTTGTGAAATTGTTTCAAAAATACAAGTAGTATGAAAAACATGGAAACCACACAGTAAAGAACAATTTTGAAAAGGGTCTATTGGGATGTTTGACCTAAATGAAATTTAAAGCCGTACGAGGGATAGACTATGAATATGCTGACACTAGACAAAACAGAACTTCACAGAAACCATTCAACATTTATTGCTGAAGCTGTCTTTGCCGTCGAGATGGTGAAAGCAGACAAGCAACTCGAAAAACAAAAAATGGCGAAACAGCTGCTTGATACTCTATTTCCTCTAGAGACTGGTTCACATGAAGATGTAGTGAGCTACGAGATTGATTACCGACATGTTCAGGTTTATTTCAAAAATGGTGAACACACCGGCCTGAAACGCGCTAAGCATTTTGTAGCTTACACCGGTGACAAGTCTAAGCCTTCAGCAATCCTATTCCGCGATGAAAGCGGTACACACGTTGAAGTGACAATCGGCGCTCGTAAAGGCACAGGCCGTCTGGAGTTAGTTGATATTCAAGATATCCAATTAGAGACGTGCACCACGTTTGGCCAAACTGAGGCTAGCCGTTCTTCAGGTATTCGTCACTGGGTGAGCTTAGTAAAAGGCGATGAAAGCGGCCGCCCGAATGCATCAAGTGAAGACAAAGAGTTCACGGCGAAGAATGGCGAAGACTACAACCTAGGTTTTTGCTTCGCGATCTAATGTGCTGTCTTTGAAATGTGAAGTGCTGCTCTGCTAATCGCAGCACTGACATCCTAACACTGATTTCTCTTTTACCTTTGGTAATTTCCCCGCCCCTATAGCGGGGCTTTTTTGTTAGAGCTATAAATAAATTGGGTGGTTAGTAAAATTATCTGTAGAAACTTTGAATGATATTTTACGGTGCGTTATTTTAATTTAATGCGCTGTATTTAAAGGTTTTTATTTGTTTATTTTATTCTGTTTTTATTGTCTCAACTATCATGGTTGACGGTGCTTTGGGTGACTATTGAGCAAAAACTCAGTCAAAATACTTCGTGCTGTGCTATTATGCGCGTCCTGGGATTGAGCCAGTAAGTCCATTTATCACCTTGCTCGGTGGTTTTTATCACGTTTTATTTTTGTGAAATGGCGAGCCAATCAAGTAGTAGTTGGATATGGAGAGCGTCCTTATATTCGTTGATTCGGATATGCGAACATCATAATTTATGAGTTTTAAATCAAAAAAATACAGTATTGATTCTACTGACTATCAAGTTGGTCAAGATAACGTCAGTAAATGGGGCATGGATGTCCATAACACAGTCTTCGTAGCCTCAGTAGGCTTATCTCTTCTCTTTATCATCACTCTTCTTGCTCTTCCTCCTGCAGATGCCAAAGCTGCGATTGATTCTATCAAGGGTGCTGTTTTATCTAAGTTTGACTTCCTCTTTATGTGGGGAGCCAACATCATGTTAGTTTTTGCCGTTATTCTTGCATTCTCACCTTTGGGTAAAGTTCGCTTAGGTGGCGAAGACGCGACTGCGGATTATTCAATGTCATCTTGGATTGCGATGCTATTCGCAGCAGGCATGGGTATTGGACTTATTTTCTGGGGTGTTGCAGAGCCAACGGCGTTCTTCACCAACTGGTTCGGAACGCCACTCGATGCAGAACCTTTCACAGAAGCTGGCCGTGAATTGGCACTGGGTGCGACCGTATTCCACTGGGGTTTCCATGCTTGGGCTATCTATGGCATGACGGCACTTTGTCTTGCGTATTTTGTTTACAACAAAGGCTTACCGCTATCAATGCGTTCCGTGTTCTACCCAATTCTGGGTGAACGAGTATGGGGCAAAACCGGTGATGTGATCGACGTACTTACTGTACTGGTTACGTTGTTTGGTCTTGCGACCTCATTAGGCTTAGGTGGTACACAAGCAGCAAGTGGTATCAGCCACGTGTTTGGCTTGGAAAACAACATCTTCCTTCAGCAATCTATTATCGTTTTGATTATGGGCTTGGCGATCATCTCTGTTATGCGTGGTATGGACGGTGGTGTTAAGTTCCTTAGTAACTTGAACATGGTTATTGCGTTCGTATTCCTTGGTCTTATCGCTGTTCTGAACTTCACAACTGTGCTTGATTCTGTGGTGACTGCGGTAACGGGTTATGTGAAAAACATCGTTGCATTGAGCCAAAGTTCTGGTCGAGAAGACACAACATGGCTACATGGTTGGACTGTGTTCTACTGGGCATGGTGGGTTGCGTATGCACCATTCTTCGGTATGTTCGTAGCGCGTATTTCTAAAGGCCGTACGGTGCGTGAATTCCTACTTTGCGTACTGATTATCCCAACATTGGTAACATCGGCTTGGATGTCTATCTTTGGTGGCGTGGCTATCGAGCAAGTGATCAGTCATGTGGGGCAACTTGGCCTCGACCAAGGCATCACAGATGTATCTCTAAGCTTGTTCTACATGCTAGACGCATACCCGTTTGGTAGCATTCTATCTGTTATCGCTGTAGCACTGATCATCGTATTCTTCGTGACTACGCTAGACTCAGGTTCTATCGTTATCGATGGCATGACGGCGGGTGGTAAGCTTGAAGTACCAGTGAAACAGAAAGTGGTTTGGGCGGTTATCTCAGGCGCTATTGCAATGGTAATGTTGTGGATTGGTGGTACTCAATCTATTCAAGCTCTGCAATCGATCACGATCATTGCTGCACTGCCGTTTACGATCATTCTTCTTATTGGCTGTTTTAGCTTGTTGAAAGGTCTACTGACTGAAGTAGATAAAGGACAAGAAAACGTTAGTGAAACCGCTAAATAAAGTAATCGAGTATGGGGAGTATATAGTTCGCTAATTACTCCTTTTTCAGTGTTATTTCAAAGCTCTCTTGTACTGTGTGCAAGGGAGCTTTTTTATGCCTGAGAAGAAATGGCAGGTAAGAGAAAGAGACAAAAAAAGAGCTAAAAGCGACTCGTCACTTGTGGCTCTTTTTTAGTTTTAGGGATTAGTTCTAAGGGACTAGCTACTAGCTATTGGCTTACGCGTTCAGTTCGTGCTGAATAACGTAATCCAAAGCACCGACTACCGCTGCAACCTGAGCGTCATTACACTCTTCGTCTGTCACTTTATCGCTGTCCGGGTAAACCTCTGTGGTTGTACCGTACTTACAGTCAGTCACACCGCCACATAAGCCAAGCTTCTTCATTGGGTAGTTAATCACACCATGTTGGGTAACTTCAGAACCAATGATCTTGCCGTCTGCATCTGCTGGCGCAATGTGCGTTACTTTTTCTACTGAAGCAATCACCGCCGCTTGGAATTCTGGCTGTGGATTTTCAGTATCGCCAACTGTGTAGAAGCCGTCTGGAATCATACCTTCAATGTACTCAATACCATCACGTGCTGCGAGTGCTGGTCGAAATTCTGTTTCGTCAGAATCTGTCGTTTCGTGTAGATCAACGTGAACCAAGACTTCTGGTAAAGAAGCGACTAACGCACGTAGGTTTGCTGATTCTTCTGCTGGCGTACCGTCATAGAAAGAGCGGTTTGGATCAACAGCATTTGGGTTCCAACGGTTAATCACTTCGTAACCCCAAGGGCTTACACAAGGTGCTACTACAATGTTGAAGTGCGCTACGTATTTCTCTGCTTGGGTCGCTGCAAATTTGATAGCGCCATGCACACCACTGGTTTCGTAACCGTGAACACCACCGGTTACCAGAATCGTCGGCTTTGACTCGTCCCAGTTTTTACTTTTGATTGCAAAAAGCGGGAAGCGAGCTTCATCGTAGCTCAATGCACCGTATTGCTCGATATCAAAGCGGTCTGCTAATGCTTGGATTTTTGGCACGACTTCTTGCTGGTATTCACGCTTAACGGTTCTTTGAGCGAACCATGCTTGACGTTCTGCTTCTTGCCATCTTTGTCCTGGCTTACCAATTGGGTAGGAGTATTCACTTTTCATCTATACTTCTTCTTTTATGTTCGCGAAAGATGAGGACAGACTAGTCCTGTCTAGCTGATCCGGCAATAGAAAACACAACTTGTGACTCTATTTTTTACAGACTCATAACTTTGACGAGTGAATTGATGGTGTTACATTTTATCAATTGTTTAATCCCTTAAAAGAGACCATAAAATGGCTGGAGCAAGTTTATTAACGCTACTGGATGACATTGCAACCGTATTGGATGATGTCGCACTGATGTCTAAGGTCGCAGCGAAAAAAACCGCTGGTGTGTTGGGGGATGATTTAGCGCTGAATGCCCAGCAGGTATCCGGTGTTTCTGCTGAGCGAGAAATCCCAGTGGTATGGGCGGTTGCCAAAGGCTCATTTAAAAACAAGCTGATTTTGGTGCCCGCGGCATTATTGATCAGTGCCTTTATTCCTTGGCTGATCATGCCTTTGCTTTTGATTGGTGGTCTGTTTCTTTGTTTTGAGGGCGCAGAGAAAATCTTAGAGAAGCTCTTTCCTCATGCTCATCATGATGATGAAAAGGGGGAAGATACGAGTACTGGTGAATCCATAGAGGAATACGAGAAGAGAAAGGTCGCTGGCGCGATTCGTACCGACTTCATCTTATCGGCGGAAATCATCGTGATAGCACTGGGTACTGTGACGGGTACAAGTATCCTTACTCAGATTCTTGTCGTGAGTTTGATTGCGGTAGTGATGACGATTGGTGTTTATGGCTTAGTGGCAGGGATCGTTAAGTTGGACGATTTAGGCTTCTATCTGCAGCGAACATCGAATGGAAGTACCATGAAAACTCAATTGGGTAACGGGCTAGTCGCGTTTGCGCCCAAGTTAATGAAGACGCTTGCTGTGGTCGGTACTGCAGCGATGTTCTTGGTTGGCGGTGGCATTGTGGTGCACAACGTTCCTGCGATTCATCACTTAATTGAGCCGATTATTATGGATTTTCGTGGACATACGATAGCGACAGCGGTGGTTCCAACTCTGTTGAACGGTGTTATCGGCGTCTTAGCTGGATTGATCGTCGTTGCTGTTTGGACTGTGATTGGAAAAATTCGCGGTAAGTAATCGCTCATTATTGATCTTAATAAAACCCTCTCTCCACGAGACGAAAAGGGGCACCATAATAATTATGGTGCCCCTTTAATCTAATGGGTCGTGTTTAATTAACACCACGCTCTTATTTTGCAATATAAGCGCTTATTTACCGACTAAGCGTTTATTTTACAGACCAAGCAATCGTCTCGCCGCCACGGATTGGCACAACGATGTCTGAACCAAAAGGCATCGTTTCAGCAACGTTCCACTCTTCTTTAACAAGAGTGATGGTGTCCGTGTTACGTGGAATACCGTAGAAGTCAGGGCCGTTGTGGCTTGCAAACGCTTCTAGGTTCTCAATCTTACCTTCTAAGTCGAACACTTCTGCGTACAGTTCAACGGCAGCGTGCGCTGTGTAAGAACCCGCACAACCACATGCTGACTCTTTTGCGCCTTTTGCGTGTGGTGCAGAGTCTGTACCCAAGAAGAACTTCTTGCTGCCGCTTGTTGCCGCTTCGATAAGTGCTAACTGGTGAGTGTTGCGCTTCAGGATAGGAAGGCAGTAGAAGTGTGGCTTAATGCCGCCAACCAACATGTGGTTGCGGTTGTAAAGCAAGTGGTGAGCAGTAATGGTTGCCGCTACGTTGTCGTTCGCGTTTTTAACGAAGTTTGCAGCATCAGCAGTTGTGATGTGCTCTAGAACAATCTTCAGGTTAGGGAAGTCGTTAACAATCGGCGCTAGCACGGTGTCTAGGAATTGCTTCTCACGGTCAAAGATATCAACATCGTGAGTGGTTACTTCACCATGAACCAGTAGCAACATATCCACTTCTTGCATGGCTTCTAACACGTGGTAAATCTTTTGAGCCGAAGTTACACCTGAATCCGAGTTAGTCGTCGCGCCTGCTGGGTAAAGCTTTGCAGCGACTACTGCACCAGACTCTTTCGCTTTGCGAATTTCGTCAGGTGTTGTGTTGTCTGTCAGGTAAAGTGCCATTAGAGGCTGGAACTGCTCGCTTGGCTGCTCTGCCATGATGCGTTCACGGTAAGCAAGAGCCATTTCGGTATCGGTTACCGGTGGGATGGTATTTGGCATGATTAACGCTCGACCATTGTAGCGGCTGATATCGCGCACTGTATCTTTTAATACTTCGCCATCGCGTAGATGAACGTGCCAGTCGTCAGGACGAGTAATCGTAAGTTGTGTCATTGAAGGCTCCCACCATTTGAAGTGTTATGTAGTTGGAGCCTAAACTCGGCGAAATCTGTGAAAGCAATCGCTTACGTTTAGGCGACAGGATGATAGTGGAAAAGCACTTTCATTTCATCCTATTTTTAACTCTTCAGGGTTAGGAGCTTGTTTTTCTTCGTATTTTATTCGGTATTTAATTTTGAGGACGAGCTATCGAGTCGCCACCCAAAGCCCGTGGATCATTCCTGGCACCCAGAAGAAGAAGGTCAGGATGATGTTAATCAGCAGATCTTTACCTGCACCACGAGCGAAGAACACACCAACAGGCGGAAGCAGTACACATAAAATGATAATGACGAGTTTGTTCATGATAAATCCTTTTTATTCAATGAAAGTTCAATGCAGTAATTGTGTTCAAAGTATAGAACGTATGGAGAGTGTTACTGCATTGCTGCCTTAATGTATCAAGGTAGAAAGCTAAACATCTCAAGATAATAGCTTAGTATCAAGTGTTTAGTAGCTGCCAGTTTATCTATTTATAACCATTTGTTAGCATTGGGACAAACAACAAAACATTGGAATCGTTATGTCGCAGTCACCTCTAGATCGAAAGGCTTCAGAGCAAGCTCCTTCCTTATCTCAAATCAATGTGTTTCCGGTTAAATCAGTGGGCGGCATTGCGCTTTCTTCTGCTTGGGTTGAAAAACAAGGTCTCACTTTTGACAGACGTTTCATGCTGGCATTGGCTGACGGCTCAATGGTTACAGCGCGCAAGTACCCGAAGATGGTTAAGGTCTCTTCAAGTTTGCAGCCAGACGGTTTGATTTTTACTTATGAAGGTAAAGAGCCACTGCGTCTGAAATATGCAAACTTCAAGATGCAAGAAGCGCCTGCAACGGTGTGGAAAGACAGCTTCACGGCATACACGACATGTGATAAAGCAGATGATTGGTTCAGTGACGTGTTGGGTGTTCGTGTTGAGTTACTGTTCTCTGGCGAGCAATCAAATCGTGTCCGAGAAAAGCTTGGTCAGAATGTCAGTTTCGCTGACGGCTATCCAATGTTGGTGATTAGCCAAGCCTCTCTAGATGAGCTCAATCGCCGCAGTCCTGAAGTCCATTCGATGGATCAGTTCCGTACCAATTTTGTTGTATCCAATACAGAAGCCTTTGCTGAAGATGGTTGGAAGCGTATCCGTATCGGCGAGGTTGAATTCGAAGCGGTGAAACCTTGTGAGCGTTGTATCCTAACGACAGTAGATGTTGAGAGCGGCGAATTCAGAGCGACAAAAGAGCCTCTTAATACCTTCTCTACATTCAGAGCGAATGAGCGTGGTGGCGTATTCTTTGGTCAAAACCTTGTGGCAAAAAACGAGGGTTTGATTAAAGCGGGTGACGTGGTTGAAGTTCTCGAAACCAAAGAGAAAGAGCATTATGAAGACACTTGGGTCGAGTCTTTGCATTTAACCTGTGTTGAACGTGAAGAGATCGCTCGCGACTTTACAACGTTTTGGCTAGAACCAGCGAAAGAGAACCACTCACTACCAAGTTACCAGCCTGGGCAGCATCTACCGATTGAGATGGTGATTGATAGCGAGAAGGTTTCTCGTCGTTATACGTTATCTTCTAGCCCATCACGCGCAGGCCGTTTGGCGATTTCTGTGAAGCGAGTGGACGATGGTCAAATCTCTAACTGGTTAAATGATCACTTCCAAGTGGGTGATACTTTGGTTGCTCAAAATCCAGATGGTGCGTTCTACTTAGAAGCGAATCCAACTCACCCGTTATTGCTTTTGTCTGCAGGCAGCGGTATTACGCCAATGCTGTCGATGCTTCGCTACCTAGCCGACCATGGTCAAATTGATGACGTGGTTTTCTATCATCAATGCAGCAGCGAAGAAGACATCCCTTATCAAGCTGAGATTGACCAGATCGCCAAAGAGCACGAAGGCTTAAGTGTGATTTATTCATTGAGCCAACCAACGAAAGAGTGGGATGGTTTGTCTGGACGTTTGAGCGTGTCTCATGTCGCTAAAATTGAAGATCTACACAAGCGCCAAGCGTTCGTGTGTGGCCCTGACGGTTTTATGGATAATGCAAAGAAACTGCTGATTCAAATGGGACTCAACCCTCAGCATTACCATCAAGAAGCATTTGGTGTGGCTCAGTCTACCGAAGAGGCGGTGAAGCAGCTGCAGCTAAGTGTCAATGGCTACCTGTTTGAAGGTAATAACCAATCAACCCTGCTAGAGCAAGCTGAGTCGGCCGGTGTGTCTATTGCTTCAAGCTGCCGTGCTGGTTTCTGTGGCGCTTGTAAAGTGACCCTTGAGTCAGGGCAAGTTCATCAACCGGATGTACCAGCATTGCAAGAGCATGAACGTAATATGGGTCAGATACTGGCATGTTGCAGTGTGCCTCAAACCGATATCGAAGTTGTTGATTAATGGCTAATTAAGTCATTCCCTTCATAAAATAGAAAAGGCCGGAAGTTGAACTTCCGGCCTTTTTAATTTGAGATTAACTTAAAGCATTAATCGTAGATCGTCGGGATTGGTTGACGCTTGTGTTGTGTTGCTTTGTAGATGCCCACTAAGCGGTCAGACACGTCTTGAGGCACTTCTTTGCCTTCAAGGAAATCATCAATCTGATCGTAAGAAAGGTTCAAGGCTGCTTCATCGGCTTTTTGTGGATCAAGCTCTTCTAGATCAGCGGTTGGCACTTTTTTAACCAGTAGCTCTGGAGCGCCCAGTGTTGCTGCTAGTTCACGAACTTGACGCTTGTTCAGGCCAAATAAAGGCGCTAAATCACATGCACCGTCACCGTGTTTGGTGTAGAAGCCAGTGATGTTTTCTGCTGAATGGTCAGTACCAATCACAAGGCCGCCAACGTAACCTGCAATTTCGTATTGTGCGATCATGCGAGCGCGAGCTTTCACATTACCTTTCACAAAGTCGATTTTTGCTGAGTCTGTTGGTAGTAAGCCTGTACCTTCAAGCGCAACGTGAGATGCAGCGTGAAGCCCATCAACACCCGCTTTGATGTTTACAGAAACAGATTGAGAAGGCTGAATGAAAGACAGCGCAAGTTGCGCTTCGTCTTCATCTTTTTGTTCACCGTAAGGTAGGCGAACTGCGATGAATTGGTAGTCGTTGCTACCAGCAGTTTCATTAAGGCTATCAACGGCCATTTGTGCCAAGCGGCCACAGGTCGTTGAGTCTACACCGCCACTGATACCAAGGATCAGGGACTTGCAGCCAGACTGTTGAAGTTTCGTTTTGATAAAGTCCACACGACGAGTCACTTCGAAGTGAGGGTCAATTGAAGGTAGTACGCGCATTTCGTCACGAATTAACTGTTCCATTCGTATTCCTTTCCTGCAAGCAAATTAAAAATCTAGTGTTATCATACCTAAATCATTCGATTTAAAAACCTCTTTGCACAAGCTTAGAAAGAGAAGGCAGTAATTAATAATGGAAAAAATAGCCATTTTCGGTAGTGCGTTTAATCCGCCGAGCTTAGGGCATAAAAGTGTGATTGATTCACTGGCTCATTTCGACAAGATTCTTCTGGTTCCAAGTATTGCCCATGCTTGGGGAAAAGAGATGCTAGACTTTGATACGAGATGTCAGTTAGTTAACGCATTTATTAGTGATCTTTCACTGGATCAAGTGGAGCTTTCTTTGATCGAAAAGAGCCTATTTACCCCAGGTGAAAGCGTCACGACTTTTGCAGTGCTCAGTGAACTTCAAAAGTTACATCGTGACGCTGAACTGACGTTTGTGATTGGCCCAGATAACTTCTTTAAGTTCTCATCTTTCTATAAATCAGATGAGATTACCGAGCAGTGGTCTATAATGGCTTGCCCTGAAAAAGTCAAAATTCGTAGTACAGACATTCGTAATGCGTTGATAAGTGGAAGCGATGTATCAAAACTGAGCACTAAGTCAGTTACAAAGATGTTGCAAGATAGTGGTCTGTATACAATAATGTAGATTCATTAATTCAAGAGGTCTGATGACTATGCTAAAGCGCGCGATACCAGCGACGTTGTTGATAACAGCATGCAGTATGCCTGCATACGCTGAATGTGACTTTTTTAGCTTAGATTCGATCATGCTGACTTCTAGTGACGATAATTGCTTGGACTTTTCTTCGAGTATCGAGTCTTTTGGCCAACGTATGATGGAAATCAGTGGGCTGAGCGATGATGAACCAGAAAGTACACCTGATTATTGGTCTGATTGGGTTCTTCAAAGTAAAGACGCCCCACTACTGACACAAAGCATTGAATCAAACTATGTAGGTTTGGGGATGTGGTTTCCCGAAGATCTGGAAGACGAGCAGTATGATATGTCGACGGAAGAGTGGTTGATGAATCATGGTCTTCAACTCAGCATCGGTTTTGGTGAGAAAGTAGAAGGGCAGCCGCGTATGCGCTTTGATTATCGTTGGCATGACTCACGTGACGCCGACCTAATGATGCAGGTTGAATTGCCATTTTAGACAGGTAGTGACATAGATAGATTGCTATCTATGTAAAAACACTAAGAATTAAAAAAGCCGCAAAAACTCAGTTTTTGCAGCTTTTTAGTATCTGGCTTATTAGTTTAAATACCAACTCTCACTTACCGCCAAGCTATAAATCTTCACCAAAAACAAGCATACACAGTTGCTCGAACTCTTCCTCTTTACCTGAGAACAGATCATCAATCACAAGTGAACGTTTTTGGCCTGACTGCATACGTTTCTTTGCTTCTCGCATCACCATCACCAGAGTGTGCTCTTGTGGTAGGTTTGAATCATCAATGTTCCATTGATTGAATCGCTGAGAAAGCGCACTTTCGCAAAGCAGTGGTTTAAACGACAGCACTTCTTGCTTCAATACAGAAAGCATATCTTTAAACGCTTGTTCCGTATTATTGGCATTGGAAGCGCGAGCTTTGGTCTGCTCTAGCTTTTCTAATAGTGCCGAAGAGAGGTTAGTTTGCGTAATGTACCCCGCTTGTCTTGGGAATGAATCCGTCAAACGTACAGAAAAGTCGACACGGCTAATTTGAGTGTTTGGGAAGTAAGTCAACGAAGTTAAGCAGTCAAAGGGAATCCAAACGCTTTGGCCAGGTTCAACAGCGTACTCTTGCTTACCCAGTTTGATCAAAACCAAGCCACTTTGAACCGATACAAGGCTATGTTTTAGTACTTTCTTGCGTGGTGTGATCACCAAGTGTGAAAAGTAAGCCGATGTATATTCAATAGCGAAGTTCATAGATAGTACCTTAATTTTGGGGCGTCAAGATTACCGTTAATCTTAAAGAATGCCAACAATAACAGGGGATTTTCACTGTTTCTGGTCTGACCTTGTCAAAAGTATGGGCTCTGTAGCTGCGAGAAGTCAAAACAACGCGTAGAATGAGCCAGCTTTTTATTATATGAATGAAAAAATGACCTCTCCAACCGATCCATATGTTGATATTCGTCCTTACGGCGATGATGAAATTCCAGCGGCACTAAACCGTCTTATTAATGATGAAGAATTTATCAGTGCAATCTTGCACTATCGTTTTTCAAACCATGCGTCTTGGTTCAAAGCATTAATGAGCCCTATTTTACGTGTGTACTTAAAAATGAAGTGGAGCAAGCTGACCAGCGTTGAATCCATTCAAATTGAAGTGAAAAAGTACTTACGCGATACATTGGCTAAGACGACCCAAGGTGTGACATACACTGGCGTAGAGTCACTGGATGCGGATCAAGCTTACCTGTTTGTATCGAACCATCGTGACATTGCTATGGATCCTGCATTAGTAAACTACGCCCTGCATCAAAACAACCATCAGACTTGTCGTATCGCTATTGGTGATAACCTGCTGAAGAAACCATGTGCGACGGAGTTGATGCGTTTGAACAAGAGCTTCATCGTAAAGCGTTCTTTGAAAGGACCGCGTGAGATGATGAAAGCACTAGGGCAGCTGTCTTCTTACATTAAGCATTCTTTAGAAACGGGCAACTCAATCTGGATCGCTCAAAAGGAAGGTCGCGCTAAAGACGGTAACGATTTTACTGAGCCAGCAATCTTGAAAATGTTTCACGTTGAAGGACGTAAGCAAAAAATTGCTTTCCCTGAATATGTGAAGTCATTGAAGATCGTTCCTGTGGCTATTTCTTACGAGAACGACCCATGTGACACAGCTAAAGCGATAGAGCTTTTCGAAAAAGACGTAAACGGTAGTTACGAAAAGGGTGAGTTTGAAGATATCGAAAGTATCATTCAAGGCATCATCGGTAATAAAGGACGCGTTCACGTCGGCTTCGGTCAGGTTATCGACCAAGATTTTGATACGCCTGAAGCTCTTGCTGAAGAGATCGATCGTCAGATCCACGATAACTACAAGCTGTTCCCAGTTAACTTGCTAGCAGCGGAAAGAGAAGACGAGTCGATTACAGCTGCGGTTAAGCAAGAGTTTGAAGAGAAGTTATCGACTTTGCCACAAGGCGCTCGTCAATACTTGATCGATAGCTATGCGAACCCAGTGAAGAATATCGGCTAACGAGTGTTAGCAAACGAGTTCATTGATGGAACTGAAAAAGGAGCCTTAGGCTCCTTTTTTGTTGCTGACCATCTGCTTTTAAGACCTAAAGTTTGGGTTGAACTATCGAGCGACGGCGCCACCGAGTTCTAGGTTGGTTGGCCATGTGGTTACAGTGTTGCCGCCTAGATAGATGTTGCCTTTGACTGTCATGGTATCGGGAAACGTTGTGATCCCAGAACCACCTATATATAAGTCACCATCAATGATTATCCCGTTTGGTAGTTCTGTTAAAGGCGTACGAATCACGCTCAGATCGCCTTTCACTCTAAAGCCATTAGGTAGCCTCTGAAGTGGAGTATCAGTGAGGTTGATAAAACCACCCACTCTTACGCCTCTTGGCCAGCTGGTGATTTTGCTGCCAATTAAGTCGGCGTAGCCTTTTATCTTAATTCCAGTCGGAACTCGAGAGAGCTGGCTGTTAGAGCCTTTGAGGCTACCGTTAACTTCTAAGCCTTTAGGCAGGCGAGTGATCGCTGTGTTCTCTATATTTAGATTGCCATCAACAATTAACCCAGTGGGTAGTGATGTATAAGGCTTATTTCGTAGATATAAGTTTCCGTAATTGTCGAGATGGTTCAATATTTGATACTGATCGAGTGGTTCTGCAGTCACATTTGTTATGGTTAAAGAACCAATAATAAGTGCAATTATTCGGAGCATAACGAGCTTCTTATTACGATAGACGTTAACACTATAATGAAAAAATTATTCTCGCATAGTGTTTTACTCATTTGTTGGTAGGTAAATAGGAATCAGAGACAATGAAAGGTAAATCTATGATTCGAATAAAGCGTCAAATTCTGACAATTTTTGTGATTTTATCCGCGGTGCTTTGCTCAATATCAGCAAGTACTAATGAAATAATATCAACGCCAGCAAAGGCGGCAGTCGTCGTCACTCAGAGTGGTTCACAGCAACGAGTTTGTTATTACAATGATAGGGCATATAGTGTCGGTGCTATCGTTGAGGTGTCGGGTGTTGTGATTAAATGTGCGGCTGAAAATGACTTTGAGACTAATGGTGCTCTAGGTTGGGTTGAAATAATAAAAAAAGACGAGCAATAAACTCGTCTTTTAATAGTGTGCGTGTAAGTGCTTATATTAGCGAGCTAGAGAGCGAGTCTTAAGTTCGAAAATAATCTTTTCAGCGCTTACTTCAAATTTAAAGCGTGCATGCAATTCTGTGCTTTCTTCAGTCATCTCTGACGCTTCAAATTCAACATTGCTAGACACTTGCTTTGCTAACTCAACGTACTTAGCGAATTCAGCTTCAATAAGGGCTTTAGAGTTACCGTAAACTGTTACCTCAGCAACATCGTCGCCTTCTTTGATGATGAACCCGATTTCGCCCGCGCAGCCGCAAGCTTCACATACGTCGTTGTTACCAATATCTTGGCTCATAAATAATCCTCTTACAAAATCTGAGGTTATTCTAACGAGCAATTTGAACTGTATCTACAAAAATTAAAATCTTTGAACTAATTTGCATTGGTATGCTATGTTGTTTGTTGCGGGGTTAAATGAATATGTACATTCGCGCCGACAAATATGTATGTGATCTATCTCATGTTTTGTTGAAAAGCAGTGTCATTAATTTGTTAGAATATCATTCAGTTAGTTGCGTCGTGACTAATTTTATAAGACTATCTATTGCTTGATAGGTATTTATACAATGAATTTATTGTTGGGTATTTGATATTCTAAGTAGTTATTTTAGATTAACCACTTAGAGCGGTAAGGTTACTTTCGAAGAATAATTAGACAAAGTGCCCAAAGAGGCAGCACTGTAAAGTTGTTTATGCGAAGTACTGGTGGGTATTTTAATGGAAATACTTGCGAAAAAATGCCTTGCTCACATAATGCTGATAACAATTTTCATTCTGACTTCATTTGATTGAGTTAGATGGATTTACAAAGAGAAGAGCCTGAATATGCCAAAGCGTAGTAAAGAAGATACAGAAATCACAATCCAGAAGATCATGGATGCCGTTGTAGACCAGTTACTAAGGTTGGGTTACGACAAGATGTCATACACGACGTTGAGTCAACAAACAGGCGTTTCTCGTACAGGTATTAGTCATCACTTTCCAAAGAAAACGGATTTTACTGCTGCTCTAGACGGTCGTATTTTCAAGATGTTCATGGAACACATTGACTTCGAAAATGGCCTTGACGCATTTTCAGCTAGCTGGGTTGCAGCACTTGAAGACGCTGAGTTCCTAGCAATCTTACGTTTACTTTTCCATCATATCGTTACTGCTGAGAGCGCTCATGAGTTCGCTGCAAACGGTATTGATCGTCTATACAAGCTGACTGAAACTCAGTTTGGCGATTCTAGCGGTAAAGAACTTGAGTGGTTGATTGGTAAATCATTGATTCGAATGAGCCAATAATCAATACACAATGAAAGAAGCTCCTACGGGGGCTTTTTTTGTGCCTGCAATTTCATTTATCTCGCTCTTTTTCTCTTGCTCTCACACCGTTGCCGCTAACTGTATTTAGTTCCAAATGAAGTTATTTCTTTTCTTTTTAAATGCTTACGTTTGCCTCTTATATTCAATCTTAGTTGCAAAAAACTAAGCAACACTAACTGATACTGTTTATTTCTAGAGCCTCAAACGCTCGGAGTGAGACGTTGTGGGGTTCATTGCTATGGTTGCTAATAAAATTGAGTTTCAGGCGAGAGAGAGGCTATGAGCCAATAAAAAGCCTCGAGAAAATCGAGGCTTAGAATGACTTAACTGTTATTAGGAACGAATACTCAAAATGAGTGGGTTCTAAATCGAGTCTATTGGGCGGGGTGAACCTGAGGGAAGCTCATGGTTGGGTGCTTTTCTACTATACTTTTGTAGCCGTATACATCCTCAATCATTGAAGGTTGAAGTGCCTCCCAAGGGCTGCCATCACATACCAAGCTACCGTCTTTTAATACTACGAGTCGATCAGAATATTGAGCGGCTAGGTTTAGGTCGTGCAGAACCACGATAACGGCGGCATTGTGGTTGTCGGCTAGCTCTCTCGCGATCTTTAAGGTGTTGTGCTGGTGGGCAAGATCCAGTGCTGATGTGGGTTCATCAAGCATCAAGATACATTGATCGCCAGAGTGGTGGAGTTGAGTTAATACTCGAGCCAAGTGAACTCGCTGTTTTTCACCGCCAGATAGCGAAGGGTAGAGTCTTTCACTTAGGTGAGTCACATCAGCAACATCCATTTTTTGGCTAGCAATGCTGGTCAGCTTCTTGTTAGATTCTTGCAGAGGTATACCACCAAGCTCAACAACTTCATGTGCCAAAAAAGGGAAGGTCAAGGTACTGTGTTGAGGAAGCATAGCCAAATGTTTCGCCAACTTGCGTGAAGGCCACTTGTCTTTGACATGTCCAAAATACTGGATATCACCCGTGCTCGATATCTCCTGACATAAAGCTTTCAGCAGCGTGCTTTTTCCTGCGCCGTTTGGCCCAAGCAATGTGGTTACCTTTCCTGCTTCAATCTCAATAGAAACGCCATCTAATATCACTTTGCTGCCGAACTTCACTTCGATGTCGGTTGCTTTTAACGCTGCAGGAAACATTAAAGGATTCTCCCTTTCTGTTGGAATAGTAGATACAAGAAGAATGGAGCGCCGATGATAGCTGTGACAATACCCACTGGCAGCTCTGCTGGTGCCAGTACAACGCGTGAGAACATGTCTGCGGCTGTTAACAACAATGCGCCTAGTACCGCAGATAGTGGTAGAAGAACTCGGTGGTCAGGCCCTGCCAACATACGACCTAAATGAGGTATCACTAGGCCAATAAAACCAATCATGCCAGACAGGCTCACCGTGATACCAACGCCTGCGGCAGTCAGTAGAATCAGCTGTCGTTTCAGTTTTTGAACTGGAATGCCTAGGTGTTGCGCTTCTGATTCACCTAAGAGTAAGGCATTCAAAGACATTGCTTGGCGGTAAAAAACGACAAACAGACCAACGAGAGTAACTGCAGCGAGCAAGATACCCGACCACTTGGCACCTGCCAGAGAACCCATCGACCATAGCGACAGGTCACGTAGCATTTGATCATCTGCGATGAAGTTTAAGAAGCCAATCCCTGCACCTGAAAGTGCGCTGATCGCCACACCTGCTAATAGCATGATAGTTACTGAGGTGCCGAATTTGCCAGTACCAAGTTTGTAAACCAGCAATGTGGTTAGAGCGCCGCCCAAAAAGGCAAACACAGGCACTGCGGCAAAGTTCATGAATGCCGGGTATTGAAGTGAAAGCTCAGAAAACAAAACAATAGCTAGCGCTGCCCCTAAGGCCGCACCCGCAGATACGCCAATGATGCCAGGCTCGGCAAGTGGGTTTCGAAATAACCCCTGCATGACCGCGCCACATAAGGCGAGGATTGCACCAATCAACATGCACAAAATGGTTCTAGGTAAGCGGATCTCTTGGATCACTAAGTTGATGTGGGGGGCTAAGTCATTGTTTCGGTTAATTAAGCTTGTAGCGCTGTCCGCCAAGCTGATGTTCATTGGCCCAACAGTGATTGAGTACAGCGCGACAAAGGCTAGGGTTGCACCTAGGCCTAACATCGATGTTTTCAGTGGGACAGATCGTAACAACATAAAGGGCCTCAATATCTATCGCTAACTTTAATTCCTTGTACCAACAACGTGAGTCTGTGGATAAAGGGAAGTGGGATAGCGATAGCAGAAATAGGGTAGTCGAGTTATAGCGGATAGATAAGTGCGTTTAGTCGTTTCGCTTCTGAAAGGCTTTCCAGACCAAGTCCGCCCACTAAAGCGCTGCCATTAACCGTGATGATTTGCTTGTTCATACCTGCAGGAGTTGCCGCTAACATAGGCAACGATTTAAGGATGGCGTCAGCTCCGCCCATTTTTTGGTAGCTACGGCCACTGACTAGGATCACATCTGGTTGCATTTCTACCAGTGATTCCATCGATAGTGGCTTGTATGACGTAAGGCTTTGAGCGGCAGGGTTCACACCGCCAGCCAATTCAATGATCGCGTTTGGTGAAGTCTCACCACCGGCAACGTTCGCAGGACGACCTTCATGCAGCAATAAGAAAAGCACCTTCTTCGCTTCGTTGCTTGGTACTTGGTTCGCTTTCAGTGCAGCAATCTTCTGATTTACTTCAGCTTTAACTTGCTGTGACTGTGCTTCGGTATCGGTAATCTTGGCGATTTGGTCGATGCGCTTTAATAACCCTTCAACATTTGCTTCGGTATTGACGATTTCTACATCGACCCCTGCCGATTTTAATTGAGAGATCGCGTTGTCTGGTCCCATTTCATCAGAACCAATCAGTGTGGTTGGCTCTAGGGCAAGTAAACCTTCCGCAGACAGGTTTCTGTGGTAGCCAATCTTTGGTAGGTTTTCAGACTGAGGGAAGCGACTGGTTACATCAATACCCACCAACTGTTCTTCTGCGCCAAGGGCTAAAACTAATTCTGTAACGGCACTGCCAGCACTGATGATGCGAGGTTGTTCAGCGTCGTTGGCCATTGTGGGTGATGCGCTAAGTGCCAGGCTGATTGCTGCTAATGAAAGGAAGAGTGTCTTGGTCTTTAATTTATTGAGCACGTTTAAGTTGTTCATAATATTTATCTTTATACTTTCTTGTGATGGAGAGTAATTGCGAAGATACTCAGTGAGAAGTCCGTTCGCATTGTGAGTTCGAATCTATAGAGAGGTTTAGCTCTGGCTATTTGGTCTTAGTAACTAGAGCCTAACCTCATGAAAATAGAGAGTTGTTCTAGCCATCGTCAGTGAGCAATTGAGTCGCTGGTATTCCGTTCTCTTGAAGGAATGAAAGCAACTTCACTAGGTTCTCCACGTTGGCAGCTTTATCTGCGCCAATGATGATCGGCTTTTTATCCGCAGAACCTGTCTCTTCTAACAAGGCTATCTTGAAATTTTCCCAGTCGATGTACTCTTGGCCGTTAATCGCCCAGTAGGGTTCGTGGTCTAAAATATTGACACTAATCGAATCTTTGTGGACTTCAGAAACGTTTTTGACATCCGAGCTTGGCAGCTCAACTTCTAGCGATTCCAGCTTTACCGATGCAGTAAGCAATAGGAAAACCATCACGATAAAAATGATGTCGAGTAACGGCGTTAAGTCAGGAGCCAGGCTCTGTGTGTTCGATGAGTGGGGCGTTTTAATCATGCTTGGCTCACATCACCGATAGAGGTTTTGTTGTCAGGCTTACCTTGAGTATCATCGGATTGATTCGTTTGAATCGACATGCCTTCTAGCCACACATTCACATAGTTCAGAGTATGTTCTAACTGAGCAAGCACTCGGTCAGCCCAAAGGCCTAATAGTTGTGCACCTGAAATAGCAGGAAGTGCAATCATCAAGCCTGCGGCAGTCGTTCTCATTGCTAATCCAAGACCGTCTGCCAAATCATTGGGCGTGATGCTGCCTGTTGTCGCGGCAACACCTTTGAACATTTCAATAAGGCCAAGTACCGTGCCAAGCAAGCCGATGAGTGGGCTGATCACGCCGATCAAACCAAGCAGTCTTAAACCTGCATGAAGCTGGTGGCGTTTTTCTTGTAGCCAAATGCCAGCAGCATCTTCACGCAACCCTTTTGAGAAAGAGTGGTGAGCAAGCAACATTGACACGCCCTTGTACAGTAGCGGGCGTTTATCTGAAATCGACTGAGCAAGCGCTTCAATCTCTTTACTGTTGGTTGGTGAGATTTGGTTTAGCTCACGACGAATGGCTCGTTTGCCCACACCAATGCTGAGCATGACTTGGAATACACGCTCTGCGATGATCATTGCTGTTAGTGCTGAACAGATAAGAAGAGGCCAAGTCATTAAGCCCAGCTGATCTTGTAAGTAACTGATTTGTTGCATGATTAATCCAACCTAAAACGAACAGGTATTTGTACTCGGTGAGCAATCGCTCGACCATTGACAGTATGAGGTGAGAATTTCCATTGTTTAATGGCGTCTAAAGCGGCGTTATCGAGCATTAGTGCGCCTGATGAATTTACTAATGCTTGTTTAATTTGTTTGCCTTCTGCGTCTAACCAGATCTCATAAGTTGCAACACCTTCAACGCCACGACGTCTGGCTTGGCGAGGATAATTCGGCGGTGTAGGGCGTGCAGAAAAAGAAGGCTTAGTGACTAGCACTGGCTCTTGGTTTGATACGCCTTGGTTTACTTCCTGAGGTTGGTTGGCAGACTCGTCCATATTCTTATCGACTTTCTTGTCGGCCAACTTCTCTGCTTGAGTGGCTGGTTTCAGCTCTGGGTGTTCTCTCTTAACTACCTTTTTCTCAGTCACTGGTTTCTTTTGAACTGGCTTTTTCTCGACGACCTTCTTCTCAATTACTTTTTTCTCAACTTTCTTTGACTGAGGCTTATTGGTGAGTGCTTTTTTCTTTGGGGTTGGCTTAGCTTGCTTTGGCTCAACCGTTTTTGGTTCGACTGGTTTAGGTTCGGCTTGCGAGACTGTTTCTTTTACTGGCTCTGGTTCAACAGGTTCTGTGATTGTTTTTTGCTGAGCTTGTGAAGGAATGCTCTTAGGAGTGAAGTTGATCGATACCGTGCTCGATTGGCTACCTGCAGGCATCGCAAATACTTTGGATTCTTGAGCGACAAACAACAACGCTGCATGAATCACTAACGATGCTCCGCCTGCAATAACATATCTAGGAACGTTCACAGTCAATCCTTTACCAAATCAAAATTCTGTATCGGATTATTGCTTAGAATCTAAATAAGATCAATTATCAATTGCATTATCATTTGCGTGTATCTATGCTTCTCTCAGTTTTTAGCGAATAGTCTTCCAGGCTTTGCTATGTAAGTGTTTAGAGAGATTATATGAGTCTTGATATTTATAAATTTGACGAATCAATCTTGGGTGTTTCTAGCCCTGATCCGCTTCGTTTTGCGTTTGCCAAAAAGCACTCTGCACACGCCGGAGGAAGTTCAATTCCGGTCGACCCCAGTAAGAAGTTAGAACTCTTTGATGAACTGATGCTAAGCGAAGGGGAAAAACAGGATAAACGTTGCCTGTATATCCACATTCCTTTCTGCCGTGTGCGCTGTACGTTCTGTAACTTCTTCCAAAATGCTGCAAGCCGAAAATTAGTGGATGAGTACTTCGATGCTCTGATGGTTGAGTTAAAGCAGAAAGCCAAAACGCCTTGGGCTCAGTCTGGATTATTTCATGCTGTTTATATCGGCGGGGGAACCCCAACCGATTTATCGCCTAAACAAGTCGAGTTATTAGGCAAGGCTATCCGCCAACACTTCCCACTCGCCAATGATGTGGAAATGACCTTAGAAGGGCGCATCAATCGATTTGGCGACGAGATGTTTGATCGTGCGCTTGAAGGTGGCTTCAATCGTTTCTCATTCGGTATTCAAAGTTTCAATACTCAAGTTCGACGCAGTGCTAAACGCCTAGATGACCGAGAGGTTGTGCTAGAACGTATCAGTTCACTAAGCCGTACTGAGCAAGCACCAATCGTTCTTGATTTGCTATACGGATTACCACACCAATCTATGGAAGTGTTCCAACAAGATTTAGAAGACTACATGTCTACTGGCGCACACGGCATTGACCTCTACCAACTGATTGTTGCGGGCAATGCACCTATGCTTAATCTTGTTGAGAAAGGAAAAATCCCACCGCCTGCGAATACGCCAGATAAGGCGAGTATGTACTTGGCGGGTGTGGAGTTCATGGCAAAAAATAAGGTCAAGCAACTGAGCGTAAACCACTGGACTCGTGATAACCGCGAACGCAGCATTTACAACAGCTTAGCGAAAACTTATGCCGAGGTTCTACCCATTGGTTGTGGCGCTGGTGGCAACATCGGCGGTCATGGTGTGATGCAGCATCGAACTTTAGACAGCTACATGGAGTCTATAAAGCAAGGTCAATTACCTATTGCCATGATGACGAAACAAAGCTCATTAGAGCCTATCTTCTCAACATTAAAGGCAGGTTTCGATTCTGGTGTTGTTAGAAGAAGTACGTTGCCGACCTTTATGGGACAAGACACGTTCGATTACTTGAAGCCTCTGTTCTCACATTGGGAAAAGAATGGCTTGGTTGAGCTTTCGGAAGATTATCTGAGCCTGACTGTTGCTGGCAGCTTCTGGGCAGTAAGCCTCGCTCAGAGTGTGATTCAAGTGCTTAACGCTGAATATCAAGCGATGCACCCAGCGCCGAAAGCGTCAGGTTCGGGCGTTCACCCGCATGCAAGCTTGAAGCACGCTTAATATCGAATTTTAAATTTAAAACTTACGTAAATTACTCGTTTATACGGAAATATATTCAATGACAGATACAACATTAGAAATGACAGAAACTCTAGAACAACGTGTCGCTCGCATTCTAGAAGAAGAACCAAAACTGCTTCCTACTGCGATTGCTGAGAAGCTAGGTGTTTCAGAAGTTGAAGTGGTAGCTGCTTTTCCAAACGACATGGCAGTGATGCTAGATGGCAGCCGTGCTCAAGAAATTCTAGAAGGATTAGTGGGTTGGGGCCCTGTGACCACAATCGTGCATTCATTCGGCTCAATCTTTGAAGTAAAAGCGCCGTTCCCTAAAGGTAAAGTAGCGCGTGGTTACTACAATCTGATGGGCAAAGAAGGCGAGCTTCATGGTCACCTGAAACTCGACAACATCAAACAGATCGGTTTGGTGAGCAAAGCGTTCATGGGTCGTGAAAGTCATTACTTCGGTTTCTTCAGTGAAACGGGCGAGAATATTTTTAAGATTTACCTAGGCCGCAACGAAAAGCGTGAGCTGATTGCCGACCAAGTAAAACGCTTCAAAGTGCTAAAAGAACAAGCTTAAGCACAGTTAACGGCAAGCTTAACTAAGGTTGCCAACTGGCTTAAACAAGACATCAATGCTCGAGGATCGTTTAGTTCGCTAATGATCGCTCAACCTCGGGCAAAAATAATAAATCAGAGAAAGTGAATAAAGGAATTACCCATGGAACAGCAAGTAAAACAAGAACGTCTACAAGGTCGCCTAGGTCCAGAAATTAAAGAGTTTCGCCAAGAGCGCCGTACCCTTCAACTTGCAACGGTCGACGAAGAAGGTCGCCCGAACGTAAGTTACGCGCCTTTCGTTCAGAACCAAGAAGGTTACTTTGTTCTAATTTCTGATATTGCTCGTCATGCTCGTAACTTGAAAGCAAACCCTCAAGTCTCTTTGATGATGATTGAAGACGAAGAGAGCTCGAAGCAGCTTTACGCACGTAAGCGTCTAACGTTTGATGCGCAAGCGAGCGTTGTAGAACGTGAAACGGAGCTTTGGACTCAAGTTATCGGCCAGATGCAAGAGCGTTTCGGCGAGATCATCGATGGTTTGAGCCAGCTTCAAGATTTCTCTCTGTTCAACCTTAAAGCAGATAACGGACTGTTCGTGAAAGGTTTTGGTCAAGCATATCAAGTATCAGGCGACGATTTGGTGGATTTCGTTCACCTGCAAGAAGGCCACAAAAAAGTGTCTAACGAGTAATCTCGTTTAACCTACTTCTTCAGGAGCCCTCCAATGTGAGGGCTTTTTGCTATCTCATTATCAAGCAGGGAAACTGCGGGTCTTTTAGCTAATAAACTCAGACTCAATCAAAGAGTTTGGTATATTGGCGTTTGATGATTATTTATGTGTAAGGATCGGTACGTGAAACCAGTAAGTCGAGATTGGGACGAGTTCTGTTACCCATTTATCTATGAAGACAGTCCTATCTGTGATTTTGAGATTTTGTCGGATGAACTTTGTTGCCGAGTTGGGCTGGTGTTGTCTTTAGAGCTAGAGCCTCAGGTTCGCGAGATCCTGCAACGCTTGCAGCCAAACATCTATCACTTGAATGCCTCTGTGCGCGGTAAGCTTGCCATCACCGAATTTGAATTGGTCGAGCTCAAGCAAGACTATCATCGTATCCGTGAGCAGCTAGAAGGTGGTTTTAAAGGCTTTGTTTTACCCGGTGGGCACCGAGTGTCTAGCGAGCTTCACTTGTGTCGCTGTCAGGCTAAAAAGGTCGTGCGAGCGCTGGTCAGTATTGAACACCATGAAAGTAAAAAGTCGCCAGCCCCGATTCTTTTCAAATACGCCAACTTAGTCGCGAATACACTCTATGCATTGGCGTCTTTCACTAATCATGTAAATGAAGTCGAGGAAGTGGAGTTTGTGAGTAAGAGCTATTCTATGCCAACAAAGAAAGGCTAACGGTTGGCTCTATTCTCATTCCGGTTGGAATACATAACAGACAAAGAAGCTAAACAACGAGTTGATACTTGGTTTAGCTTCTAAAACAGAGCCTAAGCAGCCGTAGAGGCGTCGTTTAATACTTTTGCGCCGCGTAACATGGCTTCGATTAATTCGCCCGCGTTAAACTTCTCAAGCGCTTCATGTGCCCCCACCTGATTGGCACGGTCAACACAGATTTCACTGGACAATGATGTGTGCAAAATACAGTAAGCGTGACTTAGAGCGCTGTCGTTTTGCACTTCAAATGCAAGCTCATAACCATCTAAACCTGGCATCTCGATATCACTCACCAGAAGATCAATGGCATTGCCAACGCTGGCTTGGCGTCGCATTAGATCAATGGCATCTAAGCCGTTGTTACAAATACTGTAAGGGATGTTGATGCTGTCTAAGGCATCTGATAACTGTTTACGCGCAATCAAAGAGTCATCTACCAATAAGATGTTCAACGCTTTGAGACGCTCTCTTTCTACATCGGTCAGCATAGGGATATGTGCATTCTCATAATCTGGGTAGATCTTAGAAAGCAGCAGTTCCACGTCGAGCATTTGTACAATACGGTCTTCAAAACGCGTAATACCCGTTACAAAAACATTGCGACCCACACTGGTGGGTGGAGATTCAATACTCTTCCAGTCGCATTCAATGATCTTATCAATCGAACGAACCAAGAACGCCACAACGGTTCTTAAACAGTCGGTGACGATGAGTACGCAATCTTGGTATTCAGCGGGTGTTATCGGACGGAAGCCAATCGCAGCGGACATATCAATCACAGGAACCGTAAGGTCGCGGATAGTCACTGTACCAATCACGTGATGATGAGAGTAGGGGATCTGAGTCATCGGCTGAAAAGGGACGATCTCTCTGACCTTAAGCGTGCCAATCGCAAAACTTTGAGTGAGGGATAACTTGAACATCAACATTCCCTGTGACTGACTCGCTTTACTGATCGGTTTGGCCATAAGTGGCTCCTACTTAATACGCGCTTAATTTATAAGGATTAATTTAAAGGGAAATGGAAGCCGCAGCAAGTCGCGATGCGGTTTTTAGTGGCCTTTAAGGCAGTTGTTTTCGCTTATAGAGTGAAGAATAGCGGTTCTTGGGTTAAAATCACGCTAAACGCTGGCTGTCGATGGATTTATGTCGATAAGCCGTTAGCGGCAAACAGATTTACAACAGTCAGTTCATTAGCGATGTTCAAAGCAACCGTCGAAAGTAAACTGGCAGCAACAAACTGAGAATTATCATGGCAAGAACAGCAGCAGCGCTTCATATTTTGGTGAAGCATAAAGAACTAGCAGAAGACATCATGACGCAGCTTAAAAAGGGCGCTAAATTTCAAACGCTAGCGAAGAAACATTCAACCTGTCCATCAGGTAAAAAGGGCGGCGACCTAGGCGAGTTCAAAAAAGGTCAAATGGTGCCTCAGTTTGATAAGGTTTGTTTCTCTGGCGAGACGCTAGTACCACACCTTGTGAAAACAAAATTTGGTTGGCATGTGGTTAAGGTTCTTTACAGAACTTAGCAATAAATATGTGATAGATTGAATAAAAGGAGCGTATATACGCTCCTTTTTTGTGACTTTTTTGCGCGTTTTAAAGCAATACGGTTGAGTGTTCATCCCAGACGTTATGCGATAATTAGCGCTACGCCCTTAACTATCCGCCGTGACTAATCGTTGGGAGGAGGAGGGTTTTTAATGAGTAACTCATATAATAAATGCCATTCTTAAGGAAATTTATGCAGCTTTGCCTTTTAGCCTTTGTATTTATCTAGAAAGCTGTAAACGAGTTTGGTAGGAGAACACCATGGAGAGTTCAGCTATGTTAAGCAACCCAGCGACAGATGTCATATTGCATGCCTTTGACTGGTGCTACGCTGACGTAATGAAGAACGCCCCACTGATCCAAGAGTTGGGTTATAAATCTGTTTTAGTTTCACCAGCAATGAAGTCATTACGTGGTCCTAAAGGCTGCGATCGAGATTCTGGTACTCAATGGTGGCAACGCTATCAGCCGCAAGACTATCGTGTGATTGATAATCAGTTGGGTGACACACAAGATTTTAAAGCGATGGTCGACACGTTAAAGCAACATGGGCTTCGTACCTATGTAGACGTCGTGTTTAACCACATGGCCAACGAATCGGGCATCCGCGGCGATTTAACGTACCCCAACCAGCAAGACATGACGTCTTATCAAAAAGATGCTGACTATTACGAATCGATCCGCTTGTTTGGTGATCTTTCTAAGCCTTTATTTGATGAAAACGACTTCGTGGAAGCGTTTGGTATCAAGAACTGGAAAGACACTTGGGAAGTGCAAAACGGACGTATTACCGGTGGCGCTAGCGATCCTGGCCTGCCAACGCTGTTGGATAACGATAATGTGGTTGCGCAACAGCGAGCGTATCTAAAAGCCTTGAAAGCGATTGGTGTGAAAGGATTTCGCATTGATGCGGCAAAGCACATGACACTAGCACACCTACGTAAGGTGTGGACTGATGACATCTGCGAAGAAATGCACATCTTCGGTGAGATCATTACCGATGGCGGTGCGACAGAAGAAGAGTATGAGCTTTTCCTTGAGCCATACCTTAAACACACTCGTTTAGGGGCGTACGATTTCCCGTTGTTCAACACCATCTTCAAAGCATTTGAAGAGCAGGGCAGCTTTAAGTCTTTGATTAACCCTTACTGTTTTGGTCAAGCTCTGTCGAACATGCGAGCTATCACGTTTGCAGTAACTCATGATATTCCAAACAACGAGGTGTTTTTGGAGCATGTGATGGAGGAAGTGGACGAGCGATTGGCTCATGCTTTCATTCTTGGTCGAGATGGCGGTGTGCCACTGGTTTACAGTGAATTAAGCACCAGTGGTATTTTAGATGAGAATGGTCAGCCTCGTTGGCTTAACGATTGGCAAGCACCTTACATGAAAAACATGATTCAATTTCATAACCATGTTCATGGCGAAGCGATGCGTGTGGTTGAAGCGAATGATGATTTGCTGGTGTTTGTTCGTGGTGATAAAGGCATTGTGGTGATCAACAAGTCGAAACGAAGCAAAACAGCCTCATTAAATTGGACTGGTGCAGTGACCGATTTATTGTCTGGAAAAGTGTTCGACTGTGTTGGTAAGGACTTAACAATTAAGGTTGAACCCAACCAGTGCATGATGTTGACGACGAACGAATTGAAGCCTGTCATGAGTTAACTCGGATAGGCTAGAAAGAGAAGCCCCGCTTACTGGTAATTAGTAAGCGGGGCTTTTTATTTGAAGCTGTTTATTAGTTACTAAACAGAGTGCTAGTTTAACGGTAAGACGGTTAAACCGTAAACTTGTTCAATAGCTCGTCTTGTTGGCGAACATTGTCCGTTTGAACCTGCATTGCTGTGTTCGCTTCTTGAGCCGCGTGTGACACTTGTGTTGAAAGGTCTTTGATCTTAACTGTGTTGTTATTGATCTCTTCCGCTACCAAGCTCTGCTCTTCTGCTGCTGAAGCAATCTGAATGTTCATATCTGAGATGCGTTGAATCGCGTCTCGGATGCGGTCAAGTGAAGAGTTGGCTTGCTGAGCGCGTTCAACGGCGTCAGTTGCGGTATCTTTACTTTGATTCATCGCGTTCGATACCGAACTTGCACCTGCTTGGAGCTGCTCAATCATGTTGCGGATTTCAGTGGTCGATTCTTGAGTACGCTGCGCCAGTGTACGAACTTCATCGGCTACGACTGCGAAACCACGGCCTGATTCACCAGCACGAGCCGCTTCTATCGCTGCGTTCAATGCCAGTAGGTTGGTTTGGTCTGCAATATCATTGATTACCTTGAGAATCGTTTCGATGTTTGCTGTTGCTGATTCAAGTACTTGTACTTCAGCAACGGCTTGGTCGATGCGCTCAGATAGGTTATCAATCGCTTGAGTGGTGTCACTAACTACAGAAGTGCCGTCTAGCGTTGCTTCGTCAGCTTCACGAGCCGCCGCCGCCGCACCTTGAGCATTATTGGCGACTTCTGTTGCCGTAACCGCCATCTCGTTCATTGCGGTTGCTAGCTGTTCAAGCTCTTGTAGTTGCGTATTCATCGCGTTTGCTGATTCGCCTGCACCTTTAACGGTGATTTCAGTGCCACGCTTAATCTCAACACCAATCGCTTTCGATTGAATGATTTGATTTTGCAGGTTTTCAGTAAAGGTGTTGAAGCCTTTCGCCAGGTCAGAGAACTCTTGGTCGGTATTGGTATCTAGGCGCTTAGTTAGGTCGCCTTGTCCGCTCGCGACATCTTGAATTGCTTGGTTAAGCGCATCAAGTGGACGCATTAATACACGAATCAGAACAGTCAGGGCGATGATGCTAAGAATAACGGCAATCAATGAATAGATCATTGAGCTGTTTTTCAAGTCTTCAACGGTTTGGTAAGCGATCTCTTCGTCAAGGATGGCACCTATGTACCAATCTTCACTCGGAATGTGCGTGAAATTAACCAAGAACATTTTACCATCGACTTCAATTTCCTGAGAGCCTTCACGAATAGTCGCTTGAGGCATGTAGCTTGAAAGCGATTCACCGTTGTTTTTCGCATTCGGGTGAGCAATCGTGGTGCCGTCAGCAGTGACTAGGAATAGGTAACCCGCGTCAAACAAGTTTACTTGGTTGACTAAGGTCGCAAGGTTGGTCAGTTCTAGGTCGTAGAACATACCTGCAGTAAAGCGGCCGTTGTCTTTAACTGGCGTACCTACTGAGATGATGACTTTTTTGCTTGATGCATCCACGTAAGGAGCGGTCACGACTAAACTGTTTTTGGATTTAGCATCAATGTACCAAGGACGGATTCGCGGGTCGTAATCTGGACCTGCATCCCAACCATCGTCATTCTCAATAACGAAACCGTTTGCTTCATAACCAAAACCAACCGCTAGGAAGCTGTTTTTAAGCTTTGGCTTTTCTAAGATTTCTTTAACGTAAGCGCGATCTTCAGGGTTGATCTCGATGACTTCAGTCGTCGATTGAGCCAAGGCTTTCTTGGCGTTCATCTCTGATTCGACGGTGTTTTTAACGCCGGAGACCATCTCTTTTAGGCTCGCATTGACGTGGTTTTCTACAGCGCTTCTTACGGTGTAAAGTTGTTGTATTGAAAGCAATGATACTGTCACTAGCAGCAAGGCTGATGATGCAGCAACCACCTTATGGCTAAATTTCATTGAGTTTTCCCCTTCTTACAGGCTTTGCGAAGACTAAAGTTAATTGTGTTTTTGTAATTATATATATCGACTAGATTGAATTTTACTTGAATGTAATTTCACAAAATAGACTACAAAAATACAACAACCTAAACAATACAAAATTCACTAAATCACATATTGGTTACTTTTAGTATTTGGTTCAATGGGTTGAAGAATTGATCTGTCTGGAGGTGGAAGAAATTAATAATGTATTAATTTTGTGTTTATGTATGTAGTTCTCGATTTAAAAGAGGCCGGGGTAAAATTGATATGAAATCGAGTGATATGCCAGCTTTATATATTTCTGAGGTTTTGAGTTGACGTGTGAATGTATTCCGTACAAAAAAAAGCCCCACAAAAGTGAGGCTTATAATTCTTTCTGCTTATTTACTTATATAAGTAGCATCTAATTTAGAATATTAGGTGAGCTACACCAGCGATAACTGGAAGCGTAATTAACGTACGCAGAATAAAGATAATAAACAGTTCCAAGATGTTCACTGGGATCTTACTGCCTAGAAGTAGAGCGCCTACTTCGGACATGTAGATTAGTTGAGTTACCGACATTGCTGCAATAACAAAGCGAGTCATCTCGTTGTCAATAGAAGCTGCAAGGATAGCTGGGATAAACATATCCGCAAAACCAACAACAATAGTCTCCGATGCAGCAACGGCTTCAGGTACACCAAGTAACTCTAGGAATGGAATGAAAGGCTGGCCTAGGAACGAGAATACAGAAGTGTATTCCGCAATCACCAACGCCATGGTACCTAGACCCATAACCACAGGCAGTACACCAAAGACCATATCTACAGCATTGCGAACGCCTTCGCCAAATACAGATTTAGCCGACTTCACTTGTGATGCTTTGTTTACCGCTAGCTCAAGACCCCAAGAGAATGTTGAGTGACCCGCTGGGATTGCATCAGCGTCTTTGTGCGGCTTGCTACCGTCAATGAAGGTGTCTTTCTTCATGCTTAGTGGTGGAAGACGAGGGATGATTACCGCTGCAACAATACCCGCCAGGCAGATTGCTGCGTAGAAAGGTAGGAACAAGTGCTCCAACTCTACTTGTGCAATTACCACAAGGCTAAATGTAATCGATACTGCCGAGAAAGTCGTACCAACAACTGCAGCTTCACGCTGAGTGTAGAACTTCTTCTCGTACTGTTTGCTGGTAAGAAGGATACCAACGCTGCCATCACCTAACCAAGAAGCCATACAGTCGATAGCACTACGACCTGGTAGGTTGAAGATAGGGCGCATGATTTTACTTAATAGGGTGCCAAACAGCTCTAACAAACCGAAGTTAAGCAGCAGTGGCAGTAGTAAGCCAGCAAAAATAAATACTGAAAATAGAGTCGGTAGTAGCCCTTCTAAAACTAAGCCACCAGTGTTCTCTTCCCAAATAAATTCAGGACCGACTTGGAAGAAAGCCATGAACGCGGCTGCACCGCCAATTAAACGAACTAACAACCATAGTGGAGACGGGTTGAAAAGACCGTTTAAGAATGAATTCGATGTAATGAATGCAGGCTTGAAAATGGTGCTTAAAACGGAAGCTAAAGACATGAAGGCAACGATTGCAGTGATAATAGCAACTAGAGACTCACCGAAAACCGCTTGAATTGATTTGGCTAGAATAGCGACAGGGATCGTTAGATCACCTTGGTAGCTGATTGGTGCCATGAAAAGGAATAAACCAATCAGAGATGGGATTAAGAAAACCCAGAAACTGCCTTTAGATTTCTCTGGTTGAGCAGTATTCGTGTTGTTAGACATGTTAATTGTTCTCGTATTTCTACATGTAAAAAAGCCACATCCTTGGCGTTTTTATTCTCTAAACATCCGTATTTTCTCACTGGCTGCAAGATTACCCAGTATTGATAGCGCTTGCAATACTATTCATCAAATATCGTTAACTATTCACACTGGTTATTCTGCAACTCATTAAGAGTTTAGAATAAAGTGTTGCGAATGTTACGTATTTTGAGGATATATTGCCAGATATTTATAAATTGATTGGAGTTTCAGTTCGATAAGTCAGGTAGAACCAGTAGCTAAGTGCGATAATGAAGGCGAAAGAGGCAGGGAAGGCCAGTGCCAAAATTTCGAAGCGTTGGAACAGACAAGCGCCACTTAAGCCGCCAAATAGGAAGCCAACGACAATGAACATCAGCAGTTTGGCCTTACGGCGGTCAAAAGGCATTCCTTTTAAGCGAGCGCCAATCATGATCCCAAGATCGGTAATGATCCCACTCATGTGTGTTGTTCGAATGATCGCCCCGCTGTAAGTGGTGATCATCGCGTTCTGCAGACCACACGCGGCTGAAGCGAAATACTGGCCTGAAGTGTAGCCTTGCAACAGTGCCCACAGCGCTAAGAACAGTAATCCACCCTCTATACATAAAGCAACACCGTAACGGCGGCCTAGCTTCAGGGCTTGGTTTTCAATAAAGAACCCACTGAAAGCTGCACCTAACATAAAGCTCATGATCACCAATAGAAGGTGCACAGATGCCGAAGTTGGGGTGAGTAGGCTGCTGCCGAGTAAAGACATGGTGCCCGAGATGTGGGAAATGGCTTGATGCTGGAAACCAAGTAACCCAATAGCATTTACGCTACCAGCAAGGCCTGCTAACAGTAAGGCGCCGTATTCAACCCAGCGAGGTAGCTTAGAAATCATGTGGTTCACCCTGGGTTAGAAAGAGGAGCAGATTATAACGCTAGCGAAAAGATACGCTAGCGTTGTGGGGCGTTGATATTTGATCTTAGGCAACAGTATTGCAGTTTGCTCTAATACTGTTGCTATATAAAGATAACGGTCAATAGCGAACTAGTTGTAATGGCTCATTTGGTGGTCGAACTTAACCCATCCATGTTTGCGTTCTTCATAAACCGAAAAGCTTGGCAGTGGGAAGTCTTGCTCTTTAAATAATCCGAGCGGGACGATATAAAAATCGGCGGCGGCAACCGACTGCAAAAGCATGGTGGTGCCACACTTGGGGCAAAACTGATAGGTGACTTCATTACCTGTATCGCTAATGCGTGAGAAAGAGGTCACTTCACCGCTGAGTGTGATTTGCTCCATTGGAAACCGAGCCTGAACACCGAATACACTTCCGGTGCGTTTCTGACACTCATAGCAATGACACATAGAGGTGCGTTGAGGTTCGCCTCGGCATACTAGGTTGACTGCTCCACAGCGGCATTCGCAACTTCTGATATTTCTATCTTTAATATGATTGATATCCATCCATGCTCCACTTCTGGTTAACCCTGTATTGATAATTATACTAAAGCCCTTTATGGTCTGCACAACTGGATGAAAACAAAAGAATATAATTGCTCATGAAAAAGAAAATCTTACCTATTCCTCTGATTCTACTGATTCCAATTGTCATGTTGTTTGTGGTGATAGTAGCGGGTATTTATCGCTTTAGCTTAAGTGATGAAGAGATCTTGGCGAAGCTTCCTTCTTCTCAAGTGAGTTATGACCCAGTTGTAGAAAACGTTTTTGATTTGAAGACGACCAACCCATGGACAATTAAAGTTCCAGAAACTAACGCCTACGCTTTTATCAATGAAGTCGATGAACCTAGAGCAATCGCGTTTGGACGCTATGACTCAGGGGTTGAGCGCGGTGTGATAACGGTAGACACCAATAACCTTTCAGCTGTCACGCTGGGTAAAGCGAGTTTCTTTGTCGCGCCGATGTGGATATCTAACCAAGGCAGTGGTGTATTCTATTACCTTGGTTTGTTTAAACATGATCAGCA
Source organism: Vibrio sp. 10N.286.48.B8 (assembly GCF_003050085.1). Classification (NCBI taxonomy): domain Bacteria; kingdom Pseudomonadati; phylum Pseudomonadota; class Gammaproteobacteria; order Vibrionales; family Vibrionaceae; genus Vibrio; species Vibrio sp. 10N.286.48.B8. The sequence goes on along the minus strand of NZ_PIGD01000001.1, from coordinate 196,234 downwards.
ACGAAGCCGTGTCGTGTTAGTTGACCAGCTTTTCTTAGGCGATCGCGTGCAAATTCAGACTTTGGATGTCACTCAGCAGCCACATTCGCAATCACAGAAAAAACTCACAGGGGAAGGTTTTATCGGCTTTACTCAGCATTCTGCGGAACAATCCTTTGCAGAAGCCCCTTCTGAAAAGGTGTTGATGAGCTTTTCTTTTGATACGCAATCAATTGGTAAGCAATAGCGTTTTCGTTTGTGCAAGGATTTGTTGTTTATGTGAGCCAAATTACATATTATCTTAATAAGATGAATGAAATTTAGACACTTTTTATGCTTGTGTCTGCTTACTTTTACAAATGGAGCTTGCGAATGATTAATAAACGTTTTTTTAAGACGAAAGATGAAGTGGAAGTGACCTTCGAGCTAGAAGCTCAAGAAGCGAACTCTGTATCGATTGTTGCTGACTTCCTTGACTGGAAAGCTACCCCAATGAAAAAACTGGCGAAGGGGAAGGTTTACAAGTTTAAAACTCGTCTACCTAAAGATGGCGAGTTTCAATTCCGCTACCTAGTTGATGATCAACAATGGGTAAACGATTCGAATGCCGACCGTTATATTCCAAATGAATTTGGTGAAGACAACTGCCTAGTGTCGACGGTTAACGCTTAACCACTTTATAATAACTAGCGACTAATTTGCTTCGTGTATTAATTAGTCGAAACGGAATAACGCCAACCTATCGAAAGCAGAAATTAGCCGTTTCTGCTTTTTTATTTTTAAATTTAGCGGTTAATTTTATTTCTCGTTAAATGGTACTACATCTACGGCAACTCAATGACTTAACCTGTATTGGGCAGATTCACATCATATTATGACAATGCATTGATGATTTATGCGTTTGAAAAGCATATCCTATGCCTTTATATCGTAGAAAGACCTGTTTACCGTGTATTCAAAAATATTTTCCTCTCCGTTTGCCGAGCTTTCACCTGTAAAAAAAGTAGCAATTTTAGGACTGCCGCTTATTGCAGCGATTGGAGTTGCTCTGCAATCTTCACAATCAAATTTGACGAAAACGATCGAGCTTGATCTACCAGACTCAACCGTTATTGAGTCAATTCTGTCACCTTCTTCTGTTACCGTTATTGAGCCGCCGACATTTGAGTATCAAATTCAATCTGGTGATAACTTGAGTAGCATCTTCACGCAACTTGGATTTTCTTATAAATCGATGATGAGCGTGATGGAAACCGATTTGAACTTCCTTGCTTTAGATACGCTTCGTCCGGGTAATACATTACGCTTTTGGCGTGATGAAGCGACCAGCGACCTTTCTAAAATGGAACTTCAATTTAGCGTCGCGGACAAAGTGGTTTATCGACTGCTTGATGACGGCAGCTACGAATTCGAAGACATCTCTATTCCGGGTGAATGGAAGCAAAAGCCTTTAGTCGGTGATATTCAAGGCAGTTTTTCGATGTCAGCGAACAAGGTTGGTCTCAACAGTCTTGAGATTGACCATATTGTGACGCTTCTTAAAGACAAGTTGAACTTTAGCCGAGATCTGCGCGCTGGCGATCAGTTTGAAGTGCTTCAAAAAGCTCAATATGTTGATGGTGTTGCAACCGGCAAACGTGAAATTGAAGCGATTAAAATCATGAATCGTAACCGTGTTGTTTCTGCGTACTTACATACTGATGGGCAATATTACGATGCCAATGGCGATAGCTTACAACGTGCTTTCCAACGTTACCCTGTGAGCAGTGGTTGGCGTCAAAGTTCTCAGTTTAACCCTAAGCGATTACACCCTGTGACAGGCCGAATTTCACCGCACAACGGTACAGATTTCGCGACGCCAGTTGGTACGCCGGTTCAAGCAACGGGTGACGGTAAAGTAATTATGACGCGTAAGCACCCATATGCGGGTAACTACGTGGTAATTCAGCATGGCAGCACATACAAAACACGTTACTTACATTTGAGTAAAATCCTCGTACGTAAAGGGCAAACGGTATCTCGTGGGCAGCGTATTGGTTTGTCTGGTAAAACTGGCCGAGTGACAGGCGCGCATTTGCACTATGAGCTGATTGAACGTGGTCGTCCTGTCAATGCAATGACAGCAAATATCCCGATGGCAGATTCTGTGCCTAAAAAGGAAAAAGCGACGTTTGTAGCTGCAAGAGATGAAGCTGACAAGCTGTTAAAGGTCGCTTTAGAAGCCCAACCTAATAACAGCTAGTTAGGCTCTTTGAGATAACCCTGAATAAGGCTGTTATTTATCAAGCAGCTAATTAAAACCGCGAGAGCATCACTCGGAGTAGAGTCATGTTCTCGCGGTTTTTTGATCCTAGCTCAATTAAAGGGAGCGCTTTAAGCCAAAGGCTCCGAATGAGTAACATAACTGACGATAGCTTCAGGTCGCATTGGTGGCGAGTAGAGGTATCCTTGGATCTTGTCACATCCCATTGCGTGCAGCTTTTCTAATTGCTCACGCTTCTCTACGCCTTCCGCAACCAATGACACATCGAGCCTATGAGCAAGCTGGATAATCAGCCAAACAACGCTCTCTGAGGTTGAGTTGGTTAACAAATTACGGATAAAGGTGGCATCAATTTTAATGCAATCTATAGGGTAGCTGTGAATGTAATTCAAACTGGAGTAACCCGTACCGAAATCATCGAGCGCAATGGTGAAGCCTTGTCCTCTAAGGAAGTTAAGTGCCGATTTTGTCTCTTGGGTTGGAGATAACAGGACCGTTTCGGTTAACTCAATAACAAACTCATCAGCTTTAAAGTGATGTTGTTCAATGGTTCGAGTCAGATAGGAAATATAGCGCTTAGAGTCGGTAAGCTCATGAGCAGAACAGTTTATCCCAAGCTTAACCTTGTAACCTAAGCCTTGTTCTAATGCGGTTTTCGCGCGGCACACTAATTCAATAATACGCTCACCAAGCTCGACAATTAGCCCAGACTCTTCAGCCACTTGAATGAACTCTACTGGCGATATGTCACCGTGTCTGGCGGTCTTCCAGCGAGTCAGTACCTCGAAATATTCCCATTGCGTCTCGCCTTGGCCCACAATGGGTTGCACAACTACGTACATTCCATTGCTATCGGGGATATAGCTTTGTGAAATCGGATTTTCCAGTTCACTTCGCAGCGCAGCGACTAGCTCGGTTTTTCTTTGGTAGCGAACTCTTAAGTGAGTGTCATAACATTGGATATGGGTATCTTGGCTGTGTTTGCACTCTTTAAGCGCCAAACTGGTGTTGAAAATGATTTGCTCAACGTCCTTGTTATCCCCATCTGAGCGGGCAATGCCGATACTAACGTCGAAATCGATTTTGATATCAACGTTACTATAACCTTGCTTTATCTTGTCCAGTATTTGCTCGCAAACGGCTATCGGGTCTGAATGATAGGTAATGAAAGCGAACTCATTGCCAGCAGTCCGGAAAGTCAGGTTGCTTTCAGGCAAGGTTCGACGCAAAGTCTCTGCTACATATTGGAGAACCTTATCGCCAATATAGTTGCCGTGCATGTCATTGATGGCCTTGAAGCTATTGATGTCGAGCAGAGCGAGTGAGAATGGAGTGACGCTCTGTTGAGTGATCGACTCTAGGGTATCCGATAAACAGCTTCGGTTTAGTAACCCCGTTAAACTGTCGTGTGACACTTCGTAACTGAGTTGATTCACCAGTTGCTCAGAACGGTCGTTGAACCACATTTCACGCAAGGTGTGGATGATGATATCGGCGAATAATTGGTGGTGTTTTATCACGGCTTGTTGTTGGTCTGGACTAAGAGGCGAGCTAAACGTAGAGAACAACACGCCCATCACTTCACCACTTTGGGTACGAGTAGGAATAGCGATCGAGTTCTGCGAGGTTACTTCCTGCCTAAATGCTGATGTCGGTAATGACTGGACGACGTACTGAGCGAAAGAGCAATCTGGGTGTCTTTGATTAACCGCTTGCTGGTAGATATGCCCATGACGAGCATTGATTTTGTCGTGCAGTACATGGTCCGAATGAGCAATTACCAGAGGAACAACTTGGTCTGGAAAGTATTTTTTCTCAATGATACTGGTGTATTGAGTACCAAAGGCTTGGTGCAAAGTAAGTACAGCCGACTCTAAAAGGTCGATACCTTCCAACTTCAGTAAACGTCCGATGCGCTCAGTGTCTATCATGCTGTTGTGCGTATGTTGAGTCATAGTCACCATCCCTAGTTAACCAGATTCAGTGTATAAGCCGTATGTGTATGCTCTTGTTTGTACGATCTTGTAACTGCGCAGTATTAAGTTTTACTATCAATATGCGTCTAGTTTATTATTGGTCGTGTTGTATAACTTTTCAAATTAAAATGTGACTTATTTCACAGAGCCTGAGTGCTGCGCTCTTTGTCCAATCTATCTTTCAAATGGTCCAAAAACAGCTTGGTTCGTGTATGTGAGTAGTCAAGCTTAGGGTAGTACGCGTAAACCATCACTTCGTCGGCTGTTATATTTGGTAATACTGGAACCAGTGTCCCTTGTTTAAGATCCTCTTTGATCATTGCTTTGATGGTTAACAGTACGCCCATTCCTCGCTTCGCGGCATGAAACAAAGCCTCAGGGTTGGTGGTCGCAAAGTTACCGTTCAAAGTGATGCGTTGTCCTTTAGTTAGTGTGACTTCACGGGTTGGACGCTCTCCCCAGATCAAGGAGTTGTGTTGTTCTAAGTCCTGTTCGCTTGTGGGGTAACCATGTTTGGCCAGATAACTCGGCGCAGCATAGAAACTGGCCTTGTGTTCAAACAGCGGTGTCTTCTTGAAGCTTAACGAGTTGAGTTGTTCCAGTTCACGACTGATCACCAGATCTAAGCCCAGTTCTGGTAATTGTCCTGGAGTGGTCGTGATCAGCTGCACCTTAATGTCTGGATACTTTTCTAAGAAGTCGTCCATGTATTGCACGAGAAACTTAGAGCCAACCGCAATTGTCGCACCTATCTTTAATAAGCCTGCAGGGGTTTGGTTAACCGAGCGAGTCTCATCAATAATGGACTGCCAATTGTCGAGCTGATCTTTGGCTCTCAGGTAAAAGAGCGCACCGGCTTCGGTTTGGCTAATTGAGCGTGTGGTGCGCTTTAAAAGTTGAGTGCCAATGCGCTCTTCCAACCAGTTTACTCTTTTGCTGATCGCTGAGCTGGTGGTATTGAGTTTACGTGCAGCGCCATTGAAACTGCCTTCTTCTACAACTCTAACGTAGCTCTTTACGTTGAGGATCCAATCCATATTGTTTCCTGTTAGGACTTAATTAAATTCCAATTTGGTTAATTATCAATTACTAGTTTTGAATATAAACTTATATCATGAATAAATATCACACGAATAGGGAATTTTTTGAGCCAATCGACCTTTAAAAAAACGCCGTTACTCTTAGCAATGATGATTATTGCCACGGGACAGGTGGGTGTGAGCATCTACTTGCCGTCATTGCCGTTAATTGCTGCTGACTTAAGTGTTACCCAAGTGGATGTGCAACTGCTCGTTACGCTGTTTCTTGTGGGTTTTGGCTTGTCTCAGCTATTTTACGGACCGATGTCCGATGCAGTGGGAAGACGACCTATTTTCTTGTTAGGCCAGGGTGTTTATTTGATTGGTACTGTCGTTTGTGTCGTGTTTTCTGACAATATGACGGCGCTAGAGGTTGGCCGCTTGTTGCAAGGTTTAGGGGCGGGCAGTGCCTCGGTGTTAGGACGAAGTGTGCTTCGCGACAGTTATGATGGCTCTCAGCTTACCAAGGCGCTGTCTTATATCTCGATCACCGCTTCGATCATGCCGATCATCGCGCCAGTATTTGGTGGTTGGATTTCATTTCACCTCGGTTGGCAGGCGGTGTTCCTGTTCGTTCTGATGTACTTATTGGCGATATTTACGCTAGGTTACTTTGTTCTTCATGAAACTTTGCCATACGGAAAGAGTCGCTTTGATGCCTGCCAAGTGGTGAAGAACTACGGACGTTTGTTGACCAATCGCCAAGTGTTAACCAGCGCCAGTTACAACTGGATGAGCTATATGGCGAGTTTGGTTTCGTTGTCGTTGTTTCCATTCTTAATGCAAGAGCAATTAGGGCTGACCGCCGCTGAATATGGCTCATTGATGATTGTTCCTTCGGCGGGCTTATTGATCGGTAGCGTCGCTTTAAACTTACTCAATCGTAGGTTTAGTACGCCTCAATTGATGAGCCTAGCTATCTTGATCATCTTGGCTTCAGGAGCTTGGCTTCTTACTCATGAATTATCCATTTTTAACTTAGTTTGGGCGTTTACTTGGTTGGCGATAGCACAAGGGATTTCGTTCCCTCTATCGATCAGCATGTTATTAGAGCCTCATAAGAAGCAAGCGGGCGCCGTCTCTGCGTTGTCAGGCTCAATTCAGATGTGTTTGGCGGGTTTACTCGGTGGGTATTTAGTAGAGAGTTGGGTGACGACTCATCTACAGTTAGGCGCGTTCTACCTCATTATTGGTGCAGCTATGGGGGGAGTGCTTTGGTCTTCAACCAAAATGAACAAGAAAGGCGATACTGTTGAAATGAAATATAGCTAAATGTCAAATTCACTATCGTCTAACGCACCATCGTTAATACGTTGTATTTGTGCTGATGGTTTTCTACAATGCTTCGGTCCATTGAATAGGTAAAAACAAAATGCAGCAAAATGAATTTGAAGTACTGGTAAAAGCTATCTGCGCGCTAGATGGCCTGCCTCAAGCGCTTGAGCTATTGAAATCCAATGAGGATACAGAAGTCGCAGAGGCTGCTGCATCACTGACTGGTCAATTTGCACTAGCTGAAGTGGAAGGCGAAAAGCGTATTTACCACGTGACGCTTCAAGAAAATGAACAAGGCGAAGAGCAAGAGTACATCGAACATGTCATGAATGAAGGCGATGACTTAATCAAATTTGCAGCTTGGTTCTTTGAAACGATGTTTGAATTGAAGCAAAAAGACACATACCAAATTGCCGGTAAGACTTACAGACAGCCAAAGCGCAGCTAGGTTTCTCAGTAAAGTATTTTAGAAAGCAGCTCTCTTGAGCTGCTTTTTTTATGACTGTCTAGACCAATGTTTTGGATTGTTCATAGGGATAGAGCATTAAGGCCAAACCGGGCTTCACGTTAACTCATTGATATACTGATATAATCCCGGTCTGCGCAAAGACAAAAACAGGCTTACTGCAACTGCATTGATTATTTTGCAATAAAGTGTGATTTGGATCTTGTTTTTGAGCATTTTAAGTGTAAAATCCGCGCTAAAGAAAGTTGATTAAGTGCGGAGATAAGCATGAATTACGAACTAGGCCACGCATACTTGGGTCAAATGGCAGCAAAAAACATGATGCACGAAGCAATGTACGGCAAGTCAAAGCCTAAAAAAGCATCATTTATCAAGCGAATGATGAAGAAAATGGCTAAATAAGCATTTTCAGAAACGGAATTTTAAAAGGCCTTAAACTCGATGAAGTTTAAGGCCTTTTTCGTTTTAGCGATTGGTGAAAGGTATCGCTTTGTTTTGTTGTGGATGGACACAAAAAACACAAATTACGCTTCTGACTAATGGCTATTAATTAATTCAGCCTGCAGATTGATTGGACAGGTCGACCACATTATTAGGAATGCTATCTAAGCCATTCTCTTTCATCCATGCTTCCAAGTTATCAGCCCCGCCGATGTACTTACCATCAAGCCAGATTTGAGGAACGGTGACCGGTGTTTTCTCACCGATGTGCGCTTTTACCTCTGGAATCATGCGATACAAAGCTGCGCTGTCTTTTACGACATCGTGGTATTGGTATTCGACACCCGCTTCATCAAGCATTTTCTTCGCCTTAACGCAGAATGGGCAGGTTGCTTTACCATAAACAATATTGCCTTTTAGGCTGTCTCTTTTGGTCCACTCTTTAATGACCGATTGAATCAGAACACCGCGATTTAGAGCTTCGCCTTGGCTTACTACCTTGCCTTCAACAACAAGGATCGGAGCATGCCAAGAACCCAGCTTTAAAGGTTCCCACCAGTGAGATAACCAATCTTTCACTTCTAGTTCGACATCAACGTCAGCCAATTCATTCTCAAAAGTGTCCTTAAGAATGTCTTTGGTAAGGGTACATTCTCCACATGGGATATTTACTTTAAATGGACCCCAGCTGCCTGCCCAGCGGTATAGTGTAATCTTGACTGGTTTCTTCATGGTTACGACCTCGCTTAAAATTCTCTTATCAATATAGAACGGACAGTAGAACTATTTATTTCATCGACTCTAAACTTTCTTAACTTTCGCCGGTTTTTTTGTTTCCCAATGGGTAATGAACGCAACTGACGCAATGATAATCGCAGCCCCTAGCCATAAACGACCTGGTGGAACCCAACTGAATACCAGCCAACCAGCCAAGACATTTAGAGGTAATTTCGCGTGATCAAACGGTTGAACGAAAGAGGCATCTGCCACCGAGTATGCTTTTACAATAGCCCACTGAGCCAGTGCTGTCATAATACCGATAACGATTAAGATAGCCCAAATAGTTCCGCCACTTGGCATTTGCCAATCAGGAACGGCCAGCAAGATGTTAAATGGCGTAATCAATAGCAGAAGGTAAACCACCATGGTGGAAGGGCTGTCTTGTGAAGAAAGCTTTTTCACCATCAGTGAGTAGCATGCCCAAAAGAAAGCCGCACCAACGGGTAACAACGTCGCCCAGCTAAAGTCTTCAGCCCATGGCTCTAGAATCACCATAGCACCTGCGAAGCCTGCTAAGGTTGCACCCCAACGAGCTGCGCCCACTTTCTCTTTTAGGAAAAGACCAGAACCTATGGTTGCAAACAGTGGCGAAGTCATAAGAAGGGCTATGCCTTGCCAAATCGGCACAGGGTAAGCCAGCGCCCAAATCCAAAGTTGGATACCAATAACCGATAGGAAGACACGGAATACGTGTAGCTTGAGATTATCAGTTTTTAGTGCTCGTCGAATTCCCAATGTTTTTAGATAAGGAAGAATAGCGAACAATGCAATTGAATACTGAATGACGGCAACGGTAGTAGAAGTCAGTCCGAAATGAATGCTAGCGATTTGAGTTAGGCTGTTGATCAAAGCAAAGGCTAAACCAGCGGTTAGCATCCAGCTAGCGCCTTGAATCGGATGGTGTTGTGACATGATGCTTCTAATTATTTGATGTGGTTCACCTATGATACGGATTTAGCACAATGAAACCAGAAAAAGCATTGATGAAGTTAGTCAGAATATTTGAATATGAAAAAAGGTTGAGCCATTGCCCAACCTTTTTAGCCTTCATCTAAAGTAAATTTAGATTAGAAGTCGTAGCGTACACCTAGGCGAAGCGTATCTTCACCTTCAGTTGTTAGTCCTGTAGTTACGTCTTTCACTTCATCTAAGCCATTGATGTAGTAAGAAAGGTATGTACGGAAGTTGCTGTTTAGTTTGTAGTAGCCAACAAGCTCGATACCATCTACAGAATCGGCTGTAGAACCGTTTGCCGCTTCATTTTCTTGGTATGTGTATACTGCTGCAGCAGAAACTTGCTTAGTGATTTTATATTGTGCTGCGAATTCCATTGCAGTGAATGACTCAGCGATAGGGCCAACGGCTTTATCGTTTAAGTCACCCGTTGAGTAAGTTGCTGCTAGGTAAAGGTTATCTAGTGAATATGCTAGGCCAGCAAGGATTTGGTTTGCGCTTCCGTTACCTGCACCTAGATCTTGACCAGAGTATGCAAGACCAAGGTCTAGACCGATTGGCAATGAATAAACACCAGAGATGCCGTAGCCATCAGTGTCTTTTGCACTGTTTGCTTGGTAAGTTGCTTCTAACTGAAGAGCATCAAAGCCACCGCGGTATGCAAATACGCTATCTTCTTTATCCGAAGCTGCATCGATTAATTGTTGAACACCAGAGAACTCAGTGATATCTGTAAAGTCAGATACGATGACTGAAGCCATGTCTTGGCGACCTACAGAGACTGCTTGTCCATCGAAATCCACACCAGCGTACATGTAACGGTTATCAAACTCGCTATCGCCAGTGCTTTGCTCTGCTTCGTAGAAACCGAATGCAGTAACAGTATCGGTAAGTTCTGTTTTACCGCCAAGGTTTAAACGGAAACGAGTTTTATCTTCCATTGTACCTTCAACTTCGGCACCACCTGAACCGATGAAGTCGCCACGGAATTCCGCACGACCGCCAATCTTAAGCTCAGTGCCGTCAGAGCTGTAAACTGTTGCTGCTAGAGAAGAACCTGAAACTAGTGCTGCTACCACTGAAGAAGCTAGAACTGCCTTTTTCATAATCACTTACCTTGTATTTTAAAATCCGTGAGCAATGCGCTCTCCGTTTCGATATGAAGCTAATTTAGAGCAGATAAATTAAGCTTTCATTTCCATAAAATTACATTTTCGTGAATGGGGAACTTTTTAGGTGTTGATTTTATTGCACTTTCATTTCATTTGGCTGAGCGGTTTGTGAATAATTATCTAAATTGGAAATTTTAGAACCGCTATCTGTACGAGTTTTACTTTGAAAGAGATGAGGATGTTATGAGTGAGTTCTATGGGCTGAACTGCAGCTGTTAAATCGATTAACTGTTTGTACTGGTTAAGATATCCTCTATGATGCAAAAACTTACGAGAGAATAGATTTTGCTCAACAAGATGGAGTGGTTGGATGAAAACAGAGTACTTAGGCGATGTTTTACAAGGCAGGCAGGTTATTGGCTCCTTGAATGTTGAAGACTTACAGGTCGGAGAGCATCAGTTTTGGTTTCAAGTGACCAGTGATGGACTCGGACAACCTAAAAACATGCCAGTTTCTGTTTTCAAAGGCAGCCAAGATGGTCCTAAGTTGATGATCACGGCCGGTATTCATGGCGATGAACTGAACGGTGTATTGGCTGCTCAGCAAATTATCCGAGACTTAGTAGGGAAAGATCTAGAAGGGACAGTGACAATTGTACCAACGGTGAACTTATCTGGGTTATTGAATCATAGCAGAGACTTCATCTCTTCAGATCCGGGTTCTTGCCCTGCCAACCTCAATCGACTCTTTCCGGGTGATGCGAATGGCTTAGCGGCGGAGCGCTTTGTTGCGTCACTTTGGGAGCGCTTACTCAAGCATAATGCCACCTTCGCCGTTGACCTTCATACCCAAACTCGCGGTGCAGTATACCCACTTTATGTATTTGCTGATTATCGCATAGAGCAATGTTTGGATATGGCGAGGCTGATGCAACCCGATTGTGTGCTTAATGATCCTGGCGATCCTGGGATTCTTGAAACGGTTTGGAATCGCAGTGGTATACCGAGCATCACTGTCGAAGTAGGGATGGGTAAGTTTACTCAACCTGACATGATTCAAAGAGCGGTAGACGGTGTTTTGAACATGCTTTCCTATTATGAAATGCTTGAGGTCGATGGACAAGATCCGTTAGAAGTAAAGCAACTGCCAAGCATGGATTGGATTGAAGGCAACAACGTCGTGTCTATTCGTGCTGATATTGGTGGTTTTGTTCTGCCTCAGGTCGAGCTTTTGCAAAGCGTGGAGCAAGGTGATTTGTTAGCCATCCAATATGATGCTTTTGGTAATGAATGCCGCCGTTATCACGCACCGTCTGCTGGACGTGTCCTTAGCTATAACGTGGATGCATTAAGGGAACCGGGGGCACTGGTTTGTCGCTTGCTAAGTTAGGGGGCAGTCGGTTGGACGTTTCCGTATTAATGCAGCGTGTCACCATTTAAAACACGCAAAAAAAGACCGAGCAGGGCTCGGTCAAAGGACAGTTGTCTAGAGTAAGCACGTCTTGGACTCTTTGACATAACTGTTCTTAGAGTAACGAGAATAAATTAAGAACCCATTGCGAGATGGTGACACTTCGACTGCTTTTTTGTTTCAAAAATAATATCGGAAAACATTATCTTAAGCTCATGAAAAAGCCGACTGCGAGTTACGCTAGTCGGCTTTTTATTCTCTTTTCGTTCGAATCTTTATCTCTATCTAAACTTGATTAAAAAGCATCATCCACAATATCTTTTAGTCGTTCGTAAGGCACATAGCCCGGTAGAACCTGATCGTTCATCATCATCGTTGGCGTTCCTGTTAAACCCAGAGCGCTAAAGGTTTGATGGTTGGTCATTAGCGTGTTCTTTTGTTCATCTGTAGTGTCCAACTGGGCTTCTGTTCCCGTTTTCTTCGCCACAGCTTGTAGTGAAAATTTTGTGTGGCTACCACTTTTTGCCATCAATAATCTATTAACCTCAGGGAACGCTTCTGGCTTGTCTTGCCATACTTTCATCGCATATAAAGCGGCATTGGTGTTGAGGCCGTCGACTTGCTGCTGTTTAAATGATAAGTACACATTGATCACTTTAATGTCGCTATTTTCAGAGACTAATTGAGCCAAACCTTTCTCTAAGCGCTTACAGTAAGGACAGTTATAGTCGGTGAAATTGATGATTACCGACTTGCCATCCGGGTTTCCTGTTATTGGATGAGCGTCATTGTTGTATAACCAATCATGGCTTTCTGCTTGGGCTTTCTTTGCTTGAGCTTGGCCCGCTACATATTGCTCTAAGCTGGTGTGTAACCCCGAAATAGTTGAAGGGTTCTCTTTCAGAAACTGGTTAATTTCCTCAAGTTGTTGGGTTTGTTCTTTGCTTAGTTCTGCGAAGGCGTTGGTGCTCATTAGTGAGCCTAAAATTAGTGTGCTTATCAGAAGCTTTTTCATGTTATTTATCTCGAATTCTTAGTAATGGTGAGCGATAATTTGGTGGCGCTCGCACTAGTGTTCTTTGTTTAGTTGATTTGAAACGACTTACTTGCCCTGTTTGCCAATAGGCTAGGCAAAGTAAGTTCTCAACCACAGCCCTATGGGAGAAGTAACGCCTGTCGCTATACTGCTTATCTCTCCATCTTTAATGATGACGATGCTGGGTGTGACATTGATTCCCCAGTCTCTACTGATATGCCCTGAAAGATCATTGATCACCGGGAAGTCATACTCTTTGGCGTCCAAGTAGCGTTGCACTCGCTCATTTGGTCCTGATGAAAGGGCGACCGTAACGACTTGGTGAGAGTCATTGAAGCTATTGACGGTTGAGCTCACGAATTTGCACGCACCACACCAAGTTGCCCAAAAATAGACAATGACAGGCTTACCGTTTTTACTGAGCTCGATAACATCAATATTCTCACCTTGGAGTGATTGACCTACGATTGGAATTGCACCTCCTTGAGGCATACTTCTGCTGTGATAAAAATCCATAGCAAAGGAAACCACGCCAACGATCAGTATCATTGAGACCAGTTCCTTTCCCCACTTTTTAAGGCGACTTGGCTTTTTAGCCTCACCCTTTATAGAGTGGTCTTTGGTCGTGTTGGGCTTCTCTTCATTGTTGGGAGTCTTCATTAGTTATCTCGCAGCATCGATGGCTTGAACGACAGTGTCACTGTTGAGAATGACAGGCAGTGGAATACCACTTTTATAGCTCGGACCGTAGACGATATTAAATGGCACACCAAATCGCCCATTACTTTGTAAGTATTGAGTGACACTTTCGCTTGGAGTGGTCCAATCGCCTTTCATTAGAACGATATTCTCTTGTTGCAGATGGCTATAAACAGGGTCTTGAAGAATGACGCCGATTTTGTTCGCCTTACATGTAATACACCATTCTGCGGTCACATCAACAAACACCGTTTTCCCTTGAGCAACCAGTTGAGGTATCTGTTTCGCGTCAAGCGGTTGCCAAGGTAAATCATCCACAATCGGAGTTGCCCAATTGTCCGCAGTGACGCTCCCTACGATAAGCGCTGCACCAAATACTATTGTGGTGGTAGCCAGGATAGGCGCTAGTACCTTAGTGCCGAGCTTCTTGCCAATCCAAATCAATACTGTTGCTAGGATCAAAACAGAAAGCACGATCGTTGGGAACTTTCCAATGAATGGGCTCAGCAGACTCGTTAACCATAAGCTGGTAGCGAACATCATCAAGCCGAAAATCAACTTAACAGTGAACATCCAAGGGCCTGGCTTAGGCATTAGCTTGGTTAGGCGTGGGAAGGCAGCAAAAACCAGCCAAGGTGCACTCATACCTATGCCGAGTGCGATGAAGATAGCCCATAACTCTTGATAGCTAGCACCAAGTGCATAAGCGACGGCGGTTCCTAGGAATGGTGCGCTACACGGCGTTGCCAATAGCGTCGCAAACATACCTTGAACAAAGTGGCCTGAATGTGAATCATCCCCTTTAGTTGCCATCCAAGTGTTTAAACCTGAAGGCAGTCTGAATTCGAATAGCCCAAGCAGGTTAATCGAGAACAGCAAAGTGATGATCAGCATTAATCCGATGAACCAAACATTTTGGAACTGGATTCCCCAACCAATCGCATTACCACCCATTTTTAGAATGGTCATACCAAGGGCTAACAGAGCAAATGACGTAATGACACCAGAAGCAGACGCTAAGAATGAGAGTCGGATATGACGATTAGATGCCCCTTGGTTTTGAATGATGCTGTTTAACTTCATTCCTAATACTGGCAACACACATGGCATGATGTTGAGGATCAAACCACCAATTAAGGCAAAACCGATCATCGCATTAAAACCGTTACTGTTTTCTTGATAAGCGATTGGTTTTGACCCAACTTGAGCTGTCATCTCTTCGGCAAAGTTTGTGTCCGATACTGTAACACTCACCGTGCGATCGGTTAGATCGACCTCGCCAAGCCAGTTACTGACATCGAATACAGCAGTTATTGTATTGTCTGTTATGTGGACGCTTGGTTGAGAGAAGAAGTCATCAATCACTTCTTGCCCGTCAATCAACACCATTGGCTTATCCCAACCATCTTTGCTTGTCAGCTGAGTAACCAATTGCTGCTTGCTCTTATCCCAAAACAAACCGTTCACCGAAGTGCGGTTAGCTTCTCGTGGCGACTGGCTCATGCCTTGGTTGAACAAGAACATCGCTTCTTCATCAAGCGCTAAAGTTTTTGGGTCAATCGGCAGTTCGATATCGTAATCGGTTAACACACAGATATTGGTACACGACGGAAAGGTAAACGAGGCCCTGAATATTGCAGGCTTTGTGTTGTCTTTCAGGGTTAACGTGACAGGAAAGCTGACGTGCTTTTTGTAACCTAACGTCATGACGTCAAGCTGCTCGTAGTACTTAGGTATCGGCCAATGCCAATCTACTGACTCAATGTTTGTTGAACCAGACCAGTCCCAGCTTGGCGGTATGCCACCTTCACCAGGGCTGCGCCAATAGGTTTTCCAGTCGCCGTCGAGCACGACATCGAGCACGGTTTGAATCTTAGAACCGTCATCTGACTGTTCACCTGTCGACATCATTCGCATTTTGACTGGCGGGTGTTCAGGCACGCTGAGCCAACCTGTAGTCTGTGCTAAGGCAGTAAATGATGTCATGACCAAAAGGGCTGTGACTAGAGTTTTCGCGCATGTACGCATGCAGAATGCCAAAGAATCGACAAACTTAGTTAGTAGTGTGTTGTACACAAATGTATCTCCAAAAAATAAATAAAAGGGTGGAATAGCCCGGTTATTTACTCTCTAAATATACAGTGCTTTAGGTGTAAGCGGTGTTTTGTTGGTCGAGTAGAGCGATGGTTGTCTCTAGATAATCTCGATATGTGGGGAGGTAAGTTAAATGCAACCGCAATAATAAGTACGAATGGGATCATCCAGCCGGTTTTTGGGGCGGCAAAGGTCAGCATTTTTGAACTCAGACTGCATGAACTTGAATTGGGTGACGTTAACATTTTTGAGGCTTCTAAGCCGAAAACACTGGCGTATAGAGTGGCCATTTTTTCTGAAGAAGCGATGTCAGTTTGAGGATTACTGTTTTCTGTATGAGTTTGCGCGCCAACTAGGACTGATTGACCATTAGCGGATGCAGATAACGATACTTTCTTTACGGCCAGAGTACTCGCCAGACAAGTTACGATAACCAGTCCGGTCAGGAAGAGCGCCCAAAGCGAATGCTTTTGTCGACGATTCTGTGTAGATAAGAAAAGTAGCGGTGTGTTCAGAAAATTAGTCCGTAATTAAATCAGTTAGTCGTTAAAACGAGCTCGTTGAATTGTGGCTAGCTTAGATAAGTTCTCTTCGCGCCACAAGTCATAAAATTGTTAAAGTGAAACTAGGTATAAACGAGGGAAACCGTAGGTATACGATAAACGACGCATAAACACTAATTCTCGCGAATACGACATTGCTCTGTCACTAAAGTTCACAATAACTGGAAGTTGCCACTAATTTATTCTGTATCGAGTAGTTTATTCATTATCAGGCTATACAAAAAAGCCCAATAGCTCGTCGATGAACGTATTGGGCTTTAACCATTGGCGCTATTGAAAAGGCTTAGTGAGTGCGGCGAGGGCCGTTACGTACCAAGTCTTTACCGTTATCAAACACTTCTTTGGTGATCCAGCGAGCAAGTAGAACTTTGTGGCTGCTGTTGAATACAGCAACGAAGTGACGACCATCTGAATTATTGGTTGCCATGCCTACACCTTCAACGCCTTCAAGGCCTAAACCGCCAGCTTCCACTGAAATTAGGAATTGCTCTAGTTCTTCTAGAGACTCAATGATGTCAAGTTCGTTGTTCATTTTTATGCTCTCTTGCAGTGAACCAACATCGTACTTAAGGCGCTTTAGTGCTTACCCTAAAATTAAGATATTGGCCGTTATTCTTTGTTGGATGCGTACTCTACAGGTCATAAGAGGGGATTGGAACTCTCAAATATTAGAAGCAGGCTGATAATTTGCGAATTTTTAACATAACATACGTTTAAATGCTTGTTATCCATGTTCTTTTTACTACTATTTATAGGGTCAATTTAGACAGTAATAGGAATTAATATGATGAAGGTTTGGCGTTGTCTATTGTTAATGTTGGCGTTTGTCGCATTTGGAAGTTATGCGCAGAGCGTTGAGAAAATCGCAGAAGTACAAGATCAGTTAATGATCGATCTAACAACATTAGAAACGGCGCATGATGCTGAGAAACCCTTTCTTGAAGATATATTAAGGCGTAAGAATCAAGGGCTACGTGAGGAGATTTTTACACAACTCTCTTCAGACAAGAAGGAAGGGCTAGATGCCATTCTGGCTCAGCAGGTTGAACTTTTACAAAAATTGCTGACATTGAATGAAGGCAAAATCGTTTCAATGAGTAAAGAAAACCGTTCAGCTGAGGGTGACGCTAAGAAACGTCTTGAATTACGCATTCAAAAACGAATCGGAATGATGGATGTTTATTATCAACAACTAGCAAAGACACTCACTTGGTCGAAAGATCGTGGGGTCGATGTCGCTGTACCTGAAACAGCTCTAAAAGTAGACTTGGTGTCTCGCTCTAAATACTTGACTAATGCCATTCTTTACACAGACACACAGCGACAAGATCTAGAAGCGCGTTTGTCTTTCGTGAATGAAGAAGAGAAAGCGACCATTAAAAAGGAGCTTGAGCGTTTCAGCGAGCGTACTAGTGTAATGGTGGCGAGCTTAGAAGAAACCATCACACTAATGGAACCGTTTGGCGTCGACGTGACTTCTTACAAGCGAGTGTTGCTGGCGACGACGGGAGACATTAACGCTGATGTGTTAGATGTTGATGTTGCACTGGAACTGCTGGATGGTTGGCTCCGTTCGTTCAGTTCATGGGCTTTTGAAAATACCCCTTCTTTTATCGTTAAACTCGCTCTGTTTCTCGGTATTTTGTATGTCACTCGCCTTATAGCTAACGTGGCTCGTAAGACCGTTCGCAAGAGTGTTTCGCACTCTAAAATGGACTTCAGTGTCTTGATGCAGGATTTCTTTGTATCAATCGCATCGAAAGCGGTCGTGTTTATTGGTTTGCTTATTGCGCTGTCGCAAATCGGGATAGAACTAGCACCGCTATTAACTGGTTTCGGTGTCGCGGGTGTCATCATTGGTTTTGCATTGCAGGATACGCTGTCTAACTTCGCCTCGGGCTTGATGATCTTGATTTACCGTCCTTATGATGTTGGTGATATGGTTAAAGTGGCGGGCGTGCAAGGCACGGTAAAAGACATGAGCTTAGTGTCGACCACGGTACAAACTATCGATAACCAACGTTTAGTGATCCCAAACAACAAGATCTGGGGTGACGTGATCAACAATATCACGGCAGAACGTGTAAGACGTGTTGATATGGTTTTCGGTATTGGTTACTCAGATGATATCGATAAAGCGAAAGCGGTATTGAATGACATCATTGTCGCGCACCCTCTAGTACTGAAAAAACCAGAGCACATGATCAAGCTTCATACCTTGAATACGTCTTCTGTAGATTTTGTCGTAAGACCTTGGGTTAAGACAGACGATTACTGGGATGTGTATTGGGATGTGACGGAAACCGTGAAGAAACGCTTCGATGAAGAAGGCATCACGATTCCATTCCCGCAACGAGATGTGCATATTTACAATCACGAAGAGAGTTAATTCGTCTAAGAGTCGATTTCTTCATGTGACAATCAAATGGACGCCGAATCGGTGTCCATTTTTGTTGGAGGTCAGTTTATCTGAATCTCGTTCTTTTATGTCACTTCACGCTAGTCGGAATTACGTTATCATGGGGCAGGCTCAGTCTGGATAGTTGAAATCGAATGGATGATTCACAGCAAAACCCAAAAACGAGAAATACAACGGTAAGAAAAGCGACGCGAATCGAAAGTGTCATGAACTCTGCGATGTGGCATTTAACCCAGAGGGACATGACGGAAAGCGAGTTGATTGCAAAGTTGAAAGTGAAAACGGACAATCAAGATTGGATCAATGAAACCTTGAGCAACTTGAAAGGTTACGGCTATCTCAAATCCGACCAAGATTTTGCTGAGCAATTCGCAGCACAAGCCTTCTTTGGCGAATTTGGCTCGCGATACATCATTGAAAAGTTGAAGAAGAAAGGGCTAACCGACTCGGTCATTTCCGATGCGATTCATAAGGTATCTGCTGATAAAAACATCGACGAACAAATGATACTGATCGATCGAATCAATCATTACTATTCAGGCTTTACTATGAGCCGTGAAAAGCTTGTCGCGACACTGCAAAAACGTGGCTTCAGCTATCAACAAGTCAAAATCGCGATCGATCAGCATCCGCAAGCTCATGAGCTTAAGAGTAATATTCAGATCAAGGCCGAGAAAGCTGATTTGGAGAAGGAAGTGCTCAAGTACGCTCGTAAAGGGAAAGGCTTAACCGCTATCCAACAAGAACTAAAACAGCGACAAATCGATACCACTGAGCTTTCATCGTTGATTGACCGATTGATCAATGAAGAGCAATTGGACTTTTACGCTTCTTGTTTAGAACAGCTTCAGAAAAAATCTTATGACCTGAACGATCACAAGGAACGCTCTAAGGCTTACGCCATGTTGAGTCGCAAAGGCTTTTCTTCAGATGAGATAAAGTTCGCTTTAAGTGAAGGTAACGAGTAGGTTACGTGCTGAATCATAAGGATGAACAGGGCTATCGAATGGTGTTTTCATCTTCAGCAATACCTAACCCATTACGTAAAGCGAACTGAACAAGCTCATTGTGATTGTTTAAATCCTCTTACACGCAGGCCAGTATATGGGCTCATACGGAAGCCTACTCTCTAGACTACTACCAAAACCAATTCAATATTGCGGTTGAGTGGCAAGCGTCTCCCATCTGGAAAACAGAGCTGGATTATCGTGTAGTCACGGCAAAAGATAATGGTTTAGACAGCTTTGTAATGGGCTTTCATGATCTTTTTAGCATTGGGCAAAACGGTCGTGATGAGGTAGCAGAAGATCAATTCATCATGGACTTTCATAATGCTGGCGTTCATGCCTCTGATTTTGAAGGTGATGACTTAACCAATGCGCTGACTTTTTACAATGAATTGTTGTTGTATTCCAGGGGGCCTATATCGCTCTCTGCTGGTGGTTCTTTGTATTACAACAACGTAAGAAGTGGACAATTTGCGAGAACAAGTTTTGAGCAAGTCGTTCAACTTAACTACAGCTTTATCACACCCAAACACAGTATTTTTTCAACCGTCGGTTTAGTGCATCGAAATGGCGATAACTCCTTTGTTGGCCTAGAAGACTTAAGTTTTGAAAACGTAAGCGCGAGTTGGGCGATAGGGTATGAGTATCGACTGAATCAGCGTCATAGTTTGCTTATTGAATCTCTCAACTATCAAGGTTGGGCGAGCAACGATCCAGATTTTTCTGAACCTTCCCACGAAGTGGTCGTGGGTTACCGTTATCGCCTACATCAACTTGCGATTGAGGCCCTAATGATCGAAAACATCCGTAACATGGACAACAGTACCGACATCGGGTTTACGCTTCTCAATATAAAAGCCATATCAACATATCATTATGTAATTTAATTCATCAAAGCTATAAAGTTTCAGTAAATTTACGGTATATCAATAACGTGATTTTTTGAACAATAGCGCCACTCCAAAAGGCCGGACTAACAAGGCCGAATCAATCTATAGGTAGTGGTAACCATGAAAAAAACATTAGTAGCACTTGCGATTGCAAGCATTTCAACTTCAGCATTCGCTGTAAACACAAGCAGCCAAAACAGCCAGAATGAAGAGATGTTTGCTTTTGATTCTATGCACAAAGATCAATTCTCTGTAGCAGGTTCTTTCGGTGTTGGTGGTTACTACGACACAGGTTCTAAAGCATTTTATGATGACTGGGCGACAGGTTTAACACTTGCGGTAAGTTACCGTAACAACCGTTTTGTTGGTTACTTTGAAACAGACATGATGCTGAACTACACAACAGACAATAACGTTGCAGCGAACGACGCAGCAACATCTGGTTGGGTGAATGGCATTGATACAGGTCCTGCGACAGACGTTGATAAAGCGTGGTTAGGTTTCGACACTGGTTACGGTATCGCTTCATTCGGTTGGGAAAACGATACGGCACTAGATAAAGTTGATGGCGCAGGCGACAACACTTACGAGTTTGGTGCTTCTGCTGGCGACGCTTCTGATGCATTCAACGTGGTTAAGTTCCAAGGCGCAACTAACGGTATCGCTTACGCTATCTCTTACTTTGAGACTAATGACGACCATAACGATGCAGAGAAAGGCGTTAACGGTTACATCGGTATCGAGCAAGAAGTATTTAGCGTATACGCTGGTTACGAAGCTCGTGACGATGAGAAAGATTACGAAGTATACACAGTAACTGGCAGCATGCAGTTAGGTTCAATGAAGCTAGGTCTTAACTCTTGGATCGATCAAAACGATGAGATGAAGAATACAGGTTTCTACTTCTCTGGTGGTTACACATTGTCTGATGATCTAACCATTGCTGCAGGTTACGCTTTCAATACTAACGAAGAAGATAACCTATCAGATGTAGATTCTTCATACATCAACGTTGCAGCTATGTACCGTATTGCTGATAACGCAGACATGGGTATTGATATTAAGCAAGATATCGAAGGTGCACGCTCAATCGGTAACACGCAATACGACGAAGAAACACACGTATTCGCAGCAGCTTACTACTACTTCTAAGAGTAGTGTCGAGGCTTAGGTGCGCATAGAGCCTGAGCCTTTGAAACTCAAATATCGAAACTGAACATAATGGTGTAATTGCTGCCCGGTCTTTACACCATATTCTCTTCTTTGCGCAGCTTAAGCATCCACTGTTCGACATGTGGTATGCCACTCAAGCGGTACGAGTGGATTATTATCTGGAGAAACAAAATGGTTGAGAGCATATCTGGCAAGGGGGTCATTTATGGCAATGAGACTCTGTTTACGTGCAAACCTAATCGAAATGGATTGTTCGAATTGGCACGTAAACATGGAAGAGCTGCTGGTACTCGTCCACAAGACTCACAAAACAAAGTCTACGCAGAATCTTTAGATGAAGCATGGAATTTACTGAAAACTGAAAAGTTTTATATTGTTTTGACGGGGCAGGTATTCGGCATTCATCGAAAATCACTAAGAAGTGTTGATTCTGTTGATGTTGAGTTTAATAGAAAAATTCGCTCAGCATGTTTCACTATATAGATCCTAAGCTGAATCTAAAAAGGACGATAACTTATCGTCCTTTTTTCATTTTAGTTTTGAACTCAATTTTTGTTACAGAGGCTCAAACACAATCTATCGACCGTATTGCCCAACGATAAAGTGCTCAAACTCATCACACATCTGATGGTTTGATTTATCATTATTCGCCAACTCGGTTGACCCATCAACGATCGATATCTTCGCATTCAAATCAGCAACTGGTGCACGCTCTCTTGTCGACAGTTGTTTGATTTTTTGCTCTTCAATAGCCCATGCTTCCTCTGGCGATAAGTTGCACTCGTCAGCGAGGTATTTGGCATTAAAACCTTCTCCAGTAAGGCTTTCGATTGTCCCATTATGATTCACGCTATTGCCTTGGTACCAATAGTGCTTAGCTAACAAAGGGCCGATCTCTGGGTTATCCGTTAAGTAGCCAAATTTATCGGTAAAAAACGCACGAGTTTGATACACCGCCATATGAGCCAACAGGTAACCTTGATACGCGCAAGACGCTTCATCCGACAATAGATGTGGGATTGCCATTAATGGGCGAGGGCTACAAGCCAATCCAAGAATCGTTTTCTCACTATTACGAGCGAGAGCGGTGATCTTTTCAGGCGTCAGATCTTCATCTGCCAATTCGTAAAGTGCTCGCTCGAAATAGGGAACCACTAAAATGCTGCGTTCTTGATAAGCTCTGAAGGGTTGCTTGTTATCGATGATTGCTTTGATTAACTCGTCAGGTACTGCTTGGCCATCAGCATTAAGCGCGTATTGTTTGAGCCAGTCTGCGTCATTCAACAAGCTGTCACAGAACATAGACTGGGTTTCCGCATAAGCCATCGACGTAGGTGCAAACTCTTGAGAGAAACACGGCGCGTTCATTTTCACGTTAGCAAAGTGCGCAGCGTGACCACCTTCGTGAAACAGTGTGTTGATCCCATCATAGCCGCTGCCTACTTGATCGGGCTTAGCATTACTTGTGAAGTTGACTTGAGCAGGCACCCAAGTGTTTTGATCGTAGAAAGAAGGAATAGGGCCGTGACAAAAACCATTTGGGTATTTTCCTTTGCGATCAAGCAGATCCAACTTCAGTGTGGCTTGAGAGTATTCGATGTTGAGGCGACCAAAGGATTCAATCCAGCGTCTCAATGACTTTGAGAATGGAACATAAGGGTCCAAGTCATTCATCACGTCACCTGCAAAAGAGTAGGTAAAGTTATGGGCTTGGAGCGCATTCTCGCTTTTCTGCTCTGCCAAATGGGTTAGGCTTTGCTGATGGCTATCACGTGTACGTGCTTCGAAGTCGTCCAGAATCGTGAACAGTTGCTCTGTCGTCATCTGTTCGGTTTTAACCACCGAGTAATCAAAGAAGGTTTTAAAACCCAGTGATTGAGCAAATTGATTACGTTTTTTGATGAGCTCAATAAATCCGTTAGCCAGTAGCCATTGCTCTAAATCTAATAGTGCTTGGTGTGCAGAAAGCCTGACTTGTTCACTACTGTTACTTCTCACAGCTGAACCTAGGACAGGAAGCGAACCTTCTGTTTCTTGTCCCGCTTCATTTACGTAAGTCATCACATGGTTTTGTTTCTTCTCAAACAGCTCTGCTTCGAACTTGATGAGGTCTGCTTTTAGCGCCTGAGATTGTTGGGATTCGATAGCGTGAGATTTAAAGGTCGCTAACCAGCCATTTAGCCCTGTTAACGTGCTCTCTTTTTCTTGAGGATCTTGAATCTGGTCGATGGTATCTAATTGAGCTCCGATTGCCGCAATCTGTTCAGCTGAACTTAAAAACTCGGTCCACTGAGTTTGCGCTAGGGTTGAACCATCGTGGTCGTCACTGATGCCCATGTAGGTATCCCAAAAGAAGTCTTCTTTGGTTTTGTGAGTTACAAGATACTTGTGATTCAGTTGGTTGAGGTAGTTCGTTGCCGTCATGACATTCCTTGAAAATTAACCAGTAATTTCAACATTATGACACATTCACTAAATGTATTTTGTGACGTTAAATATAACTGAATGAAAGTCACAGCTTATCGGTTTACTTTACAGCGTATCAATGGTAATTAATTAACTGTTAATGATTTGTTGTTTGCTAGTATTTATTAGAGTGTTTCTGCTGATTTTTTAGTCTTTTATTGAGCGTGTTGATGCCCTCAATGTCAGCGTTTTGTGAGGAAGAGGTTTAGGATGGATCCTATTTTATATATCGAAGTTGGCGGGGTAACTTGGCAGGTATTTCCTGACGGTACTTGGCAGCCATTACCTGCTACGCAAGCGAAGGTCGATGGTGTGCAAGTTGTGAGTATTGAACCTCAGAGCTTGGAGCAGACTCAACCTCTGACAGAACCGCAAATAGAAGCGGTAGAACAACAGTTGGAAGAGGTTGTTCTACAGCTTGTAAACAACATTGAAAGCTCGCCAGAACAGCCGAGTGCTTCAAACGACCAACCTAGCGCTAGTGCCTCTTTTATTGCCTATGTCCGATCTACACTCGACGAAACCCTGGCAGAAGCCGGTTTTGATACTCGACCAACAGAATATTTTGAAGACGACACAACTTCCAATGAAGGCAACCTCGACATACTTTTACCGAGTGCCGCGTTAACCGTAGATATTTTAGATGGTGGTGATGGTTACGAAAACCAGTTTGAAGTACCAGGTGTCACGATCACCGGTACCGCTGTTGATGTCCGAGATGGACGTACCGTTCTTCTAACGATCACTGACATTAATGGTAATACGGTAACCACAACGGCAACCACAAGCGATGAAACCTATGCTGTAAACGGCGTTGATCTCTCTTCATTGGCTGAAGGAGACCTGAAGGTTGATGCGGTGATTGCTGATGAGTTTGGTAACAGCATTGCGGCCAACGACTCTACAATCAAAGACACCCTAGCCACAATCGATGTCGATTTTGATGGTTTTGGTGATGAGTTTTATAACCAATTTGAAATTTCCAACGGAGTACTAGTCGGTACTGTTGCCAATGTTGAAGATGGTCAGACGATAAGCATTTCCATTGCCGATAGCCAAGGCTTCACGCAAGAATACACAACGACCGTATCGGGTGGTACATGGACTCTCACCCTTCAAGACTACTCAAGCTTTGCGGAAGGGGAGCTGACGGTTGTTGCTAACGCTATAGATATCGCCGGAAACCCTACCACGGCTAGTGACACCATTGTTAAGGATACGTTAGCGAGTATTACAGCGAGTGTTGATGATGGAGGCGATGGTGTCCTCAACAGTTTCGAAATTCAATCCGCTAAATTCTTCGGTATCGTGCAAAATGTTGAGGATGGCCAAACGGTCAACATCCGAATTTCAGACAGCACCACCAACGTTATCGTTCTAACGGCAACCATAGTCAATGGCGCTTGGTCTGTGGAAGGCGTAGATTTAACGAGCTTTGCTGATGGTAGCATTACCATCGAGGCTGACACTATTGATATAGCTGGTAACCCAGCGACTGCGGTAAATAGTACAGGGGTCATTGTTATTGATACCGTCTCGCCTGTTATTGATATTGATACGCTAGACGGCTTTAGCATTTTGGCCTTTCGTAGTAGCCAACTTACCACGATGCAAGGTACCACCAATGTTGCAGAAGGGCTACCAGTTTACATTGAAGTAAACGATGGGACTCAGACCTTAGTCTTTGAAGGGGTTGTTGACTCTTCGGGTAACTGGGTGGTGGAGAATATTGATATTTCTGCCCTTGATTCGACTACAGAATGGACGATCGACGCAAAAGTTTTCAATACAGTTGGCAACGAAGCCATTGATGACATGCCGACGATTATTCTTCCTGAGTTTGTGGTGTTTTCGGAAACTATTGTCGGGATCTTTGGAAGTGAAAGCCAGTCGTCAGATATACGGATTGATTTTGCAGATTTTTCATTTAGCGATGACCAAAATATAGCTGAGTCGTTAACATCTCAAGGTTTGTCAATAACGATTGCTGTATCAGGTGACAAACAAAGCCTAACGGGTACTCGAAGCGATGGGCAAGTAGTATTTGATGCCGCGATTTCCGGCAGTAACGTAAACATCAACTTCTATCAGGCGATCGATCAAGAGGCTGGTTTAGACTCAATTCAGACCGCTCTGGTCATTGAGGGTTTACAAACGGATGCGGATGGTACCACAGAGCTCGTTATTGGCCATTTACCTATTGTTATTAAAGATTCTGACCCACTCATTTTTGATGAATCTTATGAAGTTATTGAAGGTGAAGTGGTATCTGGCAATGTACTCAATAACGACATCGATCTTGATACCCATCTAACCATAAAAAGCGTTGAAGTTGATGGGTTGACACAAACAATATCAGGCAGTGCCCCTGTATCATTTACTCTTGATGAAGGTGTTTTAACCGTCTTTGCAAATGGTCACTGGACGTTTGTCGCCAACAGAAACTTAGATCACACCGTAGCTCAAAACATCACTTTCAACTATGTCGCAGGCGATAGCAGTAATGATTTCGGAACTGGTACGGCAGTCATCGAT
This sequence comes from Vibrio sp. 10N.286.48.B8, assembly GCF_003050085.1. NCBI lineage: Bacteria > Pseudomonadati > Pseudomonadota > Gammaproteobacteria > Vibrionales > Vibrionaceae > Vibrio > Vibrio sp. 10N.286.48.B8. Next base: position 169,616 of record NZ_PIGD01000001.1, on the reverse strand, counting down.
ATTTTTGATGGTGATGCGGGGTTAGTTGTCGATGGGACAACGACCAGCTCTGAAGGTGACGTATCTGATGGAGTCCAAACTGTCGTCGGTCAGTTTACTGTTTCCGCAGGCTCAGATAATCCAGATCCCGCCTCGATTGTCTTTAATACCAATACCTTAGTGCAGCTAGACGCCTTGGGCTTAACGACTGGAGATGAGGAGTTCCCACTAACTTACACGTTAGCCAATGATGGTAAAACGATTACCGCACAAGCAAATGGTGAAACGATATTCACACTAACGTTGAGTGCGGTTGCTAGTGGTATTGATGTTCTCGCAGATGTCACATTAGTCCTAGAGCAGCCTATAAACCACCTGATCAGCAACGATTCTATTACCCTGCCACTTATCATTGATGGAGAAGACTTAGATGGTACTGCTTTAGAACAAGGGCAGTTTGATTGGATTATCCAGGATGGGGGCGATCCGGTACTAACTTCAACTAGCAATGCTGCTGTGGACGAATCTGATCTTATTAATGGCAGTGTTTCTGATACTGGTATGTTTAATCTCAACGTCGGGAGTGACTTTGTCGAGTCCGTATTTTTCGGTGCTGCAGATCAGCCGCAGTTATTTAGTGGCGGTGTACAGATCATTTATGTGGTCTCTGCGGATGGAAGTGAACTTACTGGCTATGTTGGTTCTGAAAGTGCTGACAATAAAGCATTCACCTTGAGCTTTACCTCTCCTTCAGGTGAGGCGGATACTGATGTTACTTATACTTTTGAACTCTTTAAGGGGCTTGACCAAGATAACATTACAGACCAACTTCCATTCGTTGTTACCGCCAAAGATGATGACAATGATGTAACCAAATTAACCTTGAATGTATCAGTGACTGATGGCGGTGAACCAACGATTGGTTCAGGAACGGTTGAACTGAGTGAAATTCCCGTGGCTGATAGTACTCCATCGGGAGTTGGGTCAACAGCAAACGTGAGCTTAGCCGTTACCGCAGGGAATGATCCACTGGTTTTCTTAGGTTTGGATGTGACTACGGGCCAAGCTGTTCTTGATAGCGATGGTATAGCGGTAACCAGCAATGGTGAAGCGCTGACTTGGCGTGATAACGGTAATGGTACCTTTGATGCGGTTCTTGGCAATGGTGATGCTGTTTTCAGAGTCAAATTACCAGATAGCTTCAGCCTTGAAGCCAATGGCTCAACAAGCGTTGATGTCGTTATTGAGCTGTATCAGTCCATTGATCATGGCTCAGGTTCTAAAGACACCGAGCTGACGATTCCAGCTTCTATCGTCACCATTGATTCCGATGGTTCTAGAGACTCGCAAGCGTCTGATATAAAAATCTATGACGGTAAAGATCCTGAAATTTCGGTGACTGGAGGCATCTCAGTTGATGAAGATGGTTTGCTAGGAGATGGTCAGCAAGTTGGAGTCGAAGATAGCAGTCCTTCTTTAGGTATTATTGAAGGCTCTGATGATGTTGTTTCTGTCACGGTCAACACCGCTGCTTTTGATTCACTTGGCTACACCAGTGCTGGGAAAGCGATCTCCCTTAAAGCTGCTGATTCTGATGGTTGGTATTATGGGCAAGATACTGACGGCAACAACGTATTTAGGATTCGCTTTAATACTGACGGAACCACTGAATTTGATCTCTACGCACCACTAGACCATGCCACGGGCGATGGTGAAAACAATCTAGCTCTTAATTTTGAACTGACAGTTAATGATGCGGATGGAGACAGTTCTGATCCTGCTATTTATTCTGTCAACGTAACAGATGATGTTCCGACTGCTCGAGATGGTTCTATTGAAATGGTTGAGGGTGATAACCTCAATGGACAGTTCCTAACCGAAGAATTTGCAGGCGCAGACGGCGCAGAAATTATTAGCTTCACTTATCGAAATGCCACGTATACCTTTGATAACGTCGGTACACCGATCACGATCAATCTAATTAATGATTATGATGGCGGTTCCACTTACGGCCAGTTTACGCTCTCACCAGATGGTAGCTACCAGTTAACTACGAACCAGAATGTAACGACTAATCCTGCCGATCCTAAGATTGTCGATGACATTGATTACTTGGTGCGAGATGCGGATGGCGATGAAGTCGTTAGTAACGCAGAGCTTATATTGGATGATAACGAAGGTTTTATTCGCTATGAAGATTCTGAAACCACAGAAGATAACGATGCGATTATTGTCGTCAGTGTCTCAACCGGTGATATTGACCAAAGCGAAACGGTTACGGCTATCGAATTCTCTGAAGCATCGCTAAACGGTGGTAGCTTGTACCTTGATGGGGTGCTACTTCAAGTTGTTGACGGCAAGGTCACCTTATCAGGAAGTCAGCTGACAGCGATTGATAGTCAGTTTACTGGTCCGAATGGACAGTTAACCTATCGTCCGGCCCTCCATGAATCCAATACGACGTCGACGGTTATTTTGGCGATTAACGCCATCATTAGCACGGATACGGTTCCAAAAGAACTCACAGCCGATATTGCGGTTTCTGTTTTACCTGTTGCAGACGCTCCCGATTGGTCTGATTCAGTATTCACTTATCAATCTGTGGAAGATGACGCTGACCCTATCAAGCTTGATATTACCGCTCAACTCGTTGACCAAGATTCGTCGGAAACACTAACTTATACGATAAGTGGTATTCCCGATGGTCTGAATATCACCTTGAACGGAAATGCCGTTCAAGAGGATAAGGAGTACACTCAGAATCAAATCGACAAAATGGAAATCAGAGCTGATGAAAACTTAGCGGGTCGATTTGAATTTGAAATTACTGCGATTGCCACTGAATCCGGAAACTCCTTCGATGATCCTGCCGATAAAACGGCTGATAATGTTCATACTGTCATCGTAGAGGTCTCTCCTGATGCGGATAAACCAATTTTATCTGTTAAGGATTACAAAGGTCTGGAAGATGAACCTATTTATTTAAAAGATGTTATTGAGGGGACCCTGACAGACACTGATGGTTCTGAAACTCTGAGCTACATTATTGAAGTGCCGGAAGGTTGGTCAATTTTAGGAGAAGGTACTGCTGTAATTGGAGCAAATACTTACTTCGTTCCTGCGAGCGCAATCGAAAATGGTGTTGCTTATATTCAGCCCAAAGAGGACATCAGTTCCTTTACTGAAGACTTATCTATAAATGTAACAGCGGTTGCAACAGAATCGACTATCGATTCACTTATCCCAATTAACGGGCAGGCATCAAGCGATACTAAAACCATTGATATTTTCTTAAAAGGTGTAGTGGATGAGCCTATCGTTGTGGACGGAGGCAACGCGCACTGGGAGTACAATAGCGATACTAAAGTTATCAGTAATCAATCGGTGCTTAACGAAGATGGTTTGATTCGACTGGATTTTGTGGTCCAAACTTCGGACGACGATGTTTCAGAAGAGATTAACGTACTGCTAACCAACATCCCTGAGGGAACTTTGCTGGTGGATGCGTTGGGTCAGCCCGTATCGCTAACGATTGCGTATGTGGATGATGTCACTGGGCCGGTATTCCAAGTCTCTAACGCACAATTGAATGATTTGTATCTTAAGCCAGTTGCTGATTTCAGTGGGGAACTGGAACTTACCGTTATCGCTATTTCAACTGAGCCTGATGGTGATTCGGGTGAGTTCCCGATGACGTTAAAAGTAGAGTTAGCGCCTGTTGTTGATCAAGAAGATGGTCAAACAGTTAGTACTCAAGGTATTGAAGACAGCCAAATTGGATTGAATCTAGAGCCATCAGTGAATCAAGATGTTGATGGAAGTGAGTCTTTAACGGGTTATGTGATTGACAGCCTTCCTGCTGATCTGAGTCTTTATTTTGATGGCAGTGTAATTGATGTGCCGGTTTCAGGGTTAGATTTAGAAAGCTTATTAGACTCTACGACGCCAACACTGTCCGAGCTTTTAAGTAGCGGAAGACTGTCAGTCACCGCTACTGAAGATTTGAGCGGTACATTTTCGATCCCAATTACCTATGAAGTTACCGATACTTCGCCGACAGGCGCGACTGATGTAAAGGATATTTCAGGATCAATCAGTGTCACCGTAGATGCAAGGGTCGAGTCAGATACTCGTTTGGAGAGTTCTGGTCAGCTATACATTAGTGATGACGGTTCTCCAGTCAACGTGTCGGATGCGGTTACTTTTGTTGACGCAGATATGGATGGCTCAGAGTACTTGGATTATATCTTGATCGATGTGCCTGATGGCTATTCGCTGATTATCGACCACCCGAACGGAGCCGCTCAAGATATTTCAGGAAACTGGATTATCTCTGCAAACGGCCTGACGAGTGATTCTATCCAAGAACTGGCTCAAGAAATCTTAAGTGGCATGACGATCTCCAGCCCAAGCGACACCCCTGTGTTAGATATTGTGGTGCGTGCTCGTGTTATTGATGGCGAAGATTCGAAATATATTGATACCTCATTCCAAATTCAGATTACAGGCCATGACGGCGGGGGCGGTTCTTGTGACCCTGTTGGGCCTCCAAGTCCAATCCAACCAGATGGTGATATTAAAACGCTAGAAGGTGAAGATATCGATCTCACGGGTCTATTAAATACTGATGTTGCCAGTGACCCAGACAACACTATCTCTTTCTATATTCCGGCCGATTCTCTTCCTGAAGGCGTTGAGATTTCAGGTGATGGTGTTATTGCTGAATATGACGCGGCTGGCGAAGTCGTCGGTTATTCGATTACTGCTGATGGCCTATCGAAGTTATCGCTAACTGGGTTAGATGAAGACTTTGCAGGGTGCATTGACTTTACTATAGAAACGGTCGAAACCTCGCCGTGTAATGGTGAAACAGTCACGACAAATCAAACGATCAGCATTCAAGTGCTACCTGTTGTCGATGACATTACGGTTGCAACGGATTCGACAACAATCCAAGAAGACATCACTACGGATCTTAATCTTGAGCTTGTTCTTGGAGATAGCGTTGAAGACGGCCAGTTAATCACGGGTGAAGGCAACAGCGCTACTGGTAAAGAAACCGTTAACTCTCTGACGATTACGGTATCAAATGGTGTGACATTGTCGGAGAGTCCTGCCGATACTGGCTTGTTGGTTGATAACGGCAATGGTACTTGGACGGTAACCGATCCTAGCCGTTTGAGTGATGTGTTGGTGACACCACCTGAACATTACAGCGGCGAAATTACCTTAACGGTAACAGCCAATATTACCGATGAAGCGGATTGCGTGGCTGAAACGGATACACAAGATAAAACGACCGTAGTGACGATCACGGTTGAACCTGTTGCTGATGCGGCAAACTTAGTAACGCAAGATATTGTCGGCGATGAAGACAACTATATTTCATTGTCATCACTTAGCGCAGAGCTGATTGACCAAGATGGCTCTGAAAATATGTCTTTGGCATTAAAAGGTGTACCTGAAGGCGCCGTGGTTGCGATAAAAGTGGGAGACTCTTATGAGTTGGTTCCAAACAACGGCGCAGATGGCGGCACGTTCAATGGAAACCCTACTTATGAGTGGCAATTAGATCCAAGCCAACTTGCGAACTTGGTCATTATGCCACCGAGAGATTTCAGTGGAGACATGAACCTGGTGTTTGAGGCAATCACTCAAGAAATCGGCACCACTGAAATCCGCTATACCGAATCTGACTTTACCGTTGGTGTGAACCCAATTGGTGATAAGGTGGAATTCTTCGACTTACCTGAACAGATGACTGGCAGTGAAGATGAAGGCATTGTTATTCCACTTGATGCGAATAGCTTCGAGACCAACAGTGATGAGTTCTTATTAATTACAGTCACAGTGAATGGGACTTCTGATCCTTCGGGTTTAATTGGGCTTGATAGAATTCGTATTGGCTCTGAAACAAGCTCTTTCACTAATGTTGGCGGCATCATACAGGCTACGATCCTCGTTAAAGCAAGTTCTGTTGATGAGCTTGAGTTCTTTGCCGGAGACGCTTGGGGTAACCTCGATATTACGATCACTGGTCAAACGGTTGACCAAAATACGGTGCTTGGTAATTTGGTCACAGATACTGGCGAACCAAGTTCACAAGATATGACTTTGGTGATTACACCTGAGCCCGATGCTCCTTTGCTAAGCCTTGAATACCCATCAATTGTCGCTGAAGCGAGTGGCTCGATTCCTCTTGGTTTAGACCTTTCCCTCGTTAATCCTGCTGATTCCGAAGAGGGTTTTATTGCCATCTATAACATCCCAGCAGGTTTAACTTTCTCGCATGGTTCTATGGTCGATGGTCAGTATGTCGTGGAATTAGCGGATGTGCCTAATTTAGCGATTACCGGGGGCTACAACAGTGGTGATCAGTTTGATCTAACGATTGAGCCATCAGCCGAAATCGGCAATAACCAAGCAGTAGGGCTCCCGCAAACCGTATCGGTTGAATTTGTGGCTGAAGGTGACTCTACGATTACTGCAACAGATGACAATGATTTGTTAATTGGTGGTACAGGCTCGGATAGCTTTGTATTTGCATCTTCAGGTTTAGGTAGTGCAGATGCGCCGAGCTTCGATGTGGTCCAAGATTTTGATGCCTCACCAGACACGGATGCGATTGATTTGTCAGGTATCCTTGGTGCCCTAGACATAACTACAGGTCTAGGTGCGACACAGTACCTCGATCTAGAAGAATCAGCGGAAGGCGTAACGATTTCGATTAAGGCCAATGGAGACGATGACGTCCAACAAAATATCTTGCTCGCCGATGTTACGTATGATGATTTGTATCAGGGTGATAGTAGCAGTGCATTAGAAGCACAAATTTTACAAAAAATGATAGAAGACAATAATTTAACGCTGTAAGTTAGATGTACAGTCTATAAAAGGATGTTTAGATTGGTAGTACAAAAAGACAGCTGGCTAGGTTGTGTGGAGTGGTTGTGTGAGCATTTTAATGTGCGTAGCCACCCGTCCAAAATAGTGTCTGGCCTACCTTTAGACCAAGGAAGGCTTAATGAGTCCCTTTTCCCAAGAGCGATTGAGAAATCAGGCTTGACTCTGAGTCATGTAAAAAAAGAGTTGCTGACTCAATGTCAGTTTCCGGTTGTTGCCGTTAATTCTGCGACAGGGATGCCTCTTGTCGTCACCCAAAGTTCCGGTGGTGACTTTCATGTATTGGATTGCGGAACCAATTCAAGCCAACAAACCCTCTTAAAAGATTTGGTTACTCAAGTGGAACCGTATGTGTGGCAAGTGGGTGCTCAAGCGCTTGATGATGCTCGTGTACAATCCCATGAACGCAGTGACAGTAAATCCAACACTCGTTGGTTATGGCGTGTCGTCAAAGAAGTGAAACCTTGGTACCGAGACCTGTTTATCGCTTCGTTCTTGATTAACGTATTGGCGCTAGTCGTTCCGCTCTTTACCATGAACGTATACGACCGTGTGGTACCAAACCAAGCGTTCAACACTCTTTGGGTACTGGCCGCCGGTGTGGGTATTGTGGTTGTTTTTGATTGGGTATTGAGAAGCTCACGAAGCTCTGTGACTGATATGGCGGGGCGCTATATAGACAACAAGTTGTCTTCTCAACTGTTCTCTAAAGTACTCGGTATGAAGTTGGAAAATCGACCTCAATCGGTAGGTGCATTTGCCAGACAGCTTCAAGACTTCGACAGCGTGAAAGACTTCTTCACTTCCATCTCTTTGGTCACGTTAGTCGACTTACCGTTCACCTTGTTGTTCCTGTTCCTTATCGGTTGGCTCGGTGGGGCGATGATGTTCATCCCAGTTGCCATCATGTTGGTGCTGATTGTGTTGAGCATAGCGATGAAAGGCAAAGTCGAGAAAACATTCGATGAAACCGCGCGTTTATCAACACAAAGACAAGCGCAGCTGTTTGATTGTTTAACGACCCTTCCGGACATCAAACAAAACAACGCGGAAGGTATTACTCAAAAGCGTTGGGAGCAGACTATTTCATCGCTTTCTCAATGGCAGACTCAATCTCGTCATTACTCAAATATCGTGACGCACTCTATTCAATCCAGTCAGCAGATTGTCACCATTACTCTGATCATCTTCGGTGTGTATCAAATCTCAGAGGGCTTGCTAAGTATGGGTGGGTTAATTGCTGTCGTGATGTTGAGTGGACGCGCTGCAAGCTCGGTGAATCAACTTTCTCTTTTAATGCTGAGATTCCAACAAACACGATCGGCTGTTGAAGGCCTAAATCAGATCATGGAGCTACCTCAGGAAGAGTCTAAGCACCAAGTGATCGATAAGGGCGACTTTGATGGCGGGGTTAGGTTGGATGAAGTCACATTTACCTATCCAGAAACTCAAAGCCCAGCGTTAAAGGAAATCTCTCTTGAGATAAAACCAGGTGAACGAGTTGGCCTTGTTGGTGCAGCAGGTGCGGGCAAAACAACCCTACTATCGATTGTTGCTCGTCAGTATTTACCCACAACAGGTCAAGCTTTCTATCAAGAAATCGATGGGCAATTATGGCCAACCAGTGTCTTGCGCAGTGGCATGGGCTGGGTAGGGCAAACCACTAATCTTATCTTTGGCAGTGTTTACGACAACGTCACGCTTGGTGCGACTAACGTTGATGAAGAGAAGCTAAGACAAGCGCTACAACAGTCGGGTTTGAATGGTTATCTGGGACGCTTAAGCAATGGCTTAGAAACGCCAGTTGGTGAAGGTGGCCGATTGCTTTCAGGAGGCCAACGCCAAGCTGTGGCTATCGCAAGGGCGCTTTATCGTTGTCCAAAGCTATTGATCATGGATGAGCCGACCAGCGCACTTGATAATCAAGCCGAGATACAGTTCTTCAATGCACTACAAAGCATGCCTAGAGAAACTTCAATGTTAATCAGTTCGCATAAATCTTCGTTCTTGATGATGTGTGATCGAGTGGTTGTGTTGGATAAAGGTCAGATCGTAGCTGAGGGGGAACCAAAAGATATCCTCTCTCTACAGAAGAAAAGCGCTCCCAAAGGAACAAGTCGTTTTAAGACGGTTTCAGTGGTGAAGGGAGGTCGTCATGAGTAATGATATTCAGTGGACCAACAATCACTTGGCATTCCGTTCTCGTAAGCTGATTTGGCTAAGTGCTCTACTCATTGTCTCGATTATCGGTTGGGCGACATGGGCAACACTAGAAGAAGTGGTGATCGGTGAAGGCAAAGTTGTGCCTAGCCTATCAGTACAAACCATTCAGAGCTTAGAAGGCGGCCTTGTTCAAGAGATCATGGTAAGACAAGGTCAATCTGTGGTGAAAGGTCAGCCTCTGGCTAAGTTGGAAGACACGCGTTTTAAAGCCGCTTTTTTAGAGTCGGCTCAACAAGCGGATACCTTGCTTGCTCAGCAATTAAGGTTAAAAGCTGAATTGTCGACGGTTGTTTTAAATAACGATGCGAAAGAGTGGTATGAGCGAGTGGTCTTGGTGCCACAAGATATCGCTGTTGATGTATCAAGTCATCCCGCGTTAATGAACGCAAAAGCGAACTACCGAGAGCGTTTAGGTCAGTTGAAATCGGAGCTCGAAGAGGCAGCACTTCGCATCGAGCAACAAGACCAAGCGCGTGTCGATACGCTAAATAATATCCAGACCTTAGAAAGTAGTCTCGATATCGTTATTCGTGAGCGCAACATGCTCAAAGACGTGGTCGCGAGCGGTGCGGTTGCTGAGGTTGAACTGCTGAAATTGAACCGCGATGTGGTGAAGCTAAAGGGTGATATAGCCAGCTCAAAAGTAGCGGCTCAAAAACAGATAGCCGCTTACTCAGAATCGATAGCTGACCATCGCAGCATCGCACTCGATTTTCGTGCCAAGGTACAAGGTCAATTAAATGAGGTGGCCAGTAAAATCGCGCAATTGAATGAAAGCCAACAAGCGATTGCCGACCAGCTGAAACGCACGGAAATCTTAGCGCCTGTTGATGGCACGGTGAAAGAGATATTTGTTCGCACCATTGGCGGTGTGGTGAGACCAGGTGAGCCGATTATTGAGCTGATTCCGTCGAACAGCCAGTTGATTGTTGAAGCCAGAATCTCGCCACAGGATATTGCATTTGTGCATAAAGGTTTGGGCGCCACGATTAAATTCACTGCTTATGATTTTGTCATTTATGGCGGGCTTAAAGGTGAGGTAACTTATGTCAGTGCCGATGCCTTGCAAACGGAAGATGGCAACGCCTATTACCGAGCCCATATTCAGTTAAACGAAGACCAGCAACAAAACTCTGCCTTTAGCATTATCCCAGGGATGCAAGTCGCGGTTGATATCTTGACCGGCGAAAAAACAGTATTGAGTTATTGGTTAAAACCTATTTTACGAGCTAAGGAAAACTCACTTCGCGAGCGATGAAGTGGGTTAAAGCATAAATATAAAAGGAAGTGTAATGCATTCAAAATTCTTACTCTCTTCTTGCTTACTGATGAGCGGGCTGTCTCAAGCAGCCTCATTGGAAGAGTCCGTGGCCTTTGCCATAGACTATAGCCCAGAGATTTTGGCGCAGTACTCCCGATACCAATCGGTGATAAGAGACGGTGATGCTGCAGGCGGTTTGTATATGCCGCAAGTCAATTTGTACGCAGCGGCAGGTTATGAAGAGACGCGTTATAACAGTGGTAGCAAACTCGACACCGATGACCGTGGTCTAACGCGAACGGAAATCGGCGTTAAAGTTTCCCAGTTACTATTCGATGGTTTTAAAACAACGTCGAATGTTGACCGACTCACGTTCGAAGCCGAGGCTGAACGTTTAACCCTGATTTCACGTGCTGAAAATGTTTCGTTAGATGTGGTGAGAAACTACCTCGATATTCTAAAAGCAGAGACGCTGCTTGAGCTGTCCAAGCGTAATGTAAAAGAGCACCAAGAAATCTATCAAGACATACAAGATAAAAAGAGCAAAGGCCTGAGCAGCAACTCAGATTTGGCTCAGATTTCTGCTCGTGTTGCGACGGCGCAATCTTCATTGATAGCAGCTCAGAACAACCTGTTTGATTTGCAAACTCAGTACCTACGTTTAGTGGGCAAGCCTGCTGTGAACTTGGTTTATCCCCGTTTTGATTACGCTCTATTACCAAGCTCAGCACAGGTCGCACTTGAACAAGCTGTCGAGAATCACCCAGAAATCAAAGCCTCTTTGCTTGATATCGATGCCGCTCGTAAAGAGATGCGTAGAGAGAAAGGTGATTACTATCCAGAAGTAAAACTGGAACTTCATGCTAATAAAAATGACAACGTGTCTAACCCACCGGGTGGTGTTGATGAAGACGCGAGAATCATGCTGACCATGGATTATGATCTGTTTAACGGCTTCTCTACCGACTCTCGAGTGGAGTCGTCAGCGTGGCGTGTTGAAGAGGCAAGAGCGATTCGCGTGAGAACCGAGCGTGAAGCGAAAGAGGGTACCCAACTTGCTTGGAACGCCTACAAGATGCTTGAACAACAAAAGTCTCTACTTCAACAGAATGTGGACGCGGCCAAAATTGCAGAACTGGGTTACATCCAACAATTTAATGTAGGCAGACGAAGCCTATTGGATGTGCTGGACGCAAAAGTGGAAGTGTTCTTGGCTCGACGAAACTTCATCAGCACAGAATATGATCAAACGTTAGCAGCATACCGCGTACTGAACGCGATGGGCATGTTGACCTACGCATTGAGGGTTGAACACCCAGAAGAGTGGCAAGGGGAGAACAAGTAATGAGATATTTTAAACTAGCGCTACTTAGTTCTATCTTGCTAATGGGTTGTGCTGAAACGCCCGATACGACAATGACTCGCCATCAAATTGATGATCTAGCGGATGATGACCGTGATGGGGTGATTAACCAACGCGATCTTTGTGCTGATACTCCAGAAGGCGTGACGGTAGACATTAAAGGCTGTGCCAATTGGAAAATCGTCGAAGATGTTGAAGTGTTAAGCGTGGCATTTGATTTCGATAAGTATGACCTTAAACCTGAACATACTGCGGTACTCAATGAACTTGTTCGTTTACTGGGTGAACAGCCAGATGCATCGGTGACTTTAGTTGGCGATACCAGTTCAGAAGGTACAAACACTTATAACAAGGCACTGGCGAAGAAAAGGACTGGCGTGATTCGAGATGCACTGATCGACAGAGGCATCGATGGTGAGCGAATTTTCGAACAAGAATTTACTCAGATAACCAGCTTAACTCAGCACCTTCATAAGCGTAAGCGCAGAACTATCGCGGTGTTAAAAACAGAGAGTATGGAAGTGAACCCATCTTGGAATATCTTCACCTCAGAGATGCAGCTCGACAGTAACAGCGATGTTGAATCCAAGACATCGATTGATCCAGTAGGAGGCCAGTAATGAAACGTCTATCTAATAAACCGGGCTTACTGCTTGCTGCTGTACCTATGTTGTTCTCGGCATCGACGTTTGCGAATGATGCCAGTGAAATTGGTTTGGTCGCGATTGAGCCGAATATGCAGGGTCTTGTTGAAGACTTACTCAAGAGCCAAGAGATTGACCTAGAGATCTTGTTGAGTGACAGCGTACCAGAGCAGATGATCATGCAACGCTCACGTGTTGGTATTACTTCCAAAAAGTGGACTGACAAAGAAATGGCTAGGTTCGACATGCGCTACGGCTATAGACCGACAGAGCTGATGTTTACCGCTGACGTGATTGCGATTCTAGCGAATGAGAATAACCCAGCAACATCCATCAGTGTTGCCGAACTTATCGATGTGTTTGGTTGTTCTAACGACCCTAAACATCCCAAATGGTCACCAAGCAGTGATATCCGTAATGGTGAAAGCCTAGATACTCATATGCTGCCCTTCGCAATTGATCATAACCTGAAGGGGCATACCACCTTTTCAAGTTGGGTCGAGTGTGGAACGGAGGGAGAATATGCCCATACTCAGTTCTTAGCGGATTTACCTGATCTGATTAACAAGATTGAAGACGAAGATGCCGCGATTGGTTACACCGTCTACTCAGATCAAATCTCGGATGTGAAATGGCTGAGTGTGGTTGATAATCTTGGGGTGAACTACGACTTAAACAAAGAGACGATCCTCTCTGGTCGTTACCCATTAGCCACGGTTTATTACATGTACCTGAATATTCCAGCGCATCGTAAAGGGTTTACTGAGCAAGAGAAGTTCTTTGTTGGACTGACTTTGTCGGAAGAGCATCAAAGCGTGTTGAACCAATACGGCTTCATCAGTTTGCCGCCAGAAGCCATTCAACGTAATAAAGTAAGACTATCGCTTGAAGAGCCTGTAATAGAAGGTGGCTATAAATAATTGGTATGATATGTTGTATGTAAATCGTCGGGATGGTACTGTTAGTCCCGTAATGGTTCTCGACGTGACGGATTACGTTATTCGGCGATAGAATTTATCTAGCGGGCATGTATGCCCGTTTTTTTTCACCTAAAATTTGTCGGTCAGTCGTTTGTTTGTTGATTGGTCACGTATAATGAACGCTTCATGCCGCACGAAATAAGCACAATTAATGAGAACTCTTCCTGTCTTAACCCTACCTTTTTTATTGGTTTTGAATGCCATTGCATTTTCTGCGCAAGCAACCGAAAGCTGGTGGCTGCGAACGGTATTCAACACAAGTTCAGATCAACCAAGTTCTCAAAACTATATCAACGATGTCGATCTTATGGATTGTGGTGATGTAGAAGGTACTCTGCTGTGCAGTGACCAAACCAAATATTACGATCTGGATGTTTATGTTGAATTGGAGCTAGGTGAATCAAGTATTGAAGTGGTTCGCTTAAGCTTGCCATATTCGAACTTAAGTTATACCAAGCTTCAGGCTTACCTTCGTCAAGATGGCTTTGCTCTGAGTTCAATTCGTATTGGGGAAGATGAGTTCGATGTCGTCGCTCAACTCGAACACGCAAAACGTGAGGGCGTTGGTTTTGATGAGGTAGATAAGCAGCTCGTAGAATTTATTAATGCACCACACCATTCACCTGATCAAGTGAGTTTATGGAACGTTCCTAACTCATCATCTGCTAGTTCGTCTTCTCCTTGGGTTCAGTTACAGAGTGATGGTGATAACTTAACGGTTGAACTAAATCGCTTTTAATTGCTCAAATTTATAGATGCTTTCGTAATTCATTAGAGTAAACAAGCCTTTTGGAATAACGGTTCACGGGCAGACAGCAAGTTATTATTCATTTAAGTGTTCGTTTTTCTGTGGCTCTCACATTTTTGGCAAGCGTTTACTTTTGTCATTTGTTATACGTTGAGCCTTCGGTAAAACGAGCTTAGGATACGTTCAGTATTGATAAAGGAGACAACCCATGGTTGCAAGAGTAACGACAGCGCCACAAGGCCCAGAACTTTCTGAGTTGGTGCAAGGATACTGGCGTACAGCTGAATGGGGCATGACCCCGCAACAACGCCTGACTTTCCTTAAGCAGCACATTGATCTTGGCATCACAACTGTTGATCACGCGGATATCTACGGTAACTACCAATGTGAAAAGTTGTTTGGTGAAGCATTAGCGCTTGAGCCAAGCCTTCGTGATGATATTCAAATTGTCACCAAGTGCGATATCAACTTGTGTGGTGACCACACTCCTGATCGTAAGATCAATCACTATGACACCAGCGCACACCACATTTACCAATCAGTAAATAACTCACTAGAGCGTTTAGGTGTAGCCGAACTGGATGTATTGCTTATTCACCGTCCAGATGTACTGATGGATGCGGATGAAGTGGCAGAAGCGTTCGCAGAATTACACAAAGTCGGTAAAGTTAAGCACTTTGGTGTTTCTAACTTTTCACCGCGTCAGTTCGAGTTGCTTCAATCTCGCCTAGGTAAGCCATTGGTAACCAACCAAGTTGAAATTAACCCACTGAACTTCGAAGTTGCCCATGATGGTACGTTAGATCAACTGCAGATGAACCGCATTCGCCCAATGGCGTGGTCTTGTCTCGGTGGTGGTAGCATCTTTAGTGGCGATTCAGCGCAAGCGATTCGCGTTCGTGATGAGCTAGAAGCGATTCGTCAAGAAGTGGGGGCCGACAGCATTGATCAAGTGATTTACGCTTGGGTTCGCCGTTTACCGTCTAATCCAATTGCCATTATTGGCTCTGGTAAGATTGAGCGCGTTAAGACAGCTGTTGATGCACTGAAAATTGAACTGACTCGCGAGCAGTGGTACCGCGTATGGGTTGCATCTAAAGGTCACGGTGTGCCATAGAAAGCAATTCTTATAGAAGTAAAAGCCAGCTAACAAAGCTGGCTTTTTTGTGTTCGCCTAACCTATTTCTTCAAAACTGTGATTAAGGTGGAATAATTTTCAAAAACACTCATAATGCACTCTGTTTTTCACCAGTTGGATATTTCCATTGAGCACTTCAAAATTCTCTTCAATCGCCCTTAAACCAGAGCTTCTAAATACGTTAGATTCTCTTGGTTATACTGAAATGACGCCGATCCAAGCGTTAAGTCTTCCTACTATCCTAAATGGCAAGGACGTTATCGGTCAGGGTAAAACGGGTTCAGGTAAAACAGCTGCTTTTGGTTTAGGCGTGCTGCAGAACCTACGCGTTAAGCGTTTCCGTGTTCAGTCTTTAGTGTTATGTCCGACTCGTGAGCTTGCAGACCAAGTAGCAAAAGAGATCCGTACTCTTGCTCGTGGTATTCACAATATTAAAGTGCTGACACTATGTGGCGGTATGCCAATGGGCCCACAGATTGGTTCATTAGAGCATGGCGCACACATTCTTGTGGGCACTCCTGGTCGTATTCTTGACCACCTAGAGAAAGGCCGTATTGACCTGTCTGAGCTGAACACACTTGTGTTAGATGAAGCGGATCGCATGCTAGAGATGGGTTTTCAAGACGCTTTGGACGCAGTGATTGAAGCGGCGCCAAAAGAACGCCAAACTCTGCTATTCAGTGCAACTTTCCCTAAACAGATCAAATCTGTTGCAGACCGCATTATGCGCAACCCAGAAATGGTGAAGGTTGAGTCAACGCATGACCGCTCAAGCATCCAGCAACACTTCTACAAGCTAGAAGGTTCTGAAGCTCGTGATGATGCTCTAGAGTTGCTGCTACTTCATCACCAACCGGAATCTGCGGTTGTGTTCTGTAACACTAAGAAAGAAGTGCAGAACGTAAACGATGAGCTAAGCCACCGTGGTTTCAGTGTTATCGAACTTCATGGCGACATGGAACAGCGTGAACGTGACCAAGCTTTGGTTCAGTTCTCAAATAAAACCATCTCGATTCTAGTTGCGACAGACGTGGCGGCCCGTGGTCTTGATGTAGATAACCTAGACGCTGTATTCAACTTTGAATTGTCTCGCGACCCTGAAGTTCACGTACACCGCATTGGTCGTACTGGCCGTGCAGGAAGCAAGGGCGTTGCTATCAGCTTCTTTAGCGAGAAAGAGATGTACCGTGTTGCTCAAATTGATGAGTACATGGATATGCCGATTGAGCCATCTGAGCTTCCAGCAAAACCTATTGCTAAGCCGTACTACTCAAACATGGTAACCATTCAGATTGATGGCGGTAAGAAAGCTAAGCTTCGTGCAGGTGATATTCTTGGTGCATTGACTGGTCAAGGTGGTATTGATGGTAAATCAGTAGGTAAGATCAACTTGTTCGCAATGCGTGCTTACGTTGCTGTAGAACGCTCTGTAGCTAAGAAAGCACTGAACAAGATCGAATCAGGTAAAATGAAGGGTCGTCAATTCCGCGCCCGAATCTTGAAGTAATTCGAGATTGAAGCCCTTTGCTGTGATATGTCTAATTAATGACATTGCTAACTAATGACATTGCAGTAAAGGGTGTTCCACAAAATGCCACTCAAGTTTCTTTGTTTAGGTTTATCGACCTAGTCCTCTATATCAAAGCATTATTCATCGGGTCTTATCGAATAAAGATCGTTGATATGTTTTCCTTCGTTAATATACCAATTCATCGCTTCCTGTCGATTGTGAACGAATATCGTAATTGTGGTTATTGAACCATCGTCAAAATAACAAAGCTCATATTCTAAATCGCTTGGGTGCTCAGGAATAGCGGCCATAGCTTGCCTCCCAAATATCAATCACTTGAAAACACGCTACCCCGTTTCTTTTATAGAGTTCGTATTAGGTCAAATGAGTAATAAAAATCAAGTTATATCACTGCCGTTAATTATTTTTAGTTTAATCATTTGCCTAAATAGACGGTTTAGCAAGGTGAAGTCTCAATTTATCTGAAAGTTTTTACGATCAGCTGCTTTTATAGCTAATGTTATAAGATCAAGGGTGAATCTGATAAAGCTGTTTACAGGTTCGCTGATCAGTAGAGGTTTGTGAGAGGGTGTAATGAGAAAATGCCGTTGGTTAATGTTATTGGTGTGCTTTCTATTTGCTGGGTGTGGGACGAAATTCGCCTATAACAATATCAGTTGGTTTGCGGTCAGCTATATCGAGGACTTTGTTTCGTTATCCAATAACCAAGAGTCCGAGCTAGAAGTCCGTTTAGACTCATTGCAAGCTTGGCATAAAGAAACTCAACTTCCTCAGTATATTTCTCAATTAGAAGCGATTCAAAGTATTGCTCGTGCCGATATGAATTCTGCGTTTATCGTCGACCAAAGTGAGCAAATTAAGAATCATATTCGTGCGATCGTTAATAAGTTTGCACCCGATGTTTACGCGTTAAGTATGCAACTTACCCCTAAGCAAGATAGCGAGTTCTTAAAAAACTTTAGAGAAAAACAGCAAGACTATTACGAAGAAAGATTGTCGTTGAATGACGAAGACTCCAGAGAGCGATATCGAAATCGCATAGAAGAGAGACTAGAGCGATGGCTAGGATCGGTGTCGAAACAACAAAAGCAGATTATTTATACTTGGTCTCAAGAGTGGGTAAATACCAACGCTAGTTGGCGAGAATATCAAAATAATACCTACCAAGATCTTACGATACTTATGGAAAAGAAGAGTGACTTACATATCGCTCAGCCGATTATTATGAACTTGCTTTTGAACAATGAGTCTTATTACCCTGACGGTTTGGAATCTGAGCTTAATAAGAATATGCAGACATCAGCCAAATTTTTGGTGGATATCGCAGCAATCAGTAGTGATAAGCAATGGTCTTATTTCCTGAATGAATTAGACAGTCTCAAGTCAACGCTAGTGACACTGCAGGAGTAGGGCACGAGTAAGCTTCGTTAATAACTAAAAAGGCTGATTGTGTTAAACCAATCAGCCTTTCAAACATTATCGTATGGTAAGGATTTTAACCTCGATTACTCATCAGCAACTTTGGAATAGAGCCTTTCGCTGTCTTCGATATTTTTTGCATCAGTTGAAAGCTTGGTTGCTGAATACCGTGGTCGCTTTGCAGCTCATCAATCATCAATAACCACAGTCTAGCTGTCATTTCTGAATCGGCTAACGCTCTGTGGAAGGTGCCGTCGTTGTCGATATTCTTGAAACGCACAAGGTCGCCTAGCTTATGAGTCGGTGCGTCTTGGATTAGGCGGCGAGCAATCAGCATTGAGCAGGCAAATTGTCCATTGTAATCACGACCAATGTTATCTAACTCTGCATCAAGAAAGCGTTTATCAAATGAGGCATTGTGAGCGACAAGTTGGCTGTCTTGAATGAAGTCTGCAAATTCATCCATCACTTCACTGCAACTGGCCGCTGTGCTTAACATGCGGTTACTGATTCCGGTATAGCCTTCAATGAATCCACTGACACGAAACCCTGGGTTCATGAGTTGTTGGAAGGTGTCGACGACTTCGCCATTAACGAGTTTCACCGCACCGATTTCAATCGCTCGGTCACCCATATTTGGTGATAAGCCTGTGGTTTCGAAATCGAGAACGATAACGGAGTCTGCGGAGTGTGTAGCCATCGTGTTTCCTAATTGCTATTGGGTGGTATCGTTTTATATGAGGCGTTTGGTGCTGCTATTAATAAGTTATTGATTATTGCTGCTGATAGTGAGCTCAGTGTAACCCGTCGAATCATCATGCTCTCTGTGGAAGGTCAAAGTATCGTAACGGTGAACAATCAATTCAGCGGTGGTGGCGATAATCGTTCCCTCCAGCAGATGCCCGCCAATCACATCGCCATTCTCATCAGCAACGGATATATGAACGTGCTGATGGTTAGGCGTTAACGTTGCCATCACAGATACGATTTCGAACGGAGCTTGAACTAGCTTGGTGTGGTTGGCATTAGCTAAGCGAATATTGAGTTGAGAAACACATCCTACACAAGACGCAATAGAGCCCGCGGAGATATTGTGTGCTGTCACTAGCCTCTGGATCTCAAGCTTTAGGTCTTGGCCTCGAGTTAATCTCGTTGCGATAGGAGTAATCATCTCAATACCTCTGTTTTATCTGTGTTTCAAAGAACAAAACGAAGCCACATGGGGCTTCGTTTAAGTAATACGCCGGCTAACACGCTATCGCTGCTCGTTAAGCTTTGATAGTTACTTGCCTTCTTTCTCTTGCTGTTCTCTTTTCTTCTTAGGAACGAAGTTCAATACTGAAATTGGTACTTCTTTGCGTGGTTCGAAACCTTCAACAACGCGACGTTCAATCAAGTGACCGAGACGCTTTTCAATAATGCACAGGTTCTTGAAGTTATCTTTCGATAGGAAAGAGATCGCTTCGCCAGACGCATCAGCACGGCCTGTACGACCAATACGGTGAACATAGTCATCAGCAGGGAAAGGCATGTCGTAGTTTACCACGCGGCTTAGGTTGTCGATATCGATACCACGAGCAGCAACGCCAGTCGCTACCAAGTACTTTAGACGACCTTTCTTGAAGTCAGCCAAGATCTTTTCACGGATCGCTTGGCTGCGTCCACTGTGGAAAGCTTCTGCCTGAATGCCACGCTTTTCAAGTTGAGCCACTAACTTAGCCGCGCCATGTTTAGTTTCGATAAAGATAAGCGCTTGATCCCAATTACCTTCGGTAATCATGTGGCTCAATAGTGCTGACTTACGGTCTTTATCTACCGTTACCAACCATTGCTCAATGTTCGCTTTAGACGCGTCAGTTTTCGCAATTGAAATCTCTTCCGCTTCACTGATAGCACTTTTCGCTAGCGCACGAACTGGCGTTGAAAGCGTTGCCGAGAACAGTAGGTTTTGGATGTCTTGTGGTAAACGCGCAATGATCTTGTTGATGTCTTCAATGAAACCCATGTCTAGCATGCGGTCTGCTTCATCAAGAACCAATACTTCAACTTCATCAAAGTGAACGGCACGTTGTCCGTACATGTCGATCAAACGACCTGGAGTTGCAACCAGAATATCAACACCTTCAATCAGACGATCTTTTTGATGTTGGTAAGACACGCCACCGTACATCGCTAATGATGTTAGGTTTAGGAATTTCGCGTACTTAGTGATGTTCTGTTCAACCTGAACAGCCAGCTCACGAGTTGGTGTAAGAATCACGGCGCGAATACGTTTTTTACGCTGCGTTTCACCTTTGCTTAGCATTTCTAAGATAGGGAGAACAAAGCTCGCAGTTTTACCTGTACCCGTTTGTGCTGCCGCAATAAGGTTCTTACCAGAAAGTACAATCGGAATTGCTTTTTCTTGAATAGAGGTTGGCTTTTCATAGCCTTGTTTTGCAACGGCTTTAACAATAGGTGAGCTTAATCCAAGCTTGGAAAATGGCATAAGTTTCTCGGTATGATTTGGCTAAATAGCGATGGAAAGGTTTAACAATCTTATACAAGGGTAAGATTAATGGCGGCATTCTACCATGTTGCTTGTGTACTGCTAGTCACATGCAATAAAAAATCCAGTGTCGACAAGACACTGGATTTTAGTTTTGGTTGATTGCGATCTAGCTTTGCTTTATTGAAAATGCTTAAGCGATCTCAATCTTCTCAGCTTGGTTCAGCTCTACCATTGATAGTGCTAGCGCTTCTGCAGCCTTAATCCCATCAATACCAGCAGAAAGGATACCGCCTGCGTAGCCCGCACCTTCACCTGCAGGGAAGAAGCCCTTTAAGTTGATGCTTTGGAAGTCTTTGCCACGTTTGATGCATACAGGAGAAGAGGTACGAGTCTCAACACCGGTTAGTAGGCCGTCTGGCGTAGAGAAACCTTTGATCTTCTTCTCGAACGCTGGGATTGCTTCACGAATCGCTTCGATAGCAAAATCAGGCAGCGCTTTTGAAATGTCTGTTAGGTGGATACCCGGCGTGAAAGACGGTTGTACTTCACCGATTGCACTTGGATCGCGACCTTTCAGGAAGTCACCGATTTTCTGTGCTGGTGCATCGTAGTTTTTGCCACCAAGAACATAAGCACCGCTTTCTAGTTCTCGCTGTAAACGGATACCAGCCAATGCATCACCTGGGTAATCACGTTCTGGGTCGATACCTACAACGATTGCGCTGTTTGCGTTACGTTCTGCACGAGAGTATTGGCTCATGCCGTTAGTTACTACACGACCTTCTTCAGATGTTGCAGCTACTACAGTACCGCCTGGGCACATACAGAAGCTGTATACAGTACGGCCATTCTTACAGTGGTGAACGAGTTTGTAGTCCGCAGCACCTAGGATTGGGTTGCCTGCGTTCTTACCGAAACGAGCTTCATCGATCATCGATTGCTTGTGTTCGATACGGAAACCAACAGAGAAAGGCTTCGCTTCCATGTAAACGCCACGATCGTACAGCATTTCAAACGTGTCACGAGCACTGTGGCCAACAGCTAATACCACGTGACGAGATTTGATCTCTTCACCGTTAGAAAGCGTTAGGCCAGTGATTTGACCATCTTCCATGTGAACGTCGTCAACACGAGTGCTGAAACGGATTTCGCCACCTAGTTCGATGATAGAAGCACGCATTTTTTCGATCATGGTAACCAGTTTAAAAGTACCGATGTGCGGCTTACTTACGTATAGGATCTCTTCTGGTGCACCCGCAGCAACGAACTCTTCGATTACTTTACGGCCGTAGTGTTTTGGATCTTTCACTTGGCTGTATAGCTTGCCGTCAGAGAAGGTACCTGCGCCACCTTCACCAAACTGTACGTTTGATTCAGTGTTCAGAGTACGCTTACGCCAGAAACCAAAGGTATCTTTCGTACGTTCACGAACTTCTTTACCACGTTCAACGATGATTGGGTTGAAGCCCATTTGAGCAAGCACTAGACCAGCGAATAGACCACAAGGGCCAAAACCGATAACCACAGGGCGCTCAGTTTGATTCTCAACCGCTTTAGCGACAAACTTGTACTCCATATCAGGAGTCACTTTTACGTGCGGGTCGCTGATGAATTGTTCTAACAACTCAGCTTCGTTTTCAACGAGAACATCAAGCGTGTAGATAAGTAAGATCTTTGATTTCTTACGAGCATCGTAGCCACGTTTAAAGATATTAAAAGAGAGTACCTGATCAGAGTTAATACCAAGTTTCGCTTCAATAGCGTCTTGAATAGCAGACTCTTCATGGTCTAGTGGGAGTTTAATTTCGGTTAAACGTATCATTTCGATGTCTCGTTTTATAGGTGTCTTAGCTAGATCGTTTAATAGTACAGAGTTTGATGAAAACGCTGATGCTCAAAGAAACGATAAGCTCACAATGGCGCGCATTTTACGAGAAATTGATTTATCTGTCATACTAATTTGGAACCATGGAGCAAATAGACACGATATTAGAGCCGTATGATGTTGAATTTTGCTTTGGGATGAGTATTATCCCCATTCTTCAATTTTGACTAACTTATAGAGCAGAGCATCATGGCATTTGTCGTAGGCGATAATTGTATTCAATGTAAATACACAGACTGTGTGGCCGTGTGCCCCGCAGATGCGTTCCATGAAGGCCCAAATTTCATGGTAATCAACCCAATCGAATGTATTGATTGTGGCTTGTGTGTACCTGAATGTGATGCTCAAGCGATCTTCCAAGAAGATGAGCTACCAGAAGACCAAAAGATCTTCATTGAAGTGAACGCAGAGCTCGCTGAGATTTGGCCTGTGCAAACGGAAGTAAAAGCACCAATGGATGACGCTGAAAAGTGGAATGGTGTGTCGGACAAGTTGGCAATGCTAGAAAAGTAATTCTGTTACTTGAACTAAACCTTCCCCAAAAAAGATCCCCAACTCAGTCGTCCCTCCTTCTTGAGGATGACGGCTGTATTAAACTTTGCCTCGGGTCTCTTTTTACGTCATTCCCTACTGCGAGGGACGAGCAAGATAGGGAATCTTGCTCTTTGTATCCGCTAATTCTAACTAGCTGTTTAATCTTGAATTGATTAGCTATGCTGACGACGCATGTTGTCGAGAATGATGCCAGTCGCCATTGCAACGTTCAAAGACTCTGCGCCACCGAATGCCGGAATCGTAATCTTATCTGTCACGTATTTAGCGGCGTGTTCACGAATACCGTGAGACTCGCTACCCATCAGCAAAATGCCGTTGGCAGTGAAATCAGTCTTATGAACACTTTCACCTTCTAAAAACGCGCCGTAAACCGGCAGGTTCGCTTGCTCTAAGTAAGCAGGTAAGTCCGTTTGGCTTACGTGTACTCGGCCAAAGCTACCCATAGTCGCGCTGATCGTTTTAGGGTTGTATGGGTCTGCGCAATCGCTGCTCGCGACAATATGCTTGATACCATACCAGTCTGCTACGCGAATGATCGTACCTAGGTTGCCCGGGTCAGATACGCCATCAAGCGCGATCATCAAACCTGTCGCTTCCGGTAATTCAACCTTTGGAATCTCAACCACGGCAATTGCCGCATTGTTACTGACCAAAGTACTCGCTTTGGTTAGATCGTCTAGCGAGGCTTCAACACAATCAAACTCAATCAGTGATGCGTGATTTTCAGATAAGAAATCAGCAGTAGCAAAGACGTTCTTCACGACTAAGTCACTAT
Organism: Vibrio sp. 10N.286.48.B8; assembly: GCF_003050085.1. Classification (NCBI taxonomy): domain Bacteria; kingdom Pseudomonadati; phylum Pseudomonadota; class Gammaproteobacteria; order Vibrionales; family Vibrionaceae; genus Vibrio; species Vibrio sp. 10N.286.48.B8. The sequence continues at coordinate 145,721 of NZ_PIGD01000001.1, read as the reverse complement.
TGAATAGCTCAAGAACGTTCTTTTCACCTTGAACTAGAAAGAGGCCGTGGGCTTTACGTTGTTTCTTTTGGCCCAAAGCACGAAGGAGTTTTAATTGGTTTTTTGAAATCATGTTTTTATCCTAGATATAAGCCCGCGCATTATAGAGCAAAGGTTAGATAACCAAAAGTGCGATAAGCTAATGCGATCCATATAAAAGCAAAAGCGACCCACTTAAAAAACAAAAGCGCACTAAATAGTGCGCTCTTATAGGATCAACTTAAGCTCAACAGAACCTGATAAGCTTAGCCTACTGCTTAATACGGTACAGGATAGCGCTTAAAGACGGTGTTGATATCAGTCAGAATCTCTTCAGAAAGCGGCTTGCTGAACGCTGCTATGTTCTCTTTGAGCTGTTCCATGGTGGTTGCACCAATAATGGTTGAGGTAACGCCATCCACTTGGTTACACCATGCTAAGGCGAGCTGACTCGGCGTGAATCCATGAGCGTTTGCCACTTCTACGTAGCCTTTAACTGCTTCATTAGCCAATTCAGTATCACGGAAAATGCCTTTGCGCTGCATGTAAGTCCAACGGCTGCCTTCCGGCCTTGCGCCATCAATGTATTTGCCACTAAGCATACCGGCCGCCAAAGGTGACCACGGTAAGTAAGCGACGTCTTCATGCACGCAGTTTTCAATCAAATATGGCCAGTCTTTCGTGTGTAGCAGGCTGAATTCATTTTGGATAGAGACCATACGCGGTAAGTCATGCTTCTCGGCTAACTTGAGGTAAGTGTTAATGCCCCAAGTGCTGTCATCGGATAGACCAACGTGGCGGATTTTGCCGGCTTTAATACAGCTTGCCAGCGCTTGTAAGATCTCCAACATTTCAGCTTCATGCTGTTGTCGGTCGATGTCGCTAAAACGAATCTGATTAGGGAAATGTTTACCGAAGTGAGGTGTTGTGCGATTTGGCCAGTGAAGTTGGTACAGATCGATGTAATCCGTTTGCAAGCGCTTTAGTGATGCATCAACAGCGGCGATCACCGCTTCACCTGTGATAGGGCCACCGTTACGAACCCAAGGCAATCCAGGACCAGCAATCTTACTGGCAATGATCAACTCTTGGCGACGCTGTGGATTGCGTGACAACCAGTTACCGATAATCGCTTCGGTTTTGCCATAGGTATCAGGAGAAGGCGGCACTGCGTACATTTCTGCCGTATCAATAAAGTTAATACCTTGGCTTAATGCGTATTCGATCTGTTGGTCGGCTTGTTGTTGAGTATTTTGCAGCCCCCAAGTCATACTACCAAGACAGATTCGGGAAACGGGAATTTGACTACTTCCTAACTTTGAATATTCCATTGAATTCAGGATTCCTGTTGTTGGGTTCTCTGGTACTCGCATTATAGTTTTGAAAAGAGGGCGAGTGAGGAATGAAAACGAATATGAATTATTAGCACAAAATGGTAAGACAAGGTATGGCTTGAGGTACTTTAATGAGTCATTTCTCAGCGCTGTGATCAGCAAGCATTAGTTGTGAAAATGGTATGCAAGAAGGGATTAGTGGAAAAGGTAATGTAACGACAGTTTTAGCGCATTCGAACGCTGAATAATGAGTACTGCATTAGAAATAAAAAAGCTCTACCGGATAGTGAGTAGAGCGTTTTTATAGGGGTCTTAATGGTACTAGAGATCCATTCAGTTACTAGGCTGCGTTTGTATCGAACCCACCTTGGGTCTGCGCCTGCTTTAGAGCTTCCTGCCTTTGAACTTCTTTCTCAGTTAATACTGGCTGAAGTGTTTCCTCAGAGGCTTGAGGATAGAAAATGAAATATTTATTAATCGTCATAACTATATCTCCGTGTAACGTATGACAGATTCTGCATCAAGGATAAACTGTGATCATCATCCACTTTGTACTTTTTTTAGGCTGAGAGCGAAGGGCGTAGAATGCGTACAAAGCGACCGCTTATCATCCGTATGCAATATTGGAACTGACGAAACCCTCTGTTTTCAAGTATAGGAAGCCTATCTAATTTCACACAATAATGATTTAGAGCAAATACATAGATGGTCAGGGGCGTAAGATGAAAAACCTCGCTACTGACTCTGCGTACGTATTTTTCTAATAACAAATTACTTATCAATGCGCCCTAACTATTAAGTCAGTAAATCAATTACTTAATCCATGGTGAGATGAATTATGGAAAAGCTTGTAGAACGTTTTCTGAATTACGTTACTTTCGATACTAAATCCGACCCTTCTAACCCACAGTGCCCAAGTTCACCGGGTCAAATCACCTTTGCAGAAGTCTTAAAATCAGAATTGATCGCATTAGAGCTAGTTGATGTCTCTTTAGATCAAAATGGCTATTTGATGGCGAAACTGCCGTCGAACGTCGATTATTCAGTACCTGCGATTGGGTTTGTCGCGCACATGGATACCGCTCCTGACGCATCAGGTGCGAACGTGAAACCACAGGTGATTAGAGATTACCAAGGCGGAACGATAGAATTAGGCACAAGTGGTGAGAGCTTAAACCCAAGCCAATACCCAGATCTTGATGCTCTTCATGGTCATGACCTTATTACAACCGATGGTACTACTCTGCTTGGTGCCGACAATAAAGCAGGTATCGCTGAAATCATCAGTGCTATTGCTTACCTAAAAGCAAATCCTGAAATTAAACACGGTGATATTTGCATTGGTTTCACGCCAGACGAAGAGATCGGCCGTGGTGCGGATTTATTTAATGTAGAAAAGTTTGGTGCCGAGTGGGCGTACACCATCGATGGTGGTCCAGTAGGGGAGTTGGAATTTGAGAACTTCAATGCCACAAGTGCTGACGTTATTTGCCATGGCGTCAACGTTCACCCGGGCACTGCAAAAGGTAAAATGGTGAACTCGATGAACATTGCGGCGCAATTCCAATTGATGATGCCTGCGCAAGAAACACCAGAGTGCACAGAAGGTTATGAAGGCTTTTACCACCTGAAGTCGGCTGAAATGGGTGTAGCTCGCTCTGAATTGGGTTACATCATCCGTGATTTTGAACGTGAAGGTGTAGAAGCGCGTAAGGCATTCATGCAACAGAAAGTGGATGAGTTGAATGAGCGTCTTGAGAAAGGCCGTGTTGAGTTGGTGTTAACTGATAGCTACTTCAACATGAAGGAGATGGTTGAACCGCATCAACATATTATTGAATTAGCAAAGCAAGCGATGATTGAGTGCGATGTTGAGCCAATGATCAAGCCTATCCGAGGTGGTACAGATGGTGCTCGCTTATCTTTCATGGGGCTACCATGTCCGAATATCTTTACTGGTGGCTACAACTTCCACGGTATTCATGAGTTCATTACCATTCAAGGCATGGAGCAAGCGGTAAAAGTGATTGTCAAATTGTCTCAACGTACAGCGACGCATTACCAAAAATAGAACATCAGAGCGTTATATCTCTTTGTATTTTTGAGAGTATTCAATAATACTCTCTTTAAGCATAAGGGAGTACGCGATGAAAAAGTTAGTTTTACTTTGCACCCACATAGCCGTGGGTGCTTTTGGTTTTGGGCTTGGTGTCTATTCATTACCTATCTTGATTGAACCTGATTCCCCATCTTCGAGTTCAGTTGAAGCGGTCTCACAACAGGCTATTTATACGGGCAAGTTCAGCAAAGATCGCCAAGACAGTGATTTCTTACATTGGGGCGAGGGCATCGTTTCGGTGTCTGAAAGTGCGATAGCTTTTGAAGGTGAGTTGGCGCCGGGACCTGATTACAAGGTTTACCTCTCGCCTAAGTTTATTGAAACCGAGCAAGCTTTCAATGACAGCAAGAGCGAGTTACTGAGAGTCGGAGATGTGAAAACATTCGACCGTTTTATGGTTGCTCTTCCCGAAGGCACTGATCTTAATCGATTTAATACCGTTGTGATTTGGTGTGAAACTTTTGGTCAATTTATTACTTCTGCCAAGATAAAATGATAGCCTTAGCTAGGTTGATATCCGAATGAACACGAGCGCTCAGGAGTTGAGCGCTTTTTCATAGCACTGATATTAGCGGCTTTCTTGTAAAGCTAACCGTTGTAAAGCTAACTGTTGTAATGCTAAGGAATAAGTAATGGAAAAGTTGTGGCAAGTAATTGATTTTCTACTCGCTCATAAGTTTATTTTTAGTGCGTTGATTATCACTATTATCTTGATCATTCGCCGAATCACCTTGTCTCAAATAAGAGGTGATGTTGCTTTCCTTAGCGAAGACCAACGTAACTGGATGTCACGAACCAAAAACGGCACGTTTGCGATTATTGTTGTGACGTTATTTGTGTTGTGGAAATCCGAAATCAGCGAATTTGCACTGTCAGTTACGGCTATTGCTGTTGCTATCGTCGTTGCGTCTAAAGAGATCATTTTGTGTTTCACTGGTTCTATTCAACGTGCGAGTTCTCGCTCATTTAGAATTGGTGACTGGATCGAGGTGGGTAAAATCAGCGGTGAGGTGATTGAGCACAATTTGATGGCGACTGTGATACAAGAAATTGATTTGTATCATGGGCAGTATCACTTCACTGGCAAGACTGCCACGCTGCCCAACAGCATGTTCTTCACTTATCCGGTAAAGAACCTAAACTTCATGAAGCGCTATGTTTATCATAACTTTTTTGTGACGGTGAAAGACTTTGTAAACCTATACCCTATGGTTCCGAGTCTTATTGTAAAAATTGAAGAGCATTGCGAAGAGTTTATCGATGTTGCCCGCCGTTACAACGGCGTGATCGAAAAGCACGCTGGCGTTGACTTACCGGGTTCTGAGCCTCACATCCATATCACGAGCAGTTCGACGGGTGAGCAAGAAGTACATTTTATGATTTTCTGCCCGACCGAAAAAGCGATTCATTTAGAGCAAGACATTCGCAAAGACTTTATGGAAGCATACGCTGAAGCGTTTCCTGCCAGCACTTAATTCTGCAGTCCGCTGAGTCCTAAACAAAAGAAAGCCGAGAGCGATAATATCGACTCTCGGCTTTTTTGTTCTTGTTATCTATTTCTGAGATTAGTCTAGATCAGCGAGTGGTAACCAATCCACTTGTACACCCGCTTGCTCAAACATATCTTGGCTAACTTTAATCTTGTCGCCCCAGCGAGAAAGGAAGTCTTCACTTTGCTCTGGGCAGTGAACCGCAGAAATACCGGTTTGGATGATTTTCGCTGCGCAGTTTGGACAAGGGAAGTGAGTTACCCAGATTTCACAACTGTCCAAATCACGCTTGGCGAATAAAATTGCATTTTCTTCAGCGTGAAGCGTCTTGAGGTACTTCATTTCTCTGTCATCAGTATCCGCACTATCAGACACGCCATGTGGGTAGCCATTAAAACCAACGGAAACAATACGGTTGTGCTTAGTGATTACGGCGCCGACTTGAGTTGAAGGATCTTTACTCCAAGAACCGACCAATTCCGCCATTTGATAGAAACGTTTAGCCCATTTTGAAATCATGAGAATTCCTTAACAATTAAATGTGAATGCTTATCTGTCTGACAATACATTATGTTAGACAATATCCATAGAGAACAAAAGCTGAGAGATTGATTTACTTAGGAATTGTAGCGTGTTTGTAATGACTTTATAAGCACTTGGTTTCAATTAACATATTGATACACTTTTGCGAGTCATAATTGATATTCCTCGGACATTTGAAGCAATTGTGTTACGTAACTTTTATGCTGTTCAATTTCTCATAAGTGACGGTATAACCATGCGTAAAAAGTTAATCCTTACGGCTCTTGCAAGCTCTCTTATTCTTGCTGGATGTGGGCAAGATGCTCAAAATACTAAGCAAGCGCCTTTACCTCTCGTAGCTGTACAGGATGTTAGCGTTGTTTCTCACCAACAAAGTAAGTCGTACATCGGTCGTATTGAAGCCGTTGAAGACACGGCTATCACAGCGCAAGTTTCAGGCTATTTACAAAGCCGTCATTTCAATGAAGGTCAAATGGTCGAAAAGGGCCAGTTACTTTACTCCATTGAACCATCTTCATTTGAAGCAGAAGTAGCAAGCGCGAAAGCGGCTGTTGCTCAAGCGAATGCCAACCTTAAAAAAGCCGAACTTGATTTTAACCGCGGTAAGAACCTGCTTCCAAAGGGCAGTATTTCGCAGTCGGAGTTTGATGCATTGACGGCAAACTTATTAGGTTCGCAAGCACAGCTTGAAGCAAGCCAAGCACAGCTAAATGCCGCGAATGTTCAGCTTTCTCATACCAAAATCATCGCGCCTTTCTCTGGAAGAATCAGTGACACGAAAGTAAGTAAAGGTGACCTAGTTTCACCGTCTTCAGGTGTGTTGACAACTTTGGTTAGCCTAGACCCAATCCATGCGTCGTTTAGTATCAGTGAGCGTGAGCGTATTGAGTTAGGTATGGACCGCATTGAAGGTGACGGCAGCAGTGATTCTGATCGTGTTGAAGTTCAGATCATGCTTGAGAATGGTGAAGCATTCGAACACCTAGGCCAACTGGATTTCTTAGGTAACCGAATCAATCTTAATACAGGCACAATCGCAATGCGTGCGATTGCCGATAATCCAGATCAGCAACTACTTCCGGGCCAGCACGTTCGTGTGGACCTAAGAGAGAAGCAATCTATTGATGTTGTGACTATCCCGCGCCGCGCGGTTCAAACTGACCTTGAAGGTGACTTTGTGATGGTTTTGGTTGAAGGCGAGAGTGCGCCTGTCGCTGAGCGTAGAAACATCGAGATGGGTAGACAAGTTGAAGGTGGTGTGATTGTTCACTCTGGACTAGAGAAGGATGACGCAGTTATCACTCAAGGCTTACAGCGTGTGCGTAATGGTATGTCTGTTCGCATTCAACCTACTGCTGAACAAGCTGAGTAAGGGGCTTATTTATGTTGAGTCGTTTCTTTATTCAAAGGCCTAAGTTTGCCCTTGTAATATCCATAATTTTAACGCTGGCGGGGGCTATCTCTCTCGCTATCTTGCCAGTGGCGGAATATCCAAAAATTAGTCCGCCTTCTGTTAGTGTTACCGCGTTCTATACTGGTGCAAGTGCTGAAGTAGTAGAGCAGGCGATAGCCGACCCCATAGAAACGTCGGTTAACGGCGTTGAAGATATGATTTACATGTCTTCTAAGAGTGCTAATGATGGTTCCTACAACCTTAATGTGACCTTTGATGTTGGAACTGATCCAGATATGGCTCAGGTCAACGTTCAGAACCGAGTTGCTCAAATCGAATCAAAGCTTCCTCAGGAAGTTAGAATGGTGGGCGTCACCGTTAAAAAGCGCTCACCTGACCTTTTGATGGTATTGAACTTCTATTCGCCAAACGGTGAGTACGACGATCAATTCCTGATCAACTACGTGAACTTAAACATTAAAGACCAATTGGCTCGTGTAAAGGGCATTAGTGAAGTTAACGTTTTGGGTGGTGGTGAATACGCGATGCGTGTTTGGTTAGATCCCGAGAAAATGGCTAACCTGAATATAACCACCTCTGACGTGAATCGCGCGTTGGCGGAGCAGAACGTTCAAGTTGCTGCAGGTCGTATTGGAGCAGCACCTTATAACGACGCACAAGAAGTACAGTTCAACTTGGTAACAAAAGGTCGACTAGAAACGGCTGATGAGTTTGAAAATGTTGTGCTTCGTGCAAATCAAGACGGTTCAACGGTTTATCTAAAAGACATTGCACGTGTTGAGCTTGGTAAAAAGTTCTACGATGGTAATGGCAAATACCGTGGTCAAGACGCTTCAATCGTAACGCTGTCACTTCAGTCAGACGCTAACGCGCTGGAAAGTGGTAAAGCGGTCATGGCGATGCTCGACAACCTAAGCAAGAACTTCCCTAAAGGCGTTGCTTATGAAGCGAGTTATGACACCACACTCTTCGTTGCAGAGTCGATCAAAGGCGTAGTAAAAACGCTAATCGAAGCTATTTTGCTGGTTATCGCAGTTACCTACTTGTTCTTGGGTAGTGCACGTGCAACCTTGATTCCTGTAGTCGCGATTCCAGTATCTTTGATCGGTACGTTTGCCATCATGCAGATGACGGGTTTTACCATCAATACGGTAACCTTGTTCGGTTTGATATTGGCGATTGGTATTGTAGTAGATGATGCGATCTTGGTTATCGAGAACGTTGATACCACGATGGCCAAAGATCCAACGATTTCACCGCGTAAAGCCACGCTTATCGCGATGAAAGAAGTAACCGGTCCGATCGTTACGTCTACCTTGGTTCTACTTGCGGTATTCATCCCAGTAGCGATGCTGCCAGGTATTACCGGCATCATGTATCGTCAGTTCGCCCTGACTATTTGTATCGCCGTTGTTATCTCTTCGATTAACGCACTAACGTTGTCACCAGCATTGTGTTCACTGGTTCTTAAACAGGGCGGTGGTAACACAGCACGTTGGTACCAAGCGTTTAACCGTGGTCTTGAATCAGTAACCAACAAATACGGTCAAATTGCAGGCTTCCTTGTGAAAAAGGGTGTTCTACTATTTACCTTCTTTGTTGTGGCACTAGCAGCGGTAACTTACTTCGCGAAAACCACGTCTACGGCGTTTGTACCTCAAGAAGATAAGGGCATCTTGCTGGTCAATGTGCAGCTTCCTGATGCGGCATCACTGTCTCGTACCGAGGATGTGACTAAGCAATTATTAGAGATGGTTGAGCAAGAGCCGGGTGTTGATGGCGTGACGCTGGTCAACGGCTACGCATTCATGACGGGCGCTTCTGCATCGAATGGTGCGTCGATGTTCATCAAACTCCACGATTGGGATATGCGTAACGCACTGGACGGTCAGCATTCGGCGCAAGCTATTTCTCAGCGTATTAATGGTCGAGCAGCGACAGAACTGCCTCAAGCGATTGTATTTGCAATGGGACCTCCAGCAGTTCCGGGTATGGGTGCAGCGTCTGGTTTTGAGTTTGTTCTTGAAGATACATTAGGCCGTAGCCGTACTGACCTAGCGATGGTTATGAATGACGTGATTGCAGAGGCGACCAAGCAGCCTGAGATTTCACACACATTCAGTACCTTCCGTGCAAATGTGCCGCACTACTATGTCGACATTGATCGTGAGAAAGCGCAGCAACTAGGTATTCCGCTGTCGGAAATCTTCCAAACACTACAAGGCAACCTTGGTTCGTTGTACGTGAATGATTTCACCATGTTTGGTAAGAACTTCCGCGTAACCATGCAAGCAGACAGTGAACACCGTAGCAGCATGGATGATCTACAACGATTCCACGTGCGTTCGTCTAATGGTGAGATGATCCCGCTAAGTACATTAGTGACTTACGATCAGATCTTCGAACCAGATGTAGCATGGCGTTACAACATGTACCGCAGTGCAGTGATCCAAGGCCAACCTGCGCCGGGTTACTCAAGTGGTGATGCGATTGCGGCAATGGAACGTGTCGCGGCTGACGTGCTGCCTCAGGGCTACCAGTACGAATGGACCGGCATGGCTTACCAAGAAGTACTCGCAGGTAACCAAGCGATCTTCGCGTTCGCATTGGCACTGATCTTCATCTACTTGTTCATGGTGGCTCAATACGAGAGTTGGACCATACCGATTGCGATTATCTTAGTAGTACCGGTCGCAACCTTAGGTTCCTTCTTGGCGTTGAACCTAACAGGCACACCGCTGAACCTATATGCACAGATTGGTTTAGTTCTCTTGATAGCCTTGGCCGCGAAGAACGCAATCTTGATTGTAGAATTCGCGAAAGTTGAGCGTGAAGAGAAAGACGCACCAATCGAAGATGCGGCAGTGAAGGGCGGTACGCTACGTTTCCGTGCTGTGAACATGACGTCTTGGTCGTTCATCTTGGGTATTTTCCCGCTTATCTTCGCTGCGGGCGCAGGTCATGTGAGTCAGAACTCTCTGGGTATTTCACTGATTGGCGGCCTGTTATGTGTGTTACTGGCGGGTACGTTCTTAATCCCTGGCTTCTACGCATTCGTTCAGCGTAAACGTGAGAAAGCACACGGCGGTAATACCAAGTTGGTCCCGCTTGATGATGAGTAGGGAACTGATCGTCCTGTAGGGTTAATCCCTTACAAGACCAACCTTCGGAAAATTAATTCCTTATAAAAACTGAGGCTTAGCATTGCGCTAAGCCTTTTTTATTCCACTTATGAATAAAAACGCTTTTTATATAAGCAAATATTTATTATGTGATGGAGCTAACACTCTAATTTGGGTTTTGTAATAAAATGATGTTTTATTGGTAAGTGTCTGTTTATTATAAAAATAGAAAGGTTCAGCTAACGGGTGTATGCTCGAAAGCATTTGCACAATAGTGTGAAGTGTTTCAAAATTACGAAGTTATATTGAAATTTTTTGTGCATTGAGGTTCTTATGAAAGTCATTGATTTATTTAAACACCGAGGCGATAGCGTGTCTTCGCAACACTCAGAGTTTATGCAATGGATGTCTCCAGCTCTTAGAGATTACTGGGGCGACTTTCTTAATCGCACGCAAAATAGCCATTTCTTTGCGTGGGTTCGTGATCACCACAAACCTGCTGTCAATGAAGATGCACCAGAGATGCCGGTGGAGCAACCGATCGTACTTAAGCCAGAAGCACAACTTGTGTTTGATGAGCTTAATCAGCAGATCGGTGAAGTCATCCATACTGGCGACTGGATCAATGTAAGTCAAGACCGTATCAACCAGTTCGGCCTTGTGACTGAAGATATGCAGTGGATCCACACCGAGCCTGAAAAAGCGGAAATAGACTCTCCGTTCAAAACAACCATCGCACATGGTTTTTTGACTTTATCTCTGCTTCCTCGATTGACTGACAGCGTTGATCCTGACAAGTCTCAATTCCCAACAGCGAAGATGGTTGTAAACATTGGTCTTAACCAAGTACGCTTTCCATATCCTGTAAAATCGGGCAGTAACGTTCGTGCTAAAAGTACGCTAACAAAAGTAACGCCAATCAAGAAAGGCCTAGAGATAGAGCGCGAAATCCGCGTAGAAATCGAAGGTATTCGCCGTCCTGGTGCTGTTATCGTTTCGGTGATTCAACTTCACTTCTAAGTGGTTTGTAAAGAAGCGATTTATAAAGATTCAAAAAAAGAGAGAGCATAGTGCTCTCTCTTTTTGTTTACATTAGATAAAACTATCTCACTTACTTAATGCGAGTGTAGCCGTATTCCTCAATAAGGTCTTGGCCTTGTTTGGATTTCACGAACTTGATGAAGTCTTTGCTCTCGTCAGAAACAGAGTCTGTCTTATGCAGCAATAAGAATGGGCGAGCCAGTTCATAGCTGTGGTTTGCGATGTTCTTAGATGTCGGCTCTACACCTTCAAAAGTGATGGCCTTGATAGAACGGTCGATCGAACCAACAGAGATAAAACCAATCGCGTGCGGGTTATGGTTAACTATCGTTTTAACCATACTATTGCTGTTTACAACCAAGTTATTTGGGTTGATGTCAGACACTAAACGGTCGTTAATGATCTTTGTTAAACCAAGCAAGCTTTCGAAGCTGTAGCGTGAACCTGAAGACGCTTCGCGAGTCACCACTGCAATAGGCTGATCTGCGCCGCCCACAGTTTTCCAGTTAGTGATTTTACCTTTGTAGATGTCGAATAGCTGTTCGCGTGTAACGTTGCTTACAGCGTTTGAGCGGTTAGTTACAACAGCTAGGCCATCAAAAGCAATCGGGAACACTTTCAGCTTGTCGTTCTGTTCGCGGTCGGTCAAATAACGTGAGCTCATACCGATATCAGAGACACCTTTATTAACCATGGTAATACCCGCGGTAGAACCAATGCCCTGAACGGCAATGTAGTTATCAGGGTGAGTCTTGTTGTACTCCTCAGCTAATACATCCATCACTCGTGATACTGAAGTGGAGCCCGAAATAGTGGTTTCTTGTGCAAAAGCAGCATGAGAAGACAGGGCTAAGGATAAAAGAGAGGCAAGCGCGACTCGTAACATAAACAACTCCTAGTTAATAACATTTGCCGCATATGATAGGTCGGTTATATGACACTTTTGTGAAATTCTATACGCTTGATTTATAGCTGTTAGCTTGATGAGTGAGAGTTTTCTGGGTTTACGAAAGCAGGATTCGTTTCTGGGAGCTGGGCGGGTATTTTGTTTGCGCTTGTTCGCTAAAATGTTTGTTGAGTCCTAAGCTAAGTAGAGGAATTCACTACTTAGAAGTTTCTATGAAGTTACAAGGGGTGTTATGTCCGTCATTCATATCGAACTGAATCGTCTTTTAATTGGTGCTGAGAGGCTCTGTACATCTCGAAATCGCAGTTTACCTGTCGAGCTAGGCAAATCCCTATATGAAGAGTGTGAGGGTGGTGTGCTGTTTTCTCAGGCGCATTACCTGCTCGACTCATCTCATAGCGATTATACAAACGAGATTGCCTGCGTGACTTTTGATGAGTCGTTATCTTGTTGGTTAGTGATGGTGCCACTTGAAGGTGATGTTGAAACCGACTCTGTAAATTGGGGTCCGTATCCGTACCTGCCTAAATCAAAGGATCTTGATGTTATCTTGGCTGAGATAGAAAAAGACCCTAAATCGTATTTCTGGTCATAGTCACTCAGTGTTTACGTTGCTGGTGGCGTGCTCCCAAAGCTAAACAGCTTAGCCTCAAAGCCAAATAGCTTGCATCAGCTACCAGCTCACACATCACATCAATCTATTTACTTCAAACTTCCGGTTTAATGCTTTGTTGTTGAGCTTGTGCAATTAACGAACGGAAGTCTTTTGGTGTCTTACCATGATAAGTTTTGAAGGCAGTACTAAAGTGAGCAGCACTTTTAAAACCGGATTCATAGGCTATTTGAGTGATCGACTTGCTCGAGGTTCTTAGCTGTGTAGCCGCATGAGCAATACGCTTTATTTTCAGAAGGTTTGAGAACGACAAGTCTTCAGCAGATAAGCGGCGTTTAAGCGTTGCGGGTGACATTCCCATATAACTGGCTAGTGTATCTAAAGAGATATTATTTTCGATGTTTTGTTCGATGTAATGAATGACCTTTTGTGTCACGGTTAATCTAGAAGCTCGAGCAATAATGACTAATAAAGCTGGATGCTGTTCTACCATTAGCGACAACAAGCCTAAGCCAAGTTGAGTGAGTGCGTAGTCATTCTGAGGCGAAGAACTAACAAGTGACATGATGAGCTCTTTCAACTGGCAGATCTCGGTGTCGGTTTGATTGAACTTTATGTACTTGTCTGGAATTCTTGTGGATTCTAGATCGCTGAATTGGTTGATAAACTTCTGAAAAATAGCCAAATCGAAATCTAAGCAGGTTGCGCTAAATTCGCCATTTTCAGTGTTAACTGTGATGTCTTTAATCTGACCAGAATTGTAAAGTGTGAAATCGCCCGCTTGTAACGAGGCTTCAGTGCCATTGGGTAGCACGAACGAAATGCTGCCCTTCGATACCATGAAGATACCGTTTTTAGAGGCAGGATAACGTTCTCGTCTCCTGGGAATGAAGTTTCTGAATTGAGTAACTGTAATTGATGACATAGTGCGCTTCTTTGACGTTGTAAATTGATTGCTTATTGATTGTTTTTTTAAGTATTGTTTAAGCATGAGACATTTACAAAAAAGGCGCTAATAATTAGCGCCTTTAGAAGTGAACCTTTGAAGCTTTTAACCTTGAAAGCTCTAACCTTACAAGCCTAACCTTTAAAGGTTTTAAGCTTCAGTTTCGTTTGTCGTTTCAGGCTCGCTAGGCAAGTCCGCAAATACTTGAGTAGGTTTTGCTACTAAGTTGCGGTTTTCCTGATTAACTTCGGAGAGAACTACTTCTAAAACGTCTCCCAGTTTGTATACCATTTCTTTATCGATAGATACAGTACCCATATCTCCGTTGCACTCTATTCTTTCTTTATTATCAAGAATGAGAGAACCAGGGATAAATGCAGCAGCACCATTTTCAAGTAAACGTACACGCATACCTGCACGGTTAATATCGAAGATCTCTGCTTGGAAGCGAGTTTCTTCCGCTGGAGCATTCGCTAGAGTACGAGCATACAACCAATCGCCAACATTACGCTCAGCCATACCGTGGTGACGGCGGTGTAGGGCAAGTTCATCACCAATGGTTTCATCTGGTGTTTGAATTGGCGCTCTACCTAGGATGTGCGCTTTTAGCATACGGTGGTTAATCATGTCGCCGTATTTACGAATTGGAGAAGTCCAAGTTGCGTAAATATCTAAACCCATCGCGTAGTGTGGTGCTGGCTCATTGCTGATCTCGCTGTACGCTTGGAATTTACGAATACGGTTGTCGTAGTAGCTGTTGTCTAAAGAGCCCAACCAACGACGCAGAGTAGCAAAACCTTCTAGAGAAACGATTTGCTCTTCAGTGAACGGTGTTTCCGCTTGCGGGTTTACCAGTTCAAGAACGTCAGATACTTTCTCAGCCTTGAAACCAGAGTGGCAGTTAAACACACCTTGGTTGAAGCTTTCTTTGAGTACTCGGCCCGCACAGATGTTCGCGCTGATCATTGATTCTTCAACCAGTTTGTTTGCGCTACGACGCATGTCAGCGTGGATAGCGACAACATCGTTATCTTCGCTAAGTTCAAAGCGGTAGTCAGGGCGATCTGGGAATACAACAGCGTTTGCTGAGCGCCATGCTGAACGTGCTTGAGCGAATTGGTGAAGATCAGAAACAATCGCAGCAATCTCTTCTGATGGTTGCCATTTTTCTGATGCACCTGTTTCTAGCCAGTCTGATACGTTGTCGTAAGCAAGACGGGCATGAGATTTGATGTTTGCAGCGAAGAAGTTAATGTCATCACCGATAACACCATCTTTAGATACCGTTACTGTGCAGCAAAGTGCAGGACGAACTTCATTCTCGATCAGTGAACATAGGTTGTCAGCAAGATCACGAGGCAACATCGGGATGTTACGACCAGGAAGGTAGATAGTGAACCCGCGCTCGCGTGCTACTTTATCCATCGCATCATCTGGAGAGATGTAAGCCGTTGGATCAGCAATTGCGATAGTCAGTTCAAAATCACCGTTCTCTTTCTTCTTCGCGTAAAGCGCATCGTCCATATCTTTTGTGCTTTCACCATCGATAGTCACAAAAGGGACGTGCGTCATGTCTACACGTTCAAGATCGGCGTCATCGTTGATTAGCCAGTTGTCGATACCTTCAGGCTCGCTGTTTGGTAGGTCGTTTTGTGCCAGCGTTACCCACCAAGGTGCAATCTTGTCGTCAGCGTCTGTGATTTTCTCAGAGATCTGAGCCAAGAAGCCATTGTCACCTTTTAATGGGTGTTGAACGATATGAGCAACAACCCAGTCACCTTCTTTAAGCGTTTCAGGGTTTAGGCCCTTCTTTGCTTTCGCTTTAAGTTGCAGTTTTTTCAGTTGCGGGTGATCAGGAACAACGTTCAATCGGCCTTTGAAAAGCTTAACTCGCGCAATAAAGCGAGTAAGACCTTGTTCAACCAATTCCTCAGGCTCTGCTACTTCGCGCTCTTTCTCGGTGCGAATGATGGCAATCACCTTGTCACCGTGAACACATTTTTTCATGTACGGAGGCGGGATAAAGAAGCTTGTTTTGCTATCAACTTCGAGAAAACCAAAACCTTTTTCAGTGGCTTTGATAGTACCTTCCTTTTTAGGGAGGGTTTCTTGGATTTGCTGCTTGAGCTGAGCGAGTAGAGGATTATCTTGAAACATCTTACTTTTATCTAACGAGAACAATTGAGCACACTATAATCATTGCGAGGCTCGATTACTACTTAAAGCCGAAGTGAGCGTAAATTAATTGCCCTCTTATTTAAGTCTACCAATTTGGTCGAACTCTATTGCCTTGACGAGATATCCATCAAGTTTTGACGATATGATAGCCAGTATTGATAGAAAACCGAAAAATATGTGATGTATTTCAATTTTTTCTGGCTTTTTTTATGCATTTAGGGAATAATCCGCCTCCCTTAGACGTCCCTAATGGCTTGAAGTGTTTTATTACTGCTTCGTAACTCTGAATGGAATCAGTATCTGATTGGATCAGTATTGGAATTGATAGAGCTCCCGGGACCTTTTGTTTACTTATATATAGTGGGATCCCAATGTCCGAATCTGTAATTCAATTTAATGAATTAGCCCTAAACGATAACATTCTTTCAGCTCTTGATAGCATGGGTTTCGTTTCTCCGACTCCAATCCAAGCAGCAGCTATTCCTCTTCTTCTTGAAGGCCGTGACGCACTAGGTAAAGCACAGACTGGTACTGGTAAAACAGCAGCATTCTCTCTGCCTTTACTTAACAAAATCAACCTAAACCAACACAAACCACAAGCAATCATCATGGCTCCTACTCGTGAGCTAGCGATCCAAGTTGCTGCGGAAATCAAAAACCTTGGCCGTGATATCAAAGGTCTTAAGGTTATTGAAATCTACGGTGGTGCTTCAATTGTTGACCAAATGCGTGCTCTAAGCCGCGGTGCTCACATTGTTGTTGGTACTCCAGGTCGTGTTAAAGACTTACTAACTCGTGACCGTCTACACCTAGATGAAGCACACACATTTGTTCTTGATGAAGCAGATGAAATGCTAAAAATGGGTTTCGTTGATGACGTTACTTGGATCCTAGAGCAAGCTCCAGAATCTGCACAACGTGTACTTTTCTCTGCAACTATGCCTCCAATGGTTAAGACTATTGTTGACCGTTACCTACGTAACCCGGCTAAAGTTGACGTTGCTGGTACTAACCACACAGTTGATAAAGTAGCGCAGAACTTCTGGGTTGTTAAAGGCGTAGAAAAAGACGAAGCAATGTCTCGTCTTCTAGAAACTGAAGAAACTGACGCATCAATCGTATTCGTACGTACTCGTCAAGATACTGAGCGTCTAGCTGATTGGCTATCTGCACGTGGCTTCAAAGCTGCTGCACTGCACGGTGATATTCCTCAGTCTCTACGTGAGCGCACTGTTGACCACATCAAACAAGGTGTTATCGACATTCTAGTTGCAACTGACGTTGTAGCACGTGGTCTTGATGTTCCACGTATCACTCACGTATTTAACTACGACATCCCATTCGATGTTGAATCTTACATCCACCGTATTGGTCGTACTGGCCGTGCTGGACGTAAAGGTAAAGCGATCCTACTAGTTCGCACTAACCAAATTCGCATGCTTCGTACAATCGAGCGCGTAACTAAGTCATCTATGGAAGAAATTCAACTTCCTCTACGTGACCAAGTTGCTGCAGCACGTGTTGCTAAGCTTGGCGCTGAACTTGAAACAGAGAAAGAAAGCAAAGCTCTAGAAAACTTTGCAGGTCTTATCTCTACTCTTCAAGAGTCTCTAGAAGTTGATGCTGCTACTCTAGCTGCAATGCTTCTTAAGCGTCAGCAAGGTAAGAGCCCGCTATTCTACGTTGGCGAAGACCCAATGATCGCTGCTATTGAGCGTGACAAGAACCGTCGTAAAGAGCGTCGTGAAGACCGTGAAAATGGTCGTGGCGATCGCAACTTCAATACGCAAGATTGGGATACTTACCAACTACAAGTTGGCCGTGAGCAAGGCGTTCAGGTTAAAGACATCGTTGGCGCACTAGCAAACGAACTTGGCCTAACTAAAGGTTCTATCGGTGCTATCAAGCTAGACCAAGGTTCTACTTACGTTCAACTGCCAAAAGCAATGAACTCTGAAACTGCGGGTAAGCTAAGCAAACTACGTATTCGTCAAAAAGAAGCTGGCGCTGTTGTTGTTGATTTCAACGACTTCCGTGAGCCTCGTCGTGGCGGCGGCGGTCGTGATGGCAACCGTGGCGGCGGTCGTGGCGGTCGTGATGGTGGCGGCTACCGTGGTAACCGTGATGGTAACCGCGAAGGTGGCAACCGAGAAGGCGGTCGTGGTGGATACCGTGGCAACCGTGATGGTGCACGCGATGGTAACCGTGAAGGCGGCCGTGATGGCGAGCGTCGTTTCGACCGTAACCGTGGTGGCGATCACCGTGGTAACTTCCGTGGCGAACGTGGCCATGGTAACGGCAATGGCGGTGGTAACCGTGGTCGTCGTCCAGAGCGCAACGAAGGTTAATCAACCTTTCGCTTAGACGCTTAGTCTAGACACTGAATTTAAAAGCCGAGCGTAATGCTCGGCTTTTTTGTGCCTGCTATTTGAACTTAAGCTTTGGTTGGCTCGATATATGTAGTCAGCTTACTTCAACTAAGCTTCACGCCTAAACTTAGCTGTATCGCGTTCTAAGTCTATACGGCGAGAACGTGCTACAAGATACTAAAACAAAGAGTGAAGGCTATCTCAGCGACGTTACAGTGCATCTATTCGAAGGGTTGTGCTCGAAGGCAATCAAAAGAAGATCGGCTCTGTCGTTCATTATTCTCAACACACCTGTGATATTTTTGATGTAAGCACTGAGAAATCGAGTAAAAAGTTATCGGTAATGATAAGCAGACGAAAGGGAAGGGCGGTTGTTTTCTAGGCGGATTGACTGCATCTGTTCGAGTCGCTCTAATTAACTCAATCAAGTTAAAAATAACGTGAGCATTCGTTTGCGTCACCTGTTCGCTAACTTTCTTATTCAACTATTTTTTAATTTCGCTCTCGAAATAAATGGTTTAATGACTAAGATCAACTTAATTGTGTTCATTTAGTGATTTTTTCAAAACAAAAGTTGAAAGATTCAAAAATTATTGAATAATGGGCTTAACTAAAATTGAAGTAAATACTTCATCCAATTCGTACTGAAACAGGATCCATATCCAATGTCTAATTCGTTTGTTCTGGTTATTAACTCGGGTAGTTCATCCCTAAAATTTGCTGTCATTGATTCTGTTTCTGGTGAAGCAGTATTGAGTGGCCTAGGGGAGTGTTTTGGTCTTGAAGATGCTCGCATGAGCTGGAAATATCAAGGCGAGAAAACTGAAATTGCCATTCAAGGTGAGGGTAACCACCACAAAATTGCCATTGGCAAACTAGTTGGCCTGATGGAAGATCTAGGCTTCACTGCTGATATCGTTGCTATCGGTCACCGTATCGTTCACGGCGGTGAGAAGTTCACTCAAACCGTTCGTATTACTGAAGAAGTAACGAACGAAATTGAAAGTCTATCTGACCTAGCTCCACTTCATAACCCTGCAGGTGCTATCGGCATCCGTGCTGCGATTGAAGCTTTCCCTTCTCTACCTCAATTTGCTGTATTTGATACGGCTTTCCACCAAACAATGCCACAACGTGCATTCACTGGTGCAATCGCAAAAGAGCTATACACAGACTTCGGCGTACGTCGTTACGGTTTCCACGGCACTAGCCACTACTTCGTTAGCCGTGAAGCTGCGAAGATGGTAAACAAGCCAGTCGAAGAGGCGAGCTTCATCTCTGTTCACCTAGGTAACGGCGCGTCTGTATGTGCAATCAAAGACGGTAACAGTGTTGATACTTCTATGGGTTTCACTCCACTTTCTGGCCTTATGATGGGCACACGTTGTGGTGACTTGGATCCAGGCATCATCGAGTATCTACTCAAGAAAGGTTGGTCACAAGAGCAAGTCTTCAACTCTCTAAACAAGGAGTCTGGTTTCCTTGGCGTGTCTGGCCTTACGAGCGATGCTCGTGGCATTTTAGAGGCAATGGAAGAGGGCCATGAAGGCGCTAAGCTTGCATTTGAGGTGTTTACTTACCGCGTATCAAAGTACATTGCTTCTTACCTTGCAACGTTAGATTCTTTAGACGGCATCATCTTCACTGGTGGTATCGGTGAGAACTCTCTACCAATTCGTCGTGAAATCCTAAACAACCTTAAGATTCTTGGTTTCGTTGAAGATGTAGCGGGTAACGAATCGGCTCGCTTTGGTGCAGAAGGCATCATCGGTAAGTCTGAAATGTTAGACGCAGTAGCAATGGTTATCCCAACCAATGAAGAATTTGTGATTGCTCAACAGTCGGTAGAGCTTCTGTAATAGATTCTAAGAAAATTAGATAATGAAAAGCGAGCCCAAGTGGCTCGCTTTTTTGTTTTAAATGTTGGATAGGCTTATAGCTAAATACCTAAACCGAAAGCAGCCATCGTTAGATGCTTTGTTGTCTGGGAATCACTTTCAGACTCTTCTAGACAGCTAGCCAATCGTGACTTACTTCTGCCTAGAAATGTGTTATACCTTTTGCTTATTTCTATCTTGTTTATGGGTTTATACCCAACAAAAATTTTCTGATGCCACAACTGTCAAAGTAATTAGGCGCAGAGCGATCTAAATCGCTGGCAGCTCTAGAACTACCACGTCCTCAGATGTGCTAATACTGTCTGTATTCGTGTTAATTTGTTCACCAGAAGTTTTATTGATACACGCGCCCAATTAATCAGGCACGTGTACTTATGGAGTTCAGAAAACAATGAGCAAACTAAGATTAAAGTGTCGTTAGTTTGGGTGTCTAGTTGATAATATCGACGTCTATGCTTCCCAAATAGGTGCCGGTGAGCTGCACCTTATCGCCAGCTTGCAAGTAACTTTTGTTATCAAAGCTTTCCTCGATGTATTGCTCCAAAATATAGTCTACAGGACCTGAATCTAAGAATGAAAAGGTTGCGAACCACTTGATGGATTTGGATATTCTGTAACCCCATCCTGGAGTGTTGTAAACGACACCCGCTGGGGTACCTGTCACGAGATTTTGGTTTGGGTTAATCCCTTGTTGACCGAATAACGTGACGTCTTGACCTTGATATCGCCAGATAGGCTGCTCACCCTTTTCTAGAATCATTTCAATCAGAGATTTGGGTTCACGAATCATTTCAGAGGCAGCGGTTTGTTGGCGCTGCTCACCATTGACATAGGTGGTTAGCGACACGCTCTTTAAGAAGGAGTTCCAATCTTTGGGAACCACAATGTAAGGTCCGGTTGGGAAGCGTGATTGTCCACTTTTCGCATCACTAAATCCATGACCTGATGTAACGTTGTCGACATCAATCTTCCGCAACAGCTCCGCTCTGTCAGTAAAGTCACCACATACAAATAGCCCCGCATAACCATCGCTTTGTTTAGGGCTAACTATAGGTTTAACCCACCTCATACACAGCTCTACCTCGTAATCCAGAAGTACATTCTTTTGGTAGCGGATCTTAGTGTGGTTTGGTGTTGGCTTGGAAAACTTAGGAAATAGGAAGACTTCGTCAATATCTGCTTCTTCTCCGTGCTCTAAGTAGTTAGTGCCTGCTGCGATATGCTCAGATCCTTGCCCGCCTGCTGCGAGTAGTTGTTTGTAGTCTAGGGGTGTGACTGGGAGGTCGTAATGTACGTCAGACAAAGTGCTATAGCCGTATCGGTCGATAAAGCTTAGTGCTTCGCTCGGGTAATAGTCAAAATGTTCACTTAGATTGATCGCTTTTACACTTTTTCCCGTAGATTCAGTGACTAAATACGTATGGGTTTGACCTGATGGGTCGAGTGCTTGTGCGAGTGTAAGGGCAACGTCAGAGGGCGCGATTTCCGTCGAATGAGCATAATTGATTGACGACAAAGCGAATAGTGCTGTGAAACTGATTAGTTTTGGTGATACTTTCATTTTAACTCTCCGTTTGGTTGATGTGATCACATTACGCTTGCCAATGTCACAATTACGTCACCAATCTTCGAGCTAATACAGTAGTCATTGAAAAGGAAATTACATGAGAATACTTGTCGCGGAAGACAACCACGCAACCGCAGCTAATTTAGGTGATTATTTAGAGCTCTTTGGTCACGATATTGACTTTGCGTATAATGGGCAGGCCGCTATTCAATTGTTAGATGAGTCGCGATTTGATCTGATAATATTGGATATTATGATGCCAGTAATGAACGGCTTAACGGCTTGTAGTGCTATTCGTGCGGGTCGTCACGCTGATATACCCATTATCTTTTTGACTGCGAGAGATACACTTGAGGATAAATTAGCAGGCTTCAAAGCCGGCGCTGATGACTACTTGGTGAAGCCGTTTGAGTTACAAGAGTTGCACGCTAGAGTCGAAGCACTCGAGGCGAGAAATCAACGACGCTTAAGTCCAGAGTTTCGATACGGCGCTTTGGTTTACGATGTCGGTACCGATACTGTCACGGCTAATGATGAAACACTTGCTCTAGACCCAACTCAAAAACGTATCGTTTGCTTACTCATAAAAAAAGCCCCCAAACTCGTCGATAATCAAGACATTGCGTATGAAATCTGGAAAGGCGATGAGCCCGAAGAAACGAGCGCATTACGCACTCAAATATACCGCCTGAGAAAGGCATTGCCAGAAGGGATACTCGTTACAGAGCGTGGTAGAGGGTATCGACTTAATGCTGTTTAATGTGAAACGCTCATTGAGACAATGGTACTTTGGTCGCCTTAGGCATCAAGTTTTTACCGTAATGTCGGCATTGATGTTGCTGGTGGTCATTGCGATAGGAGTGATTGCGTGGGCGGCTACTGAAATAGCCGCCGACAGTTTTATTAACCAACGCGTAAAGTTACTACAACAACAATGGATACAAACATCCTTAATGGCCGGCGAGTGGACTAGCCCGGAAGATAATTTCCTTGCCGTCTACCAATTTGAAGATGATAACAAACCGAGTTTTCTTGAAGGCATAACAAACTTAGGGATAGAAGAATTTGAGCTTAGCGATGCTCATACGGTGACTTTTATGTCACCGTTTCAACAACAGTGGCTTCACTTTGTCTATTACCCTGAACTGGATCCTCAAATGGTCGCTTACGGCGAAGGAGTGATGGCTTATGTTGGGTACATGATGGTCGTTGTGTTTGCTTTAGGACTGGTTGCTGCTCACTTACTGTCAGGTTATTTTATCGGTCCAATTGACCTTTTGGTCCATCAAATTCAACATCCATCTGATAACATTAATGATAGTGCCATTTCGTCGCGCAAAGATGAAATAGGGGCACTGTATCGGACTTATCACCAAGCCTATTCTAGGATTCAATTCTTTTTGAAGCGAGAGCAACAGTTTACTCGCTTTGCCAGCCATGAATTACGAACGCCGGTCAATGTGATTCTCGGCGCAACCGATCTTCTACAAATCGCAGAAGTTAATGATAAAAAACGGCAAATAATTAGTCGTATTCAAGTCGCAAACAAAGAGATGGATAACTTGATCAATACCTTTTTGTTACTTGGCAGGGAAGAAAAGGGGATCCAGCCTAAAAAGTCACTACAGGCAGTCATTAACGAAACGATCGAGCAGCATCACTTTTTGCTCTCTGGTCGAAGTATCCAACTAGAACAAGTTTTGCGCTCGGATGTTGAAGTAGAAAGTTACTTTGCAAAGGTCATTGTCGCGAACCTTATCCGTAATGCGATGAGTTATACCGATTGCTATGTATCCATCCATTTAAAAGGGCGGCGACTTGTGATTGGAAATGATGTTAGGGAACACGATGGGCAAGGCTTTGGTCATGGAGATGAAATTATTTCGGCGGTCTGTAAGAGTGCCAACTGGCGCTATCATTTGTCGGTGACATCTCACAAAGCTAAAGCTGTGGTTTATTTTTAAATAAGTTAATCGGTGAGTTGTGACTTTGTTGTGACACAAGTCTAAGTAGAGTCTGACTATCAAAGCACATAAGGATAGTACGATGATTCACTCAAACTTGTTAGTTCACCCAGTTTTATTTACGCCTTCGTTGAGTTCTATACAGAGAAACAAGGTGACCATGTCATTCTCACTAAAAGGTTACCTTAAGCTGTTAGCAGTTGGATGCGTGTTGGCTAGTTCTACAGTGTATGCAGAAGAACACAGCACTGTTGGCTTTCATGGTAGTGTCAGTCTTTTTACGGGGGTAGATGGTACTAACTCGGTGATGGATACCGAGTCCCAAGCTAAAATTACTGACTATTCAGGTTCTCAAGAACGGCAGAATGAAGCGGTTGTTATTCCGTTTTGGGATCTTAACTATCGTTTTGATGATTCAAATGAAGTGTATTTTAAAACCGATATTGTTGGAATGGCGAGCGACTTTTACACGCAAGCTGGATATCGTCATTATTTGACTGACGGCTCAAATATAGCGATTGGTGTGGTGCCGGGGTTGTTGGAGAAAGAAGTCTGGAAAAACCCATATCAGTTGCAATCAGATAGAACGACGACAAACGCTGCTGTGCAAGGTCTTGTTTTGAATTATGACCGAGTTTTGGGTTCAGATTGGTCTCTTGAATTAGCTCGCGGGAAGTATTCTTTAGACCAAGAAGACAGCCTAGCAGCGCTCGATAGAAATTCGAATCTTAGCTATGTCGAACTAAATTACATGACTGACTTAAGTGAATCATGGGGAGTCGAGTGGTTGATCAATTATCTAGATGTTGATGCCTCTGGCTCGGCATTAAAGAGCCAGCGTATTAGTACCGAAGCTGAATTTCAACTAAGAAACGGGCGACACATTACAATGCTAGCGGGCAGCGTTGGACTTCAAAAATTTGATGACACAAACCCTCTCTGGAAGCGAACTCGAGAAGATACGAAGTTAGGTGTGTCAGCGACATACATATATGCGATGCCATTTGATTGGAAGAATACACTTTTCATTGCGAGAGGTGGGTGGGACATCACTGACGCTAATATTGATTTCTATGACCATGATGAATACTTGGTGACTTTAGGAATGCAATATCAATTCTGAAAAGCCAACGTATTTAAAGTGGGTAAATGGCACTGATGCTTCTTCAGTTTCATTTACCTTTTTTTATGATTTTGATAGAGAAGGTTACTCGCCGTGTTTTGACTCTTCCATAGCGAATCTAGAGTGACTCTAACTTATTGGCTATCCAAAGGTCAGGGCGCCCTTTGTAAACTATGTCTGGGCCTTTAGATGAGCAGCCCAGTGTCGTGGATGGGTGAGTTTGTACACTAGATTGTAGGCTTTGTTGTAATAGAAGTAATTCGTTAAATGCTAATTTAGAAAAATCACTGTCATGCTTCTGTCCAACTCCGTGTTAGTAGGTGCAATACTAATAGGTTGCCAACCAACGAAGAGTTCGTGATTGCTCAACAGTCGGTAGAACTTCTGTAATAGATTCTAAGAAAATCAGATAATGAAAAGCGAGCCCAAGTGGCTCGCTTTTTGGTGTCTAGTTAAGGTGCGTCTGAATGTTTTAGCAGGGGCTATAGCCTACAAGGCGCTTGTCAAACACCTTTAGAACAGAGTTTCTGGTGCTCCGGAATCGCTTAGGTTATTTAGTCCCTGAGCGGTAGTTTGGATCTGTCCAGCATCTAGGTAACTCTTCACCTGACATAAACATCAGTTCGGACTTTTTAAAAATCTCAGGGTCTTGCTGCTCTTCACCAGCTTGAAACCGACCTTCGATACTGTCCTGGAATAAGTTGGTTAATTTGGTCATTTCAGTAACATCTACGAGGTCACCGCTCTTTTTCTCTTTTAGAAATATCTTATTTACCCTCAATCTAATCGATCACCCCTAATTATAATTGTTATTTGGAAAATGAAAGTGTTTTCAATTCCGGCACTTCTTGACTAAGCAGGTCTCAGAGCTACGCTTATGATCATCGACAAACCAATCGAAGAACAAACCTATCCTCAACAAATAAACGGAGTCGCGATGTCATCTGCCCATATTGCAAACAATCTCAGCGAACTGATTGGCGATACCGATCTTGTTAGAATCAACAGTCTTTCAGAGATATCAGGTTGTGAGATTCTTCTTAAGTGCGAACACCAGAACCCGGGTGGTTCGATTAAAGATAGAGCAGCTCTTCAGCTTGTTAAGGATGCCGTAGAAGCTGGCAAGCTTAAGCCTGGGATGACAATCGTTGAAGGTACCGCAGGAAATACGGGGATCGGCCTTGCTCTAGTGGCTAAATCTCTCGGTTACAAAATGTTGGTGGTGATGCCAAAAGGACAGGCACAAGAGAAAGAGCGTATGATCTCGCTTTATAACGCTGAGCTGTTATTGGTCGACCCTTGTCCGTTTGCAAACCCTGAACACTTTTACCACACGGCCAAGCGGATTGGCGTTGAAAATGAGAATTATTGGTGGGCAGATCAGTTCGAAAATCTCAGTAATTATCGAGCGCACTATTTAAATACGGGACCGGAGATCTGGCAGCAAACACAAGGTAATGTTGATGCTCTAGTTTCAGTGGTGGGGACGGGGGGAACCATTGCTGGAAATTCACACTATCTATCTGAGCAGCAACCCAATCTCGAAACTTGGTTAGTCGACCCAAATGGGTCCGGCATTTATTCATTTCTACGTAATGGACACTATCAATCAACGGGAAGCTCGTTCACGGAAGGCATAGGGATCATGCGGACGGTTGAAAATTTCAGGCAGGCAAAAATCAATCGTGCAATCACTCTGCCCGATCAGGATTTAGTTACAATATCTCGCCTTGTTGCGGAGCATGACGGTATTCTTCTAGGAAGCAGTTCGTCATTGAACGTAGCTGGGGCGCTATACGCTGCGGCTAGAATGGGGGAAGGGAAAACCATCGTTACATTTAGCTGTGACCTTGCTGAGCGCTCGTATTCGAAGCTGCACAACGAAGTTTTTCTGAAAGAAAAAGAGATACAGCTCAATAAAGAAAACCTCTCTCAACTATGGGCTCGTTATCAAGCCGAAGATGGCAGCATGGTCGTCAACGTATAGTCTTTCAAAAGTAATACTGGTCAGTGGTTTGACAGCTCTTTCGTTAGCGCTAAACATCCGTTGGCGGTAAATCTGGCACTATTGCTTGTTATTAGGGTAGTGAATCACATTATGAAATACGGCATTACCTTCACCGATATTTTTGTAGCCATGGTTCTGGTTAGCATTGAAGCGAACGGCTTGTCCTGCGTGTAGCGTATGCCACTCTCCATCAAACATCACGGCCAGCTCTCCCGATATGCATAAGATGTGCTCGGTGACGCCTGCGTTATGTGGTGCGGATTCATGCTGGTAATCGGGTGCTAGGGTGAGTTCGAATATTTCAAACCCTAGTGCTTCCTCAAAAGGAAACAACTAACTGACGAAAAAGCCAATGTTGTATTCTTCATGTCTTAGGTACCACGTTGATGAATTGCCTTTCCTTATCAATGGCAGACAATCACTACCGAGAACCCGCACTGCTTACTTTCTTATTCACGGTGTCTGGTACTAATTTACTGGGAATCGGCAGTACATTTTTTTTGGGAGGGGGCATCAAATGGCGGGGTCTGTCGCCGGTATATTTAGTGTTGAAGCCAAAAAAGATACAACCGGATTGGAGTACAACCCAGGAGCGGTACATGGTAAGTGCCGTATGCCTTTGTCTGAGAAAATGAGCGCAGAGTTAGATTTCGGTTTAGCGTATGAATCTATGGGGGACAACTATCTTGTTAGCCACGAGTTTTATGTAGGATACATGGGAGAGTCTGGCCTAGAGCCGTATCTGATGCTCGAAGATATGGAAAATGAAGCGAGTTACGATGTGATCCTTGGTTTCTATTATCGTTTTGATTAGAAACAGTAAAGACTATTCAAAAGCGAGCCCAAGTGGCTCGCTTTTTTACTGAGTAGATTCATTCAACTATATCGAGGGCAAATAATAAAAATGACAATAGATGAAAATTTGTTTTATAGCGTGGATTGTCAATAAACGGACGATGAATAAGCTTTATAAAGACTACATTACTAATTAATAAGGAATGCAGTGATGAGTTTTTATTTTAAATTGTTCGTTGTGATTATGATGGCGGCATTATTGAGTTTGTTCATTATCTTAGAGCTATCGACCTTTACTTTTAACCCCGAGATTGAGTATGAGTACCCAATCGGCAGTTTTGAAGTTCATTCCTTTTTTGAACAGCACTGGCACTCCTTATAGCTAAAAACTCATATAAATCATAATCTTTACCTTTTTTTAGATCGCTATTTTATTTCATCATTTTATTTCACTTTTAAATTCTCGAAACGAAATCCAGGTTAAGACAAGTTGAAGACGAACAAAAATACAATACACCTTACACATTTGGAGTTTAACAATGAGAACTAAAACAGCTCTTAAGCCTGGTGTTCAATACAATGAAGAAACCGTCCTATACACCGGCCATTTTATTACAATGAATGCAGATATTCCAAAGGCTTCGGCAACCGTTGTACGAGGTGGGAAAATACTATTCACAGGTACGATAGAGCAGGCTGGAAAAGCGAGTTGATGGTTAAATCTATGGGGTTAGATCCATTATTGAT
Source organism: Vibrio sp. 10N.286.48.B8 (assembly GCF_003050085.1). Classification (NCBI taxonomy): domain Bacteria; kingdom Pseudomonadati; phylum Pseudomonadota; class Gammaproteobacteria; order Vibrionales; family Vibrionaceae; genus Vibrio; species Vibrio sp. 10N.286.48.B8. The sequence goes on along the minus strand of NZ_PIGD01000001.1, from coordinate 117,525 downwards.
GGCAGATGACACGGTTGTGAATCGTTATTTCTTAGATTCAGTGATTGGTGACTCTCCAGTGTTTTTTATGCACGCAAGCTGCCACCTTGCTGGTCTGAATACATTAGCGCTTGAAAAGTCAGGCTTTAGCTTAGATGACAACCTTGAATTTGTATTATGCGAAAACGGTCGCTTTTCAGTGTGACGATGGTGTAACTCAGGTTAATCCGCTGTTTATGATGTGGGGGGCAATGAATCGCAAGTGTATTTTTTCTGGCAATGTGTACGGTGAGGAGGAGTGCTTACCCGCAGAACAAGCTCTCCATGCGGTTACACTAGGTGCTGCTTACTTAATGGGGCATGAGGACAATAAGGGCTCGATTTGTGGAGGGAAATTAGCTGATTTTGCTGTGTTAGGCGCAAACCCATTAGAGACACCCAAGCTAGAAATCAAAAACATTCGCGTAAATGCAACAGTGTTAGGTGGCGATGTTACCGTGCATCAGAATGCAACAACGTCAGTGAAAGTACCAGAAATGGCTTAATCATAAAAATAGACTTTCACGTAACTCCAAAGAGCACGCCAGTGCTCTTTTTTTATGCCGGTCAAAGGTATTGATGCCTTGATCGAATTGAACCTTCCCCCATAATGCTAACGGAGCTCCTACGAGTGATTGATCGAGTATGCAAAAGGGAAAATCGAAAGCTAAAACCTCGAACTGGAGACAATAGAAACGCGTACCTTGTAAGTATGGGGAGGTTACTTTTGGGGTTGAAGATACAGAACGAAGCTTTGGTCGCTACAGGAAGGGAGCTTAACTTTACCTACCGCTACTATTTCTTAAATACTGATGTGTAAACTCCAACGGGTTGTCGCTTTATCTGGAGCGGTTCGTATTTAGCTTTGTTGTGAGTTTGTGATACGGATAGGTCGACTAGAAAAAGCATTTTTGTTACGTCACCTCATTAATTTGTTTACTCTTAGTACAAATAACTAGCGGCTATTCTGCCTCCAATGTTGATTGAGATAGTAATTTGCTACAAAACGCGCATAATCTTGCTATACAACACTTAAAGAAGAAATTACCTATGACTGCCTTTCAATACTACTTTCACCAATTGCCTTGCTTCGATTGTAAAAAAACGACGGTAAGTACAGATCTTGGTTGGTTAACGCCTGCGATGAAAGATGATGCAATCGCACAAGTGACGGCGACACTCGCACAAGGTGAGGTTACTCCAGATCTTTCAGCAAACGTGGTTTGTACTAAAGATGAAGCTCGCGAGTACTTACTGCTTAACTTTTTTGGTTATTCAGAAGAAGAGTTAGCAAGCGGCATCGAAGCGGATGATGAAAAAGAAGTGGCAGACGAAATCGCAGAGCTAGTAGAAGAAGGTAAAGACACCATCACCTTCGAACATGAGATTGCTCTTCAGTGCTGTGCTGACTGTGACGTTGAAGACGAGTCAAACTAAGCACTCGTATTAGACGATACATCTATCAATATGGTGTGATGTTCAAATGATGAAAGGCGTTAGTGGCTTAAAAGTTCACTAACGCCTTTTTTATCTCTAGGTCGCTAAGACTTTTGAGTATCTATAATGCCTTGCTCGCTCAGTTGCGAAAGGATCTCTGCGGTCTTCTCTCTGAATAAATCTCTCAGTAGACGCACAGTCGGAGTGATGGATTGACGACTTGGACACACTAACCACAACTCGGTAGGTGTCGGCTTAAATTCAGGCATAATTTTAATAACTTCACCTGAAAGCAGATGAGGTGACATGTCTAGACAAGATTTTATTGCCACTCCTTTACTTGCGATACACCAACGTCTTACAAGATCTGCGTCGTTGGAAGCGCGATTTCCTTTTAGTTTCACTTTATGATCTTGAGCACCATCGTTAAACACCCACTCGTCTTGCAACATGTCGTGGAGTTGATAAAGCAAACCATTGTGCTGAGCTAAGTCACTCGGGTGTTTTGGTGTTCCCATTTCAGCCAAGTATTCAGGGGCCGCACACAATATTCTGGGTACATCACAGATTTTAAAGCCATACATATTGGCATCGGTCGGGGAGCCATAACGCAACGCCATATCGACGGAATCTCGGTAGAAGTCGATATTGCTATCGCTGATGCTAGTACGAAGCGTCGCCTTTGGGTATTCAAGCAAGAACTCATCTAACCAAGGCGTGATTAGATTGCGTCCTAGATCCGATGAAAGCGCTATACGAATTTCACCGTCAACAATACCGAGTTCCTCGCGCATGTTGAGCTTCGCTTGCTCTAACAATTTCAAGGCTTGTTCGCATTCAGGCAAATAACGCTCACCTGCTGAAGAGAGCCTTAAATGGCGAGTGGTTCTTACAAACAGCTCAGCGCCCAGTGCGGCTTCAACACGTTTGACGGCAGCGCTCGCGGTGGCAGTACGCATATCAAGGTTGGTGGCTGCAGCGGTGATACTGCGAAACTCCGCTACCTTTAAAATCACTTGTAGGTCTTCAAGAAGCATTTCGTTTCCCTGTTCTGAACCTTGAATCGGTTGTTTTGTTACCGATAAATTAGGCATTTTCTAATTACTAATCTTAGTATTTTGTCAGCGCATATACATCTTATTATCAAAAGTTATTTGATAATAATTCAAATATTAGGCTGTTTATCTAAAGAGAAAAGTCTCTAAGCTTCAATTATCGAATTTAAGGAGAAGTATCATGTCATTACCATTAACAATGAAAGCAATCGGATTTACTCAGTCACTAGCGATTACAGAACAAGAAAGCCTATTTGAATTTGAAACGAGCCTACCGGAAATAAAAGAGAATGACTTGTTGGTAAAAGTGAGTGCGACTTCTATCAACCCTGCTGACGCAAAAATTCGTATTCGTAATGCCAAAGGCAAAACACTCGAACAACCAAAAGTGCTGGGCTATGACGCAGTCGGCGAAGTTGTTGGTAAAGGTGCTGACGTTGAAGGCTTCGAAGTCGGTGACCGTGTGTACTATGCGGGTGACGTAACACGTATGGGTGCTAACGCAGAATACCAAGCTGTGGACTACCGTATTGCCGCTAAAGCGCCTAAGAGCCTTTCAGATGAAGCTGCAGCAGTGATGCCACTAGCAACACTGACTGCATGGGAAGCATTGTTTGACCGCCTACGTGTTCGTCCAGAAGATAAAAAGTCTATTCTGATCATTGGTGGAGCGGGCGGTGTAGGTTCGATCACTATTCAACTGGCTAAGCAGCTGACCAACCTAAAAGTTATCGCAACAGCTTCAAGACCTGAAACGGAACAATGGGTAAGGGATATGGGAGCGGATTATGCGGTGAACCACCGTAACCTTGTCGAGTCAGTGCGAGAGCAGGGCATTCAACATGTCGACTACATCTTCAATGTTGCTGATACAAAAGGGCACTGGGATGCGATGGTTGAGTTGATCGCACCACAAGGCATGATTAGTTCGATTGTTGAATTTGACGGTGGCATTGACTTATCAGCGCTGCAAGGCAAATCAGCGGGCTTTATTTGGGAGCTGATGTTCACGCGTTCACTGTTTAACACCGACGATATCCAGAAGCAGCAAGACATCTTATTCCAAGCTGCGAATCTGATTGATGCTGGTCGAATTAAATCGACGCTAACCACGACCCTAGATGGCTTTAGTGTGGATACAATTAAAGATGCACACCAACGTATTGAAAGCAGTGCCTCGATTGGTAAAACGGCCATCAAATACTAATCGTTGACGGTTTAAATAGAAGAAGCCCGTGATATCTGATTGCTAGTCAAAAGGTATCACGGGCTTTTGTTTGCGGATTAGTCAGCTTCTGGTGATGTGATAGGTTGCGATGTTTTGAAGTGAAACTGTATTAGGTCCAGCTCAAAAGGAGAGGGCTGCTTGTCTGCAATCAAAAAGCCGATTTGTTTGATGTCTTGTGCCTTAAGTTCCGGCGCATCGCTCAGTAGCCGACCTCTGAACACCGCTTGAAAATCATGGAAGTGGAACACCTTGCTAAATTGCTCTCCCTTAATGGTATCGAAATCGTGTTTGTATTGAACGCGATGACCGTCCTTCGATGTTGTGAACCTCAGTTGGTAGGTGCGTCCATCACCAACGAATATTAGCTCTGCACTATCTATTTCATAGGCAGGTGATTCAATGGAGCGCTTTATGGAACTGAATCCACCATTATTTTCTAACGATAGCTCTCCCCTAAATCGACTCATATTATCAAGATAAATGAGCTCGCCTGTTGAGATGCCACCCATTACATTGTCGTTGGTCACTGTCCAGTTTTGATGCTCACTCGCTTGTGTAAAGTCGATCATGTTTGTCCCTGTTGCATCTGCCTTAAGAATTAACGAATGTAGGCTGAGTAGAAGGAGTAAAGGTGTGGTTAGCCTAAGGGGTAACCGCTTTTTACAATGGGTTCCGTTCATCATTTTCTCCACTGCTTCCTCGTAGGCTATGCGTTATTCGCTCGATAGCGATGCATAGTTTAAGGAGAGGGTTCAGTTTCAAGCATAGCTAAACAACGCTTGATGAAGTCTTCATAGTTCGATGCTTTGTCGTATTCGATCTTCAATGAGCCGTGGAACATCAGGGTCACGGTAACGTCTCGGTAGTTTAACCAACAGGTGTAACCATCGTAATCATGCCAAGCTACCATCTCGCCCAATTGATATTTGCTATCCAATTGCTTGCCCGAGGAGCGAATGCAATCGAACACTCTGAGAAACTCTAAAATGGTGATTCTGTTGTCCATGTACCATTCCCTCTACGCAGTCGATGAAAAATGCTAAGTGCTTGTATTTAAATTAACTACGGTTTGGTTCTGCATTGCGATCACTGTGGGGATTCGGTTACTCAATCGCCGTAGTTGTTTGGTAAAAGAGTAAGATAAACATAAGAAAGGCGTTAGTAGACCTGAGTTTACTAACGCCTTTTTCATTTAGTGTCTTTAGCTGGCTCTATGGATGTTCAACTCAAACCGTCAGTTAGAAATCATAGAGCACAGCGGGGTGCCTAGAAATAATGAAACACCGGAGGTTCATGCATTAAGAAGTTTTGATGCGAGATGTTCCAAGCATAAGCGCCTGCTAGGGTGAACACCACATAGTCACCGATATCGACCTGGTCGATATGTTGATTTCGTGACATCACATCTTTTGGAGTGCAAAGTTGTCCAACTAGTGTGGCTGTAGCATGACTTATCGGATGTGAAATAGTAGGTTGTTGATTACTTTTCACGATAACAAAAGGGTGGTCATGGTTCTGTGCAGCAGGTGTACGGAAATGATGTGTTCCACCACGAGCAATCACGAAGTTCTCACCAAGGTTTTGCTTAATATCCAGTACCTCCATCACGTAATAACCGCATGGTGCAGAGATGTAGCGACCACATTCAAAACGTAGCGTCCAGTCTTGTATATGTTCTTTAGCAATCAAGAACTCCAACTTGTCGCAGAACTCCATCCAAGGAAAGTGTTGCTGCGGGTCTTGGTAATTGATTCCCATACCTCCACCTAGATTGATGATCAGCTCATCGAGTGAGAATGTCTTTTGCCACTCTTTGACGACTTGGAAATAACGTTGCATCAAGGCGAGGTGGCGATCGACTTCAAGTTGATGCGACATTAAGTGGAAGTGGAAGCCTTTTAGCTTTATCAAGGGAAAGTCGCGTAGATACATCAAGGCGTTATTGAGTTCACCCTCATCGAGTCCAAACGGAGTGGGTTTTCCCCCCATGGCTAATTTGCTCAGTGTGATGTCACCAATGTCGATGTTCATACGCAAAAAGATCGAAGCAGGCCGATTCAACCTCTGAGTTAAAGCACCAATGCGTTGTAGCTCAGTGAGGCTCTCGACATGAATCGCATCAACATCGAGTTCAATTGCTTGCTCTAATTCACTTGGCATTTTCCCAGGACCACCAAAGATCAGTGGTTTATTGAGTTGTTGCTGGTGGAGGTGTGTAAGCTCTCCGCCTGATGCCGCTTCGAAACCATCAACATAAGGAGCTAAAGTGCGTAATATTGGTTCTGAAGGATTCGCTTTCGCTGCGTAAAATAGCTCTACGTTTTTTGGTAATACATGGCGCATCTGCTTAATGTGCAGCTTCAATGCATCGAGATCATAAAGATAAGCACATAATGGTTGAGTTTGTTGCTTGGCCAATTGGTGGATTTCTTGATGGATGTTCTCAGGAAGTTGAGGCGAATTAAGCATGGTGAGCTCCTCTTTTATGAGTCGGCCAAGGTGCAGCAACTAGTGTGTACCCAGACTCTTTATCGGCATTTTGCATCAAACGGGTTGTGAAGTTATTTTTACTTGGGAAGTGGCCATCGTTAATCAATGCCATCAGTTCTGGTTGCTGACCATTGATCGACTGCCAGCGGACGATAGCGTCTTTTAAAGTTCCCCATAACGTATTCTCAAGTGCCGAGTCCCCCTCAGCGATAAAGAAAATAGCTTCACTAACATTGTTAATGAAGGTGCAGTAACCTATGCGGTTCCAACCTTGCTCACGGCTGTAGTACACCGATTGACGAGCACGCTCTGAAAGTTGCTGAAGTGTCTCTGATGGCCAAAATTCGGGTAGCAGCTTAGTGCCTTCTAAGTCTCGAATCCATACACAGCATGGCATGTCTTTTTCAAAACCAATCAGCGTGTTTTGTAGGTGAGGTTCAAACGCAACTCCATGTTTGAAGTAGTAGTTAAAGACACCAGGAATCAAACAATGCAGATAGCGTTCAAACCACAGCGTGGCGATATTTGCATATTGGCTTTGTGTTGTTTGCGCTTTTTGTTTGAGTTGAGTGGCGATGCAACTGTTCCCGTCAGTGTCGTAAGCAAAGAGCGCACCCGCTAACGTTGGTTGCAAAATATCGGTTTCACTTAAACTGAAATTCTCTCGATATAAAATACCAAATGATTCTCGAGCCTTAATAACATCCGCATGTTCTTGTTCAGCCACAGATTCTAGATTCAATGTGGTGGCGTAAGGTTCTGTCATTACCTTGAATACTGGATTGCGTAGCTGCTCACTCTCTTTGATTGGATGAAGAATTGAGGTTAATTGAACGGCACTATCGAGTTCATACCATGCGTTTTTACGTACACAGTTGGTTAAACGTACATTGATAGAGAACTTAGCAAACCAATCCATATCTGGGTGATACAGAGTGCGCACGGATGAAGTAGGTAAGAGTTTTTTACCCCCTAATCCAAGGGGGATGATTTTGCCTTGTTCAATGGCCGTTTTGACCACCGGGTTTTGCAAAAGTGTGTAACTTTCCCAAGGGTGGCAAGGGTAAAGCATGGTAGTTGCTGAATTGTTCTCGTCTGGCGCAAGTTGTTCAAGCATGGTCGTTGGTGAAGTTCGGTCATCTGAACTTAAGATATCAAGCAATTCTGTGTCGATCTTAAACCAATAGAGAGGAACCTTAGCGCCAACTTCAGGGGAACACGCGAGCAGATCATCTATGCTTACGCCTGATCGACTCTTTGGCGTTGGGTGAAAAGTATGTCCCCAAAGTAACGATTGCTCTGATGCGATAAACGCATTGTGATACTGAGGAGAGCCGTCAGAGTTTAGGAACTGCTCGGTGATCAACAAACTGTTTTCCATTTGCTCGACCAGTTCGTGATTGAATGGAATCGTCAGCACTTGTTTTAGGTAACTGAGTAGAAGCGTCAGGGTTTGCGTTGCGTCCAATTTGCACCAAGCTGCACCGGGCATTTTAGCCCAAGGTGTATCACTGAGCTTCACTTTCCCCAGTTTACTGGTGTACTCAACGGGTAAAACCATCAGACCATTTTTCTGAGGTTGATCTTGATGAGGTAGGTGAATGGCCACGCGTTGGTGAGCTTTGTAGTTTCTTTTCAAAGTTAGAGGAAGAGAGGAAGAACTGTAGTACCAATCAACCTGCTCATTGGGTATCGCGTATTCACGTAAGTAACAGTTCACCACGCCCATGATGGTATTGAGTTGGGCTTTTTCTCGATTTAGCAGTACTTTTTTACGATTTTGAAGAACTTGGTCTTCAGCGGAATATTCACTTGGAGATAATTGAGTCTGTAACATGTTGATGTCCAAATTTTGAATGGATGATCAGCGCGATAGCAGCAATGCCACTGACCAACATAGAAAGTATGAAAGGAACCTCAAGCCAGCCCTGGCTTGATATGAAAGACGCGCTCAATCCAGCCGCAACGCCACCCCATTTAGACATAGCGTCAAAGCGCGAAAATACTTTGCCGCTTTGTCGTCGATCAATTTGGTTTGCTAATGCTTGATGCAAGCCGTGATAACAGCAAACCATGCCAAGTCCGAAAACAATACGAGTAATAATCAACACTTCTTGATATGGCGTGAGATGCATTGCTGCACTGAGTGAAAGCAAACCAAAGCCTAGCCATAAAGTACGCTGCGCTTGATTGTGTTCAAGCTGGTGGCGATCAACCCATTCAGAGAACAGATGAACTTTCCCTGCAAAGAGCAGATAAACACCATGTGGGAGGGCATATAGAAATCCAATCCACGCTTGATTTGTCACGCCATATTGCTGCACATAAGGCGAGAAATAGGGGAACGTGACGACCATGGCGAAAGCAAAGCTGAACTGCGCGCCAAACACCCAGTAAAGCGTATTTAACGAATTGGCTTGGCTGCATTGAGCTTTCTTCGATGCCTGATCTTTTACAATTCCCTTAGATTTCGCTAAGTCATCAATGGGTAATGTTAAGGTGATCACTAGCGCGAATAGCGGCAAAGCGGACAGCCACAGGTACGCGTTCAGCGGGTTTGTTTCTGATAAACTCCAGCCAAGCCCAATCGGAGCAATAATTAGCGCCAGACGGGCAGAAAGCTGAGTTTTATTGAGTGATTTACCGAGTGCTTTCGCATCCTTGATTTGACTGGATAAGTAGCTGTTTGAGGCGGCCATGGTGCCACCAAAGGTTCCTTGAACGACAAGACCAAACACAAACATGGATAGATTATCGGCTAAGCCACACAGCGCGAAGCCTGCTGCAAGCCCGAGTTGAGCTCGTAATAGAGAGCGACGTCTGCCATATTTATCAGCAAACTGTCCCCAAAAACGTGCCGCAACGGCAGTGCAAAAGGTGGGTAAAATGAACAGTATCCCTGCCCAGTCCGCAGTAATGTTTACATCCAATGTCGGTAATACCATTGGCAAAAACAACGGCATTCCTAAAGCTGCAAACGCGGCGATAAAGTGGCTTAAAAGCACGCAATAGATGAGTTTGGTCATGACGGGTTAACTCACGCTCTGCTTGATGTTTTCAAGGTAAGCGTGTTGTGCTTCTTCGCTGGTTAGCAATAAGAAGTTAGGTGCTGATAAGCCATAAAATTTATTGATATCGCTTGCGCCAGATGCCTCTTTAGACAATAAGCTACCCGAGCTCAATAGATACTTAGCGTATAGGTTGGGTGATTCAAACAACATCTCGTTTGCGAGCTTGGTGTTGTGTCCTTGTTCATCCAACTGGTTAAGTTGTTGTGAGAGGCTATTGGCGACCACTTCATACAGATAAGCTGACGTGGCGATTCCTCTCGTCGCCATTGCTTCCACAATCGCGGCTATGTCTAACTGCAAAGTAATGGTGGTAAACATCTGACCAAGAGCAAGCTCGTTATCTACAGTGATGCGTTGGTCTAAAAGATGATCGCATTTTACGGGTGATTGTTGCTCAAACGTTTGGAAACGCTCTGGCCAAATACGTGCAGCATCGTTGTCTTTCATGGCTAAGGTCATCTTGCCTTGCTCATCGAATGCGATGATGGCGTTTTGTTGGTTAGACTCCAAAGCGATACCGTAACGAATCCACAATGTAAGGTGCACTTTGCAAAGTAGATCAACGTAATCTTTAAACCAAGTCAGCGTGTTTTTCTGATAATACTGTTCGGCGAGGTGTTCCAAGAACAAACGTTCATCAGGCATTGGACTGGCAAGGGCAGCCACAGGCACCAGTGCTTTGTCTTGGAAGTAGCTCACTGGGTATTCACGCACAATGTAAGCAAAGGTTTTATCGTCTCCAACATGCCCGCCATGTTTCTCATTGCAATGGAAAAGCGTGCCGTGTAAGTCTTGATCTGTTTGCTCTAAGTGCGTCAATAAACGTTCAAACCAATGCCCATCATAGAGCGTGGAGGGTTTGATTAGGCGAATGTTTTTAGTACCCAAAGATCGCATGATCAGCGGCACCTTGATGTGGACCTGTGGTGCTTGATTCACGACCACTGTGCGCACTGACAGGGTAGGAGTCACCTCAAGATAAGCACCCGGCGCTTCAATGACGCAATCAGGGAGGCTTTCAAGGCTTTGAAGGGTTAATGGATGTGCAGGAAATAACTCATGGCTAAGAGCAAAATCGGCGGGCAGGCCCACTTGCTCCATCGTCGGCCAACATTCCGGCTGCGGGCTGGTCAATGTAACGAGTGACTTCTCGATTGCGAGCCAACGAAGTTCAAAGCTTTGTGCAAATTCTGGCGCGAATTGCTCTAGATCGTGATCGCTTAAACCGAACTTAGCACGTGCTGTCGGGTAGTAAGGGTGATCAAGATAGGATGCGATTTGATCAGCGCGTAATAGCTTTTGCTCCCAACGTTCTAGTTGAGAAATTGGCAGCATGAGTGCTTCCGAGTGCTGGCTGAAGGCGCTATCACACAATCCTTTGTGTTTTTCGGCGCATTCGAGTTCTTGCAAATAACCATCTAATAACGAATGCGAGCTTTCGTGAGCACCTGCTTTCAATAATTCGATCCAATCTTGATAGTGCTGCTGGGTTTCAACGACACCATTTCTCTCGATGAACCAACCATCACCTTTCGAGCCATCTGGTTGGCCGTAAACCCAACGTTGCATGTAATAGCTCGGAGTAACGGGCAAGTAGAGTGTAAAGTCTGAACCTGCAAAAACAGCCCAAATTTGATTACGAGGATAAGAAGATAGTTTGAGTTCACTCGGCAGCTGAGATTTAAATCGGCTTTGAGAAACCAATCCAAACAAGTCTTCACGCAAACACGTATCGACTAATCGCTGAGTGAGGTATAACGCGTTTTCATTCATGCTGTTACCTCGTTTTTTGCTGTTAGATTGAAGCGAGAGATTGCCTGTTGTAGCGCGGGTTCTAGAGTTTGACCAGAAGGAGAAACGACCGAAATTCTCGCTAGGTAATCCTTGTTGGAGAAACTTTGTTGGAACGTCTCATCAACCTTCTTAAGCACTTGCTGTTGAGTGACAATATCGCCCTCTTGGTGAATGAAAGAGGTTGATGACCCTTCAATCAAACCGCTTTGTTGCGCCACTACATAGTGCACATGGGCGTTGCCATCAATGCGAAATGTAGGGTCAAGTTTGTGACCCAAGTGAAGGCGCAAGATGGTATTGAACCAATTCCCGCCACTGAGGTTATCAAGCAAAAATTCCCGGCCATCACCAATACTTCGATAGTTGATCTCGACCAGTACCGGCCCCGAATCTGTGATGATGAATTCGCTATGACAGACACCAAACCCCACCCCGAATTCTTGAAGCTGACGTATACATTCATCACGGTAGTACACGCTGTTAATACCATTCCAACTCGCGGCTGTTTCGATGAAGTAAGGTGGCGCCGAGAGTTCCACATCGAACCCCCCAAGTGCGACTAAATTTTCCCCGTCGCCAATGGTTTCGACAGTGATAAGCGGACCTTGTAAAAACGCCTCAACCAAAATGGGAGTAGTAGGGTGCCTTTGCCAAAACGTATCGCAATAGTTATCCAGCTCAGCCGCAGAATCGCAGCGCTGCACGTCTAAACTAGCCACGCCTTCCTTGGGCTTCGCAACGACAGGAAAATCGAAATCTAATACAGGAGCGCTCTCTCGACTTAACAAAACACTTCGAGTATTAGGTAACGATTTTTCGTTGAGAACCTGACGAGTTAAGTATTTGTTTTTCGCCTTAAGCGTCACATTCCAATCTTTAGCAGGCACACCAAAGAACTGTGCACAGATTGCGGTGGAGGTTTGTAAATGGTCGCTGTTACTGAATACAGCAACGGGTTTTAGGTCTCGTTCTGTGATGGTCTCGATAAGATCAAGAGGATTAAAAACATCACATTCTAAAATTTCATCGGGATTAAAGCGGTCGTCATCAGTGGCCAGTTTTAAGTGGTTGAGTTTGTGGTCTGTGATCAAAACGACGTGGAGACCCATCGCTTTTGCTGTCGGTACAAAGCCGTGAGTGATCGCATCATTCACGACGTGACTGACGATGATTATCGTAGATTTCATGGGGCTTTCCTAATTTTCAAAACGTTGTTGTCGCCTGCTCACAACTCGCTTTCAAGTGCTCTCTTTCGGGTATATAAGAAAGAGAATTTTCCTATCTTATTGTTTTTATTGATTCTTATGTCATTAGTGGTGTTGCATATTGCAAGGCAAATATAGATCAAAAAATATATATTGCAAATATAAATGATATTTGTTTTCATTCGCGCTATTGTGATTTTATAAACTAAAATGGAATTAGATGATGAACATTAGATTGGCCTTGTCCCCACTCGCTTTGGCAATTGGAGGTGCATTAACAGCAGTATCTATTGTGCCAAATGTTATGGCAGCAGAAGGTGTAGCTGTGGATGAAACTCTGCAAGTTATTGGTCATCAGTACGAAGGTTACGCGGAGCATATGCCTCAGTCGGGTACCAAAACTGATGTCGAATGGTTGGATGTACCGCAGGCAGTATCTGTTGTCACAAAAACGGAAATGCAAGACCGCGGTGCTGTACGTTTGGTGGATGCTCTTGATGGTGTTGCTGGAGTTAACAACACCTTGGGTGAGGGAAGCCGAGACCAATTTGTGATTCGTGGTTTTGATGCACTCAACGATATCTACCGTGATGGTATGCGTGATGACGGGACTCTGCAATCGTACCGAAGCCTAGCGAATATCGAACGTGTCGAAGTGGTAAAAGGCCCTGCGGGCGCACTTTATGGCCGAGGCTCCGCGGGCGGTATCATTAACTTGGTCACCAAGCGAGCTAACGGTGATAACTTCACCAACGTAAATGGCAGTGTTGGCAGCAACAATTTGTTTGTTGGCCAAGTTGATAGTTCGATGGCGCTTAGTGACAAGGTCAGTGGTCGTATCAACGTGGAAAGTCGACAGTCTGATTCCTATGTAGACCATGTCGACTCTAATGATTTCTTTATTGCGCCAACAATTCGAGTGATGCCTTCTGATGGACACATTATTGATCTCGATGTCGAATATGCGCACCAAGAGTTAGTGCCATATCGTGGTGTTCCATCAAAGAATGGTAAGCCTGTCGACGTCTCTGAAAGCACGTTTTACGGTGGCACGAATGACTATCAAGAGTCAGACAGCATTCGTGTTGGCGTTAATTATGAATGGCTTTTGAATAGCGAATGGGCATGGACAAACCGCGCAGCATACAACCATATCGAACTTGAGCAAAAGGGTACACGCCAAGGGACGGTAACTGGGAATGGAGTATCTCAGAGTGTAAATAACCTCGGTTACGACCCTCGTACCACGACGACTCTTCAATCTGAGCTAGTTTGGGAAACGGATTCGAACCAAATGATGATCGGTGCGGATTATAATCAGATCAATATCGACCTAATGCTCGCAAGAGATGAAACCTTACCTCCAAAAGATATCTACAACCCTGTAGCAGGCCCTACACCTGATCCGGGGTTTAAACCTACCCGCGACAACACCACAACGACCACTGGCGTTTACATTCAAGATGTTTATACCTTTGGTGATCTTTCAGTGATCGGCAATGTGCGTTACGACTCGATGGAGCTTGAACAGCAAAAAGCGGGCTCAGCAAAAGAAAATCTAGACGATGACAAAGTGAGCTACCGTGGTGGTTTAGTCTACCGTCTCAACAACGATATGTCAGTGTACGCAAGCTTAGCTCGCTCATGGCAATTGCCTTACTCGGGTATTTATATCAATCCTAAATTGGCTGAATTCTTCCATACGGATCTAAAAGAAGTGGGTGCAAAAGCTTACTTACTAGATAACGCCTTGATGCTTAATGCCGCGGTCTTCCAAATTGATCAAGAGCAACCAGAAACGAATATAGACGGAGACGTTGTTAACAAGATCGAAGCTCGCCACCAAGGTATTGAGCTAGAAGCTCGCGGTCAATTTACTGAGCAGTGGGATATTTCTGTGGGTTATAGCTACCTCGATGCAGAAAACAAAGAGACAGGCAAAAAGCCGAACGATGTGTCTGATCACCTGTTTTCGCTTTGGAGCACTTATCAGCTAGACGATAACTGGCGTTTAGGTGGTGGCGTGAAATACGTAGGTGACCGTTACGCGGGTAATGATGAAGCTGTAGCGCTGGGTGACTACACCACGGTTGACTTGATGGCAGCGTACACCACGGGTCGTCACAAAGTTCAAGCGAACGCTTACAACGTGCTTAATGAGAAATACATTCTGGGTGCAACCAACGGCACGTCTGGTACTAACCAGATTGGTTACGGAGCGCCAGCCGAATTCATGCTCAGCTACGGCTATCAGTTTTAAAAGCTAATTATGTTCTAAGAATGAGTTCATTTCTAAGAGCTCTTTCTACTCTAAAAACGATTGTTTTGTTCGCTACGAATGAGTGAACAGTTGGTCTTATTTTGAGGCCATTTAGCCCATAGGGTCAAAGCGCCGATATAACCGAAAACACGTCCTTTGATCCTAACCTGCCTACTTAGGAGATTTTCATGCCTTACCAGAATTTGGATGGTAAACCCTGTACTCAATCACACCAAAAGTTGCGTCTAAGTACCCTTGCAATGGCCATCGCTTCAGTGACTTCCATGAGCGCATTTGCAGCGTCTGATCCTCAAACAACGACTATGGAAACGGTTGTCGTGACAGGTAGCTTGATCGGTAACTCAGAGCTAGAGGATGTGAAAGAGTATCCGGGAGCGCGTACCGTTCTAACTAACGAACAAATTAAAAAGACTGGCGCACTTTCGATTGATTCGGCCTTCCAAAGTGTACCGGGCATTAAGGTTCAAGACGAAACGGGTACCGGTGTATTGCCTAACATCTCGGTGCGTGGCTTGAAAGCCAGCCGCAGTGGTCATGCTCAATTTCTAATGGACGGTGTGCCACTGACTCTTGCGCCTTATGGTCATACCGGACAATCTATTTTCCCTGCGACTCTGTCGATGCTTGAACGAATTGATATCGTGCGTGGTGGCGCTGCTGTGCAGTATGGGCCAAACAACGTGGGTGGTGTGATTAACTTGGTGACTAAGCCTATTCCACACGAGTGGCAAACGGAAATAAGTAATCGCTTTACTGTATTCGAGGGTGGCGATACGCCACTTAATGATTTTTACCTGCGCACGGGTGGCTGGTTAACCGATACGCTTGCGCTTCAAGTCGAAGGTAATTTTCTAAAAGGTGAAAGCTTCCGTGAACATTCAGACACCGATGTCAAAAACTTCCAAGCTAAGTTGCAATGGTTACTGAGTGATACTCAAGAACTACAAGCTTTCGTGCAGCGTTATGATGCCGACACGCAAATGCCGGGCGCTTTATCGCCAGAAGATTACGAGAATGACCGTACCCAATCTAAGCGCCCTTATGATGAGTACCAAGGTAAATCGACACGTTGGAGCTTAAAGTACTTACATGATTTGAATATTGCTGATAGTGCAGAGCTAGAAGTACTGACCTTTGGCCATCGTTCTGAGCGTTTCTTCCAGTGGGGTTACAACAGTACTAAAGGTGTGGAGTGGTCTGATCCGTCGCAGCCATCTACTGATATTCGTACGTCACCACGTGAATTTAAGGTGTATGGGGTAGAGCCGAAACTCGCGATGTATTTTGACGGTAATACCGTGACGCAAAATGTGATTGTGGGTGCGCGCTATGTTAACGAAGACATTGATTACAAGCTCACTCAAACATCAATTTCTAGTGGAGTAACCACAACGCCACGCGATTGGCATTTGGATACTGACGCTTTTGCTGGTTACATCAGTAACGAAATCGGCCTGTTCAATGATGTACTGAAAGTGACGCCGGGTATTCGCTATGAATCAATAGATATGGCATTTTACGATCTAGGTAAGGCAGAAAAGACAAATAACAAAGTGACAGAATGGTTGCCTGGTTTAACGGTGGCGTACCATCTAACTGAACAATGGGTAGGTTATACCAATGCTCAGAAATCTTTGCGAGCACCACAAATTGCTTACATCCGTGGTAAAGGTGAAGAGGGCAGTGAACTGGCATGGAGTTATGAGTTGGGTGCTCGCTACAACCAAGATTCAACCAGTTTCAATGTAGCGCTTTACCGAATCGATTTTGAAGATCAGCTTCAATGGCAAAAAGCGACTGAAACTTTCGACAATATTGGTAAAACCCTCCATCAAGGTGTTGAACTCTCTGGTCGTTATATTCCTCAAGCGATGCAAGCTCTGAGTTTAGGCGCTGGCTATAACTACTTAGATGCAACGTTAGAGGAAGAGGGTGCAAACAAAGGTAATCAACTTCCATATACGTCTAAGCATCAATTTAGCTGGGATGCGACTTACGCGTTTAGCAAGTTAGATACGACTTTGTCTGGTTATTACTTTAGCGAATCTTATTCTGACAATGCGAATACAAGTGCTGAAGATTCAACGGGCGCGACAGGTAAAGTGCCTGCTTACATGGTTTGGAACTTCAACCTAGGCTCGGATTTGTACAAAGATGAGAACAGTAAGCTGCGCATGAACTTTGCGGTGAACAACCTGTTTGATGAGGACTATTACTTCCGCGGTATTGATACCAGCCCGGTTGGTCGTTATCCAGCACCGGGACGTTCTTACACTTTGGATCTGAATTATCAGTTCTAATACGTAATTTATTGAAAGTAATAACGAATAAAAGTCGCCAATACTCTTGGCGGCTTTCACGGTTCTAGCGTTTAAGGAAAATTAAATATGGAAAACAGCTCCCGACTCTTGTTTTCGAATCCATTGCAGCTGTCGAACGGACTGTTGTCATTTAATCGGCCGTTTTTATTCAGCAGGATAGCGATAACCTTAGCTTTGCTGATTTTAAGCTTGTTCTCAATCTCCAGTTCAGCACAAACTAGGATCATACAAGACGAGCAGGGTCAGTTTGAGATAGCGACTACCCCGCAACGTATTGTGGTGTTGGAGTTTTCATTTGTAGATGCACTCGCTGCGGTGGGTGTTTCTCCTGTTGGCGTTGCTGATGACAATGATGCTTCGCGAGTGATTCCGGCGGTACGTGAATTGGTTCAACCATGGGAATCGGTTGGCATGCGTTCTCAGCCAAGCCTGGAAGCCATTGCGGTATTAAAGCCTGACCTGATCATTGCAGATGCAGAGCGTCATCGTACTGTCTATCAAGATCTACAACGCATCGCACCAACTCTGCTGCTCAAAAGCCGCGGCGAGACGTATCAAGAGAATTTGGAGTCTGCGCTCAAGATTGGCATCGCTCTCGACAAGCAATCGTCAATGGAACAACGAATTCAACAACATCAACACGCCATGGATGAATTCAAAAGTCATTTCTCGCTCAAACAAACCGTTCAGTTCGCTGTCGTGTCGGATAAGGGTATGTGGTTACATAGCCCAGCGTCTTACGCAGGAGGCGTGCTGACCACATTAGGCATTGCGAGCCCAATTGTGAAACCAACAGAGAAGGCATATTTGCCAACCAGCTTTGAGTTGTTGTTGAAAACCAACCCGGATTGGTTACTCCTTGGCGCTTACTCTCATCCAAATATTGTTGATGATTGGCAGAAAAATCCGTTATTCAATGTACTAACCTCTGCAAAAAAACAGCAAGTTGTAGAAGTGTCACCAGCACTTTGGTCATTGAATCGAGGCATGTTAGCGGCAGAACAAATGGCGAAAAATCTTGAGCAGATCTTGGATCCATCATGAGTACGATGTTGTTCTCTAAAAGTAAGCGATTCTGGCCAATACTGTCGTGGCGAGTCACATTATTTGCGGTATTAGTGTCGTGTTTGGCACTATCTGGTTACGCGGCCTCTATGACCGGGTGGTCTAATTTCTCATTAACATTGAGTGACTTGATTCACTACTGTTTTGCGTTTGATGAAAGCAACATGACTCATCAAATATTGGCGACATTAAGAGCCCCAAGAGCTTATGCGGGGCTCTTGATTGGTGCGAGTTTGTCTGTCGCTGGGTTATTGATGCAAGGATTAACGCGTAACCCACTGGCGTCTCCGTCGATTCTTGGTATTAACGCAGGCGCGGCCTGTTTTATGGCGTTAGCTGCAATAGGTATACCTGTGGTTAGTGAGCTAAATCCAATCCTTAATGCGGTTCTTGGTGCATTGCTAAGCGGCGGTGCTGTAATGCTTCTAGGCGGTTTTTTCTCCGCACGTTCTCATCCGTTACGTTTGGTTCTCGCGGGGATCGCCATTACGGCGTTATTGCTCGGACTGACACGAGCAGCGCTGATTCTTGCCGACGATATGGCTTATAGCGTCTTGCATTGGCTTACTGGTTCACTGTCTAGTGTGGATGATGGACAGTGGCAACAGCTTTGGCCGCCTCTAGTGATTGGTTTGGTGTTAGCAATGAGTCTTGCTCGCAACCTCAACTTGCTGGCACTTGGCGAAGAGGTTGCAGTGGGGCTGGGCAGTAATATCAGGTTTACTCGCCTCGTTAGTGGACTAGCGATAGTGTTGCTTGCCGGAGCAAGCGTCGCTATCGCAGGGCCAATTGGCTTTGTTGGATTGTTAGTGCCTCATTTGGTTCGACCTATGGTTGGGCACAATTACCATGTGCTGATTCCTATTTCAGCATTGGCAGGCGCAGCATTAGTGTCTTGGTCAGATGCGCTGTCGCGAGCGATTGCTTTCCCGACTGAAACACCCGTTGGTGTTATTACTGCTTTGCTCGGGACACCTTGTTTTATTTTGATTGCGACGAGGAGATCTTAATGCACCATCACACTAAGATTGTTTTGTTATCAGGGATTCTCATATTAGTGGCATCCGCAGGTTTGTTTGTCGGCGCAGCTTCGCTTTCTGTTTCTCAAGTCATCGAACATTTGGTCGCGTTTTCCAGCGACGACTTTGTTATCCATCAGTATCGGCTACCACGTATGTTGCTCGCGATAAGCGTGGGCGCAGGGTTAGGGCTTTCAGGGGTATTAGTGCAAGGCGTGATACGTAATCCGTTAGCATCGCCTGATCTTATGGGTATTAGTTCTGGGGCAGGACTTGCTGCGACAGCGAGTTTAGTTTGGTTCCCAAATGCACCAGTCAGTGTGCTTCCTGTGCTGGCGATATCCGGTGGGGTATTGGCTGCTGGACTGATTGCTGCATTGGCCTGGTGGTCAAGGCCAACACCCGCCAAATTGGCGCTGATTGGTATTGCGGTGAGTGCGTTTCTGGCCAGTTGTATCGACTTCTTGTTGGTCACCAACCCAATAGAGATCAACACGGCCATGGTGTGGCTAACAGGCAGTCTTTGGGGCAGAAATTGGCAGCAAGTCCCGTTTATTTGGAGTGCTCTGCTCTTGTTATTACCCATGGCATTATGGCTTGCTTGGCGATTAGATGTGATGGGGCTTGGCGAGGAAAGTGCAACGACATTGGGCACTAAGCCAAAACAGATTCAGGCTCTCGCGTTATTGGCCGCTGTATTGCTTGCCAGTGTTAGCGTTTCTGTTGCTGGAACGATCAGTTTTGTGGGTTTATTAGCACCTCACTTAGCACGCTTGTTGTTTGGGCATAATCATAAGTTGTTAATCCCTGCATCTGCACTGGTAGGGGCAATTCTGGTTACCAGCGCTGATGGGTTAGCTAGAGGTCTACAACCACCGATTGAATTACCAGCAGGCGTTCTAACTTCCGTGATTGGCGCGCCATATTTCATCTTTCTTCTCTATCGTTATCGAGGTTGGTAACCATGCTTAAAACGCAGAATCTTTCCGTCGCGTACGGCAAACAAACGATCATACCGAACCTGTCGGTTTCTATCCCTAAGGGAAAAATCACCGCATTGATAGGACCTAACGGTTGCGGTAAATCCACCTTATTGAAGACGTTAGTCAGAATTAACAAGCCAGTGGCTGGAGATGTGTTGTTTGAAGACAAACCGCTATCAAGCTATGGCGATAAAGCGCTTGCTCGTTCGTTGTCACTTCTTCCACAAATCTTGGTCAGCCCGGAAGGGATCACGGTAAGAAAGTTGGTCGAATATGGCCGTTCGCCCTATGTCTCTCATTGGGGAAGGTTAGGACAGGACGACCAAAGGATTGTCGAGCAAGCAATGCGAGATACCGGTGTGCTTGAGTTTGCTGATAAGCCTGTCGAGTCACTGTCTGGTGGCCAACGTCAAAGAGCATGGATTGCGATGGTGATAGCACAAGACACTGATGTAGTGATGTTGGATGAACCGACCACATACCTTGATATGTCTCACCAAGTGGAATTAATGAACCAGATGCAACAGATGAATGCCAAAGGAAAAACGGTGGTTGTTGTGTTGCATGATCTGAACCAAGCCAGTCGTTATTGCGACCATCTAGTGGTTTTGGAAAAGGGATGCTTGATCGCAGAGGGCTCGCCTGATGAGGTGATGACCGAAACCATGCTCAGTAACGTGTTTGATCTCAAAGCGAGCGTGTTTCGTGACCCTATTTCTAATACGCCAATGTGTGTCGCGATTTAGTTATTTGCCTGAACAACGAGATCACCAAGGTACAAAGAACAGAACACTGGCAAGGAAGCCACATTAGATTAGGTCGTCTAAACTTAAAGTTTGTATGTAGTCAAAGTAGAACAATTTGGGCTCTAAAGACGTTCTCGAAATAAATGCAAATTAGTGCTTTACCTCAACTTAACTTGAGGTATTAGGATATGCAACGTTGCTTACGAGAATATTTTAAGGAGAGAAGAATGATCCAACTTGAACATGTAAATCTAGTGGTAAAAGACATCCCAGAAATGCTGGTTTTCTATAAAGCGGCATTCCCTCATTGGTATGTTCGTGACGAGGGAAAAGGGGAGTGGTCGGGCAAGCCACGTAACTGGCTGCACTTTGGTGACGAGTACCAATACATCGCATTGAGTGATCACGGAGAGGGTGAGAACAGAGATTTGGCTGGGCATTCTGTTGGCCTCGCACACTTCGCTTATGTAACCAATAACATTGAAAGCGTCACTCAACGCCTTATTGATGCAGGTTTCCCGATTGCTAAGCCCGGTGCCGAAGAACCTTATCGCAAGAACGTCTACTTTGTGGATCCGGCTGGCTTCGAAATCGAGTTCGTTGAATATCTGAGTGATGATCCCAAACTTCGTAATGCGACAAGTTAGTAGAATGATAGTAGGGTAGAAAGTACTTAAAGGGCATTGTGGAATTTTCCGCAATGCCCTTTTTTAGATCAATTGACTAGCTGAGGGTTAGTTTGGTTGTCTACTTAGCTTTAAATGGCACCAATAGTTGTTTGCCAAACACATTGATTAGCGCGCCAGTTACGATTAGACCACCACCTAGGTAAGTCCAAACTGATGGAATCTCATTGAAGATCCACACTCCTAATATTGCTGAGAATACGATCTGAACGTATGAGTAAGCTGAAGCCTTGCCTGCGGCCTGAGTTTGCATCGCTTTGGTTAAACCGTATTGGCCTATTTGAGTGAAAATACCGACTAACACGAGCATCACGGTTAAGAATAGGCTCGGCCATACAAAGTCGTTCCAGATAAGCGCTGTAGAGATCGGTAGGGCAACCAGTGGGAAGTAGAAGATGATGACAGAGCTGTCTTCCGTTTGGCTCAGCTTTCTCACAATCACATAAGCAATTGAGCTACCAAATGCGCCACATAACGCCACCATTATGCTAAATAGCGGTAACTCGCTGCTCGTGCCACTGCTCATGCTTGGCTGAACCATTACTAATAACCCTGCTAAGCAGAACGCAATGCAGATCATGGTCGATTTTTGGACGCGTTCTTTCAGAAATAGCACACCGAGCAATGCGGTAAATACGGGATGTACGTATTGTAGAATGGTCGCTTCTGCTAACGGTAGCGTGGTCACAGCGTAGTAAACACACATCAGTGCTGCGGTGCCAACTGCACCTCGAACAAACAACAAAGGTTTGTTATTTCCCCAGATCGAAATGCCTTTTCGTTTAACGTCGATATAACTGATGATCAAAGACACCAAAGCCCTTGCTGCAACAATTTCGAATACAGGTATGCCGTAGTTGCTGATGTATTTCACACACGCTGACATCAGTGCGAATCCAAAAGCAGAGAGGATCATGAACCTAACCCCTACAGGGATCATTGAAAAAGAGAAAGAAGGCATAAAAATATCAATCGGTTGAGGGAACAGGAATCATAACGTAGTTTAGAAGAGCCGACCAAAGTCTTTGTCCTGTTCTGGTCAACTTGATTCAATTAATTCTCATTTCAGATTACTTCGTTTTTTTATCTCACATAAGATCGGTTATAGCTCAATTTTATAAAATCAACATCAACAGAAGGTGACGCTAATTCAACTCTGATTTATCGGTCGTTTTAATTGTCTTTCTTAGTCATATCATTCTCGTGAATTTATAATAAGAGATATGTTCTATGAAACCGTTCAATACCCTACTCATATCCACGCTCGCGCTTTGCTCTTTCAGTCCAGCTACTTATGCAGATACCATCTTGCACGCTTTCAACTGGAAGTATTCAGATGTGACAGCCAACGCCAATCAAATTGCTCAAGCCGGTTATAAGAAAGTACTGGTTGCTCCCGCAATGAAATCGAGCGGCAGCCAATGGTGGGCGCGTTACCAACCTCAAGATCTTCGCACCATTGATTCACCTCTCGGCAACAAACAAGATCTAACCGCAATGATTGCCGCTCTCAAAGGTGTGGGCGTCGATGTTTACGCCGATGTGGTGCTCAACCATATGGCAAACGAAAGCTGGAAGCGAAGTGACTTGGATTATCCGGGAGCCGAAGTACTAAACGATTATGCGAGCCGTTCAAGCTATTATGCTGACCAGACTCTGTTTGGCAATCTGGCTCAAGGTTTTGTATCCGCTAATGACTTCCATGCCGCGGGCTGTATTTCAGATTGGAACGATCCCGGTCATGTTCAATATTGGCGTTTGTGCGGGGCTGATGGCGATGTAGGTTTGCCTGATCTCGATCCAAATAACTGGGTAGTTTCGCAGCAGCGCTTATATCTAAAAGCGTTGAAGGATATGGGTATCAAAGGTTTCCGAATTGATGCCGTCAAACACATGAGCCAGTACCAAATCGACCAAGTGTTCACGCCTGAAATTACAGCGAACATGCATGTGTTTGGTGAAGTGATCACCAGTGGCGGGGCAGGGAACAGTGGCTATGAGTCATTCTTAGCGCCTTACCTGAATAATACTAATCACTCCGCGTATGATTTCCCGTTGTTTGCGTCGATTCGTTCGGCGTTCTCAATGGGCGGTGGCTTGAACCAACTGCATGATCCAAAAGCGTACGGCCAAGCACTCGATGACAATCGTTCGATCACCTTCGCGATCACACATGATATTCCAACCAACGACGGCTTCCGTTACCAAATTATGGATCCACAAGATGAGCAGCTTGCTTACGTTTATATCCTTGGGAAAGATGGCGGCACGCCGCTGATCTACAGTGATGATCTTCCGGATTCAGAAGACAAAGATAATGGTCGTTGGGGCAATGTTTGGAATAGCTCGAATATGAAGAATATGCTTAGTTTCCATAACGCGATGCAAGGTAAGTCGATGACGATAATTTCGAGCGACCAATGTACTTTGCTGTTTAAGCGTGGCAAAGAAGGCGTTGTTGGAATTAACAAGTGTGGCGAAACGCGTGGCGTGACGGTTGATACCTACCAACATGAGTTCAATTGGCATGTTCAATACAAAGACGTATTAAGCAGCGCGACAGAAACCATTTCTTCTCGCTACCATACGTTCAATCTACCACCGCGCAGTGCACGTATGTTTAAGCTTTAATGCTTATTCTCTAGAGCGAACACCACTGGTAAAAAGCATAAGCCGCAGTAAGTTCTGCGGCTTATTTGTATCTAAGCTTAAGGCTTATCGTTACTGTTGATCGCTAATAACACCAAACCAATGATTCTGATGAGACAGTGCTTTCAGTAACTCGATCTCTTTTTCTGTCTCTTCTCTAAGCCATTCAATAAGGTCGTTGATGATAGGCGTGTGACTACGCTGGTGAATGAAGTAAGTCCAAGCACTGTGTTGGATCTTTGCATTCTTAGGGCAGTACAAGAAGCCTCGTTGGAGATCTTGTTGAACTAACAACAGATCTGTGACCGTCACCCCCTCACCGGATAAACAGGCACTGAGTGCCATATCTAAAGATAAGAAGCTGGTATTTCTGACGGGTTTCTTCGGTGGGGATTCAACATCAGCTAGCCATACTTTCCAATCATGGTGATCTAAGGTCGGGTGCAGCCTTGGTAAGGTTAAGATTGAATCGAGGTCGGTGTCTTTAGTGGTTAAGCTAGTAGAACAGACCGGCGCCATGAACTCTTCTCGCAAGAAGGTGATGTCTGGTGCCTTGTCATAGCGTTTTTTGAAGCGCGTGTGGAAGATCAGTAGGTCATATTCGCTGCTGTTGATTGATTCGTCTTCCTCAATCACAGGAACTATGACGATCTCATATTCCTGATAACGCTCGTTTAATTCTCTGACTTTAGAGATCAATACCCGCGTTGCGAAACTCAAGGTTGCTTTGATCACGATACGTTTCTGCTTCGGTTCACTCCAAGAGGCGATAACAGCTTCGATATTGCCGTAGCTTTCTCGCAAAGCGACATACAAATCATGACCTTGTACCGTTAATTCTATGGCTCGATGCTTACGAATAACCAGTGATGCGTTTAACTCATCTTCAAGCTGTTTGATCTGTCTGCTAATCGCACTTTGCGTTACATGCAGCTCTTCGGCAGCCAGAGTAAAGCTCATAAGCCTTGCGGCAGCTTCGAAAGCTTTTAAGCCATTATGTGACGATGGCAAGCTAGGATATGGGGTCATAATTCGTTCGCATGAGTTTTTAGAATGCTAGGGTCGCAAATTTATCAATTGAACGCTAGCCCCATCGATCGTATTTTGGGCGAAATTAACTGAGGCGCTCATGAAAAAAATACTCACTCTTGCATTCCCTTTGATCATTTCACAGCTGATATCCATGGCTTTAGTCCTTACTGATGTTTGGATGATGTCGCGTATCAGTGTGTCAGCCCTTGCGGCTGGTGGCTTAGGTGCCTCTATTTACTTCTTCATCTTTATTATTGCGAGCAGCACCGTCGGTTGTGTCGCAAACCTGATCGCAATTGCTTATGGTCAGCGTGTCGCACGCCCAGAGTTTGGTAATACTCAAATTAGATTGGCCGTGAAAGGCGCAACCATGTTGGCGTTCGTACTCAGTGTGACCTTAATGGCGAGCTTCTGGTTTGCTCCGTTGGTATTAGAAGCAGCCAAACAACCGCCAGAAGTGATCACTTTAGCCATGGAGTATGTGCACGCTTTGAAGTGGGTGATGTTGCCTTCGCTTATCTTGTTGGTGCTGCGTGGCTTAACCAGTGCATTTGGTAATGTGCGTTCGATTCTAGTGATGTCGATAATCACAGTGATTCTGAATGTACCAGTGAGCTACTTCCTCACGTTCCAACTCGATATGGGACTAACAGGCTTAGGCTTAGGCACGGCTATCGCGGCATTCATCGTGATGGTTGGATACACAGTGTGGGTGTTTAAACGTGACGAGTTCAAACAGTTCGCACCTTGGCTAAATACCGAAGAGTACTCCATCAAGCTGATGAGCCCTTTGTTGCTAATGGGTTTACCTATCGGCTTGGCGGCGTTACTTGAGCATGGCTTGATATACGGCGGCACCTTAATGGCGGGCACGATCAGTATTGCTTCTCTGGCGCTGCACCAAATATTACTGCAATGCTTGAGCTTTACTTGGAACTTCAACTTCGGTTTCTCGCAAGCTGCCGCAATTTTAGTAGGCCGTGATTATGGTGCAGGCAACTACGAAGGCATCAAAAGAACCTCGATTCAAAGCTTTATATTAGTGTCGGTATTGAGTGTGGCCTTGTCTGCTGTGTTCATCATATGGCCTGAAATGATTGCCTCTATCTTCAAATTAGATGACGGTACTGGCGCAATGACATCGCTATTGGCTTCTGTTATCTGGGTAGTGGCGTTGTGTTTTATTGTTGATGCTTGGCAACTGTTGGCGATTAACCTGCTAAGAGGGATGAAGATTGTCTCTATGCCAACCGTGATGACAGCCATTGGTTACTGGATGTTTGGTTTGCCTGCTGCTTGGTACTTGATGCCGAAATTCGAGCTAGCAGGGATCTGGGGCGGGATCGGTGTTGGCTTGGGTGTGACAGGTATTCTATTGCTGATCCATTTGATGGTCGTTCTAAACAAGAGCAGTAAGACACCAGACTTAGATTGTTCAGCTTACTCTTAATTAAGTTAGTTGATAACGAAAAAGCCGCAGTCATCAAACGACTGCGGCTGTTGTTTATCTAAATTGATTCTTGGGGGAGTGAATCAATATCAGGATCAGCTATTTTCTGCCAGATGATTTATTACCAGATTACTTTCAACCAAACTACTTTCCACCAGACAGAGCTGACTTCATCATCGTCTTAAATTGCTCTTTTTGCTCTTCAGTTAATACGTTATAGATGTTGTTCTTAAGACGCATTTCTTGCATCACCATCGACTTCTCAGTGGCTTGAACGGTGTCGATGACCTTTTCCATCTCAGCTTCATCAAACTCAGGTTGTGTCACTAAGGCGATCTGCTTTTTCTTAAGTTCTATCGCACTATCCATATCGATTTTTGTTCTATCAGATTGGTAGTCTTCAATGAGGGCGATGACTTCCGCATGTTGTTCTTCGGTTAGATTCAAAGAAGCAATAACCATTTGCAGTGGGCTCTCTGCTGGCTGTGGCGGTTGTTGTGGTGATGAAGCACTCACAAACGGAGCGGTAACGAGTAGAGCTGAAGCAGTTAATACACAAAGTGACTTTTTCAGTGATTTCATTGAGTTTCTCCTGTTAGTGGAAACATGAGTATAGGTGAGTAAGCTGAACTCGATATGAACATGTCGTTCAGTTAAATTTGCTGAGTTCATTGCGTTCATTTAGTTACCTTCATCTAAGCACGGCACGACTTAGACCTTGGTCTTACAGAAACAGAGCTAAAAGGTGACTAGAATGACTTAAGTCGCTCACTGTTTTATCGAGGAATACACAAATGGAAGTTGGATTGTTCTGGGCTGAAAAAGGAATGCTAGTGCTTGGCGCACTGTTTGTTTTGACGAGCATGATGCAGTACGGAAGACGCAGTAGCGATTGGAAAGGCGTAATTACGATGTTCTACAAGCGTATCCCAATGAATATTGCAGAATACAAATGGTACCGTTTGGGCATTGCTTTGTTGGTGTTTGCTGTGGTTATACGTTTCGCATTACTGATCCTATGGCCTTCATACCAGTTTTAGTCCTTTGTATTCGCTCTTTTATATAGAGCATATAAAACCGATACATTCATGACGAGATTGAGCCTTAATAAACTCACTTATTAAGGCTGTCATTTCATAAATTAGCGCTGTTGTTCCATGAAAAAGTGCTATTACTCTATAATGACGAAAGGTTATTACCTTTGTAGCATATTGTTTTTCATGAAGAATAATGTCGGATAATAGCTTACCTGCTTGTTTCATCATTCTTACTAATAATCTACACATAAATCCATTCACCCCGTACCTGATACCATAATGTTCTGTTACACTCGTCCGAATTAGCTTTAATTTGTCGGTGGTGCATTTATGTCGTTCCCAGTTCTTATATGTGATGATTCTGCATTAGCAAGGAAGCAGATGGCTCGGTCACTGCCTAGTTCTCTAAATGCAGATATAACTTTTGCTGTTCATGGGCTTAATGCACTTGAAGAGCTCGCTCAAAACCAATTCAAACTGATGTTCCTCGACCTCACCATGCCGGAATTAGATGGCTATGGCACATTGGAAGAGATGCAACGTTTAGGTGACACCACGCCTGTTGTCGTTGTTTCGGGTGACATACAACCAAAAGCACAACAGAAGGTGATGGATCTTGGCGCCAAAGCGTTTTTGCAAAAGCCGATCGATAAAGAAGCGCTCAAAGCTATTTTGCGTGAGCATGTCGAGCCGCCAAAACAACCTCAAATCATTACTCCAACCGCTTTAGAACTGCCAATACTTCGCAGACGTGATATCTATATGGAAGTCGCGAACGTAGCGATAGGCCGTGCAGCCGATGCATTGGCGCGCCACTTTAATGTATTTGTTCACCTACCGCTGCCGAACGTCAACATCTTCGAAGTGAGTGAATTGCACATGGCACTTCGTGACCTAGCCGACAACGACCAAGTATCGGGTGTTTGCCAAGGCTTCAGCGGAGAAGGCATCGCAGGTGAAGCATTAGTATTGCTGAGTGACTCCAGCGTGAGCGACCTTAAGAAACTCATGAAGGTACCAACCGAAAGCGAACAGCTTGAAGAGTTAGAACTGCTTATGGATGTGTCGAACATCCTAGTTGGCTCATTCTTGAATGGATTAGGGGAGCAATCAGAAGTTCGTTTTTTCCAGAGCTCTCCTGTACTGCTAGGTCAACACATCTCGATTGACTCTGTGATTGAAAATACCAGTGGTTCGTTTAAGAAGACCATGACCTTCGAAGTCAGCTATAACATTGATGGCACTTCTATCCGTTGTGACCTTCTATTTATGTTTGTTGATGAGTCTCTGCCGCTTCTAGACAACAAATTGGCCTACCTAATGGAGGAGTTTTAATATGCTGAATCTTCCTGCTGAATTTGAACAGTTCCACTGGATGGTGGACATGGTTCAAAACGTCGACATGGGACTGGTGGTCATTAACCGTGATTTTCAGGTGCAAGTCTGGAATGGCTTCATGACTCACCATAGCGGAAAGCAATCGCATGATGCTATTGGTAAGTCGATCTTTGAGTTATTCCCTGAAATCCCAGAAGAGTGGTTTAGACTGAAAACTAAGCCAGTCTACGATCTAGGCTGTCGCAGCTTCATTACATGGCAACAAAGGCCGTATCTGTTTAAGTGTCGCAACGTTAGGCCAGTAACCCAGCAAGCTGATTTCATGTATCAGAACGTCACGCTAAACCCGATGCGTTCACCAACAGGCCAAGTCACCTCTCTATTTTTGTCTATTCAAGATGCGACAGCAGAAGCGTTAGTCTCTCAAAAGAACTAGCACTGAACCTAAAGAGTGAATAAAAATGGCTAAGGTTAACGACCTTAGCCATTTTTTTGCTTTTTATTCTTCAATTGACCTTAGAGGCTTCGATCTCTTTCATCTACTCACTCTAAATTTTCAATGTTTACTCTGCTTTTCGCTCAGCGAACTCTTTTTTTTAGAACCTTCTTCCTCAAGAATCTAGATTGAATGAACTACCAGACGCCAAAGATGCATGATTTTGGTTGTTGGTGGTTTATAAAGTTTGGCTTTTTAGGGGGCTTTTAATAAAGGCTGGGATTTGGATTGTCGAAATCAAATGAACCTTGCCTTCAAAATCGAGTGCATTGAAGCGTGTTTCTCTTAGGTGAGGTTAACCAGCAACACGATGAGTTTGCCTAATTTGGACGAAAACAGAAATAATTTGGAAAAAAATCGAATTTATTTAAGAAAAAAGACATTTTTTTGTTGGAGAAAAGTGTGATTTTTATGTGATTTCGAGGCACTTTCTTCACATTATTGCTTAATGAGGGTGATATTGAGTGAGATAGGGAGGAAAACGATTGCGCAATAAACCGACAGCGTTTGCGTAAATAGTTCGCTAAGTTATTAATTAATAAGAATTTAGTGGAAAAGTAAAGCTGAGGGGTTTGAAGCAGGTATGGAATCTTTGAGAGGATAGCACAAAAAAAAGTGAAATATCAGACTTGCTGTTACTAAATCACGACCTATAATGCTGAAAACCGGAGCGTCTGCCAACGCTCCGGTTTTTTTGTGTCCGAAGAAAAGTAAACTCGTCTGCCAACGGTTTTACTACGCATTTCGCGAGAGACACATAATTTTATGAATCAAGGAAAACACCATGCGTATCGAACAAGAACTTAAGTTAGGTTTCAAAGATGTACTCTTCCGTCCGAAGCGTTCTACCCTTAAAAGCCGTTCTCAAGTTGAATTAACCCGCGATTTTACATTCAAGCATAGCGGTCGTCAATGGTCTGGTACTCCAGTAATTGCAGCGAACATGGATTCGGTAGCAAGCTTTGAAATGGCAGCTGCTCTAGCAGAGCACGGTGTTATGACTGCAGTACACAAGCACTACACAGTAGAGCAGTGGGCTGAGTTCGCTAAAACAGCAGACAAGAAAACACTGAACAACGTATTTGTATCAACAGGTACATCTGAAGCTGAGTTTGAGAAGACTAAGCAAATCATGGCGCTTAGCGAAGACTTCGTATTTATCTGTATTGATATCGCTAACGGCTACTCAGAGCACCTAGTTGAGTACGTACAAAAAGTACGTGCTGAATTCCCGAACAAAGTTATCTCTGCGGGTAACGTTGTAACAGGCGACATGGTTGAAGAGCTAATTCTAGCGGGTGCAGACATCGTTAAGGTTGGTATCGGCCCAGGTTCAGTTTGTACTACACGTGTTAAAACAGGTGTTGGTTACCCTCAACTGTCTGCAATCATCGAGTGTGGCGACGCAGCACACGGCCTTGGCGGCATGATCATCGGTGACGGTGGCTGTTCATGTGCGGGTGATGTATCTAAAGCGTTCGGCGGCGGTGCTGACTTCGTAATGCTAGGCGGCATGCTAGCAGGTCACTCTGAGTCGGGCGGTGAAGTAGTAGAGCAAGACGGTAAGCAATACATGAAGTTCTACGGCATGTCTTCACAGTCGGCTATGGATAAGCACTCAGGTGGTGTGGCTAAGTACCGTGCTGCGGAAGGCAAAACTGTTTTACTTCCATACCGTGGTTCAGTTCACAACACAATTTCTGACATTCTTGGTGGTGTACGTTCAACTTGTACATACGTAGGCGCAGCAAAGCTTAAAGAGCTAACTAAGCGTACGACTTTCATCCGAGTGCAAGAGCAAGAAAACAACGTATTCGGTAAAGAGTAACGTTTAAAACACTCGTTCAAAATTTTAAGAATTGAGCCACTTTAGAGTGGCTCTTTTTTTACCTGAAATTTGGCAAGTGGCGACAGCCGAGCAAAAATTTTTTTGGCGACAGGTTACAGGTTAGAAAGAGGGTTATGGATAATTGCTTCAGATAGGTGATCAGGTGCGAAGTGGGCATAGCGCATTGTCATGCTGATCTCTGGAATAGTGAAGTTAGCTCTTTTTTCTACAGCGTTCGGCAGAAGTGTGTGTCGCTTTGTCATCAATGATACCGTGAAGGCAATAGGTGTTGATGACTTTCAGAGGAAGGTCTTCATTAGGGGGCTGCTCTGCTTGCTATTCATGTTTCGTTTCAAGTCTTGCCAACGCACTCGCTGTCGTATCTGGCTGGTGATAAATTTGAGAACCAATTGAAACAAGTATTTTTGGAGGGTGCATATTACTCTGACGCATCGTTATGTGAAAATATCGATAATGATCTAGATGTAAAGATTGCGCTGTTGTCGAAAGACAGAATATCAATATACAAAGAAGGTGATTCCCCTGAATTTACGAAAGGTAAGTGTACTTTCAAGGAGAGCCCATACCTCAAAGCATCGACAACTGATTCTTCAACTCAACCCGTTTCTCAGGGCTAAGTGCTTTGAGCAACTCAAAGGCCATCTGCGAGGTGGTCTTTGAGCTTGGGCTGAGAGTGTAGCTAAACGTCAGGTTCATCACGAAAGAGTGGCCACATTCTGGGTCACTACAACTACAATATAAATCGCTATAACCCGCTGAAATACGGTTTGATTTCTGTATGCGGGCTTTCTCGCCACATTCGGGGTAAACTACTCTCATATGACACCATGAACCTATCCAAATGATAGGCTCATAGTACTAAATTATGGTGATGATTTATACAGCGTTCTGAAGGGATAAACACTTATGCTCAGAAGCGACATGTAGGGGGCGGTAATGTAGATTCGTTACTCAAATTGAGGTATAGATTGTTGGTTCTATATGTTTTTCTCGGGTTAACGTAGTGCCATTGTAATGTGTTATCGACATCATTATGAGATATGTTATCTAACACAATTTCATCACCTTCGGATTGAACTATTACTCCAGCTGCAATGCCGTTATATTTACCAAGCACCAAATTATGGACAACGTTTACGACACTGCCATTGTTGATGGTTGATTTATCTAGTTGTCCTACTAGAAGTCCGTTTTTTCCACTTTTTCCTAAATCATTTCTTTTAACTGAGCTATCTGTGATTTCGAGTAAACTAAGTGGTGTTTCGACTACGTTTCCAAATACCCCCCCAACGTAGTTAAAATCGTTATTTTTGACAGTTATATGAACGTCATTAACCTTTATATTGTTTGCGCCAGCGCCCTCTATTAACCATCCTGATACAGCCCCAATTTTGTCAGAATCTGTTGAGGCGCTTAAAGTACTATGTTGAACAACGATGTCTTTCAGCATAGCACTATCAGCTCTACCGACAAGCAAACCTATAGCCCAAGAACCTACAGCATTTGAAATTGATGAATCGGTAATTTTAACGTTTTTAATAAGCCCGCCGTCTTGAAGCCCGGCCAAAGTTCCAACTGTTGTTGCTTTTTTATTTTGTGTATCAACTTGAAAGTTATTGATGTTTAGATTCTCGATTACCCCAGACCTAATTCTGGAAAATAAGCCAACATCACCTTTTGTTGCTGAAATTGTTAAATTTGATATCGCGTAACCATTACCATTAAAGTTTCCCGCAAACGATTTGGGCTTGGTATGAACGAATTCAGAGCAATCAATGTTTTGAACTAACACGTAGTCAGAGTTGGTTTTGTCTTCAAGATTGAGTAACTGTTCACAGCTGTCGATCTGAATGGGTGAAGCTGCAGCACCTAGAGATATGAAGCTTGATAATAAAAGGGTATTTTTTAGCATAACTGAGTTCATTACTATGAGTTGGTTGCATTTGTGGTGTGAATATAAGGCTATCTAATTGATATGTATATTTAAGTAAGAAAGCTTTACGTATTTATGTGACATCAATTGCGTATTTGGGTGGGGAGCGAGAAAGGTCAAATTGATATGAAGTGGGCGCTTCAAGAGCGGAGGGTACTATGCCTAATCCACGTAAAACGCACTCCTGCTCATCTGCAGAGCTTTCGATCTCATCTTTCCGCAATTCTATTTAAGTGAAATTCTGCATTTTGTGAAGTGAACAATCATCAGCGACAGATAAGTTATTGATCATATCACAAATCAATGTGTATCCTCCCTCGCATCAGATTACGACATAGAAAAGTTTTGTATTTAAATGCAGAAATTTTCAGTCTAATGAAGCTCTTTAGACCTTATGTAACGAAAATTAAATTAACCTAGTGGTAGTGAAATATGTCTATTTTACGGAAGATTATACTATCAGTATTTCTTATTTTGAACTTAAATGCACAAGCAGAAATTGAAAGTGGCTTGTACGTGAGCACTACGAAAGTCAGCATTGGAAATCTATTTGATTTTTATAATGATTTGGCTGTCGAAATTAAGCCTGAGTTAATGGTAATGAAAACAGACGTTAAGGTATCTTTAGTATCAGAGTACCTAACATCTCTTAGTGAAACAGAGAGACTTAACCTTGAAGGAGCTCTGAATATAATCAAAGATATTGAAGGCACTATTGGACATAAATTTAGAATAGAGACACCGTCTCAATTAATCGATTATATCGACGATGATAAGTTCAAGGTGTATGAATATATTTATGATAATGCTTGTGCCAAAGTGACTATTTTTACAGTTATGAAAGATAAACGTGAAATGGTAATAGAACTCCAATTGACGTCTCCTTATGATAGGGTAGAGCAATGTGGTAGCTATATGACACTAACGCAATATATGTATCTTGGTTCAATTCTTCAGTTTACGGAAGGAGTCAGAACAAAGCATTTGTTTAATAGTATCTACGAAAGCCTCAAGGCGGAGAAGTCTTATAAGTCCATTTTTGATGGGGTTTCGATCAGTGCTGGCTTCAGAGATGGAAAGACTTTAGTCTTATTTATTGAGCCAGAATACGAGTATGAATAATTTACAAGTTGCTTAAGAAAAGCCTAGCGTTTTCTATTTTAAATAAATCTAAGTTGGTGTAGTCATTGTGTCGAAGTTTGGAGGTAAAGTCGCTCCCTCTTAACGGTGTTATGTATCAGAGAGAAGATTATGAGATTTTTGAAACTATTTCCCCTTGTTTTAATAGCTGGATGTTCGAATTTTCAGGACAATACGGGGTCACCAGAATATGTAGATTTGGTTCCAATTGAGGTTGTAAATCCAAGATACCCAACAGTAGCATATGAGAATAATCTATCAGGATATGTGGTCATGACGTTTAACATCAACAAGCAAGGGTATGTGACAGATATTGTTGTAATCGAATCCATCCCAAAGGGGATCTTTGAAAAGGTAGCTGTACAAGCATTGTCAAAATGGAAATATGAACCACTCAAAGATGTTGAACCTATTGCTCAAAAAGAAAAAATAGATTTTAAAATCTAGTTTAAAGCAAGACTTGCTCAGACAGCCACCGCACCCGGTGGCTTTTTTACGCCTGTCTCACAGCCCCACCGAAAGCACGCCCAACCCACAGAAAACGCACTCCTTCTCCCCACCTGAAGCGTTTTCGCTCTCGTCTTTTCGCAATTCTATTTCAGTGAAATTCTGTCGCGGCTATGGAAGGCTAACAAGCCGCTAGCCCTTCAGGAATAACAGGGCTTGCCGCAAGTTAGCAGCGCTCAAAATGGCTTACAGAGCGCCTAACAAAATTGCGAAGAGTGCAAAAAATTGCAAGGAATTGAAATTCTGACGATCTGTGTTGATCTGTTTTTTTTTAAATTACTGAAATATAATGGTTTTTGTGTTTTTGGTCGGTTTTTTAATGATCGTTTGTGTTTTATGACGATCGTTTGAGTTGTTTCTCAGCCCTTATGAAGAAAGGGCTGAGCGTAAATTACAGTGAAAAACATAATTGCAAAAAACATCACGCTAATTAGGCCGCTACATTGTCCAAATTGAAGGTCAAATGCAGCTGTTCTGGTACTTCTGGGTCGCTGTTCACGGCATCCATGAACATTTCGCAAGCGGGTATCACTTCGTTTTTACAGTAAACGTAATCAAATTTAATCGGGTCACCACGAGTGCCACCGTTTGGAATGATTGCGGCCAGTTCAACAGGGAAGCGATGACCGGTGAGCACCTCTTGTACGGTGACGTTCTTAATTTTCTCGTACTCATCTTTTGTTGCAATGTCGCCAACGGGGATAAGCTGAATCCCTTTCTCATTGCCGTTTGGAATGTTGATGAACATTGAACGGAAGTTGCCCACACCACGGCTTGAAGCCATTTTCTGTTTTAGGTCTTATTCATCGTCTTTACTCAAGTTCGGGTAAGGTTCTAGGCCTTCTTCACCAAGCACGAAAGGTGCTTTATCAATCCAACCCCATGCGGATACATCGGCAATGGTGTACTCACTACCGACGATAAATTCACGACCAACCATGTGATCTTAATCTTATTGAGTTCAATTCGCTAACAAGCTTTCCTTCACTCCGATCTCACAGCCTATGAACGTCGATTGGGCGAGCTCAACATGCAAGTAATAACGTTCCGGTTGGTTCATTGCTTGTTGGAACGTTGTAATACATCTGTCTAAACGCTGTGAATTCTCGTAAGGGTTTTCTCGCCACTCAATACGAATTCTCTGCTGCGTGTGCTTTTCTATTCCACTAAGGCTATGTTGCTCACCGCCTAACTTGAAAGCGGTGACTTGTTCAAATAAGAATAAGTCGCTGGCTGAAGCTGTGTTGAACGAGAGTAGTGCTAATAATGCGAGTTTGCTTTTCATTTGGAGTGGCTCTTTAAGATAGGTTGAAATCACGTAGGTTATAGATTTTATCTTTCACTTATGGTGTGAAATTTTCGGTTAGCTACTAATAACTTTGAGATATAAGGTATTTGAAAGTGATGTTAATAATAACATTGTGTAATTTCTTATTTAGTACAGGAAGTGAATGTAATCGTTTTTTTATTTTTATCAATATTTTATTTTATGATCCAATTTTTAATTTAAATTAATTAGAATGCGAAAGAGATAAATAGAGGTTTATATCTACAGTTGTAACTTTAGTTAATGCTATCAATAGTTAATTATAACTTATAGTGTTTTGTATATTTATTGTTTTAATTGTATTTTATTATGCTTATATAGTTGATTGTAATCACAGATGAGTTTTTTATTGATTATTTTACTGTTTATACGGTTGAATTTTTTATCAGGATAAAAGATATTCTCGCCAAAAATAAAGGAAGTAAATAATGAAAAATATCGCACCATTAACAATGTTATTATTATCAGCGAACGCTGCGAGTGAAACATACACGGTTAGTCCAAATTTAAAACATGGTCTCCCTACACTGACTGAAGAACCCGATCTGTATCAAGCTCCTAGCTTTGATTTTTTCGATTTTAGTGAGGGATATTTGACAAAGAGGGCTGAAGCCAGTGTCTTATTGCCAATAGCGCTAAATAGCATAGATAGAGTGTGTATCAACACTACGTTTAGTGAGATAGATGGAGAGGCGCATTATCCACAATCTGGTGTTTTGGTTTACACGTATGCGATAAACACTCAAGGTGAAAAAACGCACAATACCACTATTGGCGACAGAGTGCCGTTGGCAGAAGTTTCACAGCATTGCATGGACGAATCATCGTGGGTTTACAAGAATTGGTTGGTTGACAAACGTATCAACTTTACGCCTTACAGTTCAGTATTCGCGTTGATTGAAAACGTCGATGTCGTGGTTGAAGGGGATCTATCTTTGTCTCAAGATCCCGTTGAGTTTGTTGAGCAGTATTTTGATTTCATCACTAAGGTCGGTTTTAACCAGTCTGCAAGTTTTTATCATACGGATGTCATTAGAGACCTCAAATCCATCATTATTGAAGGTCTTCAAAACGAAAATCAGAATGTTCTTGATATTGCGAATATTGCCTTTGGTTCTGGAGTTACCAGAGAAGATATCGCGATTATGGACGAAAAAGTCTTTATGAATACTTTCTTGAATATTCGGAAGGTTGCTCAAGGCTCCAATGTTGCTCAATTATCTTCGTTCAGTGTAATTAATGACTTTGATTACCAAGGTCAAAAGTATATTACGGTTGAGAAAAAAGAGCAGTTCGGCGACCGAATCACTACTCAATATGAAATTATTACGCTTAAAAGCGATGGCGAATATTGGATGCTTAATATGTCTGGTGACATGAAAAGCCTTCTTGGTATGTAAGTGCTTTTACTTTTCAGTTCGTGAATTTTTTAAAAAATACTAATATATAAAGGAAAGTAGCAATGAATGCACGAGTCTTATTGACGTCTTTAATTTCATTTATATCACTTCAAGCTTCTGCTTATGAGATGTCATATATAGCTCCTAAAGCACTGCTCCCTGGTGAAGATGTTCAGCAGTTCGAATTAGCCGATTTAAATGGTAACGGTAGGCCAGAGATCGTATTTCTTAACTCTAATGGTGAACTAAAGTATGCGGTTCAAGGTTTTGAAATTAATCAAACTACGTTTTCATTTTTAGAAAGTAAGTCATGGAAGATTGATTCTTACCCAGACGCGGTATTAACATTTAGCGGCGGTCGTTATTACCGATTGAGTGTTGACGGTCGTACTCGAGCGTCAGCCTCAATCTTACTAACTGATGGCACATTTAAGAGTTTGTACTACTCCGAGTTTGCTTCACGATTGTTGATTGACTTTGTTTCTGAGAATGAGATAAGCGGTAAGATCAAAGACCCATATTTAACGGGTTCTGGAGAGATTAACTTTGTGGCGAGACCTGAATAGTAAGCTCATGCAGCGTATATGAATTGAACAACAAAAGAGCGGCATGTTAGCCGCTCTTTTGTTGTTTGAGTTGTACTCGTTTAACTTAGAGATTGCGTACAGCTTGTTTATTTTGCGCGTAGTTATTTTACGTTTAGTTATTTCGCATAATTCGAAGGAAACAGTGCTCGTTTCGCTTCTTCATCGCGTTCTATTTTAAATTCAACGTCTTTACCAGTTTCACGGGCGCGAATTGCAGCTGGGCGAGTGTTGATTGCGTTAAACCAGCGCTTCAAGTTCGGGTAAGGTTCTAAGCCTTCTTCACCAAGCACAACCGGTGCTTTATCAATCCAACCCCATGCCGCGACATCGACGATGGTGTACTCATTTCCGACGAAAAACTCACGACCTTCCATATGTTTCTCTAACACTTCGTAGTGACGTTGTGCTTCGCGTAGATAACGATTTACCGCGTAATCTAAGCCTGCTGGCGCAGCATGACGGAAGTGTACTGATTGGCCAGAGTATGGACCAAGTCCGCTGGCGATAAACATCATCCAAGATAATAGTTCAGCTCGGTCTTCTGGCTGACCGGCTAGCTTGCCTGTTTTCTCAGATAGGTACAAAAGGATGGCATTAGAATCGAACACGCGTTGCCCATCGTCTTCAATGGCTGGTGTTTTACCGTTCGGGTTAATCAAACGATATTCCGGAGTGTGCTGCTCACCCTTTAAGGTATCAACAGGAACAAGTTCAAAATCTAGGCCTGTCTCTTCTAGAAATAGAGCGATCTTCATTGGGTTGGGTGTTTGGTGAAAATAGAACTTAAGCATGGGGTAACTCCTTGTATTGGTGATTCATTAAAGCATCACCTGAACGGTCGTTCAATAATTGATTTTGAATTATTTGAAAATCTGTTGATTCGTATTCCAAGTCTATGTGTTTAAAACTTCGTTATTTGAGTGAGGATTAACATCGAACAATTCGGTGTGTTGGATTTTAAGTTGTTGAAAAAATGAGCTTAAAGTTGCTGTTTGGCGTGTTGTTTTCTGCGGAGTTCGGGTTTGTGATGGGTAGTTTTCGGTGGAATAGGGCGTATTAAATCCGCAGTCAGATATTCCAACAAAAACGTTGAGCACTGGTTCAAACCAGAATTATCTGGATATACAGGCTTATTGGTAAGTTCAAAATCGTGATCTGTTGCCACACCTTATGCAACAAATGAATATTAACCTCGGAGATTCTGGTGTGGTTCACAGTTTTTTAATCTTAGGGACTTACATTGGTGAGCAAATCTGATGTGAACACTTAACGACACAGGATCTTTCCATGAAAAAGAACATTATCGCCTTAGCTCTTGGTGGCATGCTCGCTTTTGGCGCAACACCTTATTCTTTTGCTGCTAACGATGGCGCAGTACAGGCTTCAGCAGATTACGCGCAGTTGGTGACTAAGCGACAAGTTGTCGACCAACTACTTCTTGATGCGTTGCAGGCGTTTAAGTCTCCGGCAAGAATTTCACACGCGGGCTTCACGGCTAAAATGCCAAGCAACATGGAAATTGTGACTAACCGATTGTTAGAAGCGTACCAGCTAGAACCTTACCGTACTGACTTGTTGATCTCGGCAGCGAACGCTCAGATCTACAACAAGAATGCGGAGCGCGCTATTGAGTTGTTTGAACAAGCACTGACGGTTGCGCCAGACGATGTTGATCTTCACGCTTACCTTGCGGTTTGGCAGAGATTTGAAGGCAATGATAGTGAATCCAACAAGCACATGGAGAAACTGGAAAGCCTGAATAAGGGCAAAGCAGAAGACATCAAACGTATTTTTGCAACGGTCGACCGCGTGTTAGAAACACCGCTGAAAGAGTCTGCAGATAAGGGGCTGTTGAGCGACCACGGTGCCATAGTCACTTTGGGCTACGCACTTAACCCTGATGGTTCTATGCATCAAATCTTGATCGAACGTCTTGAGACAACGTTGGCGATGTCTAAAGCGAACCCAGATGCGATGATCGTGTTAACGGGTGGCGTGCCGAAGAACCATAAGACTGAAGGCAAGTTAATGGCGGATTGGCTTATCTCAAAAGGGGTAAGTAAAGATCGCATCATTGAAGAGAACTACGCGACCAGCACGGTAGGCAATGCCTTATTCAGTAGCTATGCGCTTGCTCGTCATGATATTAAGCACGCGACCATTATCAGCTCGGCAAGCCATGTTCGTCGTGGTCAAACTCTGTTTGAAATCGCGAGCTGGCAAACGGGTCCTCAAGGTATCACCTTCGATACGGTTTCTTACCCAGACAAGCCGCTAGAAGATCTTAAGAAAGCGAGCAGTGGTGAGCTTCTAGGCATCTACCGTGACGCACTGAGAACGTATGGTATGTGGAGCTACCGCTCTTACCCATTAGAGTCTCGCTAGGCTTAGGGTTATTTCATAGTAGGCAAAGTATAAGTTGCTAGTACAATCGAGCACAGCTAGATGGTATGCTGTGCTCCTACTTAATTTAGTGTTTCAAAGGCAAAAAAATGAACCCGATTTTAGCAATGTTGAAAGAGAACAATATTAGCGACGAGCAGATCAGCGAGCTATTCAAGACGTTGACCGAGAACCCTCTTGCAGCAATGGCGACGATCAGCCAACTTGGTTTACCTCAAGACAAACTTCAAATGCTGATGGGTCAGGTAATGCAAAACCCTGCGCTAATCAAAGAAGCAGTTGAAGAGCTTGGCCTAGATTTTTCTAAGGTTGAAGCGGCTAAAGAGCAACTTCAAAAATAAGTGAATTTGAATGAGCTAATATCGAATTAGCTTTATCCACATTCAATAAAAAGGTCGTTTAAGTTCAGCAACAGGCTGTCTTAACGGCCTTTTTTGATCTTGGGGGCGATTTTTGACTTTGATTTGATTGCTTTCAATCATCCTCTCAGCCCCTATACATGCCGACTATTCCAATACAATTGACAGCAACCTTGCCAAATATGTGCGACTACTGACATTTTAATTACTAGACTTAATTAACCTATGTGCGACCTGAGATGTGCACCTTGATGAACAGAGTTTTTGGATGAAGACAGCCCTAAATAATAGGGCGAGCCGATTTGGGCCATAAGCGCGGTTTGTCTATGAGTCACATTAAGGAAAAGAATAAGAGGGCAACAAACTAAGCCCTTTATTGAGCAGTGATTTATAGGAAATTAGTTATGAAGTATTTAAAGGAAACCGCTTTGGCGAGCCTTGTGCTGGCTGGGCTTGTCGGTTGTGGTGGTGATTCAGGTTCATCAAGCAGCACGACACCGATTACCTTGAGCGTGAGTGATGCGCCCATCGATGATGTTAAAGATGTGACGGTGACATTTAGCAAGGTCGCTTTACTTCCTCAAGGGGGAGGTTCGCCTCTGATTTATGATGTGTATAAAACGGACGAAAACGGTAACTACGTTGATGAAAATGGCGATCCATTACCTGATGGCGCAGATCCTATTCCGTTAAGTGTTAATTTGTTGGATTACCAAGGCAGCGATGCGCTTCCTTTGATTGAAAATGAGGTAGTTCCAGTAGGTAGCTATAAGTTGTGTGTGTTCGCGAATGATGGTGATCATCCAACAGATCCATCTTACGTGATAGAAAATGATGATACGAATCGTGAGTTAACGGTGAAAGGTAATGGCGCGTGCCCGCAAGGTGTAGGTAAAGAAGATAACGCTGGCGTACTGTACTTCAACAACTCTTTTAACGTGAACCAGCAAAGCAACGATTTTGTTGTCGAGTTCGATCTTCGACGTGGCCTAAAGAACAGTTCGACTTTCCCTGATTACACCATTCAAAGAACGTCTGTGAGCCTGATCAATACGGTTGAGACCGGAAATATTGAAGGCACTGTTGCTCTTTCTACTTATGACACTTGTAACGGTGGTGACACTACATTTGTTCAGTCGATCTACTTGTATGAAGGTAATGTTGAACAAGCTGACATGGTTCCAATTGGCGGCAGTGATGAAGTGAAACCGGTAACTTCAGCGTCAGTGACAATGAATGAAGCACAGACCGACTATGAGTTCTCACTGGGCTTCATTGACCCAGGTACTTACTCATTGGGTTATACCTGTACTGCGCAACATGACAGTGGTGAAGATAATGCTGATCCGGTTGCTGATGGTTTTGAAATCTATGATGTTCAAAACGGCGTGCAAGTAACGGTTGGTCAAGATAGCCAAGTGTCATTCTAAGCTTGATGTGAATGACGATTTTTAATAAAAACGGTCTCTTATTTAGAGGCCGTTTTTGATCATGTCACCTAGCTCGCATGAATTTGATGAGTATTGAGTGTGACTCTAGGGAAGTGATAATGTAACCTTGTGTCTCTTACTTTAACCTAGCGAAATGCACTCCGGCGTTGCTCATGAAATCTAGCTTAAGCATTCGATCTTACACTAAGCAATTTAATACCCATGCTCATGATGACCATCATCAACTGGTATTGCCGATCCAAGGCAGTATCAATATCGAGATGGTAGGGTATGTCGGCAAAGTGGCCGTGGGTGAATGTGTGGTGATTCCGGTAACCACAGCGCATGCGTTTAAGGCGGATGAAGCAGCGCGGTTTATTGTCGCAGATATGGCAGAGTTGCCGCAGCACTTGTTGGAGCATGAGCTCTCGGTTTTCACGATAACGCCACCTTTAATGAGCTTCTTGCTGTTTGTTGAAAAGCAGTTGGAATACCAAGTAGACAGTGGTATTGAGTCATCTATCTTGGATGTGTTTTCACTGCTTTTAGAACAACAAGAAGTAAGCAAGAGCATCGACCCTCGAATTCGTGCGGTACAAAGGCTGATCGCGGATAATTACACGCAGCCGTTATCCATTTCACAACTTGCAGAAACGGCCTGTTTGAGCCCCACTCAGTTTAAGAAGCGCTTTAAAGAGTGTATTGGAATCAGTGCGCTAAAATACATCACTCGCTATCGTATGGAGAAAGCTCAAGCCTTGTTAACCCATACCGATTTACCCGTTCAGTTGATAGCCGAAAATGTGGGATATAGTGATGTTTCTGCTTTCAGTCGCCGCTTCTCTCAGCATTTTGGGATGTCTCCAAGGGCTTTTCTAGGCTCCATGAAAGACAGTCTTTAGAAACAATAATAGCGTCCTTTCAGCAAACTAAATATTATAAACATTCACTATTATCTATTTGAAAAATGAAAATTGGATAATAGAAATGAATCTTGCCATCAATCGCGTTAATGAATTCCAAACGGGCACTTTAGCCATCTTGTTTGCTTCTATTTTATGGGGCACGACAGGCACCGCCGCAAGCTTTGCTCCCGATCTGAGCCCATTGGCGATTGGCGCTTTCTCTATGGGTTTCGGTGGCCTAATGCAAGCGGGCTTGGCGTATCGAAAAATCCTATTCGCTTTCGACAAAATTTTGCAGAACAAGAAGCTGTTGGCAGTGAGCGCTTTGGCTTTGGCGGTATATCCCTTAGCTTTCTATTCTTCAATGAAATTATCAGGTGTGGCGATAGGTACCGTAGTTTCGATTGCTACCGCACCTTTCTTTTCTGCACTGCTAGAGTGTCTGATTAGCAAAACTAATAATATCAACAAACGTTGGCTCACTAGCTTTGCGATTGGTGTAGTAGGTATTGGGTTGTTGGTATTTTCAGAATCATCATCGGCGAGTGACTCTGGCGACGACCTGAAGCTTTTGGGGATTGGATTAGGTTTGGTGGCAGGCCTGTGCTATGCCATTTATTCTTGGGCGACAAAGGCACTGATCGATAAAGGGATTAAGTCACAAGCGGCGATGGGCAGTATTTTTGGCCTCGGTGCGATGCTGTTGTTGCCAACGCTCTGGTTTACTGGTGAGAACCTGTTTTCCTCGCAGACCAACGTATTAGTCATCAGTTATCTGACGTTAATCCCACAATGTTTGGGCTATGTCGCCTTCAGTTTTGGTTTACGCCATGTCACCGCGAGTAGTGCCAATCTACTTACTTTGTTTGAACCGGTAGTCGCAGCGGTGCTCGCGGTCTGCGTTGTCGGTGAGCTGATTCCTTTTACAGGGTGGTTTGGTATGTCCCTGATTGTACTGTGCTTGTTGATACAGTCGAAGCCATCTTAAATAGCGTTATAAGTACTTGTTTTGTAGCGCCTAATTGAAATTTATTCATGCGTAATTCTTATAATTGAATAAAATCAGTATCTCAGTTGTGAGAGTGCTGTTACTATCGCTATCAATAGTCGGGGGGCATATACCTTATTTGGTGTTTGCTGAGATCGTTATTCGAGACCCGTTGAACCTGATTCAGTTAACACTGGCGTAGGGAACTATGATTACTTTGCCTACGTGGTTCAACAATGATCTCTCATTGCTTTCACCTCCACATTCTCTTTGCGGCCAAAGTTCGGTTCTCTTACGTCTTTTAGACAGTAGGAGCGACCATGACACTGCATTCCATTTCTCAAGCATCACCTAGCAACACTCAAACACCAGAAAACCAATCTTCTTCGATCAATACTCCGATTGTTTTAACCATCGCAGGTTCTGACAGTGGCGGCGGCGCGGGCATTCAAGCGGATATTAAGGCCATGTCTGCTACCGGTAGCTTCGCTTGTTCGGTAATTACCGCGATCACTTCCCAGAACACTCAAGGCGTATCAGCCATTTTCCCAATTCCACTCGAGCATGTTGCCAGCCAATTAGATGCGGTGTTCACCGATCTGAATATCGTGGCGGTAAAAGTTGGTATGTTGGCGGATTCGCAAATCATCAAAGTCGTTGCAGACAAAGTCAAACAAT
The DNA here is from genome assembly GCF_003050085.1 of Vibrio sp. 10N.286.48.B8. NCBI lineage: Bacteria > Pseudomonadati > Pseudomonadota > Gammaproteobacteria > Vibrionales > Vibrionaceae > Vibrio > Vibrio sp. 10N.286.48.B8. The sequence goes on along the minus strand of NZ_PIGD01000001.1, from coordinate 72,618 downwards.
ACCAGCCAAAACACTTAGTGATTGACCCTGTAATGGTCGCGACAAGCGGCGACCTTCTGCTAGAAAACTCGGCTATAACCACGCTAAAACAAGAGCTGATTCCGCTCGCCGACATTATTACCCCTAACTTGCCGGAAGGCGCTGCACTGACAGGAAAGGCCGTTCCTGAAAGCGAAGCCGAAATGCAGGATATGATTGAAGATTTGCGCGCTTTAGGTGCTAAAGCCGTTCTGCTAAAAGGTGGTCATCTAGAGAAAGATGAAAACAGTAATGACTTACTGATTCTACCGACCACATCTGCTGTGATTAGCGCGAAGCGTTTTCCTACCAAAAACACTCATGGCACGGGCTGCACGCTCTCTTCTGCTATTGCTTCTTTCTTGGCTCAAGGTAACACGCTCCCAGAGGCTGTCGACCTTGGTAAACAATACATTTCAAGCGCGATTGCGCATGCTGACGAGTTGAAAGTCGGTCAGGGTCATGGCCCGGTAAATCACTTTTTTGCTGGGTACGGCAATGTCCGTTAATACGGTTGGTGTTCAACTCAGCAATGCCTCCTTACGCTATAACGACAGTGAGCACGCGACCTTGTCTGGGTTGTCGCTTAGCTTAAACGCAGGTAAGTGGACGGTATTGTTGGGTCGAAGTGGCTGCGGAAAAACCACGGTATTGCGTTATCTGGCAGGCTTGCTGGACGATAAGGTGGAGTGGCAGGGCACATTGGCAACGTCCGATGAATTGCCATTAACGGATCGCACCGCTTACATGGCGCAGCAGGATTTGTTACTGCCATGGCTATCGGTCATCGACAATGTTTGCCTGAGTCATCGCTTTCAAAATCCAGCATCTGATAAAGCGCTACAAACCAATCAAGCACTCGAGTTGCTTTCTGCGGTTGGTTTGGCAGATTACGCGAATGCGATGCCGGATCAATTGTCTGGAGGCATGCGTCAGCGAGTCGCTTTGGCTCGCACTTTAATGCAAGACAAGCCAGTGGTGCTGATGGATGAACCGTTCTCTGCGCTGGATGCGGTAACGAGACACAAGTTACAGACCTTAGCGTGTGAACTGTTAAGGGATAAAACCGTTGTCCTGATCACCCATGATCCACAAGAAGCGGTGCGTTTGGCGGATAACTTGTATGTGTTGCAAGGCACACCGGCGAGTGCTCACTCTTTATCTGTTCCTCACACGTCAACGCCACGAGTGCTCGATGGTGAGTGTGCCGAGTTGCAACAGGCGATCTTAGACCAGTTGGAGCGTGATTATGAATGATCTAACGCGAAGCGAAGCTGTGGCTCATTCAACTAACGGACAGGCTGCCACTACACGCCCTCGTCAGATGAACCCCGTGATGCGTTTGCTTATCAGCAGTGCTGTTATTCTGGGTTTATGGCAAATGGTGGTAGTTATTTTCGAGATGCCAAGCTTCATTCTGCCAGCTCCCGCAGAAGTCTTCCTCAAGTTGATTGAACGCTACGATGTGTTACTCAAACACACTTGGGTGACTGCGCAAGAGATCTTACTTGGTCTACTGCTAGGTTTGTCGATGGGGCTGTTTTTTGCTCTGCAGATGTTGATGTTTGATCCATTGAAACGTTGGCTATTGCCTATCTTAATTGCTAGCCAAGCGATTCCTGTATTCGCGATCGCGCCAGTATTGATGCTGTGGCTTGGCTATGGCATCGCTTCAAAAGTGGTGATGGCGGCAATCATAATCTTCTTCCCTGTAACGACCTGTAGCTACGACGGCTTGCGTAATACACCGACAGGCTATCTCGATCTTGCTAAGACGATGGGTGCATCGAAATGGCAACTGCTTCGTCACATCCAACTGCCTGCTGCACTGCCAACACTGGCATCTGGTATTCGTGTCGCTGTGGTGATTGCGCCAATTGGAGCGGTCGTCGGCGAGTGGGTGGGTTCGAGTGAGGGGCTGGGTTACTTAATGCTGCAGGCCAACGCGCGCATGATCATCGATGAGATGTTTGCCGCCTTGTTCATCTTGGCGGTGCTGTCTATCTCGCTCTACTTCATTACAGACAAGTTACTCAAAAAAGCTATCCCTTGGGAGAACCAGTAATGGTTAGCTCAATAACTCTTTGTTTAATAAAGCTTCGCTCAAGGCTATTTATCTAAACAAACCTCGTTAAAAATTAGCTCGATAAACACAATAATAATATTCAAAAGGAAAGGTTAACTATGAAAAATACCAAATTGGTAGGTGCAGTGGCACTGCTTGCTTCATTGGTTTCAGGTCATGCATTGGCGGATTCTGAACAAAAGAAACTGACACTGATGTTGGATTGGTTTGTGAACCCGAACCATGGCCCGATTGTGATCGCTCAAGAGCGTGGCTACTTTGCTGATCAAGGCTTAGAGATTGAAATTCAAGAGCCCGCTGACCCAAGCACGCCAGCAAAATTGGTTGCGGCAGGTAAGGTCGATTTAGCGGTAACTTACCAACCAAGTTTAACCATGGATGTGGCGGCAGGCTTGCCTCTCGTTCGTGCATCAACTCTTATCGCGACGCCACTGAACACACTAATGGTACTGGATAACGGCAAGAACGATTCGCTAGCGGATCTTAAAGGTAAAAAAATCGGTATTGCGATTGCTGGCAACGAAGAAGCGACTATCGGCACTATGTTAGCGCAAGAAAACGTTGCTTTTACAGATGTGCAAACCATCAATGTTGGTTGGGCACTTTCATCTTCATTGGCATCAGGCAAGGTAGACGCAATCTGGGGTGGCTTACGTAACTTCGAAACTAACCAGTTAGCTCTTGAAGGCTTTAAAGCCAAAGCGTTTTTCCCAGAAGAGCACGGTGTGCCAGCTTACGATGAGCTTATCTTTGTGGCGAACGCAAAGCAGCACGACGATGAAGCGATCAAAGCGTTCAACAAAGCATTGGAACAAGCAACGACTTACATCGTGAACCATCCAAAAGAGTCATGGAGCGAGTTTGTGGCGTATTCACCAGATACGTTGAACAACGAGCTTAACCAACGCGCATGGAACGACACACTAACCCGTTTCGCACTTCGCCCTTCTGCAGTAGATATGAAGCGTTACGATGATTACGCGCAGTTCATGTTTGACAAAGGTATTATTAAATCACTACCAAAAGCCGCTGACTACGTACCGACTTTTGACTAAGGAATCTCATGAAATACCAAGACTTAATCCAAGCCTGTCAACAAGATTGGCAAGACTACACTGAGCATGATTTTGTTAAAGCGCTGGCAAACGGCACTCTCGCTCAGCCGTGTTTTCTGCATTACCTAAAACAAGATTTTCTGTTTTTGAAGCAGTATGCTCGCGCTTATGCATTGGCGATTTACAAGGCAAAAACACTGGCTGATATGCGTCGTGCACTGCCAAGTGTTCATGCTTTATTAGATTCTGAAATCTCTCACCATGTGACTTACTGTGGTCAGTGGGGTTTGACGGAATCGGATTTAGAAAACGAACCTGAAGATTTCGGCACAGTTGCTTACACGCGCTACGTTCTAGATGCAGGTATGACGGGTGATCTTGTTGATCTTTATGCGGCACTGGCTCCATGTTCAATTGGTTATGCTGTGATTGGTAAAGCGCTGTTAGAAAGCAGTGATACTGTTTTGGAAGGTAACCCATACGCAAGCTGGCTTCAGCTTTACGGCGGCGAAGAGTTCCAGTCTGGCGTGGCAACGGGCGCGGAATATTTCAATCAGCTACTGGCTGAGATTGATATTAACAACGAGCGCGGTCAGAACATCGTTCATATCTTCAAAACCGCAACACGTATGGAAGTGGCTTTCTGGCAGCAAGGTCTGAATGCACTTAATGACTCAACAGCGGCTTAAAAGCGATTTTCACGAATAAGGATTAATCCATGCTAACTGAACAAATCATCCAATCACTGCGCGCAGTTCGAGAGCAAAAACCGTTGGTTGTAAACATCACCAACTACGTCGTGATGAACAACACGGCCAATGCGTTATTGGCAATTGGCGCTTCGCCTATCATGGCACACTCACAACAAGAACTGGCTGAGATGATGTCATTCTATGGCGCTTTGGTGATTAACATTGGCACGTTAGACAGCGTTTGGACGCCAAGAATGCGCTTCGCGGTAGAACAAGCAAACACGAACAACAAGGTGGTGGTTCTTGACCCTGTGGGTTGTGGTGCAAGTACGCTGCGAACTGAGACTTCTCGTGAAATCGCACGTTTAGCGGATAAGTTGATCATTCGTGGTAACGCGTCTGAGATTATCGCGTTAGCGGGTGAGCAAGCACAGAGCAAAGGCGTTGATGCACTAGATAGCAGTGATGCTGCATTAGGCGCAGCGCAATGCTTAGTGGCTGAATATGGCGCAAATGTGGTGATTTCTGGTGAGACGGATTACGTTGTCACGAAAGACAGTGTTGTGACGTTAAATAACGGGCACCCAATGATGCCGTATGTGACGGGCATGGGTTGTACCTTAACTACTTTGGCGGGCGCGTTTGCTGCTGTCGGTGATGAAAGTGGTTTGGCTGCTGCAGCGGTGTTGGGTGTGGTTGGCGAAATCGCGGCTGAGAACTCTCGTGGCCCAGGTAGCTTGCAAATGAACTTGCTTGATGAGTTGTATCAACTAGATGAAGAGACACTGATTCAGCGTCTGAAGATTCAGTAGGCTTAATCTAGTTCTAAGCTCAAAACTGATAGTTCGAAGTTAATGGCTCTTAATTTAAAGCTTTTAACTAAAAGAAAGCCCCCGACACTTATGTGTAGGGGGCTTTTTGTTTGTGACTCAGAACTATGTCAGCTGTGATAAAGCAGCTTATGCTAGGTTCTAAATCGATTCACTTGGCTCTCTAGGTGATGAGCAACCTCAGTTAAGTCGCTCGCTGCGCCAGAAATACTGCTTACAGACTCTTGGTTACTTTGTGCGATAGTATTGGCACCTTGCGCATTTTCACCCAGTGATTTGGTTAAGCAGTCCTGCTCATCGACGGATATCGCGATTTGGCTGTTGGCCTGATTCAAATCCTGGATGTGTTGGTTAATCACATGCAAATTCTGAGAGGCTTGCTGTGCCTGAGTCGAAGCATCGGAAACCGTGCTGTGGCTCTCTTTGATCGACTCGAGTGCGTCTTTAGCACCGCGCTGTAGCGAGGTGATGAGTTCATCGATCTGGCTTGCAGAATCTTGAGTACGCTTAGCGAGAGTTCTTACTTCATCCGCTACGACAGCAAACCCTCGACCTTGCTCACCTGCACGCGCTGCTTCAATAGCCGCATTCAATGCCAGTAGGTTGGTTTGTTCAGAAACGCCTTTGATTACTTCAAGAATGGCACCAATGTTCATCGACTCTTTATGTAGGTCCGTCACTTTCTGGCTACTGACCTGCATGCTTTCATCGGCACTGCCAATCTCATGCAGTGTTTTGTCTACTTCTTTGAGTCCCATCGCCACATTCTCGGTTGCTTGGTTGGCAACTTGAGAGGCGTGGTTAGCACTTGCAGCAATTTCTGATGTGCTGGAAGCCAATTGATCAACGGCAGAAGAGATATTGAGCATTTCGCTGTTCAACTGTGTTGCGTTGGTCGAGCTATTATTGGTCACCTGGTTAAGCGACTCTGACATCTCGCCAATACGCACACTAGAGCGGTTCACTTGGCCAACAATATCGCGCAGAGACTCAATGGTGATCTCCATGTTGGTTAGCAGTTCACCAATCTCGTTCTTGCTCTCAATGTTCACTTCAACATTCAGATTGCCCTGAGAAAGTTCGTTGGTGATTTGTTTAACCTGCGCGATGCCTGTGGTAATAGAGCGAGTCACCAACACGGCGCTCGTCATGCCAATAACTAAGGCAACTCCTGTCAGCAATATAATGATTTGAATCGAGCGCTTTTCACTGGCTTGCAGTACAGGCGTGAGCGCTTGCTTTTGTTGTTCAAGAATACTTTGAGCATCGGCGACCGCAATCGCTAAACTGTCGCCAATAGAGGCGAGGGTAGCGGTTCTTTGAGTGTTCTCAATCATTTGTTGATGAACTTGCTCAAAGCCCTTTGCATACGCTTCGCGTTGGTTCGAGAAGTCTTCAATCAGCTCACTTTGATAAGGTGAGGATTTGAGAGATTCAATGTCGCCTTCGATACCTGGTAGCGCGTATTCAAAGATATCTTTGCCCGCTTCATAGGTTTTGAGGTCGTTGTTGTTTGAGTAACTGAGCACGGTGATCTTGGCTGCGAGGAAGTTCTCCATCAACATGCCGGCGTATAAGCTCGCGTTTGGATCATTGTTATTGTAAGACTCATACAACAAGCTCTGAGCAGCTTTCAGTGCGTTGGTCTCTCGTTTGACCATCTCAACGTTTACCAGTTGTTCAATGAGGAGCTCACTCTGTTTCATTGACCCATAAGCCACATCAAAGGCCGCAACGCTGTCTTGCACTAATTGCAGGCTCGACAAGCTATCGGTGTTGGTGGTGGTTTGGATTAAGTTGTTCAGCAGTTCATCAATCGCGAGTTTACTTGATTGATAATTCGTTTCGTACTGTTCATCCAATGACTCTAAGTAACGTTCAGAAGCCAAACGCACCTGAAGAAAGTGCACTTGAATGTTGCCTGAGAGTGTCGCTTTATGGCTGAGTTCACTGTATTGGCTGAAGCCGTTCGACAAGGTTTGGATACCTTTGTAACTCACAAAGCCTGAAATGACGAAAAAGAGCAAGCAGATGGCATAACCCAGCTTGATCTTGAGCGCTATAGAAAGGTGGCGCATAACTATCCCTATATTTACCTGATTCCTTCATAGCGAAGTATTCCATAAAACAGCGTTCTGGGTAGGCTTAAGTGAATAGTTTGTGTAATAAGTAACGCTTTCGTTAAAAATTTCAGGATTTTCGGTATGCTTTCAACGAGTTGTATATTCAATGGTGCGCGCTTAATTGAGCTAATTTAGTATTAACTTCCATGCACATGATGCGAATTGTCGGTAAAATGGTAGCAACTCAATTTAGACTCCGACTCCAAAGGCACGATATGAACCCTTATAAGCTCTACTTAGTAACGGATGACCAACAAGATTTAGAAACGCTTAAGTTCGTGGTTGAACAAGCAATCGCTGGTGGTGTCACTATGGTTCAAGTAAGAGAGAAGCATGGAGATGTGAGAGCTTTTATTGAACGAGCGCAGGCCGTTAAGTCGATTTTGTCTGGTTCAGGTGTGCCGTTGATCATTAATGATCGAGTTGATGTGGCATTGGCCGTTGATGCCGATGGTTTGCACTTGGGGCAATCGGATATGCCTGCCGCGTTAGCACGCAAGCTGATTGGCCCTGATAAGATTCTTGGTTTGTCGATTGAGACTGAGCAGCAGTTACAAGAAGCCGATAGTTTGCCGATTGATTACATTGGCCTTAGTGCGATTTTCGCGACACCTACCAAGACAAATCTAAAGAAACACTGGGGTTACGAAGGCATTCAAATAGCGTTAGAAACGACCAAACTGCCGATTGTGGGTATCGGTGGCATCAACGAGTCGAACATTCCGCAGTTGGTTCAGACGGGTATTCACGGCTTGGCTTTGGTGTCGGCGATATGTCACGCTGAAAGCCCTAAAGAAGCGACCCAAGACTTACTATCTCTAATGGGAGAGTGAAGAGGTTATAGACTAGAAAACAAATGAGGCTAGTCATCTGTTTTCTAGTGAAAGCACCAGTACAAAGTAGTGGTAGATGTGCTTATCGACTGAGCATTTAAGGTGCTCTATCTAACACACTGTTGGGTCTATTGAATACACAGAGCAACGGTGCCGATGATCATAAGAACGATCGCAGCGTACCAACCGTATTGTGCGGTTTTATCAGCAACAAACACCTTAATGTAGTTGATCTCTTCATGCGCCATTGCGATGAAGTCCGTGTAGTTTATCGACAACTCACGGCTAGCTTCTTTCAGGTCTTGTTGAAGCTTGTTGAAAGACTCATCGATGAAGCCCTTTGTTTCCGAAGCTGACGGAGTAGCAGTTAACGCTAGACTATTCCAAACCGCCATACGCGATTCATATTCGCTTTCACTGACACAATTAAGTACGCGTAAATCATACTCTCGTTTGTTACGCTCTTTACCCATTTTCTCAGGGCAAATATTTCTTAAAACGTTCACGACAAATTTTCCAAAAGGTTCATTTAGATATAAAAAAGCACTCGATGAGCGCTCATAAACTGGGGCGAATTAATATTCAAAAAGTGATCTATTTGAAACTGGAATAAGCGACTGCAAGGCAGAGCGTTTATCTGAGAGACTTGAAGTTGGGTCAGTGGTGTTAAAGAGCGATTTGGGTCTGTCTAAATTTGTTTGAAAAGATAAACCCGTTGGGATCGCAGTGTAGTTAGGTCACTTTTGGACATCAACTAGGGTGTTTTATCCAGACGACAAAGATATTTATCGGCAAGATAAGCAGAAATGAGGTAGCTGTGGTGAGTTGCACGCCGATATTGAATCTCTGAATGGACGATGTGTGAAGAATAGGGGAGGTTAGTTTGCCTGCCATTGATTGTATTGCAGTGAGTGTCCCTTAAGCTGCTCAATAAGGCTGGTGAGAACTGGGCCATTGATGTGGCTGCGAGAAACTAAACAACCCACAGGAGTAATCCAACCACCATGCTCGTGTGAGACAGGCAATGCCACAAGATCGCCTTTGTGAATGCCTTCCATCACCATCATTTCGGGCACATTTGCCCAACCGACGTTCTGTTCAACGAGATCAACAATGGTCTTGTGGTTGTTCGCATACCAAAGCATCGAGCTAATACCGTAGGTGAACCACAGTTCGCGCTGTTTTGAACTACGATGCACACATTGGCGATAGCGCTTGAGGTCTGAGTCTTGTACTACGGCCATGTGACTCAGTTCGTGAGTGGCTGAACTAACGGTTAGGAAACGCGCTTGGCCCAGCAAGAAGAAATCCATATCAACCTTAAGCTCACCGTCCGCGTAGATGATGCCAATCTGTGCTTTTCCGCGTCTTACTAGATCTTCAACATCAAAGGTTGAGGTGGTAATGATATCGAAGTGTGTGATTGGAAACTGATCGGCTAGTGAGCTGATTATCTTGATGAAATTTTTATCTATGATGCTTTCGTCAATGGCAATGATCAGTTCGTGCTCATCTTCCTGTGTCAGGGATTCTACTTTTTGATCGAAATACTTTTGCTGGTCAAGAATCGACTTAGCCACAGGCAATAGCGCTTTACCTGTATTGGTCAAAACGGGGATGTTTTTCTCTCGGTTAAACAGCTCTTGGTCGATGGCGATTTCTAGATTGGCGATCGACTGGCTGACGCCGGATTGAGCGCGTTTCAACTTGCGTGCGGCGGCAGAGAAAGAGCCACTTTCACACACTGTGACGAAGACTTTTAGTTGCTCAAAACTGTACATGCTATCTCTCGCTCAATACAAAATGGGTTATTCATGCTTAAGTTATCACTAATCGTGATGGCTGTTAACTTTCTCTTATTGTTTCCGGTGACATAATCTCGGCTAATCCAACACGCATTAGATTATTTAGAGGAATGTATGAGTACCTTAGAAAGAGTGTTTCACTCTGTATTATTTGAAGTATTGGCTGTCACACTGTCAATTATAGGTTTAGCGATATTTACTGAGCACGATGTAAATGCCTTATCAGGAACCATGATAGTTGTTGCGACCATCGCGATGATTTGGAACTACTGTTTTAACCGTATTTTCGATCGTTATTTCACGGGTGAAAAATCCAAGCGTTCACTCAAGTTACGTGTTTTTCATGTCGTGCTATTTGAGGCTGGCTTGTTGATAGCGACGATCCCTGTGATGGCATACTTGCTTAATGTGGGGTTATGGCGGGCATTTTTGATGGATATCGGCGTGACCATTTTTATTACCATTTACGCGTTTGTGTTTAATCTGATTTACGATCATGTCCGAGCATTATGGGTACGCCGAGCGGATCTAGCCGTTCAGTAATCTACCAAGTCAGTAAACACGTGTTTAACTACTAACCGTTTGTTTATTCGTTATTTTGACAGAGACATTCGGTTAGTAGGCCTAGGTAACTCGTCGTTTGTTCTGCTATCTTAAAGAAGGTGATAATTAGAGTTCTTGAAAGAACAGATTAAGAGGAAAGGATGCCAAATACCTCTCAGATAATGACAGTGGTTGATAAGAAGGAAGTAGAGCTGTTTGCGGAACTGTTCAAACATATCGATGGTGAAATCTACACCTTGTTACGCAGTGCCAAAATCCCCAATGACATTCTCACCAGCAATGACCATTACGATTACCTCCCAGAGACCACCATAAAAAATGTGGTCAAGATTATGGGGGAGTCGGCGTCGAGAGAGGAGTTCTCGTTGTTTATGTGGAGCTTTTGCAAGCAAATTTATGTACCAAGGTTTGTGGCAAAACTGAACCAAAAGGATTCGCTGAAAAGTGCACTCGATCAATTTGGTGAACAGTTAAAGTTGGTATCCAATGGGGCTCATGTCTATACCAAACACGCAGGTGGTAAGTGGTGGTTTGTTCGCGAGAAGCCATTTACGAACGCGCCTTGGTTTAAGTTCGCCGAATTGTTCTCTGTCATTTTCATAAACGAGCTACTTTCAGTATTAACGCAAGGACGTTGGAAGCCGTCTGAGGTTGGCATTCAAAGTGGCGATCTCGAATGTTTTCAATCTCTTCCACAAATGGGCACTGCTCAATTTTATACACAGAGACCCGTTACGGCCTTTGAAATTCCAGAAGAAATCATGCTTGCGCCGATTGTCTTGCCAAAGGTTGCTGAGGTACTTGAGCCAACCGCCCCTTTACCTAGTACGTTTCTCAATGCCTTCAAGTTGGTGATCAAGCCTTACCTCACGATGGGGAAACTCCCGATTAGCTTGGCTTCTGAGATTCTTAATATCCACGTTAGGACGATTCAACGTCGTCTGGAAAGTGAAGGAGTGGTCTACAAGAGCTTGATTGAAGAGATGGTTCTTGAGCTGGTTTTGGAATTGCTTGAGCAGTCCGATCTATCGATCACGCAAGTTGGTGCAAAGATGGGCTATTCCGATTCTTCCCACTTTACCCGAGCCTTTAAAAGACAGATGAACATGACGCCAAGACAGTACCGAAAAGAGCACAGCTAACGTCGGTAAGCAGCAGTACAAAGCTATCAGTAAGAGATCCGGCAATAACAGCTCCGGAGTGAAGCTCTAGCCAGTGACTAAAAATTCCAGCCTGTAAGCAGAAACCGGAGCCTGAACGCAGAATGATTTATTGTCATCAAATGGCCATTTATCAACCTTGAAGACTGGCAGTATCACTACTAAGTTATTGAATGTTGATGAGTTGTTTTTGCCTCGATTATTTCACAGAATTTTGATTAGATTTTTGTGAGTGTCACGACCAATAAAAACATCTTTGAAACCTCATAACACTCATTAGTAGTTACGGAATCGTTATGGGAAGTGGACGCCACTAACAAACGGAATCAAGGTGTAAAAATGAAAAATGCAGGCTTAAAGCTCTCTGTTGTTGCTCTGTCGTGCTCATTTGCTCTTTCTGCAAATGCAGCATCAACGCTATTTACTAACGTCGATGTGTTCAATGGTACTGAAAACAAATTGTACGAAGACCATCACGTATTAGTCGAAGACAACCTAATCAAACAAATCTCTGCAAGCCCGATCGAGGCTGGCGAAGCTGAAGTGATTGATGGCACAGGCAAAACGTTAATGCCGGGACTAATCGAAGGCCATGGTCACTTGCTGATGAATGGTGGTAATCTAAGTGACCACGAAAACAACCGTACGATTGAAGAACTGGCCGCTCGAGCAACAGTCAACGCTAACGCTGCGTTTCAATCAGGCTTTACCACGTGGCGTGATGCGGGTGGTTTGAACACGGGCCTACGTAAAACAATCGACTCAGGCATGTTGCCGGGGCCAAGACTCTACACATCAGGCGCGTTTATTGGGCCAACGGGTTCACACGCCGATTTCAGTAATCTAACCACGGCTAACCAACACTTCTTTGGTTCATCGACCAATATGGCTCGTAATAGCGTGAGCTTTAATGCTGACGGGATTACCGAAATCAAAGCCGCTGCGCGTCAAAACTTCAAGCAAGGCAATACTCAAATTAAGATCATGTCATCGGGTGGTGTAGCCTCATCATTTGACCCTTGGCAACTGAATGCGATGTCTGCGGAAGAGATTGAGGCAGCTGTAGAAATTGCCGATGCTTACGGTTCTTACGTGATGTCTCATGCTTACAGTAAAAAAGCGATCATGCGTAACTTGGATGCGGGTGTTAAAACAATCGAGCACGGCTTCATGTTCGATGGTGATATCGCTGACAAGATGGAAGATAAAGATGCTTACATCACAACCAACATGACTGCGTTCTCCCCTTACTTAACACAGATCGAAGCGATTAACTCGAACCCTGCATCTAAGCGTAAAGCGGAATCTGCAACCAAAGCGTTCAAAGATTACATCTCGAACGTAAACAAATACCAACCTAAATGGGGCTTCCACACAGACTGTGTTGGTGACGTGGTTTCTTGTATTAAGCAAGCCGACCATACGATTTACCTTGCGGGCAAAGAGCTTGGTAACTTCTTCACTCTGAAAGGCATGACATCAGTAAACGGCGAGATCGTTAAGTTGTCTGGTGTGATGGACCCATATCCAGAGGGTAAGTTGGGCGTGATTGAAGCGGGTGCATACGCCGATATCATCATTGTAGAAGGCAACCCACTTGAAGACTTAACAGTGATTGGTGCAAACGAAAAATGGTTTGACGCAGAGCCGCGTAGTCCTGAAATCGATACCATCAAAGTCATCATGAAAGATGGCAAAGTCTACAAAAACACGCTGTAACACAGCGCGACTATTCAGTTAAAAGTTAAGCTTTAATAGGCGACCTACTTCGGTAGGTCACCTCTCTTCAAGGTGTCCCTTATGCAAAAAACGCTTTCTCTTATCTTATCGATGATGTCACTGACTATCGTCGCTTTACCTACCTTTGCTGAAACAGCGATGAATCTTGAGTGGCAAGATCTGAATTCAGAATCTCACGAAATGAAATTAAAAATGCCAGATCTTGCCGATCAGAAAATGCGTCTATTACAAGGTGTGATAGCAATGAGTGCATCAGAGGAAGAGCAAGCTCAACAACAGGCTTTATTATTCAAAAAAACGCTAAATGAGCAGGGCGTTGATGCAGACGAAATGATCGCGCTGCGTGACGAATACATGAAAACCATGAAGGCGAACGCTGAAGCTATCACGACAGAATTTGACGGCAAGAAAGTGCGAGTTCCGGGTTTCATCGTGCCTTTAGAGTTCTCAGAAGGTATGACCGCAATTGAGTTTCTTTTAGTGCCAGTGGCGGGCGCATGTATTCACATGCCACCTCCGCCAGCAAACCAGATTGTGCGTGTGTTTTTCCCTGAAGGCTTTCAGGTACAGAACGTTCAGTATCCAGTATGGGTAGAAGGTGACTTTAGCTCGAACAAAGTGACTGAAGAAGTTTTCTTAGTCGATGGAAAAAGTAACCTCACCATGGGTTATGAAATGAAAGCTTCGATGATTGAAGACTATTACGAGAAAGAAAATTAATGGTTGTCATCAAATGACAATTTTCAATGTGAGCAATGAATAAAATAGAACTCACTCAAAAAGCATTGGTGACAAGATGAATTCAAGATTATCTAAAGTAAGTATGGCTGTGATGGTTCTAGCAACGTCAATGAGCCCAGCGGTTTATAGCGCAAATTTTGAAGGTCCAGACTCTGTTGAAAATACAATTTCAAAACAAAAATATCAGCAACTGGATTGGCGTGAAAAGCTTGCTGCGGATGGTTTTACATTTGGGGCAGATTACTTTGCTTTAGGCCTTATTTCTGGAGATGGCGTTGGTGGCGATAGCGTTAATGCATCATCCGGCGTCGCACGGCTATACGGGTCATGGCACCTACTAGGAAATGGCACACAGAACTCAGGTAGCTTGGTATGGAAGGTGGAACATAGGCATGCCTATGGTGATACTGCGCCAAAAGACTATTCATTCGGCCCGCTTGGCTATGTTGGTGCAATTGGCCCTGCATACAGTGACCAAGGGTTCCGTGTTACGGACTTAAATTGGAAGCAAAAAATCAACGATGGCAAAGGCACTATTGTTGTCGGTTGGCAGGATGTAACGAACTATGCAGATGTTTACGCTCTAGCAAGCCCGTGGTCTGGTTTTACTAACTTGGCGTTCTCGACAGGCTCAGGCGCAATGGGCTTACCAGATGATGGTGTACTTGCGCTTTCTGCTGGTCATATGTTGGGCGAGAATTTTTATGTCGTCGGTGGTATCGCGGATGCAAATGGTCAATCAGATGATATTCTTGATGGTTTTGATACCGCTTTTGGCAGCGATGCGTCTTACTTTACGACACTGGAATTAGGTTGGACGGCTTCGCAAGAGCAGATCTACACCGATAACTTCCATGTGACTTTCTGGGATTTTGGTGATGATACGCGCCACAGTAATAGCCTTGCTGCGGAAGGTGGCTCGGGCGTTAACTTTTCATGGAGTCAATTCATGACTGATCAAGTTATGCCGTTTGTTCGTGGTGGTTTCTCTGAAGGGGATGTTGCCCTTTACGATAAATCAATCTCGGTTGGTATGGGATATTTCGGGTTAGGAAAACCGACGAATAACCTAGGTGTAGCGCTAAACTGGGCGGAAGTGAATGGTGATTCTTTTGCAGCTGATGCGAAGGCAATAAGCGGTAGCACAGAGCAATGGACAGCGGAGATTTACTACAACATGCAGTTTGGTGACCATTTCCAAGTCACGCCTGACATCCAGTACATAAAAGATCCTGCGTTTTCAAATGAAAGCAGCGCTTGGGTGTTTGGTATTAGAGCGAGAGTCTTTATCTAATTCCGCTACTTATTATCTTGTTTAGACCTAAAAAGTGAGCCCATGGTGGCTCACTTTTTGCGTTCCTGCGTGTCATCCAGCGTTAATTAGTTCTTATGAACAATCACTTCGCCTATCAGAGTTGTAAACAGTCATTTCACTGGGTATGGCGTATTATGGTAAGTTCCCGGTTTCAGAATGATCCAAGATAAGACTCCAATTTAGACAGAGGCGCATATGATTATTCATTTTAGAATCCAAGACGTAGAAGAGCTTTGGGGCTCAATAGATTTGGCGACACTCTTACAATCGGAACTGAGAGGGGTATCAACCACGCTATTAACTATCTGATTGAAATAGTTAAATTACCAATTACACTTGAAGCATAAGTTTGAATGGAGTCAACTTAATGCTTTCACCCCAATCGCTATATCCCCCTTCTATTACTTTACTTTTAACGGGCCTTATTTCTTCCTCGGCCTATGCATCCAATGAGGCGATTCAACATCGTTTGGAAAAGATATTTGCCGTTTCAATTGCGCTTACAGATAGCGATGCCGTCTCTATTGGTTTTGTGGATTTCGATCCTAACTCGTTCATTAATCTAAACGACAGTGGTTTTGGCTCCGATAAAACCATCGACACTCGAAGTCAAGTCAGTGTCGGCTCTATCCCTTATTCTTCCGTGATTAAAACCGATGATCCTGACCTAGATTTGATTTGGTCGGTGCGAGGCTCTTATGCGCTGTCTGAGCAGGATATTGAGATTTCATCTGATGTTACATCGGACCGCCGAATTAACCCTAATAAAGACTCAGTATTGGGCTTGTATGGCTTTTTCGGTGCTCAAAGCCATTTAAATCAACATTGGTCTATCGTTTATGGTCTAGGCACTCACTTACTCTACTACCGCAATAAATACGAATATAAAAACAGCTACTCTCAAGCCTTTCAATCTCAGCTCGATGGATACGCGTTGAATACTTCTGCATGGGCATTGATTGGCGAGCCGTCGGTCAAACTCAAATACCTACAGAAACAAGAGTGGGGAAGTTGGAATGTGTCATCAAGAGCGCGTTATTTCTATGGAACAGGATGGGGCGAAGCCAATGATGGCGATATCGGCAACCCTGAAGGTTTACGCTTTATCAATGAAATTGAATTCAGACAAAATGTGGCATTGGATGCTTGGTCGTTAAAGAACCCTCAAATTCACTACAACTTTCGAAGAATAGACGTAGCAGGGGATCTCACTGACCCGCTTGATACGCACTATTACTATGAATTTGGCGCAGGATTGGTGTTCGATGTCCCCTACGATTCCTACTTCTTTGATAACTTCGGTGTTGGGATTAACTTCAACTACGGCAGTTCGCTCAGTGGTGGCAGTTTACTCTTCTTACTCAATAATTAGCATAAGTCAGTGAGCTTACTGGTTGGCATTTAATTTGAATTCATATGTGTCGTAAAATGGTAAATATCTTGATCAAAACTTAGCCATTATAGTCATTCGCCCATCACTAGAGCAAACTATGAACAAGTTAAGTTATGACCGAAAAATGCCGCTATACGTGATGTCAGCACTTGTCATCAATATGGCATTTAGCTTGTGGTTGCTGAGTAATGCAGCTACGACGGCCATGGTTTTTTCGGTGTGTGCGTTGTTTTTACTTAGCACTCTCATTACCGCACGCCTTTATCGGCATGAAATGGCTCAAAGCAAGAGTAACTTGTCGGAAGCGATCATTGATGGTGTCGCAGGCTTTATCGTTCTCGATAGTCAATTGAGGGTTATACAAGTTAATCAACAGTTCTTTCGGGTATCAGGTTATGCCTTTGACCAAGTCGAATCTCGCCCGATTTCTGACCTCTGCTTTATGAATAACAACAGCCTAATCGCGACCATTACTCGCTCACTTAAGGAAAACCAGAGATGGAAAGGTGAGTTGAGTGGCGTAAGTCGACTTGGTGAGCAGTTTACCGTTAACGTTGTAGTGGAAAAGCTAACCGACATCCTACCGCACAATAATAAGTACGTGGTGACCTTTACGGATATTAGCCGACGCAAGATATTGGAGCGCCGATTAAGAATGCTGGTGGAAACGGATTCATTAACAGGGTGCTGGAATCGACGCCGTTTTGATAACGACTTAAAACATTACTCAAACCTAGCGGAGCGTTATGGTTACACGCATTCTTGCCTGGCGTTGATCGATTTAGATCACTTCAAGGCTATCAATGATAATCATGGTCATGACCAAGGTGATTCAGCGCTAAAAGAGGTCGCTGAACTGTTGAGAAATAACTGCCGAGACACCGACATTGTTGCGCGAGTAGGCGGAGAGGAGTTTGCTATCTTGATGCCAGAAACTGATTTGCCAGAAGCGTTTGAGGCGATGTATCGATTGAAAGAAGTGATTGCCAAAGGAACAACATTGAACCTGACTGTGAGCTGTGGTGTGTCTGAAATACAGGCGCAAGCCGAAGCGACCTATCGCAGTGCGGATAAGGCGCTTTACCGCGCCAAAGGTAACGGGCGAAATAGAGTGTGTAGCCCTAGCTCGGTGATTCCTGCTCCAATTGTTGTTGGTTAATCAATTGAGCGGAGTCTAAGCCGAGATTGATCGTTGGTAAATCTTCGGCGTAAGACCAGACACCCGTTTAAAGGCTCTCGAGAAATGCGAGATGTTGGTGTAACCGAGCTGGCTAGAAATGTAGGTCAGCGTGTGACCTTCTTCCATCAGCTCACAGGCTACTGAAAACATCAGGTTCTCTTTGATCTTTCGATATGTGGTGTTTTCATTTTTGAGTTTGCGTTGGAACGTCCGTAATGAAAAGTTAAGCAGCTCTGCCGCCTCTTCAAGAGAAAGGTCTTGTTCTTTCATGTACGGCTTTAGCAGTTCATAAACGCTATCGGTAAAGCTGGTATGCCACTCAATAAGTGTCGGTTTTGCACTGAGCTCTTTAGACGTAAGACGGATAGGGAGTTGTAAGATCTCTTCAGGAATAAGTACAGCCGACGATGATTGATCAACGAACAGTTGGCAGCTACTTGGCACCAGTGTTTTGACGACATCGATATCATGGCCTTGTAAGCGAACCTTAGTAGGTAACCATGGCGACTGAGATAAAATGGTTATTAATTCAATGATATAAATAACAGCGAAAGCTTCGCCCCATTGAAACATAGGGGAATTGTCTTCAGGTGCGGTTCTGCAAAACCAGCTCTGACCGTGTTCTTGAATAAACTCGACCTTGCTGCCTGGGGAGTCGTAGGCAAAGATTGAATTGATCTGTTTTAGTGCATCGCCAATGGTTTCGAATTCGGTAAATTGATGCAAGACGTTTGGGATGATTCGACGTCGAAATGCCAGTCCAAGAATATCGGTGAACCGTGATACGCCAAGTTGTGCCGACGTGAGATAGATCAAACGCTTAATGGATTCTGACGGCACAAAGTCACTTTCAGATTCGATGAGATCGGGCGGTAAACCGGAATCTTTGAGCAACAGATGTAAATCAAGACCATAGTCAGAAAAAACTTGAACCAGAATTTTAGCGTAGTTCGTTTGAATTACCGGGACTTGGTAGTGACTAGAGGTCATGAGAATACAATCCTGTATATATTGTCGCGTTATTAGACGAGCATATCATTTGCAACGTTTTGTTTACTAAATCTAACCTCATTTACTTGAGTTTTCCATTGCTGGGTTTATTTTTAAAGTATTAATTTTGTTGATGTTAGTTATCTAGAAGGGAGTCCCATGTCAGAAGTCGACGGGAATACGCAAGAAGCCAAGGAAGACGTTGGCCAGCAAGAAAACGGAAAAGACAAAGTAAGAAAGGTCACAAACTACTTATTGTTGTTCGTGGCGTTCATGCTGATCTTCAGTGTCATTTCAGACCGCATCATCCCTATTACCGATAATGCTCGTGTAAAAGGCTATATCGTTCCAATCAAGCCTGAGGTGTCGGGTAAAGTACTCGATATTCTTGTTCAACCTAACCAACTTGTTAATCAAGGCGATAAGCTTGCGATTCTCGACGAGTCTGATTACCTCATCGCCGTACAACAAGCTGAGCAAAACTTAGAGATCGCTGGGCAAAATGTCGGTGCTCAAACCGCGAGCATTGCTTCAGCTCAAGCGAAACTGACTTCTGCGATTGTTGAAAGACAAAATACTAAACTACAAGCCAAGCGTGTTTTAGAGATGGCCGATAAAGGTGTGGTTTCTAAATCAGATGCAGATAAAGCACGAGCAGCATTAGCAACGTCTCGAGCTGCGGTTGTGAATGCAGAAGCTGATCTTGACCGAGCTAAGAAGCAAATGGGTAAAGAAGGCCAAGAAAATAGCCAAGTGAAAGCCGCGTTGTTGGCTCTTGAACAAGCTCAGTTGAACCTAGAACGCACCGTGATTACCGCACCGACACAAGGTGGGGTTTCTAACTTTAGCTTGTCTGAAGGTTTTTATGCATCAGCAGGGCAACCGATCATGACCTTCGTTTCAACCGAAGATATCTGGATTGAAGCTTATTATCGTGAAAATAGCCTAGGTAATGTAACGGTAGGTGATGAAGTTGAAGTGGCGTTGGATTTCGCACCGGGCAAAGTGGTAAAAGGGCGAGTAAGCAGTATCGATTGGGGAGTTGATTGGGGGCAAAATGATCAAGCAGGTAAGCTTGCTCAGGCTAGCCAACAAACGGGTTGGTTGCGTCAAACACAGATGCTTCCTATTACCATCGAATTTGAACGAGATGAGATGCAAGGCATGCTCCGAGTTGGCGGCCAAGCGGATGTGATTGTTTATAGCGGCGACAACTTTGTGTTCAACGCGATAGGCAAAGTATGGATTCGTTTGATTAGCGTATTGTCTTATGTCCGATAAGCCGATTCCTGACCAACAAACACAGCAACGGATCCTGCGGTATACCGTCGGGGTCACGTTGGCTGTTTTCTTGGCGGCGTGGATAAACTGGCCACTTGCGTTTGTAGCGCCAGTGTTCACTGCTAAGTTCTTAATTGATAAAACAAACCTCCATAAGGAAACGGTCTACGAATTGCTCTTGGCCGTTGTGGTGACTATGGGGTTAGGTTTATTGTTGTCTCGAGGAATTACCCATTACCCAATCCCATTGCTAATTTTAGTGGGGTTAATGATGCTTTGGGGTTACTACTTGTTTGTCGACCCAAAATGGAACTTGTTCGCGACCATACTCTTGATTGCTGTTTTGATGTTGCCATTCATGGCGATTGATAACCCTGGCGTTTCAGTAATGCTAGCATCTGGCTTAGCGACTTCTGGTGTGGTTTCAGTGATGATTTTCGCGTTAGTGCATGTGTTTTTTCCTGAGCCTAAATCGGAGTTCTCTGGTTTCGCTGCTGCGCCACTCGAAAAGAAACAGCGCTGGTATGCGGCCTTTAGGGCGATGATTATCTCTTACCCAGTAGTATGCTTTTTCTTTATTTTTCAAATATCTGAAGCTTTACTGACAATGATGTTTATTGCGTTGCTATCGTTGATGATTACGTCAGAGAAGTCGATAAAGTTGAGCGCTTTTCTTGTGATAAGTAACGGTATCGGGGGATTGCTGGCGATTGCTGCTTTTTCAATTCTTTCTATTGTACCCAACATTGTCTTCTATTCTTTGTTTATAGGACTTATTGCCATTCTTATGGCAACCAAGATCTACACGGTTCCCGAAAAAGCACCTATTTTCGCCACTGCATTTAGTACGTTGTTAGTACTGGTTGGTAGCACATTGATGAGCTCAGGCGACATTGATAGCAACACCCTTATACGCATATTCCAATTAGTGTTAATTGGCATATATATGATTTTGGCTTCTCTATTCCTAGAAACACGGAATTGGAAGTTCCTACAGAATCAGCCTTAATTTTGTCTAACAAGGACGTCTCATGAAGTTAACCGATGATTTTTCAAAACAGGCGATAGACGCTGCCATCAAGATCGCAGCGATTGCCATGCTCGTGTATTGGTGTTTTTCGATTTTGCGCCCATTCATTCTTTTAGTGATATGGGGTGCGATCATTGCGACTGCGTTGTATCCAGTGGCGGTCGCAATTTCAAATAAAACGGGGATGTCGAAAGGTAAAGCCAGTGCATTGCTGAGCTTTATTGGTGTCATTCTTTTGTTTATTCCTTTGGCGGCGCTTTCTTCTGGTATCTACACCAGCGCTACTGACCTGATGACAGGGCTTCAAGATGGCACATTGTCATTGCCTAAACCGAAAGCGTCCTTACAAGATATCCCATTCATAGGTGAGAAGGTTTATTCAACCTTGGTTGCCGCCTCCAACAATATTGAAGGCACTTTCATAAAGTATGCTGATGAACTTAAACAGTTCGCGACGAAAGCTGCTTCTGTTCTTGGCTCGTTGGGTGGTGGCTTTATTCAGTTCATCATCTCTACCATCATTGCTGGTGCATTTATGAGTAATGCCGATAAATGCAAAACGGGTGTGACTCACTTAGTGGCGCGTTTGACGGGCGGCAAAGGTGAAGAGTTGGTACAGCTCTCTAAATCGACTGTGCGCAGTGTTGTGCAAGGTGTGATTGGTGTTGCTGTGATTCAATCCATGATGTCGGCAATCGGTTTAGTGATTGCTGGCGTTCCTGCTGCTGCGTTTTGGGCGCTAGCTGTGCTGTTAATTGCAATCATCCAACTTCCACCGATTCTTGCTCTATTACCTGCGATCATCTACATGTTTAGTGTTGAATCGACACTGGCGGCGAGCTTGTTCTTAGTGTGGTGTATTTTGGTGAGCGGCAGTGACGCTATCTTGAAGCCTGTCCTCCTAAGCCGAGGCTCTCATATTCCAATGCTGGTTATTTTATTGGGTGCACTGGGCGGAATGGCGATGTCAGGAATCGTTGGTCTGTTTGTTGGTGCTGTGATTCTGAGTTTAAGCTATGAGCTGATGATGGCGTGGCTTGGGCTTGAAGAGAAAAGCCAAGAAGATGCTGAGACAAACAAAGCAGAGACAGAGGAGAAATAGATGAAGCCAGTCTCTAAAGACGACAACTTCTACTTCTTATTCTATGCACTGTTGGTATTGTTTTTTGGTTGCGCGGTGATGCAGCAGTTTTATCCGCAAGGCCAAAAAACAATACTATTTCTCATCATCATTACTCTGGCGAGTTCAATTGTCGGCATTCATAAGGAGCGAGCCTTGTATCGCTCTTGGTATGGACTGTTATTGATTACGGCTTTAGTGTCTGGCGTTTTTTCATTTTTGGAAGGCTATAACCTGTCGATAGTGACGTTATCGGCGTTGGCTGTATTTTTGTTTTCACACATTTACTCGGCGTTAAAACAGGTGATGAAAGCAAAAACGGTGACGCCCAATCACATTATCGGGTCAATCTGTATCTACTTGTTATTAGGGTTTGCTTGGTCGACCATCTACTTGTTGATTTTAGAGATCTTCCCTAATGCATTTAATGGGTTAGAAGAGCAAATTTGGCTAATCAACTTGTTCAATGCGATGTACTTTAGCTTTATCACCTTGACCACGGTTGGCTATGGCGACATATCACCGGCCCTGCCTATTGCTCAATTCTTTGTGTTTATGGAATCCATTATCGGCAGCTTCTATTTGGCTATTATGGTGGCGAGTTTGGTGAGCATTCGACTTGCACAGTCTCAGTCCCAATAGAACACTTACAAATAATAGAGCACATACAAACAAGCCCGGCAATCGCCGGGCTTCTTCTATTTTATGAGCTTCAAAGTCTCTTTAAGTCTGAACTCAGTGTGAGCTACAAACCTTAAGCTTCAGTGCCTTGAATCTTCTCTAATTCAGCGATAGTCGTTTGCGATACAAGTTGACTATCCATGTAATAGCTAACGTTTTGACCCATCTTTGATGCCCGTTAGAGTAGCCGTTTCACCAGATGTATAGACGATGTCCATTTGAACCGTATTCTCGTCGATCATAATCATCTCACCCGTTTCAATAGTGCGATTGTTTGAAATTGGGCCTACAGGGGCTTCTTTAAGGCTTGGGTCTAGCTCATCGTTTACTTTGAAGTGAGTATCTGTTTTTGTATCAAATACGTGTGGTGAACCGCTGATCGGGTTTTTACCTGTCCAGAATTCAAGTGAGTTGAATACGACATAGTCGGCTGCGGTTGTAATACCGTATACAGGCGCTAATAAGAAGTTTACACCTGCACGAGCATAGCGGTTATCGACAACTTCAACGTTAAATTTCATCACTTTCCCTGTTACGGCGTTACTGCCGATACAACCCGTTAGCGCAGAAGCCAAAACCGTTAGTCCTACAATTTTAAGTGCAATCTTTTTCATTTTAGTACCTGTATAAGTTAGAAGTCTGTTTTGTTGGAACAGGTGTAGTATGGTTTTTATTCGATTATCAGTTTTACCATTTAGCGCCACTGACAATATCAAATGTCCTCGGGTTTTTGGCATAAAGCTAGGTATAAAACTGGGCACAAAAAAAGCGCGACCTAATAGGGCGCGCTTTTGGGTATTTGGATAAGTCGTAATGAAAACAACGACTCCAATATAGAATTACTTCATCACATAAGAATAGGCCGATACGACAAGCCAACGGAAAAATTGAAATAAAAGGGTCGAGGCTCTAAAGGCAAACTTAGCGACTGATAACATTGCTTCTGCACCAATACTCACGCACTTATGCAAATCGGATTCTTTGAATTCTGAATAGGTCATGTGTTTTCTCACTTCTGGCTGTTATCTTTCATATGTAAGTAACGACTCCTGTCTGGCGATATACCCTGAGCGCGTAATGTACGAACTTTCCCCGAATGAGATTTACCATTTCATGCCAAGTAGTGTGAAAACTAGTCAAAAGATAACGAGTTGAGAGAAATTAAGTACGTACCTAGGTGTAACTGAGCAAGTTACCGAAAAAGCGAGGGTAATAGTGGTATGATCCCGGGCTCAGCACCATAAGTGATAAAGAATAGGAAACAGAATGACTCACCTTACCGAACAGCAAGAAGCTGCAATGGCGACGTTTAAGGAAAACTTACACCTGCCCAATGGTGGTTTTCATAAACTGATTATCGAGCTAAGTAAGGAATATCAGTTGCCTTTCCAAAAGGTGCGTGCGGTTTTAAAGAAAGCTCAAAAAGATGTGGAACGACAGATAAGAGAAGACTTTACCAACGTTGATGACACAGTACTGAGCCAAGCGAACTGGATAAATATCATTAAGTCGAAACTTGTTGAGTTAGCGGAAGAAAACCAAACGGTTATGGATAAGCTGCAACAAAACCTGAAGTATCAAAAAGTGTTGTCGGCAACCGAGGGTTCAATCGCAAGTGAAGACGAACGTGACGAGTTGATTGAAGAGTTGATTCAAGCTTATGAGAAAGAGGTATTCAAACCTTTACTGGCGATGCTGCATACAACAAAGCTGTATTGGAAGTTAATGCTGGTGGATGAGACATGTAAGATGAATGAAGAGAATCGTGAGAAATTCAGTGATTACCCTCAACACATGCAAGCTGCAGAACACTTATATACTCTTGATCAGAAGTTAAGGTCGATACCGTTAACTTATTAGTCCATGAATGCACTGATAATGACTCATTGGTGATTCAGAGTTCGATATAAGTTGGTTTCAATAGAAGCACGATAACCTAGCTAGCGTTAGCCGCGTGTGAAATGCAAAAAGGGCTAGGTTTCTGATCTGTTTTACTTCTACTCTATTTTGTTCTGCTAGAGCGAATTGAGGGTGACATCTTTTATATCTTTGGAGCTAGGCGATGTTTCTTTTTGTCGCCTTTGGGAAATGCTATAGGAGTGTGAAATGTCCTAGGGTGTTTCCGTTGCCTGAAACGATAGTTCCGATGCTTTCTCGTTCATTAAATTCAAAGTCGATGAGATAACTGTGATGTTGTAGCTTGGGCAATATGTGGCGGTGGAGTATATCGCTATTGAGCTGTCGAATCTCGGTGACCCATGAAATCTCTTCTTTGTGTAAGTCTATTTTAATCTTGAGCATTTATTACCTTTTAGTTTATTGACTGTTTTTTCGCGTGATAGTTGGTACCAATGGGTTTGTCGTGTTGTTCTGCGTGACATAACTGTGCCTTGTATTTATTACATTTGTATTTAAGTAGTCGCTCTATCTTGAATTCGCTAAAAAGAAAGCAAATGACGAATAGAACGGTAGTGGGATCTAATTGAGAAGCTATTGAATGACTATCTAGGTGAAAGCTGACGCAGAGATGGTGTAACGAGGGAATCGAGAACTGTCTATGTGGAACTTGGACTTACTTTAGCATTAACAGCTCTATAGATTAGAGCCAGGTGGCGAACTATACGCCTAGTTTTTAAAATTACAACCCTATTTTCAATTAAATTAAAAAATATTTTTGAGTGACTTATCATCGCTTACTGAAGGTTAAATGAGCGACGGTTAGGATATTTACTATGATATCTGACAGATTTTTGGCTTTGCGCCGCTTCGTCTTCTTTGTAATTAGTTCTTTTCATTGCTAGCTTGATTAATCTTAACATAAGCCTTTGTTATGTTTAGGCTTTACATTGTAAACTGTAAGTCGTAGCTTTTGGGTTAAGCGTTATGATTACAGAACAGTTGGTCACTTTTTGCCATCAATTTTCCTCTCCAGATTAATGCTCATTTTCCTCTTCGCGTCTTTTTGTTATTTCTGATTCCTAATACTTCTCTTGACTACGCAAAACATGAATACTCACTTTTACGTTTCTGAATAATAAAGTTGTTGTGTCGCTAATTTAACGCAAATATAATTGATAATAATTCTCACTTGCGTTACAGGTTTGTCGTCGAAGCAATGACAGACTTTAAATTATCGTTATTTAGCCGTTGTGTAGGCCCCATGCTCACCTATGAGTCATCTGACTTTCATTGTCATGAGTGGTGGTTTGTCTCAATGGCAAAGGAAGAAACATGAAGAAAACAATCAATTCAGTTCGCCAGTTATTGAGCGGGCTTGCCATCGTTCTTGCATCATCATTCATGATGACCGCTCAAGCGGAAACCGTGACTATTGAACACGTGAAGGGCGCAGCGCAGTTTGATGAAGTGCCGCAACGAGTCGTGGTTCTTGGTTTTGGTAGCTTGGATGTGCTAGATAAAATTGGTGTCAAGCCAGTCGGCGCACCTCATAGCCTTATGCCTGATTACCTAGAGTCTTACAAAGCAACGACAGCAAACACTGGCTCGTTGAGCGAACCTGATTTTGAAGCTATCTACATGTTGAAGCCTGACGTTATCATTGCTGAAAACCGCATGCTAAAGGTCTACGACAAGTTGGCACAAATTGCTCCGACGATCATGTTCTCTATTGAGGGCGATAAGTACTGGGCTGACGCTCAAGAAAACTGGCGTGCACTAGGTCAACTGTTTGATAAACAAAATGAAGTTGAAGCGATCATCACAGAGACTCAAGATTCGATTGCAGCGGTAAACGATAAAGTAACGTCTGGCGAAACCACTGCGATGATGCTGATGAACAACGGCAATAACATTGCGATGTTCAACAAAGGTAGTCGCTTCTCAATCATCTTTGATGACTTCGGATACGTTGAATCAAAGAGTGCGACAGTGGTTCCAATTAAAGGTACACACGGTAACTTAATCTCGTTCGAATACATTGCCGATGCAAAACCTGAAGTACTTTATGTTCTCGACCGTGAAAAAGCGATTGGTAAGTCAGAAGGTCGCGCACAACAGCTGTTTGATAACCCATTAGTTGCGGCGACACCTGCAGCGCAGCAAGGCAACATCGTTTACCTTGATTCAAGTGCTTGGTATTTGGCGGGTGGTGGCGTGACAGCGATTCACAGAATGTTGGGTGATATTGAACGCACGATTCAATAGTCACCAATCATCAGATTTTCGGGCTTATAAGAACGTTCTTATAAGCCCTTTTTCACTTTTCATACGGACTCAAAGAGCCCTACCTTTAGTATTATTTCTATGTTGAAACCCATTGCCGCTGCTGTATTTCTTGTTGTGTTATGCGTTACGTCGTTGATGATTGGGGTCGCTGAAATCAGTTTTAGTGACTTCTTCAATGGTAACCAACATGCCAATTCCATTTATGTTGTTAGTCGGATACCTCGACTGTTCGCGATCGTGCTAGCTGGGGCGGGTTTAAGTGTTTCTGGCCTTATCATGCAGCAGATTGTTCAGAACAAGTTCGCTGCTCCTTCTACGATGGGCACGATTGATTGCGCCATGTTGGGTTACATCGTCGGTATTCTGGTGCTGGGTAATGCCGCTCAATGGAGCTACTTAGGCTTTATCTTTGCGTTTGCGGTGTTAGGCACCATGTTATTGGTTCGCTTCTTACAACACCTCAAGTTTAAGAATGCGGTGTTGGTGCCTTTAATTGGCATCATGTATGGCAACGTTGTCTCATCTCTAACAACCTTTATTGCTTACAAATACGATTTAGTACAAACCATGTCGGCATGGACGATGGCGAACTTTGCGAGTGTATTGCAAGGCAGCTATGAAATTCTTTACCTCGCGATTCCTGCATGTGTGTTGGCTTATTACTTTGCGAGTCAGTTCAGTGCGGCAAGTATTGGTGAAAGCTTCGCAAAAAACATCGGCCTCAATTATCAAAAGATCGTTTTCATTGGTGTTGCTCTTGTCGCGATCTGTGCATCTTCGGTGGTGATGATTGTTGGTGTTATCCCATTCCTTGGCCTTATCGTGCCGAATATCGTGTCGCTGATGATGGGTGATAACATGAAGAAGATTCTGCCTTGGACAGCCTACTGGGGTGTGATCTTGGTATTGGCTTGTGACTTGTTAGCGCGAATCGTTATCTTTCCTTATGAGATTCCAATCTCAATGGTCATCAGCATCTTTGGCGGCTTGATTTTTATTTACCTAATCATGAGAGACAAGTCGAATGCGTGATTCAGTAAAAATTGCGATTCTGGCTATCGCGTCTTTGTGTATGGCCACAGTATTTGTGGGGCAGGGACTTACTTGGGATAACTACGAGTTTTTCTTGTCTCTGCGATTACCTAAACTACTGTCGATTGTGTTGGCGGCGGTGGCGATTTCTGCATCGTCATTGGTTTTCCAAACCATCACGAATAATCGAATTCTAACCCCTTCCATCTTGGGCTTTGACAGCTTGTATTTGCTGGTTCAAACGGTTCTTTTGTTTGTGTTTGGCAGTGCTAGCTTCTGGGTGGTTGATTCAATCGCAAACTTTTCGATGTCTGTGACTGTGATGATCTTGTTCTCGTTTGCTCTGTTCCATTTCTACTTTAAGAGCAAGCGAAACAACGTATTCACACTGCTTCTGATAGGCATCGTGTGTGGCAGCGTGTTCTCGAGCTTGTCTAACTTCTTGGCGATGTTGATTGATCCGAACGAGTTTGCCGTGCTGCAAAATGTGATGTTCGCGAGCTTCAACAACGTGAAAGGTGAACTGGTTTACCTCAGCCTTATTCCATTGGGTTTGAGCTTGCTTGGCCTGTGGTTGTTAGCGCCTAAGCTTGATGTGCTTTGGCTTGGTGTCGATAACGCAACAAGCTTGGGCGTGAACACCAAGCGACTGACTCAAATTACCTTGGTGATTGTGTCAGTGATGGTCGCGGTATCGACGGCTTTGGTTGGCCCTGTGCTGTTCTTTGGATTAATCACCGTGAGCTTAGCTCGTCAGATATTCAAATCTTATCAACATCGCGTGCTTATCATTGCGAGCAGTTTGTTAGCGGTCGTTCTATTGGTTTCAGGCCAATGGTTTATCGAAAAAGTAATGGCGTTTGAAACCACTGTGAGCGTGGTCATTAACTTGGTCGGCGGTTTGTATTTTATGTTCTTGTTGTTACGCACCAGAATTCAGTAAAGGTAGTAAGTAGTGATTAAATTAACAGGTTTGAGTAAGAAGTATGGCAAGACACTTGTGGTGGATGATGCCAGTGCCATGTTCCCGAAAGGAGAAGTGACTTCTATCATTGGCCCAAATGGTGCGGGTAAAAGTACACTGCTTTCTATGGCGAGTCGCTTAACCGAAAGTGATGCCGGTGAAGTCATTATTGGCGACAAGCTACTGGCTGAATGGGATACCAAAGAGCTGGCAAAACACCTTGCTGTGTTAAGGCAGTCGAACAACATCAACATGCGATTTACGATTCGCGAATTGGTTTGTTTTGGCCGTTTCCCACATTCACAAGGTCGCTTGAAAGACGAAGACCATAAGATCGTCGACACTGCGCTCGAGCACCTTGGCATTACTGATATTCAAAACAAATACCTTGATGAGTTGAGTGGCGGTCAGCGTCAAATGGCGTTCATCGCAATGGTTGTGGCGCAAGATACGGACTATGTGTTCTTAGATGAGCCACTGAACAACCTAGATATTAAGCACTCTGTCGAAATCATGCAGACGCTGCGTCGTTTAGCGCATGAGTTTAACAAAGCGGTCGTTATTGTAATTCACGACATCAACTTTGCTTCATGCTACTCAGATAACATCGTCGCGATGAAAAAAGGCCAAGTGGTTAAGTCGGGTAAGGTCTCTGAAGTGGTTGAAAAGTCAGTGATGGAGTCTATCTACGAGATCCCATTTGAGATTCGCGAGTTCGATGGCGTTCGAATCTGTATGTATTACTCAGGTCGTTAGGCTACTGAATAATCAAAGCTGTTTGTTTTCTAACTGTTCAATAAAAGAGCTCCCCTATGAGGAGCTCTTTTCGTTTGGCTCATATGTCCAAGAGAGCATATTTTCTCTTGTGTTAGACATTAATTTCTGCCGAATTTTTGACATCAAACTAGACTCAAATCGTTAGTTTGACGTCACTCGAAGATCTACTCTTCATTTTTAACAATCATTTGTCATTTTCATGTTGAGTGGTGCGAAAACCCATCTACACTATGATTATAACTGTTTGATTTTTATACGAGGTGTCAATGAGTCGTAAACCTATAGTGTTAGTCGTAGATGACACCCCAAGTAACTTGGATGTGCTAACTGCAATTCTCAAAGATACTTACCAAGTAAAGGTCGCGATCAACGGTACTATCGGTATCAAAATAGCGAAGATGGTGCCACAGCCTGACTTAATTCTCCTTGATATCATGATGCCTGATATAGATGGTTACGAGGTATGCCGTCAACTGAAAGCTCAACCCAATACCGCGCATATACCGATTATATTTGTGACCGCCAAAATGGATCCTGAAGCTGAAGTGAAAGGGTTGTCTTTAGGTGCTGTTGATTATTTAACGAAACCCATTACCCCAGAAATCGCACTTCAGCGTGTAAAAACCCATATTTCTCTTTATGACCAACAACGCGCGTTGTTTAGTCAGGTAAAAGAGAAAACCCAAGAGATCAATCTAGGTAAGCTAGAGACGCTGAATATCTTGGGTAGGGCGGCTGAATTCAAAGACAATGAAACGGGCATGCACGTTATGCGCATGAGCCATTATTGCGAAATATTAGCCAAAGCCTTGGGCATGACAGACGAAGACGCGGAAACCTTGCGTGATGCTGCACCCATGCATGATATTGGCAAGATAGGTATCCCTGACAGTGTGTTACTTAAGCCGGGTAAATTAGACCCGGACGAGTGGGCCACCATGCAAAAACACGTCGAATACGGCGTAGAGATACTCGGCAGGCAGAGTGACTCTAAGTTGATGCGAATGGCCATTCAAGTCGCGCAATATCACCACGAAAAATGGGATGGCAGCGGCTACCCAAATCAAATAGCGGGCGAAGAGATTCCTCTGGTCGGGCGCATTGCTGCGGTTGCGGATGTATTTGATGCTTTGACAGCAGAAAGGCCTTATAAAAAGGCTTGGAGCGTTGATGAAGCGCTGGCCTTGTTTGAAGAGCAAAAGGGTAAACACTTTGACCCAACTATCGTCGATCTTTTTTTCCTCAAGTTACCTGAGATTCTAGCAATTAAAGAGAAGTTCAAAGATGAGTGATCGCTGGATGCTGTCGCTAAATCGTTTTGCAGTACCTCTTGTCATTGGCATAGTGGTGTGGTCACTGGTCATTCGCAGTGTAAACGCGGCTGAAGTGACTGATGCAAAGTTAAATCAGTGGTTGGAAAACCAACCGACCATCACCTTTATTGCACTTTCCGACCATTACCCATACTCATTCATCGATGACGATGGGCTGGTTTCTGGGATCATCAAAGATTGGACATTGGATCTTGAACAGCGTTTTGGTGTCCATGTTCGGTTTATCACAGTTAACTCGCGCGTCGAGGCCAAAGCGGCGTTAGTCGATGGGCGAGGTGATGTATTCCCATTTCAACAGTTTGACCCAAGTGAAGGAGGGCGTTTTCTTGCAAGTGACCCCTATGTTCCTTATCAGGTTGCTGTAATAGTACCTATCGACAATAAACTCGATGGAAACCTAGAGCAAAATAACAAGCGCCGCATCGCGATGGTTAATGAAAATATCGACTTACAAAGAGCAGGTGTTCAATTGAGCGCTATTGAACGAGTGGAGTTCGACAACGTTATTGATGCAGTACGTGCGTTAGGGGATGGCGATGTTCAAGGCATAGTCGGTGAACCAATTACCACCATGGATCTTGCGAAAAAGATTGGCGTTCATGATCTAGCGGTCAATTATGTTTTGGAACATTGGAAAAAGTTAGAAGCGTCAATGGTGATTCGAACTGACGAACCAGAGCTACTGACGCTAATCAACAAACAAATTGAAACCTTCGACATTGATAATAAGAACCAGATTCTATCAAAGTGGCTAGATAGCTCCTCTTATCGAGTGCCACTGAAAGGCGTATTTGGCTTTGGTAACCCTCCGTATATGTACCCAGACAGCACAGCGGTCGGGCTAGAACACGACATTCTTCAGCGTGCTCTTAATGATATGGGGTATAAGTTAGGTGACGTTGTCACCCTTCCTCCTAGTGCCGCTAGAAAGGCTATCGATAACAATAATTCTATTGCCTTTGTATCTGGTGTTCAGTTTGATGATCCTAATGCGCACTTTTTAAGTGATAACGTTCTTAATGTTGAGTTTGTTCCTGTGTCTCTCGTGCGACGCAAACTCCAACTTCAATCCCAAAAAGACCTATCATTAGGGGCGTTATTGTTCGACGAAACATCCCCAATTAAAAACTCTGTTGAAGTTCTGAAGGGTAAGTTAGACATTGATCGTGTCGAAGATTACGAAGATCTTGAATCAGCATTCTCGCAGTTGAGGGCTCAAAATGTCGACTTGCTAATGGTTGAACGAAGAGTACTAGAGTGGTTTATCACCAATACTCGTTTTATCGAAATGTCAGAGTTAATGTTACATGACGAGTATAAAGTTGAGTATCCGATCTATGTGGACTTTAAGAGTGAGGAAATTAGAGACAGCTTCAATGCCGCGATTAAAAACCTTAAACAGGCCGATGATGGTTTAAGCCAAATTATCGATGTGCAGGTTCAGAATGATTTAAGTCAAGTGCTTAAAAAAGCGAATATTATTGCGCAAGTATCCGCGTATTTTATTGTCAATGACCGCTTTGAAGAGTTAACGGAAGTTTTTGAAATTTTTGATACATACAGTTCATTTCAGGTGATCACCGCACAAGCGGATAATAACAATCGCCCGATTAAATCTTGGTATATCGGCAACCTAGTTGATGAATATGGAGAGAAGAAAAACACCTCTCATTTTTCGTCTGTCACCAAGGTGGCAAATTATCGAACCAAAGGAGGAAACACCAACTCTGGTTCGATGACTTTCTATTTTGATGTTAAGTCGTTAGAGCGGAACCATGTTTATTTTCCCTCGGTCGAAAAATTCAGTTCATTCGGAGATGCGGCGAAACGCTATATAGCGGATGTTTATCAAGCGAATAGTTTGATTGGAGAAATCTTAAATCTCAGCCCAAAAGAGAGAAAGTGGATCAAAGATAATCCGAATGTTCGGATAGGTATCGATCCCAATTCGTTGCCTTATGAGGCGGTATCCAATTCCGGTGAATACATCGGGATGATTGATGACTATCTAACACTGATTGAGCAGAAAACAGGTTTAAATATTAACCATGTAGACGTTGCAAATTGGTCAGAGACCCGTAGCTTGGTTGATCACCATGAAGTAGAACTGGTCTCCGCGGCTCAAGAAAACCGTTCGTTAGGAGACAATGTCAAAGCAGTCAAAAGCTTGTTTTCAAGCCGCTTAGCGATCGCATCGAGACGAGATATCAGCAGCTTGGTACTTGAAGAAGCTGAGGGTTGGAAAATCGGTATCTTGAAGAATGCAGCAAATACAGATGCGGTTATCGAACAATACCCGAACGTTGAATGGGTGCTGGTAGAATCCACAGAAGATGGACTCAACCGACTGGACTATAATACCTTAGATGGCATGATCGATACTGTCGACGTCCTCAATTATCTCATTGACTCATTTGGTCACCGGGAGATCGGAATTATCGGAAGACTCGATTTTTTCCTCTCGCCAACTTTACATGTCATCAAATCAGAACCTTTGCTTTATTCCATTGTGAATAAAGCGATTGAGAGTATTTCCGCAGAAGAACATCAGAAGATCTCAGCAAAGTGGGCAGCGCCAAAAGCGATAGAAAGAGTTGACTACCAGTTGGTTTACACCATTTCGGTTTTCTCGCTAGTGATCCTCCTACTTATTATTTTCTGGAATCGAAAATTAGCGAAGCAGATCAGTATTGCTAATGAAGCGACTGAAGCCCTCAAAAAGGCGCAGAATCAACTCTACAATATGCTCAATAGTTCTCCGATTGCCGCTGCGGTGGTATTTGAGGAGCAGGTTCGTTATGCCAATGACACCGCAAAGCGCCTGTTCGTCGTAGAAGGTAAAAAGCTTGATGCGTTTGATGTAGCTGCAATTCATGACTCGTTAGCGGTACGTGAAGAGGTACACAAGGAGCTTAAGCTCAATGGTAAGGTAGAAAACCGAGAGTTAGTGCTGAGAAAATCAGATGGCACTCGCTTTGTGGCTCTCGCGAGTTATTACTTGTTTGAGCTTGATGGGGATATCGCCACACTGTTTTGGGCATTCGATATTTCGGAAATGAAATACCTCAACGAGCAGTTGGCAGAGGAAAAGGAGAGAGCGGATCTAGCGAGCCAAGCGAAATCTGAGTTCCTGGCTAACATGAGCCATGAAATTAGAACACCAATGAACGCAATAATTGGTTTGTCTTATTTGGCAATTGGCGAAATATCTAATCCTGTCGCTCGAAATTATATTGAGAAAGTGCACCGTTCTGGCCATTCGTTACTCGGTATCATCAATGACATCCTTGATTTTTCAAAGATAGAAGCTGGGCAACTTGTTATTGATAACATCCCGTTTGATCCCGTGACGACCTTTAATGATGTGATTGAGCTGATGGAATCGAAAGCGGATGAGAAGCAACTTAAGTTGTCTATGTCGATAGACCCAGAGTTAGATACCCCGTTGATTGGCGACCCGTTAAGACTATTCCAAGTCATTCTGAACCTGATTGGGAACGCCATCAAATTTACATCGCATGGGAACGTGACTTTGAATGTTACTCATCTCGAATCCAATGATCGAAGCGTGAGTATGAAGGTAGTTGTTTCTGATACAGGGATTGGGATTTCAGAAGAAAATAGGCACAAGCTCTTTCAAGCATTTAGCCAGGCAGACAGTACTACCACGAGAAAGTTTGGAGGTACTGGCTTGGGGCTGAATATCAGTCAAAAGCTCGTACAAGCCATGGGCAGTGAGATTTCAGTTACGAGCGTATTGGGAGAGGGTAGTGAGTTTTCTTTCGTTCTTACTCTGCCTAGGTCGGATGCTGAAGAACTGGCACACTTTAAATCTCAGGAGCTCAAGCTGGATTATCACATCGAGTTTAAGGGGCAAAAGATATTGCTGGTTGAAGATAATGAGTTAAATCAAGACTTAGCGTTGGCATTTTTCAAGCGTACGAATTTGAATGTTGACTTGGCTGAGAACGGAGAAAAAGCCGTCGCGCTAGCCAAAAATAATGACTATGAAATGATTTTAATGGACCTTCAAATGCCCGTTATGGATGGCTTTGAAGCGACGCGTCAGATCCGTAAGTTTGATACGAAAGTCCCTATTATAGCGGTGTCTGCCAATGTGTTTGCTGATGCTAAGCAAAAGGCAAGGGACGCAGGTGTAACGGATTTCTTAGACAAGCCTATTATCATCGATAAAGCGACTTCTTTGATCGTCAAATATATAGTGCCGGAGGTGATGGTAGAAGGAAAGGCAGCTCCGTTAGATAGGCAGACAGAGCCACTTGAAAGCCTAACAAGTAAACCCAAGAGCAATGATGCTATCAGTGTATTTTCTCAACAGCGGTTCGAACAACTCACTCTTCATGATTCGGAACTTCAAAACAAATTGATTGGGAAGTTCCATAGCACTGCGCCAAGCATGATGGTTGATGCGTTTGATAATTTGGTACAAAACGATTGGATTACGCTTGAAAGAAACCTGCATACCTTGAAAAGCATGGCAGCGTCGATTGGTGGATTCCAGTTAGCTGATTTAATGGGAGAGTTAGAAGGTAAAGCGCATAACAGTTTGTGTGATGAGCAAGACCTCAGAGAAGGTGAAGAGAGGTTAGCTGAGCTCATTGCAGCAACGGATAGCCAGATTGTAAAGCCACAAGCTGAATGCGTGAATGAAGTGAGTGTGATGGAATCCGTGCTCACAGAAGATCACAAGGTTAAGCTACTCTCACTGCTCGAAGCTTATGATAACGATGCTACGCAATACGTGGCTGAGTTACTCGTGCAGTATCCACATGCTGCTGTGCTTAAAGATATTCAAAGTGCATTAGTTAGCTATGATTTCGAGCGAGCCAGCGAAGTTCTCAGATCCTTGGAATAAGCAACTTGGGATAAGTCGCTTGTGGTAATCACTATCATATAACCTTTAAAGCCTTTAACCTGAGGGGTTAAAGGCTTTAATTTAGTCAGCGAATCAACGCGTTAGCCACTCACATTTTGTTTGATCAAATCAATAACTGTATTGTATCGGTGCGGCAGTTTCCGGTTTCGTTTTTGAACCAAATACAGCGTCTCCTCAACCTCTACTTTTGGCGGCACAACGTGCAATTTGTCTCTCTCTGGGAAGTGTTCAACTGCGCCAGCCGGTAATACCGTAAAACCTAATCCTTTTGATACTGGTAGCAATATCTGATGAAGCTGGTTGATGTAGCCAGATTTTGGAATTTCATTGACGTTAATATTCGCTAAGTATTTATCACCGCATAGGTCGAAGTACAAAGAGAGGTAGTGCGCTGAATCTGGGTGAGCGATAAGTCCAATCTCATGCAGCGTTTGCGGTGTTATTTCTAGGTCGGCGTGGCTATGGTGGACAATAAGACATAGTGCTTCTTTGCCAATGACTTGGCTTTGGTAGTAGCTGTCGTTAGGAGAATGCCTAACAATGCCGATATCGGTAGTGCCTTGGAGTAGGTCATTCAATATCTTTTTGTTTGGAGCCGCTTCCAGGTTGATGCTGAGATCTTGGTGTTGCTGCTGAAGTTCAAGAAGCTTGGGATATAGACGTAAAGAGAGTGAGCCAGAGCAAGACAAATGACATTGTCCTGCATAAGGATTATCAAAACTCAGAGACTCGAAAAGATCTTCTTGGTCTTTCTCTAGCTTGAGCGCATAGCGATACATAATCCGACCTTGCTCGGTTAGCTCGAAGCTCTTATTTTCTCGAGAAAGCAGGTCACAATCACATGCTTGCTCAAGCTTTTTGATGTGTTGGCTGACACCTGGTTGAGTCATGTATAACTTTTCAGCCGTTTGCGTGAAATGGCCAACTTCAACCAGAGTCTTGAATGTGTTGAGCCAAAGCGGATTGATCATACTCGCCTCTTAATGCCGAAGTTTGTAAAACAGCGCTAGGGCGTGTTGAACTTTCGTGGTTAAATTTTGTTCGAGAT
The DNA here is from genome assembly GCF_003050085.1 of Vibrio sp. 10N.286.48.B8. NCBI lineage: Bacteria > Pseudomonadati > Pseudomonadota > Gammaproteobacteria > Vibrionales > Vibrionaceae > Vibrio > Vibrio sp. 10N.286.48.B8. The sequence goes on along the minus strand of NZ_PIGD01000001.1, from coordinate 35,744 downwards.
AAAAGCGTTTTAATCGCGGCGAGGGAGAAGCAGCCTAGTCATTCTAAGCAAATCTCCCTCAACAAAGAGTAAAACGCTTTTTGCGGGGGCGCCCAGCTCGAACCCTCCGGGCAGCGTTTGCTGGTCATTTCTACTGCGTTATCGGCTTATCATGTAGGCTAGCTACACATCAAAGCCTCTGCCTTGTATAAATACCCAGCAACTCGCTGCAAAAATCAGCTCGAAAGATCAACACGCCCTAATAAATAACAAAAAATTATTATTATCTCAAATAATGATAACTTCAACTCTAGAGTGTAAAGCTTCGAAGATCAAAGTACGCTGGATTGAATATTGTTCGAAGCAGAGCTTTCGGTTGTTTGCTGGAGTTGTTTTGAGTAACAAAGTGTTGCGACTTTGTTGATTATTTGGTCTATTGACCAACTGTGCTCATATTTAGGAACTAAGATGAATAGAAATGTTTGGCTGCTCTCACTGTGTCAGGCCTTATTGATGACGGGGAACATCTTACTGATTTCGGTGATTGGCTTGATAGGCAAGCAGATTGCACCCAGTGTCAGCATGATTACTTTGCCCGTTGCGCTTCAGTTTTTAGGCTTAATGGCTGCCACGATTCCTGCGTCTTTAATTTCAGGTAAGCTAGGACGAAAGAGAGGGTTTAGCATTGGTAATGTCGTTGGCATTACAGGGGCAAGCCTTGCTACCTACGCTTTATCTCAGCAGCATTTCTACTTGTTTTGCTTCGCCACATTTTTGCTCGGGATAGGTATTGGTTTTGGTACGCTTTATCGTTTCGCTGCTATCGAAGTGTGTGATGAAAATGCACGACATCGCGCAATTTCTATATCGATGGCTGGTGGCGTTTTAGCTGCGGTATTAGGGCCAAACTTGGCGATTATGTCGCAGCAATGGTCGCAAGATGGCTTGTATATTGGCGCTTTTGCTTCTTTGATTGGATTGAACATTCTTGCGTTACTCATCTTACAAACCATTCAATTTCCAACAGCCTCTTTTAATAGTCAGGCTCCTAAATCCGATCCTCTTAGTGTGATAGTGAAAGCGCCTAACTTTATTGGTGCTGTGTTTGCTGCAATGGTCGCTTATGCCGTGATGAATATCCTAATGACGGCAACACCATTGGCGATGATCGGTTGTGGATTCGACTTTACTAAAGCCGCCGGTGTGATTGAGTGGCACGTATTGGGTATGTTTGTCCCGGCATTCTTTACTGGCTCACTTATTGAGAAGTTTGGTTCACGAATGATGATTTTGGCGGGTGGGGTGTTGTTCGTTGTTTGTATTGCTATCAACATTCATGGCGAATCAATCTGGCATTTCAGAGCGGCTTTGGTTTTACTCGGGGTAGGCTGGAACTTTATGTTCATCGCGGCAACCGGTTTGTTCAGTCAATCTTATCAACCGCAGAACAAAGCGAAGGCTCAAGCGTTTAATGAGTTTGTTGTCTTTGGCTGTGTGACAGTAACGGCGTTGCTTTCTGGTTGGTTAGAGTCGACTGCGGGCTGGCAAAACCTCAATATCTACGTATTGCCATTTGTGCTAGCCGTTATTTTATTGTTTGCATTTAGCGCACGTAAATCTCGCATTCAAAAGCAGCCGGTGTGAGTAGTTGTCACCTGTTTGGGTGAGATAGACCTCTTCATTTGAACAGAGCGTTAGGCTAGCTTTTCCGAAGCACAGACCAATAAAAAGCCCTACCGATGACGGTAGGGCTTTTGCTTACGGCTTAAATAATAACGTTTTCTTAAAACTACTGTCCTGACTCATGCCAAAGACAGCAGTACTTAAGTTGGTTTATCAGTACGCACGTTATTGTCTACGTACTTATTTCAATGATTTGAGCTGGAAGCGACTTATAGGTCGACCATAATGGTCTTAGTCGTGATCCCGCCTTGGTCATCAATTATCTTCAAGGTCACCTCGTGTTTCCCGTATGAAGGGAAGATAGAAGTGAATGTGCGACCTCGTTTTACTTTTCCATTTGGAAGCGTCCACTCAGTATCAACAATACGACCGTCACTGTCTGAGCTTGTTGACCACATGGTTACCCAGCGTCCCAAGTGGATGTACTTCGCACTTGCTTCCGGTAGGGCGTTTGGAGATTCAACACTCACTACAGAGCTGAACGAACCTGTGGTACCTTTGTCGTCGACAACAGTCAAGATCACCGTGTAATCACCGGCTTGCTCGTAAGTCCACGTTGGCGCTATTTCACTGCTTGTTACGCCGTTGCCGAAGTCCCATAGGTAGCTGATGATTTCGCCATCTTGATCCGAACTGAAGTTGCGAGCTGAGACGTTCAACCCATCTGTATTGAGTTCGAAGTTCGCTGTTGGCGCGATGTTGTGTTGGCTTACTTTCGACAGACGTACCACACCGTATTCGTTGACATCGCTTTGGTTAACAATGTCTACCACCAAGCCAAACTTAGTCAAAATACGACCCGAATCAGGAGCTTGTGGTGATGTGTAATCTTGATCATCAGAGAAGCTTGCTGTACCCACTAGGCTTGTGTCCTGAAGCACATCGTTGTCACTGTTCACAAGACGCATAGGAGTATGGTCTTTCAGTGAAAACGCGGCATCACGGACTTGGTAACGTGTTTGAGCGACTTTTCCTGAGTTTTGCCAAATCATGGCATTTTGGTCTGCATCGACCACACCTAACCAGCCTTCTCCTGGATGCTTGCCTACCCAGTTATCAGTGAGCGACTCATCGACATACCAAATGATCAGACCTGGATCGAACGACATGAGCTGGCCCATGCGCTTGATATTCGCTAAGCCTTCATCCACGTCCATATGACTGCGCCATTGCAGTAGGTAGTAGTGTTGAGCTTGATGGAAACCATTGCTCAATTTGAAGCCATTAAGCGCAAAGCTAGAGTTATCTTCGCCGTCATCTACCGCAACCGTGCCGCCGTCAACGACAAGGCTCAGGTTGTCTAAGTAGAAACCTTCCATGGCTAAGCCGCCATCGGTGATGTACTCGAACGAAAGCTCGACTTCTTGTCCTGCCCATTGAGAAACATCAAATTCAGCATCAATCCAGCCGTCAGACTCTCCACCAACCGCAGGAACTAGGCCGGTATTGTAGGGGTCATCCATAGAAGTGATGTTGCCTGCGATGGCTTGTCCGTTCACAAGGACACGAGCAAAATCATAGTCTTTCTCGATTTGGTACCAAGTTTTGAAGGTAAGCATTGCAGAATCGCCCGCCGGGATTTCCAGCTTACGGGTCATGCTATTTTTCAGGTCGTCGCCTTTTTGAGAGTGGAATGAGTACTCACCCTCGAACGGTTTCAAACCTTCGATTTGTTTCTCTGGAAGGTCGACCTTAATCATGTTCGGACGAGAGTTATCTGTCGTTTGGAACAGGGTGTAAATTTGTGGATTGTCTTCCAGGTCATCAATTGAGATTTGGTCATCATTAATCCAACGACCACCAATAGACTTCTGTAGGAAGTGTTTTGCCCAAGAACTGAATGCGGTTGGTTGAGTACCGCCAATTTGACCAGCCCAGCTGCCTGAAGACATGATAGACCAATAAGAAACAGGTTCACCTTTACCCGTGTATTGTGTGTCGTACTCATCTGGAAGGCCTAAATCATGGCCATATTCGTGAGCACAAACACCGGCTGCTGCGTCAATCGGTTGAATCGTGTAATCAAACGCCGCGTACTGGCCATTAAAGCGGTCTGGAAGCGAGCTAGAGGAGCCTTCTAGCACATGTGTGCGCCCAAGGTTGAATCGGTGAGACCAAATTGCATTAGGACCTAACACACCGCCACCGGCTTCTTCACCTACAGAGGCATGGAACACCATTAGGTGATCAATTACGCCGTCTGGCTCACGGAAGTCTCCGTCACCATCGTAATCGTAACGATCTTCGATATCGTAATCAGCGAGGTTGATGCTAGGGTCTTGAGCTAACTGGTTGAGGGCTTCGCGAACGAGCTCTTGAGCATTTAGGTCGTTATCCGTTGTCGGGGAGTTACCACCGTAGAAAGCTGCTGGCTTAGAAGCTCGATACCAACCTGCGGCTTGACCCGCCACACTGTAACTGTCGCCTGACTCACTTTGATAATACTGGCGCATCGAGATTAAGTTTTCACCATTTGGTCCGGTATAGCCTGAATCAGAAAACAGTAACTCTTGGTAGTGTTCTGGGTTGTAGCTCTCGTAGAGCATTTGCGTGTGCTCTTTAGTGAGCTTGTTATCGTCCCAGTTTAGATCAGGGAAGTCGACAAGCAGCGCGAGCACTTTGTCCGTGCGCTTGGTACCCACTTCCAGTGCGAAAACACTCGCTTTTTTGACGCCGGACTCTTTTTCGATGGCTTTTAGAATCTTTGCTCTCAGCTCCATGGCTTTTTTGCCAAATTGCGCATCACCTTTAAAACCCGAATTGATTTTACTTTTTAGGTAACGATCAAGGGCGCTGTGTTTTTCTTGATCGCTAGCGTTTTCATCAACTAAGCCTTGTCTTACTAGCATTTCAATTAGCTTATCTTCATTAACAACACCTAAATCAATAGGTGTTTTAGCATAACTGTTGACGCTAAATAGAGTAATCATTGCTGAAGCCAGCAACGTCTTTCTCATTATCTTCATTACATTTCCTTTTTATATTTCCATGTCGATATTAATATCAACTTCCTTCACCGGTGTTATTCACCGATATTGGTCTAATGCACTCTTTTGGTGCTTTATTTACCTGACGTTGGTTTTTTATATCTTTATTTAAATCGAAATTAGGCTGATGGTTCTTATTTGCTTTGGCATTGAGATAGATACGCAAAGCTTCTTGGTTGTCCTTATAATTTAAGCCGGGACAGATAATGCCTTGTTCAATCAATGACTTCAGCAATGGTTCATCATTCTCTATAGTGGAAGCCTGTGACAGTGAGGATAAGGACAGAACCATTAAAGCCATTGTTTTATGTGACATTGTTATAATTAGCCATTTGTTTCGATTGTGTAACAAAATATATTTATAAAATTAACCAATCAAACTGTAAATTTTTACAAGTTATTGTCTATCCTATTTTCAACATTAAGAGTTAATATCAAATAGCCTTAGATAATTATCTTATTGTCAGTTATTTATTTCATTTTGGTGAATTTATAGTTGATTGTTTTAATAGTAAGTATCAGTGTGGATAATATGGTTATTGTCTCTCGTGTTAATAGAGGTAAGGCTTTAGATAGTAATAAAAATACCTTTATACTTTGTGTTGATATAAGAATAGTGAATTTTATTGTCAGCCCAATGATGGATTATTCGTGTTTAAATTATTTTCACTCGAATTATCACGATTTCTTCGATTGAGGAGAGGTGAAAGCGCTTGTGGGCGCAATGTTACGCAAATTTTTGGGTTGGAGCGGCGAACAAGTTGGGTAGTGAAAAAGCTGATGATAAAAGAGCCTGTGTGTCGGCTCTTTTGCTAAAAGGTTTAAGGTGAGTTTTCGCTGTTATGATTGGGATACGTCGCGATAAAAGTAACGCTCACAAATCGTTGGTTTGACACGTTTAATAGCGTGCGAAATTAAAGCAACGATGAGGACTGAAAATACGATTCTTCCCCAGAATATGGTGTAAAAATTAGCCCCAATCAGCAAGATCAACAAGGTGTCTTCAATCAAACTGTGGAGCAGGTTGAGTAGCATAATGGCGGTAAACACGTCTCTTGCGGCTATATGTCCTTTCTTTGCTTCGTTGATCAATAACCCGCCACCGAACGAAAGACCGAGCGTGATCCCTATGATGGTTAGATTGGTCGCATCTTTGCTGATGCCTAGTAGTCTTAAAAATGGTCGTAGCAGCAGAGCCATTAACTTCTCGATGCCAAGAACCTTTAAAACTTTAAGTAACAGTAGCAGTGCTGAAATCACCATGAATATCACTGCAAAGTTTTTGAGTTGTTCGATAGCCCAACCGATGTAACTGTTATCTGACGATACTTCTGGCTGCCATAAAACGGTTGCTGGATAGTTGAGTAAATCTCCGTATTGATAGCTGAGATTCAGTAGCCATGCCAATACCAAGCTGCCGCCGACTCTGACTGATAAGGTGGCAAGCCAGCTTACGCCTGCTTTTTTCGCTATTGCGCCTTCAATTGGCAATGAATGGGCGAGAAGCATCATGCTGCCTAATACTGAGGCTTGAGCGACAGTAAGGGGAACATCGGAACTGATGAGAATAATCAACCCTGCATAGATGTTAGTGAGTATGGTGGTTGCCCATACCAACCCCATTTCTTTCGGTAAGCCAACACTTTCCATTATTGGGCTCAGCCATTCGCTAAGAATCATGATGCCGCCGAGCTCTTCAACTACCTTTATAACGATGATGATTGGAATCATGATTCGAAAAAGCGTCGAGGTGACATCGAAAATTTCTTTAAGGAGTTCTTTAAAGAATTGATAAGTGAATTTCATTGTTACGACCATTGTTCGATTATGTTGTATGAGAAGATCTTATCGCGATTGCTGTGATCATAATTTTGAAATTGCTTTGTGAAGTTGCGTGAAATTTTTTAATTGTCGTAGAATTGAAAATTATAAGTCACAAAGTTGTGGTTCTAAGAAATTATGGAAATAGACCGAATAGATCGAAGCATTCTCGTAGAGCTTCAAAAGAATAACCGAATTCCTAATCAGGCGCTGGCTGAGGTTGTTGGCTTGTCACCACCTGCTTGTTTAAAGCGAGTAAGGCGCTTGAGAGAGGAGGGCGTAATCGTCGGTGATGTGTCTATCATCAATCCTGAGCTTACAGGCAGTAAGATGACTTTGGTTGTGTCTGTAGAAATGGAGCGAGATCGAGGGGACATCTATCAGATATTTCGCTACTCTATTTCGAAGGCTGCGGAAGTGACTCAGTGTTACCAAATTTCAGGCAGCTTTGACTTCATGTTGATTGTTACGGTCAAAGACATTCAAGCTTATGAAGATTTTGTTGAGCGGGTACTGCGTAAAGATTTGAACATTCGTAAGTTCCACACCTCTGTGTCAATGAGAACTGTGAAGTTTAGTACCGCCGTGAACTTAGATGAGTCGTAATCGTTAGATTGAAGAGACGTGAGGCATTGAGCTTTGTGAGGTACCTGGCTTATTTTTGTTTAAATAGCAGGCATTTACACAAAATGTGATGTTCACATTTTGTCATAACTTTAATAATTGTATATATTCCTCGCCTAAAATAATAATTAACAAAAGTTAATATAATGACTGTCAGCTCATCTTCTCAATCTCGTGAAACGCTTCTCAGCGAAAACGAACAACTCGTATCAACCACCGACCTTAAAGGCGTGATTACTTATAGTAATGATGCTTTTTGTCGCATCGCAGAATACAGCCAACAAGAATTGCTAGGGCAACACCACAATATTGTTAGGCATGGTGATATGCCTAAAGCGGCGTTTGCCGATATGTGGGTTAATCTGAAGCAAGGTAAGGCATGGCGCGGGATTGTAAAAAATAAGACTAAATCTGGTGGATATTACTGGGTCGATGCTTACGTTACTCCAATCTACGAGAGCGGCAAGGTGAGTGGTTATCAGTCTGTTCGTGTTAAACCGAAGAACGAGTGGGTGCAGGTTGCAGATAAGGCCTACCAAGGCTTATTGAAGGCTGAGAAATCTGGCCGCCAATGGTCATTGCAGATCAGTGATAGTGTTCGCTATGCGGTGTTGTTGGGTTCTCTGGCTGCGCCTCTGATTTCAAACCTTGTCGAAGTAGGGCAGGTATCCCAATGGCTTCTTAGCTTGCTGCCTGTTTCAGCATTAGCTCTGCTTTTCCGACAAGAGCTGATTGATACTCCTTTACAGCTGAAAAAACTGCAGTCGAAATTCGACAGTGTGAGCCGCCTTGTTTATTCAGGTAACAGCAAATTCTCCGTGGCCGATTTTCACTTAAAACTTTTGTCTGCTCGAATTCGCACGGTACTCGGCCGTATGACCGATTCTGCGAAACCGCTGCAGGACTTAGCCGATAATCTGAATGCCACATCATTTGAAGTATCAGAAGCATTAGATCAACAAACAAAAGACATTCTACAAGTGCGTGAAGCAACGGAAGAGGTTGAAGTCACCGCGAACGAGGTATCTTCTCGTACTGAAGAAGCGCACCAGATTGTTGATGTGACTTTGCAAACCTGTGCCGGCGCTAAAGAGAGCATTAATCAAACTCATCAAAACTTAGAGAGCCTAGCTTCTCAGGCCGAAAAGGCGACGCAAACGACTTACCAACTGAGCGACCAAGCGCAGAGCGTAAGCAAGATTATGGAAGAGATTGGTGGAATCGCCGAACAAACAAACTTGTTGGCATTGAACGCTGCGATTGAAGCGGCTAGAGCGGGTGAACAAGGCCGAGGCTTTGCCGTAGTGGCTGATGAAGTACGTGCGCTGTCTGGGCGCACCTCGAACGCGACAGTACAAATTAAAGAGAGCATTGAAACCATGCTCACAACCATTGAAGGTTGGCAGAAAGATATTTTGGCGAACAGAGAGCAGACCGATGCGTGCGGTGATGTGGCGAAGGTGAGCGCAGAGCGTTTATCTGACGTTGAAAACCTGATGCAATCCATGAATGAATTGATGCAGTCGGTAGAAAACTCAGCACATAAGCAACGTACTCTCTCGAGCGAGGTTAATCTTCACATGCAATCTATCGCGTCGACTGCAGAACAGAATTTAGTTGCCACTCATTCTGTGAAGGATCATTCGACAGAGCTTAAAGAACAAGTAAACGAGTTCTATCAGTTAGCTAAACGTTTTGAAGAAAAGTAGCGATGTATTAAGTTTTAATCTCTATTAAAAATGTCAAAATTAAACAAAATGTAAATGTTCAGCCCTGCTTTTTAGCGGGGCTTTTATTTATCTGTTACATAGTATCAAGGAGTTTAATGTTTATAACATTCAGTTTGTTGGCTATTCAGTAATTAGGATAAAACTCTTGCCTTAAACTTGCTTAACTTAGCTATGTGCTAATTCTTGAATTTTAGTGTGATGATTAACTTGCTCAAAGCGAGTCAATTATTGATATTCAACTGTATAGGTAAAGATCTAATGTTAACTAAAGCATACGTGTCTGCTAGCAATTTTTTCCATTCATTTAAAAACGATGAACGCGGCGTGACTGCGATCGAATATGGCCTGATTGCTGTTGCAATGGCTGTATTAGTAACTACAGCTGTGGGCCCTACAGGTTTCATTGGCAAGCTTGAGGCTGCGTTCGCACAAGTAGCAACTTCTATCGACACTGCAAGTGATAAGTCATAATAAATCTTATTCGCTAGGAAGTTTAATATAGCAAATCATTATGCCAGTACCATGTTAAAGATGTCTGGCATAATTTATTTTCGCTATAAAATGAAATTATTTTACTCAAACTATGTGGCGTCCCTATTTTTAGTCATGAATTTTATCTAGTAGGTTTGGCGATATTGATTATATATGTGTCAGCCACTGACTTTCTCTACCGAAAAATACAAAATAACGCCTTATACGTATTGCTGCTTTTGCAGTGTTCCTTATCCCCATTAGACATTCAAACGATCAGCTTTCTACTTGTGCTAAGTATAGGGCTTGTTCTTTATAAGCTAATTTGGATTGGTGCTGGTGATATTAAATATGCATCTGTCTTATCACTTACCATTCCTGTTCATGATCTAGTTGGGGCACTCGTTATGATGGCTTTTTCTGGTGGGATTTTAGTTGTTTTTTATCTCGTAAAGACAAAGTTGATTAACAAAATACTAGCGAAAAAAACGTTGAATGATCAAAAAGGTATTCCGTACGGTGTGGCTATCAGTATCGGATTCTATTTGGTTATTTTAACCAAATCTACGCCATATATATAACCTCAAAAAATGAGAATATTATGAGATCACGACTGGTATTACTTGTTGCCATCGCTGCTTTAATCGTGGGCGCATTAGGCGCTGTCGATTTGTTTAAGACTGAAACCGAGCCGAACACTGCTGATGAAGTGGTCGTAGAAAAAAGCGAAGAACATGTGGGAGTGTGGATTGCAACTGAAGCGCTTAAAAAAGGGCATGCAGTCAATGCACAAGACGTTGTTAAACAACAATTGCCTCTTAGTGAAGCACTAAAACTTGGTGTCAGAGAAGATACACAAATCAGTTTCTCGCCTTCCATTCTATTAAATCGAAACCTGCGCTCTGGTGATGTGGTATTACCTGAATATCAAGTGAGCCCTGGTAGACCTGGCTACATCGATCTTCTCGTTACCGAGAACATGACATTGTACCCATTGAAAGTTAGCGATAAAAACTTGATTAATGACTACATCCGGCCGGGGTCTTTTGTCGATGTGCTTACGGTGAGCTCTCCTCATGCCAATTTGGCTGGCAACCTAGATAAGCCGAAGCGTTTTCGCGGAGTGAAGGCGTCGATGTTTTTGAAACATGTCAAGGTGCTCAATATCGGAAATGATGACACAGGGGACAGATCGGTTACTGCTCGCTCTCCAAGTGAAGAAGCTGGCTTAACGACGGTTGTTATTGAAGTAAGCCCGGATGATCTACCCAAACTTGCCCTTGCACAACGAACCATGCACATCGAAATTTATCGCAGCCAAACCTATAGTCAGCCTGAGTTTGCCGAGGTGCGTAACATCATTGATAACTACACAGGAGTTAATGAGTTACGTGGTAATGAGAACAACCCAAGAGAGGCTTTGTGATGAGGATTATCCATCAAGGAGCATTGTTTGGCTCCATTCTAGTAACGCTGTTTGGCTTACTTTCAACAACAAACACTTTCGCTGCTGATCGCTCTATCACTTTAAATGATGGCCAACACATTCAACTTAAAACACCAATCGGTCAAGTGTTCATAAACAACCCTAACATCGTCGATTACAAGGTAATCAACGATAGCACTCTTGTTGTGTTTGCGAACAGTGTGGGCCAATCGCGATTGATTGTCTATGGAGTGGATAACGATGTGCTGCTATCCGACCGTATTATTGTTGATTTGAACTTAACGGACGTTAGAAAACAACTTAAATTCCATTTTCCTGACGCTCAAGTAAAGGTTCAGTCAATAGGTGAGCAAGTTGCAGTGAGTGGTATCGTTGATTCAGAAGAAACGCGTGACGATATTTATCGCTTGGTCGCGACGTTACTAAACCGAGAAAAAATGGAGAAATGGGACAAAACACAAAAGCTAAAATTTAAATCCGACAGTTCGGATTATGAAGAGTCTGAAAGCATGGTGTTTGCTCGCAATATGACGTGGCAAGGGATCATCGAGCGAATTGAAGTCGCCACGATTCAGCAGGTGAACGTCAAAATATCGGTCGCGCAAGTGACAGAATCGTTTGGACAAACCATCGGTTCTGATTGGAGCACGGTAGGTTCAAGTGTCGGGCAATTTGTTTTTGACCAATTCGATGCGGCTAATCTCACTACCTTAATTACAGCGTTAGGAAATGACCAGATCGCAGAGGTTCTGGCTGAGCCGAACTTAACCGTATTATCCGGTGAGTCAGCAAGTTTTCTGGTTGGTGGGGAAGTACCTGTAATCATGTCTTCCAATAATAACGTCAACATCTCATTCAAAGAGTTCGGTATCAAGCTGGATCTAACGGCCAAAGTGTTGAGCCAAGACAAGATCCGAATGCAACTGGCACCTGAAGTGAGTGAAGTTGAGGGTTATGTTGAAGCCGCTGGTATCAAAGTGCCACAGCTTGTTTCTCGTCGTGCAATGACAACGGTGGAGCTGGCCGATGGTGATAGCTTTGTTCTGGGTGGTTTGATGAGCAGCGCTGATTTGGAAAAAATGCAAAAGATCCCATTTATTGGTGATATTCCAGTTCTTGGCGCCGCGTTCAGAAAAGCAACCACCGAAAGAAAACGTACCGAATTGGTTATTGTCGCTACTGTAAATCTAGTGGAGCCAATGAAGCCAAAAGATATTCAACTTCCGTACATTAAGAAGACATCGACATTGGCACGTTGGTTGAACATCAAATGGGATGGTAAGGAAGTGACGTCGTCTGATGCAACAATTCGTCTGCTGTCGCAAGGAGGATTTATCCAATGAAGAAATTAGCATTGATAGCCTTGTTCTCTGCCTCACTGTTTGGCTGTGCTTCTGAACAGTATTTCGTTGGTCAAGGTGCTGAAGCTCTAGTTTACAAAGAGCACCATAGTTTTGAGTTTGTGATAAAAAAACGCGATAAAACAGTTCAGCAGATTAGTGACTTGATACAGGAAATTGAATCGGTCGATAAAGAGGCTACCTATGTGGTGGATTATAAGTCAGCTGCGAACAAACAGCTGCTACAGAGTATTTTTAAAAAGTACCCATCGCATATTATCACACCACAACGAGTTGTTTATCGGTATGCCCAGTCGTTGCCAAGTGACCTAGGAATCAAAGTAACGCTAACACGCTTGAAGACACAAACGTGCAAGCCAGCCCAAATACATGTCAATTTGAGGCAGTCTGACTGTTTTGTTGAGTCGATGAGATTGAAGCAAGTGGCGCACAAATCAAGATTGGTAGGAGAACAATAATGTTTGATTTGACAAAAGCGTTAGCAACCAAGGCCAAGCCAGTTCTGACAACCTCGAGCGGTGTGGCAGGGTGTACGTTATTTTATCAATCACAAGAGTGTTTGAATCTAGTTCAAGAAGTATTTCTGTTTGAAGGGTGGGATGAGCCAGCTTGCGTAAACACAACGGCCGGATTAACCAAAGTTACCGAGCAACAAAGCAGTCATATTGTGATTCTTGAGCTTAATGAGTCGAGCAATGTTGTAGAAGATGCAAAAGCTTTCGCTAGTAAACTACCAACTCATAAAGGCGTGGTAGTTATAGGTAAAGAAGATGCTATTTCAACGCTTCGCTCTCTTAAAGAGATGGGGTTCTACTACGTTTTCTGGCCGGTGAATAAACAAGAATTTGCGGACTTCTTAACTCACGTGAGTAAGAACCTCAAAACCTTTTCTGGTGTAAGCCAGAAACGTAAAGCAAAGCACGTTGCTATTGTTGGTAGCAAAGGTGGTGTGGGCGCGTCGTTTATCTCTACTGAGCTTGGGTCACTGTTATCGACACAAGGCTCAGATACGATTCTTGTCGACCATCAAAATGCTGGTACTAATATTGATGTTTTGCTTGGGCTAAAAGATTTTATGCCGCGAACCATTGATGAGTTTACCACGCCATTACACGAAATGGACGAAGAGGGTGCATTGAGCTACCTCTTTAATGCTCGTAAGCATCTTCGTTTATTAGCGATTGATGGTGAGAAGAGCCCAAGTGGTATTTTTAATTATAGCCAAACCTTATGTGGACTGTTGGCGAGAAACACCAACTTCATTATTGAAGATTTTTCTGGGGCTGTGGACTTCAAAGTTGAACCACAACTCTTGGTAGAAAATTTTGATGTGGTTGTGTTGGTGTTTGACGCATCGGTGTCATCGGTGAGAAATGCTAAGCGGCTCTATGAAAAGATAGAGAGCTTACAGCTGACTTTGTCGTCGCGTACTCGCATCATTATGGTCGCTAACTACCATCGTCCTAAAAATTCTTTTGTGTTGGAAAAGTCGGATCTTAATAAGTATCTGGGAATGAGTGTTGATCTAGAGTTTGATTATTGTAAGTCGCTTGCGCACATCATTATTGATGGCAAGCGAGGACATAAACACGACCGAAATATTAGTCACTCTATGGAGCAGTTGGTCAAACTTATTAATGGCCAGCCGATCGACCAGAAAGCGATGAACTCTTGGTTAAAGAAGGTGCGTGTTAAATGAGTTCTAATAAAGACTTATATCTCGCCTTTCGTGGTCAAATTTTTGAAGCGCTAGACGCCGAAGCGGTTCAGAAAATGAGCCGCAAAGAACTAGAATCACAGATACAAGCGGCAGTAGACTTATTAGCCAATAGCTACCAGAGACCCATCACATCGATGATGAAATCTGGTTTAGTGAAAAGCCTTATCGACGAGCTGTTTGGGCTTGGTCCTTTGCAGCCACTGGTCGAAGACCAGTCTATCTCCGATATCATGGTTAATGGGCCCAATAACATCTTTTTCGAACGACATGGCAAGGTCAAAAAGTCCGAAGTTTCGTTTGTGAATGAAGAGCAGTTGTTGGCTATTGCTAAGCGTATCGTTTCACGTGTAGGCAGACGCGTTGATGACCTCTCTCCAACGGTTGATGCCAGGTTAGATGACGGTAGCCGTGTGAACATCGTGATTCCACCGATTGCGCTGGATGGCACATCGATCTCTATTCGAAAGTTTAGAGAGCAGAATATCGGGTTTGATGATTTGATCGATTTTGGTTCGATGTCACCTGATATGGCGAGAGTATTAATGATAGCGTCTCGCTGTCGTATTAATGTGCTTATCTCTGGTGGTACTGGTTCCGGTAAGACAACCTTATTGAACGCTTTGTCTCAATACATTGCGGAAGATGAACGTATCGTCACGATTGAAGATGCCGCTGAACTGCGTCTGCAACAACCTAACTTAGTTCGACTTGAGACGCGAACCTCCAGTGTTGAACAAACTGGGGCTGTGACTCAGCGAGACTTGGTGATCAACGCGCTTCGTATGCGTCCTGATCGAATTATTCTCGGTGAATGTCGTGGCTCGGAAGCATTTGAGATGTTGCAAGCGATGAACACCGGCCACGATGGGTCTATGTCTACACTGCACGCGAACACGCCGAGAGATGCAATTGCCCGTGTTGAATCAATGGTGATGATGGCGAACTTGAATCAGCCGTTAGATGCGATTCGAAGAACAATCGTGAGTGCCGTTCAGATGGTTGTGCAAGTTAATAGGCTTCGTGATGGCACGCGCAAAATTACCAGTATATCGGAAATTGTTGGACTTGAAGGCGATAGCGTGGTGATGGAAGAGATTTATGGCTTTCGGCACGACGATGCTCTTTTCGGCGAAAATGTGAAAGGGGAGTTTGTCACCAATGGGATCATGCAGCGCTCTGAGTTAGTGAAAAAAGCGAAATTCTTTGGGCTTTATGAAGAGCTTATCGAATCCTTCAAGGGAGTCTAGCATGCTTTGGATTTCATTGATCCTGTTCGCTCTTTTACTTCTTTTGATCCGAGATTCAAAGGTAAAAAAAGTCAATCAATTCTTCAATATTGAAGACGTAGAAGTTGAAAGTTTTGACGCTATTAACGTGAAATCATTAGTTGGGAGACAGGTTTGGCACAGGTTTAGAGAGTCTATTTCACCTACCCTGATGGTGTTGGGGCCGCGTTCAACCTTGTATATCGCTTTATACATCATGGGTAGTTTGGTCGTCTCTTGGTACGTCGTGATAAATCTATTATCGATGACTAAAGCTTGGTGTGTACCTGTGTTAGCTCTCGTTTTTACTTTTTTCGGCTATCGTTTCTTGGTGACTAAAAGGCGCCGAGATTTCGAAAATACCTTCCCTGACGCGTTGAATATTCTGATGAGTGCCGTGACGGCGGGTGACAGTTTAATGCACGCCATTAGCTATGTCGGCGAAGTGATGCACAATCCTATCGGGCGTGAGTTTAAGTTGATGGGAGACCGACTTAAGTTAGGTGAGTCTCCGGAAGTAGTACTTAAACGCTCGTGTAAAAACTACCCGTATTCAGAGTTTTTATTCTTTACTGTAACGCTTAGAGCCAATATTGCGCGAGGCGGACAACTTAAAGGTGTGTTGGCTCGATTAATTCGTGTGTTGGTCGATGCTAGAACGTTAGAAAAAAAGAAGATGGCAATGACTTCGGAAGCCCGAATATCAGCCAAGATAGTTGCTGCTATCCCTATGGTTTTTATGGTTATTCTTAACCAAATCAATCCGTCTAATGTTGATTTTGTACTTCATGATCCCGAGGGGAGAGTCGTGTTGTTTTATGTGCTGGGCAGTGAGCTTATCGGCTTATTTATTGTTTGGTTATTAGTAAGAGGTGTTCGCGCATGATGATACTAGCTGCACTTATTGTGCTGTTTTTGTCGCTGCTCTTTTTGATCATCGAGTCGTTACAGGCCGAACAGCGCAGACAGAAATTAGCGAATTATCTAGCGACTGATGCTATTAAACCGCCTTCGCGCTTGAATCGATTTTTCATTAGATTTGGCAAGGAGCATCATGATGAGCTCGAGCAGAAACTGATCGAAGCGGGATATTACAACACGAAATGGGCGAAGTTCTATTTTCCCGCGAAGGTATTGGTATTGGTTTTGGTCTCTATTTTGATTCTGATGGGAGACATGACTTCGAGTAACCAACTGTTGGTCGCGATTACCTCTTTAATTACTGTAATTGTACTTCCAGATACTTTGTTGCAAGTGCGCCGTAAGATACTTATCCGAAAAACCTCCTCACAGCTTCCTTACCTCTTGGACATGATGTCAGTATGTGTACAAACCGGTATGACTATAGAGGCTGGTTTAGCCTATTTGGCTCTAGAGCTTGCAGAGTTCGACTCTGACCTTTGCTACCAAATTAAGCGCACATCTGACTCAGGTAAAATACATGGTATCGAAAAGGCTTTGAATGACCTTTCGGAGCGTATTCCAACCCCTGCGGTGAGAAGTTTTGTTCTGACTATTATTCAGAACTTGCAATACGGAACGTCCGTCGCACAAATACTCAGTGACCTTGCTGAGGATATGCGTAAAGAGCAAATGCTTACGGTTGAGGAGAAGGTCGGTAAGCTCTCTGCCAAAATGAGTGTGCCTTTAATCTTATTTATCATGTTTCCAATCGTCATTTTGATTCTTGCACCGAGCATAATGCAAATGACATTGAGTATCTAGAGGGCCGGTCGAATGAATAAAAAGCGCACTTATTTGATGTTGTTAACGCTAAGCCTGTTAGCGGGTTGCCAATCGACACCTACTGAGCAAGAACAACTGTACGCTGATGTGACCAATATGGAGAAGGTTAAAAACTACGATGGTCTTATCAGCTATTACAAATACCAATTGGAGCAGGGCTCGGAAGATCCAGCTGTGAAACAGAGACTGGCCTGGGCATACTTTCACAAAGGTGATATCGAATCGGCAAATTTCTATGTTCAACACCTTCATCAAGAGGGCATCGTTAACCCAAGTTTGTATCAGCTAGAGGGCCAAGTTTTCGATGATAAAAATGACATTGGCCGTGCTATTTCCTCTTATATAAATTCGGTTGAGGCCGGAAACAATTCCGGTCAAATCCACGTATTACTCGGTGTGTCATATGCAAAAATAGGTCAGTACGAAAAAGCATACCAGGAGCTGAGTCTTGCTCGCTTACGTGGCTACGACGACATTGTAATAAAGAATAATATCGCGATGATTCAGATAGCTAATGGTGAGTATCATCAGGCGATTGAAACGTTAGCTCCGGTGTTGAAAGAAGATCCCGCTAATAAGATCGTCAAAGCAAACTTGGCGATAGCATTGATGAAAACGGACAAAGTCAACTCAGCCCAAAAACTACTAAAAGACGACTTTTCGACGCAAGAAATTCAGGCTATTACTGCCGAGCTCACTCAAACGGGAGCGTCTAATGAAGCGCCTTAATAAGCAGAAGGGAGTCACTGCCATTGAGTTTGTATTGGGTGCTCTGGTTCTGTTCTTTGCAACCTTCGCAATTTTCGAGTCGAGCTATCGAATCTACGTCGTGAACATGACCGAGTACTCGCTTAGAGAAACCATCAGAAACGCCAAGATCTATGAGGGTAAAGGGATCAACGAGCAGTACGAGAAAAGGTTCAGAACCTTAATTGAAGATGATGACAACTTATGGCGCTTCTTAATTGACGGTTCACGTTTCTCGATCAAAGGAAGGTATTTTAAAAACTATGATGATTTCGTGGCGAACAGAGGACACGCTGGGCAAAGTTTGAACTTCAACTATGACCTTGCCGAAATCACTATAACCTACCGCTACACGCCGGTCATTATGTTAGCAGGTGCTGCAGATAGAGATATCTCTCGTACCATGGTTTTGAATTTAGAACATGAGGGTTGGAAAGATGATGAGTTGTAAACAACGTGTTTGCTCCGCGTCTCGTCAACAGGGCTCTTTTACCATTGAATTACTGTTTGTACTGATCGCACTTTGGGGTGTTTACCTTTTTGCTGCTGATTTGAGCAATCAATTACTTACCCGCGCAAAGCTTGATCGATCGAGTTTTGCTTTGGTGAATATTATCAAAGAACGCTCTCGTTACTTTGATGGCGATGTGCTAGCCGGGCAAAACGTTTCCGTTACACAGAAAGAATTACGAGATATGGTGAAAGTTGCAAGTCGAATGCTGAATACGCCCGTTAACAATGTTGCCATCAAGATAGAGTCGTTAACCAACAACAATAATGTTGCTGAGTTTAGTAGTAGTAAGTTCAGAAGCTTAAACTGTCAAACCGACTCAATTATTGATCATGCGGATTTAGCGCCGGTAGATAAAGGTGTTGTTTACCCTTTATACCGCGTTAGCCTTTGTGAAGAAGAAAGCTCCTGGTTCAAACCTTTCTTTAACGGCGGTACTAGCACTTCCGTCAAGATTACATCTTCTTCAATCATGCCGGGGAGATAAGGAGATGAAAATGCAGCTTGAACGGAAAATCAATCTCCAGCACCCCAGCCTTCGAAAACAACAAGGGGTTGCTGCGGTATGGATGGGCTTATTACTTGTTCCTATCATGGGAGTAACCTTTTGGGCGGTTGAAGGCACACGCTACGTACAAGAGACCAGTCGCCTAAGAGACTCTGCAGAGGCGGCAGCGATAGCAGTGACCATTGAAGATGAGCTTGATCTAGCGCGCGGGCTAGCGATCCAATATGTCGAGAATTACGTGAGAGACATTAAGTCAACGAATCTTTCTACCCAGAGGTTTCATCAAGCAGAAGATGAGGGAGCAGGAGTTCTTGAATATATCCAATACACGGTTAATGCAAAAACGACGCATGACTCTTGGTTTGCGAGCCGTTTTATCCCTTCATTTGATGAGCAGCAAGTTCTAGCGGGACGGTCTCTTGCTCGAAAGTACTCTACTTATCTTGGTGACAATAACATCGATCTTGCGTTTGTGTTGGACTTCTCTGGCTCAATGGCTCTACGGTGGGGTGTCGACAATACTAAGAAGATCGATGACCTAAAGACTGCAGTTGATCAAATTTCAAGAAAATTGCTTTGCACATCTACTCGTCGGGTATATGTGGAGGGTGAGTGGCAAGAGGTTTGCGCTGAGCCGAAAGAAGCTAATTCCGCAAATAAGTTGCTCAATCGCGTTGGTTTTGCACCTTTTAACGTAAGAACGAGAGAAAAAATTGCAAAATACGATACAAATGTAACGAGTCAGTTAAGTTATAAAAGCAACTATAACAACTATTTGTCGCCATATTCCTACAATGATTTGGATTGGGTTTATTGGAGTCAGTACTCAAAACAACAGATACGCAACTGTGCCTATAATAAGCTTCATTGTGATGAACCAAGACAAGATAATTATGACGCAGCTAGGCGTATCATGGATGTCTTTCGTTTAACCCGCATAACATCGCCGGATGTTTTTGATTACGTTGATTTCCCGACAACTTTGTCGACTATGTTCACCGATAAATCAGCGCTAAAGTCAAATTTCTACCATGCACAAAACAATGCTCTATTTAAATGGCATGGTGCTTCTGACCCAATGCAGTTTTATACGCTACCAATGTCAAATAAGCTGTCTGATGTAGGAGTGATTAATAGAATGTGGCCGTCCGGTGGAACATCGGCATATCAAGGTATATTGAGAGGGCTTCAAATTTTAAATGATGGGAACCCTCACAGCGACAATGCACAAGAGCAACAGGCTTACGATAGTAAGGTAAAGATGCTGTTGATTTTGAGCGATGGGGAAGAGAACCCTCCAAATGGAATCCTCAAAGAGTTGGTTGATAGAGGAATGTGTAACCAAGCGAGAGAGGCCATACCAGGTTTATACATAGGCGTGATTGGTATCGATTTTGATGCGTCTAACCAATTCGGATTCCAAGACTGCGTAGTTGATCCAAATGAAGACATCATTGATGTATCCAATCTAGATGAACTAATTGAAAAGATTGAAGAACTCATCCGTAAAGGCTCAAAAACAAGCGGAACAACTAAGCTGTACTAAAGGAAAATATGAAAAAGTTAATGATCGGCTCCATCGTCCTATCGGCGTTACAATATAGTCTACACGCCAACGCGGAACAAAGTATCAACGTTTATTGCGACACGGCATTCAGTGAATACCAACATAGCGTTAGGGTTGATGATGTGGTGGGTATTGCCCAGCACAGACAGGGCGTTCTACAGATCGAACAGCAATCTGATAGTAGTGCATTGAAGCAAGCCTTAGCCAGACAGTCCAACATGGGTGTGAATCAATCAGGATGTGAGACTTGGATAAGTAACCAAGAGCGTCACGGGCTATTGGCTCGTCTTCACTTTGGGTTTGATCAACACAACTTAACGCCAATGGGCAGCAAAGCCTTAACTCAATTAGCTAGCGAATTGCAGGCTAGTGGCAACTCGGTCACTGTTGATGGGCACACAGACAGCACTGGTGATGAAGGCTACAACCAAGCTTTGGGGCTACAAAGAGCACTTACAACATCAAATGCTTTGGTTGCTGATGGTGTAGAGAAGAATCGCTTGGTTATTCGTTCTTTTGGTGAGGGCAAGCCGATCGCCTCTAATGAGAGTTCAGAGGGAAGAGCAGAGAACAGACGAGCAGAAGTTTGGACATCTACAGGTAATGTCGACTAAATTCATAGCTTAACCTGTCTGTAGCTTGGCTACCTATTGAAATAATGGGAAGTTGACAAAAATGGTGATTTGTCACTTCCCTAAAAATATTATTAACTGCAAGTAATATACGCAGCATCCTGTATTAAAGTTCGTAATGCGCACATTAGTTGCAAAGAGTGCTCGTTTATTGCGAGAGCAAGTATCAGCCCTCAACTTGGCTGTATGCTAAAAGAAAACCGCCTCACAGTGTTGCTGGATGTCACCTGTCATGGAGCCGTTACCACCCCACCTATTTTCAGCTTTAACGTTATTTTAATTAAGATTTGTCACCTCAAAATTCCTCTTTTTGTACAACCTTCTTCCGAGAGCTAAATTTTCGCTTAACTTTCCTTAAGTTACATTAGTTTTTATGGGGGGAGGGCTTCGGTAATCTCTAGGTTATTTTTATCCACTCCGGAACCTGTTAGATGCGAATGAACGAATCGTATGTATATAAAAGTGTGTTGATCGCATTTATATATTGCGTGCTCTCGGTGAGTAAGAGTTTTGCCACGAATATTTTCAATGAGACTCCAACTGTGTATGAAGACTTTAAGACCTTACGAGTTGGGGTCATCACAGGCAGCGCTTCCGATAAGCATGTGAGTGATACAGGTAAAAAGCGAGTTTACGAAAAGTATTTGGATAGCTTAGAGAAATATTTACCACCAGGAATACGAGTAGAGTTACTAAAAGCACCACTAAGTGAACTTTTAGACTTAGCAAAAAGAGGTGCAGTTCATGCGGTATTCGACTTATCCAAAAATGAACGGCGAGAAGATACTTTCTCATTCACTAACCCTATCCGTGATGAGATTGTTTTCATATATAGCAAGTTAGACTTTGAAGAAGGTTTTCAAAGAGGCGATGAAGTATATGCGTTGAAAGGCTCAACTTGGGGAGAGGACGCACAGAGCTACTTACATTCAATTGGCCTTCGTAATAAGGTCTACTATGTAGAAAGCATGTCGGATCTTTATAGCAAACCAATCTTTGTAGCGGGTAACACAAGTTTACTAAAACTATATCCACATAAGGCACCTATTACGTCTAATAAATCAATACATGTTGGAATTATAAAACAATACGCTGATTTTTTATTAGACCCTTTTAACTCGGCATTATCGGATGTCGGGGATATATATTTAGAAGAGGAAATAAAAAATAGTAAATTGGTCGAGGTGGATTTAATTGTAGATGTCGATGTAAGGCCATTTTTTAGTCATGACAATAATGACGTCTCCGTGCTTTCAAAATATCAATATTTATCGAATCAAATGGGGATTTTGAAAATAGCACCGAGAGAGTGTGACGATGAAGAGTGCGAGCTAGGAAGTAATAAATTATCACGTCTTACAATTTATGCAGAAGATCTATTACAGGATTTCTATGTTACTGAGAGCATAGGCTTGTTAAAGCAGAGTCTGTTTACATTAGAAGACAATGAGCAAATAGGTCGTGTCGGTGTGTTGCAACGAAACGAGCGGGTAGCATATCAATATGGTAGAGAGACGATATCTTATAAGTGCTCGAATGATTTGATTGAGGGTTTTGAAAACGGAGAGGTTAATGGATTTATAGCTAGTGATTTAGATGGTCATTTAGCTATGGCTAACCTCGGCTATGAACAATATAAAAATCAACTGGTTGGTTATGAGTCTGTTGTGTTTGCAATACCTAAAAATATGAAAGACTCAAAAGTCATTTATGACTCTATATCAGACTTGATTGCTACCGCTAAAAGTACAGGGTTTATTGATAGAGAAGATGTGGCTAATACATATATGATTGAGGAGACGACACAGGGTAAATTAGTCGAACGGCGAAAGTTGCACATAACATATATCATATCGTTAGTGTTGATTTTGACTCTTTGTGCGTACCGAATAAAAAGTTATTTCTCCGACGGCATCAATGGATTATACAATAAGAGAATGATCAATCTATTTTATAGAAAGAAGAATCATAGTCATATTGTATTTATAAGGGTGAATAATAATTATGATGATGTAAATGACTTATCTAGGCATCGTAACGATAGTGTAGTTCTACTTACAAAGCAACTTGCCCCTTTTAAGTGTATTAACTATAAAGCCTTTAGGTACCTAGATGATGCTATTATTATTTTTGTCGACTGTCATGATGATATGTTGATTTATCAGTGTATAGATGAAGTTTCTCATCAAATTTCAAAGTATCACCTAATTATAGATGTGGGTATAAAAGAAACCACAGGGGACTGCTGCTCTGATATTAAATTATCAAGCTCTGCGATGCTGGTAAACAGTGCTGAAAAAAACAAAAATTATTGCCATTACGAGTACTCTCAAATAGCTAAGAGCTATATGGATAATAGGTTAGTAGAAAATTCAATCAATGAATCTCTGATTAATGAAGGATTTGATTGTTATTTTCAGCCCAAAATCAAGTTAGATAGCAGTGAGATGTATGGTGTCGAGGTACTAGCGAGGTTAAGCGTTAATAATCAGACTATTTCACCTGATATATTTGTTTCAATATTAGAGTCGAAGAAAAAGATTCATAATCTTGATTATATCATGATTAAGAAAACGATTGATTATATCTATGAAAAATCAATGTTTGATGTAAACTTTTCTGTCAATGTTAGTTCAAAAAGTATTGCGAGTGATGATTTTAGAGAAAAAGTATTAGCTCTGATCTCAATTAACAATGATTTAGATAATATTGAGTTTGAGATAACAGAAACATTGACTAGAGAGTGCTTCGACCTCGTTCAAAAATTTATACTTGAGGTGAGAGAAATATCTAGCATAAAATTCTCACTCGACGATTTTTCTACAGGGAATTCGTCGTTGCTAGTACTAGATAAAATACACTTTGACACGGTTAAAATGGATAGAAGCATTTTGGAAATACTTAGAAAAAACGAAGGTGGATATAATCACATAAAAGAAATTGTCAATTATATAAAAAGCAAGGAAAGCACTGTGTGTGTTGAAGGTATTGAAGATAAAGATGATTTGGCAATTGCTCGCGAACTGAATGCCGACTTTGGGCAAGGGTGGTATTACGGTAAGCCAATGAATAAAATTGAGTTTTACGATATCTATAAAAAGTTTTTGGTATAAATATGAGTAAAAAATTAGAGAGTAATCTGTTGTTAGGTATCTGTAATGTCATGGTTACATTGATTCCTATTCCTATTATATCAGGTATTTTTGCTCTATTATCACATGCATTTTCTATAACTGGTAATCACAGTATTTCATCGAATTTGTTTTTTGCATATAGAACGGTTCAAGATTTATATCCAGTTCTATTATGTGTGTATTTTTCACTCTTTCTATGCAATAAGTATAAAATATCTAGAGCTCTTGTAATTACACCCTCAATTTCAGTTATGTTTATACTTTCTGATTTGCTGATGGTTGACAATAATCAAATTAACCTTATGCAAACATTTATGTCATCAGCAGTGTTTATATCAATAGTTATTCCTATATTTATAGCTAAAACATTGCGTAAAATAAATGATATGGGCTTGTTTTTTCGTTCGAACTTACCATTAGCAATTGAGCAAACGATGAATTTAGTGATCTGGACTATTTGTATGATCACAACATTTGTTATTGGGTTTTATAGTGTGTATGTATTATTTAGCGCGATATATGATTTATTCTCAGAATTTTTTGAAGGGCAATCTTGGGAAGTGCCGGAGTACTTGAGCCTTGTTACTTACATAATTCTCAAAAACATGTTTTGGTTTTTTGGAGTTAATGGTGGTAATTTTATCGGTACTTATGAGTCATATGTGCCTGATGGTTCTGTAATTCTTACAAGCTTCATTGATCAATATTCATCAATAGGAGGATCAGGAAGCACCCTGAGCTTGGTCATATGTATGATTTTAAGTGCTAATGAACGTTACCGAACTGTGGGAGCGATTTCATTGGTATTAAGCATATTTAACATCAATGAACTTGTTATTTTTGGTGTTCCTATAATGCTTAATCCGTTTATGATGATACCGTTTATGCTAGCACCTGTTGTTGAACTGTCATTGTCATATTGCTTGTTAGAGTTCGGGATTATTGAGCCAGTCTACGAGAGTTACTCTTGGATGATGCCAGTATTTTATAATACTTATATTTTCAACGGATGGGCATCTAATGAAATGTTGGTTCAACTGTTAAACCTAGTAATTGGAATGTTAATTTATTATCCTTTTTTTAGGAGAATCAGTCGACTAACTCTGAATTCTAGTTCGAAGGTAACTAATGACAAGTTTTTTGACTATGAAGATAGTCGCCAATCAGTCGGTGTAAGTGACGTAGTAGGGCAGATAAATAAAAACATTTCAGCTCAGCGTAGAATCGAAAAACTTCAGTCTACGGGGAGTTTTGAGCTGTTTTATCAGCCTATCTGTGACAACAACTCAAGAGAAGTTGTTTCTGCAGAAGCATTAATTCGTCATAAATCAATAGAGGGTGTGATAACGCCACCAACATTTATCTCCGATTTTCACCTTACTGGTATGATCGTTGATCTAGATTTATGGGTAATCAATCGAGCATTATCGGATGTTAACTCTCTACAAAAGAGTAGCAAGACGGAGATAGAAAACATTTCAATCAATGTTTCACCTTCAACATTTTTGTCTGGAAACTTTAAGAAAGAGTTTGTTGATATTGTAAATAAAAATAACTTTGATTATAGAAAAATAACATTAGAAATAACGGAAGATGTCCTAATAAATAATGAGTCTCGCACAGTTCTACAAATATCAGAACTTAGAGATTTAGGTGTATCTATAGCTTTAGATGATTTTGGTTCTGGCTACTCTTCATTAGGTTACCTCTCTAAGTATAAGTTTGATAAGGTTAAAATCGATAGAATATTGACTAAAAATGTTGATTCAAGTATCGGACAAGAAATATTTACCCTTACCATACAGATGGTTAAGGCGTTAGGTGCTATTACTGTTGTTGAAGGGGTTGAAAACCGAAGTCAATTGAACCTAATTAATAATTTAGGCCCTTGCTTAGTCCAAGGTTACTATTTTTATAAACCTATGGACTTAACGTCATTTGTAAATCTTTTGAACTTAGGTAGTAAACGTGAGGTATATAAATGATGATTAGGTTATTTGTTATTTTATTCGTTACGCTTTGGGTTCCTTTTACGTATTCTAATACATTGAAAATTGGTGTTGCTGGTGATGATATTGTAGTAGATGAAACTCTAAAAAAATTATCGATGGATACTGGAATAAGGTTCGAGGTTTTGAGGTTTAATAGTTATGAATCTACAATTAAAGCGTTAAAATTGAATAAAATAGATTTTATATCAAACATAAATTTTACTGCAGAGCGCGATAAATTTCTCGATTTTACCCTTCCATTTTCAGTGGATTACTCTTTTGTATTTAGTAATATTCCCATTATTAACAGTCATGTGGACGAGTTTGTTGTCAAAAAGGGAAGCGCATATCCAGATTTTTTAAGACGAGCAGACGCAAATTTAAAGATCAGTTCTTATGGACATTCCGAGAAAGTTTCTTCGATTTTGAGAAGTAACAAAAACATAGCTGTTCTTGGCAGCCTCAATGAACTTGAAGAGCTACTATCTAAAGGTTATTACGCACAAAGGCTTCTCAAATCATGGTTTGTTCCACCTGCTGGTTTTGCATCTCTAAAAGGAAAGCATAGCGATTACATTTCTTTATTAAATAAAGCTATTGATAAAAATCAATATTTATCTAGATCCTTACGTTTTGTTGAAGACTGGGAGAACGCACTTCGTATATCGGCCTTGAGGACGTCTGTTAGCCTGCATGGGCTCAATACCGCACCAGTTATAAACTATAAGTCGGAGGATCTCTACAAAGATGGGATAGTAAGAGATTCAAGTGTGAGTCGGATTGCTGTCGAGAGAGCCTGCGATTTACTTGGCTTTGAGTGTAAATTTACGAATGACATTGATGAATCTTGGGAGAGCATCTATTCCAGTCTTAAGAAACAGGAGATAGACATGATTTCATCGATGGCCGTATCACAAGAGCGAGAAGCACACTTTAACTTTAGTGAAATTTATTATTACCCCAATGTATATTTTGTTAGTGATATTTCGAACAGTGATCGCGAGCTAAGTTTGTCTGAAGTAGTCTCTGAGCGTATCGGTGTGATTAAGGGAGACTATTTTGAACAGCTGTTAAAAGAGTTATTAGTAGGTAAGTCTTTATACCTTTATGAAACACAAGATGATCTAACTACAGCATTAATAGAGGGACATATTGATATTATGCCTATAGGCTCGGCGAATTTTCATAAATTGATGTTTGAATCAGATTATAAACTGCCGATTGAGGTCATGAGAAAATTCAAACTTCCAATCGAATATGGCATCGCTGCTGCTTTTCAAAATAACAAACAAGGTGAAGCCTATGCAAAACTTTTCTCTGAAGCATTGCAAATCGTTGATTTCCAGAAGTTAATTGGTCGCTATAATTATAGGAAGAACTGGCGAACATCTATGGTCGAGGTTCAGAATCTTGTGATCATTGGCTCGGCAATTATTGCTATAGCTGGCGTTGTTATGTTTGTAATCATTATTGCACTATACAAAGAGTCACTGACTGATCAGTTAACAGATCTAGGTAATAGGAGAGCACTTTATCGTAAAGGCAAAAATCGCCTCCCGAAAAACTCGGTCTTACTTTATGTCGATATTGATGAATTTAAGTATATTAACGATAATTATGGTCATGAGGCTGGAGATCGTATACTCGCGAGATATGCACAGATTATCTCTTCAATGTGGCCGGGAAACGCATACCGAATCGGTGGAGATGAGTTTATTCTGATATGCGATAAAGTTACTCCAGGCTTGAGTGGTATTGTTACTCAGTTAAGGTGTTTCCAGATCAATCTTGATGGAATACAAATGAATATTGAGGCTTCACTAGGTTGCTTGATTGTTGATATGGATAAGTTATCTTTGGGGCAAGCGCTTGCAGTGGTCGATAAGCGCATGTATCAAGATAAGAAAAGTAAGTGTCAAAATATCTAAGATTGATAGTTAGTGTTGTTTTAACACTGTTTAGAGGAGGCTGTGAAGCGAAGTAATTCATTTGACTGTTGTCTCACAATCATACTGCTTCATGTCTCTTTTTCTTTGTAATTAACATTTTTAGAGTATTAAGAAACTCATTTAAACCCATCAGCCATTCTGACCTATTCGGGGTGTTTGGTATTAATAAGTTTTACATAGTTCAAATAGTCGAGGAATATTGTAACGACGTAACAGGTTAAATATTTCGAGGTATAGCGATACTTACTTATGTACACGCTTAGATTAGGCTCTGTATTGTTGAATATATTTCACGCCGAACGGGGCAATGTCTAGCCTAAGTCTGCCAAGTTTTTACTTTTGCTTGCCAACACATTTAGGTTGCCGAACTTATTGTGAATATTGAACTTGTATTTGAGAACGAAGCCTAATTTTTTTGGGGGGGGAGGTATTATTTATTAGGAGAAGACCACCATGCCAATGAGTCAGGATTCGCTACCTACTGGCATGGTGATTACGATGGTGAAAAGCTAGGGTTAAAAAACCTTGGATTGAGCTTTGTTAAGCTATATTAAACTTGCCTAAATTGAGCAACTAAGTTTTGTTGGTCTTCTAGATATTGAGTCAGTTGGTCACTTGACTTGGTACTAGATTCGGCAGCAAGCTGATTTTCAACCGATTTGTCATATATCTGTTGTATCGACTGGTTCATTTCGTGGCTAACTGAAGTCATCTCTTCAATAGCGGTTGCAATTTGAATGCTTCTATCGGATATGTTGTTCACGTTTAGTAATGCATCATTAAGCTCTCGCTCTGTTTCGTCAGAAGCCTCGATACATGAGCTAGATGCAACAATAGCGTCATCTATTAACATTGCGGCTTTATGAGTTTGACTTTGAATTTCAGACGTCAGAGTGGTGATTTTTAAGGTTGCATTTTGGCTTTGCTGTGAAAGAGTTCTCACTTCGTCTGCTACCACCGCAAACCCTTTACCATGTTCTCCTGCGCGAGCAGCTTCAATTGCAGCATTTAGCGCTAACAGTTTTGTTTGTTCTGAAACTTTACATATCAAGTCCACGACTTCGTCTATGCTGTCGAGCTTTTCGACTAGCTTGATAATAGAGCTAGATGTTTGAGTTAATTCATCAGAGACTCGTGATATGTGTTGTGCTGTTTCGTTGACTGCTTTTTTACATTTGTCTACTGACTCTATAGAAGTTTCTGCATTTCTCGATGTGCTAGACGCGTTCTCAGCAATTTCTGAAATCGCACTGCCCATTTCAGTGATCGCGGTTGCGGTTTGTGATAATTGATCGTTTTGCTGACTAATATTAGTCAATGTAATATTAGCAGCAGTCATATTGTCTTTCGCAGTATTTAGCGTATCTGTATTGGAGGCTTGGATTCTTCCTACTACGGCGTTTAACTCTGACTTACGCATTTTTAGTGCAAGTTCAATTTGGCTAACATCATCTAGACTACCGGTATATATTAACTGTGCTAGAGGGTTGTCATAAATTTTCTGCGCATTTTTTGTTAACTTATCTAGTCGTCTTGTTAAAACAAAAGTCGATGTCATATGTAGCGTAAATAGCCCAAAAGCTAAACTATAATTCACCGGTGTTGCGTAGGCCAGCGCCAAGAATAAAGGAGAATTCGATAGCGTTATTTTTTGCCAAAGCTTTAGCTTTGGTAGTGATAATCTTTTTATCTTTTCTCCATTATTTAGGCGTTTGTATATGTTGTTAGCTCTGCAAACATTCTCCTGATCTGCAATTAGACGAACAGATTGGTACTCTACAGTTTTTCCATTCAATTTAATTGGGGTTGCATATGCATCCACCCAATAGTAATCGCCGTTTTTAGTTCTATTCTTTACGAGGCCCATCCAAGATTTTCCAGATTGCAAATGCGACCACATATCTTTAAATGCAGCTTTTGGCATATCCTTATGACGAACCAAGTTATGTGGTTGCCCTTTTAGTTCTTCATAACTAAAACCCGCAACGGTACAGAAATTGTCACTGGCATAAGTAATATAGCTATGTAAATCTGTTGTTGATAGTAAGTTAAAACTAGCAGGAAAAGTTATTTCTTTGCTCAATTGATATGACCCCCGTCAAATTATTATTCACGTCAAATTACATCACTTGTACTCGTATCGATAGTAATCGAGTTAAAGAGTAATGAAGTAACGACGCAGCATAAGTCAGAGGTTATCTTATATTGGCTTAAAGAAACCTAAGCTAGTTTAAGGTATACTTTTAGCTGTTTAGTAAGCATAAAAAGAGGTTGGTTAAATGTTAGACATATTAATTATTGAAGACGATAACGAGTTGAGAGAAATGCTCAGTTACTTACTGTCAATTGTTGAGGGGTTTAACGTTGATTCTTTAGCAACGGGAGAAGGAGCGATAGAGCACATTGAATCAAAAAAGCCTAGGTTAATTTTGTTAGATATACAACTTCCCGGGCAATCTGGTTTGGAAATCCTAAGCGAAGTAAAACGAAAAAATATACCGTCTGCGATTATCATGATGACAGCCAATGATAGTGAATTATGTGAGACGAATTCTCTTGTGTTAGGTGCGCATGATTACGTTTCGAAGCCTATTCGCAGTAATGTACTAGTAGAGCGTATTAAACGTCAACTAAGTGCGGTTGACAAAAAAGCAACTATCTCTTGTGATTCAAACAACTTCTACTTGCGCGAGCAAGATTCAGCTCTTATTTATAACGACATTGTTGTTAGCTTGATCCCTTCAGAATACGAACTAGTCGAGGTTTTAATCGATGCAAATATGCCTATGATGGTTAGTGATATTTTCGAGAAGATTCATGGGTTTAGTTACCATGTCGAAGATCGCTCTATTTATATGCGTATTTCATCATTACGTAAAAAGTTACTTCGTTACTTACCCGAGGTACAGCTAATTAAAAATCGAAGGGCTAAAGGGTTCTATTTAGCGTATCCAGTGAGCAAGTTATGAATGCTTTTTTGTCTCAAATCGTTGCATCCGTTGTTATAGGCTATTTGATTAGTTCTGTGTTGTCTTTTAGCCTTATTATGCCCTTGAAAAAAGATGCAGAGCGTGAGCTCAACCTTAAACGTGTTGAAATGGTTATTGAAGGTTTCATTGAACATGATCAGAGCCGACAAATAGATGCTGATAATGTTTGGCGATTTCAGTGTGACGTTGTTTCAGATACTGACAAAATTCAATCGAAAGGCGACATCCATACCATTGTAAAACGTTACGATACTGACCGTTTTATTCTCGGTGCTTTTAACAGTAAAGCATATCAGGATGACGCACACGTTAAGCGACTTAGGTGGTTAGGTTTACTTGATGGTTTGTTACAGGTTACTTGTACATTATTTGTTCTCTTGATATCACTGAGGACCTGGTCGAATGGCTTGAAAGAAATGCAGCGATTATCAACCGAGTATATGAAAGGAAATTTTTCGAGTCGCGCTTGTAGAACAGGCCCTGAACCTATTCGTAACTTAATCGATAACCAGCATATCATGGCAGAATCTCTGACTAGCTTGATAAACAAACAAAAAGTTATTTATGCATCTTTGCCACACGACATTCGTACTCCGCTAGCTTCGATTCAACTGACTAGTGATATGCTCCTTTATGAACAAGGTGATAATCAGTATCTGACAAAGAAATTGGCAACTCAAGTTGATAGTTTGAACACCTTATGTGAGAGCAGTTTGTATTTGTTTAAATTGATGAACGGAGATATCCAAGCGGTAAAAAGACAAGTTAACCTGCAAACTATTCTATCATCGTTCAACAATGTTCTTGGTTCACATCAAACGTTAACAACATATGGATGTGATACGTTGGTACAGACAGATAGCGCTATCGTAAGAATTGTATTTCTCAACATTATCTCGAATGCGTTGAAGCATGCTAAAACAGAAATCATGGTCTCTTTAGCTCGTTATCCCAAACATGACGTACTACGTTTTTGCGATGATGGTTGTGGCATAGAAGAGAAAATCATCAGCGCGTTCAATGCGGGGACGCTAGGGGAAATTAAATCACAGCAAGGATATGGTATTGGATTAATACTCATATCTGAGTTGACGAAGGTTTTAGATGGGATTGTTTTGCTTTCAAACAGTAACGTTGGAGGAAAAGTCACACTCGTGATTCGTAGAGGGTAGTCTTGCTGCTAGGAGGAAGTGTACTTCCTCCTAAGAACCCTATACGTTATGCGTCTTTTAGACGGTTAAGTGTGTCAATAAACTGATCAATAGAACGATGGTTCGATAAATTTACGCTGAATTTGCCATTGACGACAAATGCGGGAATTGCCGAGATTCGGGCGGTCTCTGTTAGATTTATAGAGTCGTGGATCATTGATTCGACTTCAACGAGTTGATCTTCTGACAACTGCTGTGTATTGAGCAATTTAAAATCAGAAAATAATAAATCAGCATCCGAAAGCCTCAGTTCACCAGTTGATTGTACGATCGCAAATAGTTCGTAAAGCAAAGCATGCGGAACCGGGTCGACTTGCACTTTAGCTGTATAGTAAAGCCTTGCCGAAGTTTCAGTCAGATCATCAAAAACCGCGTGGATAAGGTTGATTTCTAGCTCTTTTAGTCGACTATTTTTTTCGAACAGTGTAGACATGTTCCAACACGGATTACACGTCAATGAGAAGAATTTGTCTATCGATTTATCAGAAGAATAAGCTTCAGCTAAAGGCGTATAAAGTTCTTTTTCGAAAAAAGCTGCATTGGCGCTGCTACAGGAAAGCATTATTGTAAATGTAGTGAATAGTCTTCTAAGCATGTCGTTACCATTGTTGATTAATTACTCTATCCGATCCTATATTGCGGTACTTTTAAGTTCTTTAAGTAAATGTAAGAAGCCAAGCGTATGCACAGATGGTGTTGGTTTGCATAACAAGGAAGTGGGAATGTCTATTTGTAAAAATTTGAAACAAAAATAAAACACCGTTCAATTGTGATTGAGTTACACTTCCTGTATTCCACTTCAAAGTTAGAGCATCAGTATGCGCCCCCTTATTGTTACTATCATTTGCTTGAGTTTTATGAGCGTCCCTTGTTTGGCGTCAAAAGGATCCAATTACCTTTATACGGGCTATCAGAATACGCGAGTGAGTGATGATGGTTTTCAAGATTACTTTGATGGCGCCTACAATAATTCAGGAAGTAAGCAGCTTTACGGTGGTTATTTCGGTGGAAACTATGCTTTAAACGATGCTGTATTCTTAGGTTTTGATTCGTCTGCGACGACACGCTCTTCGACGACACTGTCTGATTTTTCTGTTCAGTTGGGTTGGTATCATCCTATTACTTCGCAGGTTGAGCTTTACGCTTCTGGCGGGGTGAATTGGGTTATGCCGCAGAGACGTTCGTCGTGCCGTAATGACACCATTTGGGAACCGTGTGATCGAGAGACCATTAAAAATTACGATGAGGGTTTTATTGGTGAGGCGGGGGCGGTCGTTTCACTCAATGATCGTTGGTCACTGCAACCTTTTTATCGCTATTCAGATACCCATCAACATGGTCTAAATAATTTCGGGATTGTGAGTTCAGTTGATATTCTTTCTTGGCTCGCTGTCGATGCTGGATATGACCATACTTATAGCAAAAACCTAAAGCAGAATACGATTCGAGTGGGGGCGCGGTTTACGTTTTAGCGGCTAAAGGCGCAAAGATACAAAAAAGCCCCGCATTTTCATGCGGGGCTTTCTGTATGCATCAACCCATTTGAGGGCGAGACACTGTATTCAAGATTAAGCTAGAAGCTCTTTCGCTGTGTTTACTACGTTTTCAGTAGTGAAACCGAACATATTGAATAGCTCACCTGCTGGTGCAGATTCGCCGAACGTTGTCATACCGATGATCTTGCCACCGAAACCAACGTATTTGTACCAGAAGTCAGCGATGCCAGCTTCTACAGCGATACGAGCAGTTACGTCAGATGGAAGTACAGACTCACGGTACTGCGCGTCTTGCTTGTCAAATGCGTCAGTTGCAGGCATAGATACTACGCGTACTTTCTTACCTTCAGCCGTTAGTTCAGCAGCAGCGTTAACCGCTAGTTCAACTTCAGAACCTGTTGCGATAAGGATAAGCTCAGGTTTGCCTTCACAATCTTTCAGGATGTAACCACCCTTAGCGATATTAGCTACTTGCTCAGCGTCACGATCTTGCTGTGCAAGGTTTTGACGAGAGAAGATAAGTGCAGAAGGACCATCTTTACGCTCGATTGCTAGTTTCCAAGCAACAGCAGACTCAACTTGGTCACATGGACGCCACGTGCTCATGTTTGGCGTTAGACGTAGAGAAGCGATCTGCTCAACTGGTTGGTGAGTTGGACCATCTTCGCCTAGGCCGATAGAATCGTGTGTGTAAACTTGGATGTTCTGAGTTTTCATCAGAGCAGCCATACGCATAGCGTTACGAGCGTATTCCATGAACATTAGGAAGGTTGCGCCGTATGGTACGAAACCACCGTGCAGAGCGATACCGTTCATGATCGCCGTCATACCGAATTCACGTACACCGTAGTGGATGTAGTTACCAGAGAAGTCGTTTGCTTCAAGAGACTTAGAACCAGACCACATAGTCAGGTTAGAAGGCGCAAGGTCAGCAGAGCCACCCATGAATTCTGGTAGCATAGCACCGAATGCTTCTAAAGCATTTTGAGACGCTTTACGTGAAGCGATGTTTGCTGGGTTAGCTTGTAGGTCAGCAATGATTGCGTTTGCTTTCTCTTCCCATTCAGCAGGAAGATCACCGTTTACGCGGCGTTTGAATTCAGCTGCCAGCTCAGGGTATGCTGCTTCATAAGCTGCAAGTTTCTCGTTCCACGCTGCTTCCTTAGCTGCGCCTGCTTCTTTCGCATCCCACTCTGAGTAAACTTCCGACGGAATTTCAAAAGGACCGTGCTCCCAACCTAATTCTTTACGTGTTGCTGCAATTTCTTCAGCGCCTAATGGTGCACCGTGACAGTCGTGCGTACCTGCTTTGTTTGGAGAACCAAAGCCAATCACTGTTTTAGTACAGATTAGAGTAGGGCGAGGGTCTGCTTTAGCTGCTTCAATCGCTGCGTTGATAACGTCAGAGTCGTGGCCATCTACTGATGGGATTACGTGCCAGCCGTAAGCTTCGAAACGCTTAGGTGTATCGTCAGAGAACCAACCTTCCACTTCACCATCGATAGAGATACCGTTGTCATCCCAGAAAGCAACTAGCTTACCAAGACCTAGCGTACCCGCTAGAGAACATGCTTCGTGAGAGATACCTTCCATCAGACAGCCATCACCCATGAATGCATAAGTGTAGTGGTCTACGATGTCGTGGCCTTCTTTGTTGAACTGTGCCGCTAGCGCTTTCTCTGCCATAGCCATACCAACAGCGTTAGTGATGCCTTGACCTAGAGGACCAGTCGTTGTTTCGATACCTGGTGCGTAACCGTACTCTGGGTGACCTGGAGTCTTAGAGTGCAGTTGGCGGAAGTTCTTAAGATCTTCAATTGAAAGCTCGTAACCTGCAAGGTGAAGCAGAGAGTAAATCAGCATAGAGCCGTGGCCGTTAGACAGGATAAAACGGTCGCGGTCTGCCCACTCTGGGTTTGCTGGGTTGTGGTTTAGGTGAGAACGCCAAAGTACTTCAGCGATGTCAGCCATACCCATAGGTGCGCCTGGGTGACCAGAGTTTGCTTGTTGTACGCCGTCCATGCTTAGAGCACGAATAGCGTTAGCTAGATGTTTGCGATTCATAAGAACTTCCGAATAAAAATTAAGAAAAACAAAATTGATAAAAGTAGGGGAACTGAACGTTCCCCTATTTGTAATTGGTAAGAGTGATTACAGCTTAGCTGCGATCATGT